>NZ_JACJMB010000045.1 GCF_016902615.1 Collinsella tanakaei
GGGCGAGTTCAGCACGATCTGTTCTGACACGGGCTCGATTCCCCGTTCATGTCCGTATGCCACCGCAGCTTGCGATGAGGGAAACAGGTAGTCCATGCCCTCGATGGGCGCCTCCATCATGGCGAGCGACCCCGCCTTGCGATAGCCGATGGAAAGCGCCGCCTGCTCCGCCAGGCTGATGAACTCGGGGTCATCGAACAAAGAGATCTTTTCGCCGCCGAGATATCCCGTCATCTCGATGGGCTCCACCGGTGCGGGCGCAGGCTCGGGCTCGGGCTGCGCCTGCCGAAACAGCATCGCGCCGCCGACGATAAGCACCGCCGCGAGCACGCATATCAATCCGATGATCCTGCCCTTAGACATCCTCTTGTTCCATTCTTCCACCACCATCAGACGACGTCGCGTCCGCCGGTGCATCCGGCTTGTATCCATCCATCTCCATCAGGCGTTTAATGGCCTCCGAGCTTGCCTCGAGCTCCGATGCCTTCGCACCGGTCGCACGCGCAAGCTCACCTTTGGCCGCACCCTGCAGCGCTGCGAGCGCCTCGAGCGCATCCGCGTGCGCGCCCCGCAGAAGCTCTGGCGTGCTCAAGCGCTCGACAGCCAGATAGCCATCGAGCATGCGCACGCATTGGTCCGCATAGGTCGACAGAAAATGGCCGAGGCGCCGATAGGTAGCCGGCTGTTCCTCGACCGCCGTGACGAGCGCGCTGATATCGCGCAAGAGATCGTCCACCTCGCGGTTGATGGCCGCATCGCGGATCTTGCCGCGACGCGTCCCGATTTCGCGCACGAGCCGATGCGCCGCGTCAATCTTCTCCACCGCGGCATCCCCTTCGGGAAGCATGCTCGCCGCCACGCCCGCCAGCCGACGCTCGGGACGCAGCAGCGCGCCGACGCCCACATACAGAAGCCCTGCGACTGCGACGCCCACCGCGAGCCCCAAAGCGCCGCCGATGAACACCGCGCATGCAATGCCCGCTGCGATGCCCGCTATCGCGCCTACGACATACCCCATATACCCGTGCACCCTAGTTGTAACCTTTGACCTGGCGGAAGACCGATGCAAGGTCTCCGGAGCGCCCGTCGAAGGTCCGTCCGTTGGATAAGCTCGAAAGCTCATCGAGCTGCGTGGGGTCGGCATCGCCGAACATGATGGGAAAGATAGGCACGTCCACGGCCGCCTCGGCGTAGGCGGAGATGAACGCGTCGCGCGTGTACGTCTCGGATACGCCATCGCTCATGAGGGCGATCGCAACCGTGTAGCCGCCCTCGGTCTTCGCCTGGCGTGCGAAATCGAGCGCGCGTATGAGGGCCGCGTACATGTCGGTACCGCCGATGGCCTCGCGATCCCGCGCGTACCGGAGCAGCCCCGCGGTATCGGAACCCGTCGCGACGAGCGCCTCGTCAGGCTGCCCGGCAAACGGGATGAGCACGTTCACGTCATCCTCGGTCGGCTGGATCATGGACTCTGCCGCGCGCGCCGGGTCAAGCGCTTGGGTGAGCCCGTCGACGACACCCTGCTTACCCGCGCCGAGCATCGAGCCGGAGTAGTCGACAGCCCACACGGTATAGGAGGCCTTCTTGAGACCGGTCTGGTAGAGCGTGAGCGCCTGCGAGATCACATCGCCTGCCGGCAGCGGAATTGACTTGAGCGCACTCGCATCCTCGATGATCCCCCACCCGGAGCTGAACGCCTGCTCGACTTCGGCATCATCGGCATGAACGACCTTTCCTCCCAAGCCCGTTCGCCGTCCCACGCGCTCCATCTCGAGGGCGGCCTCAGGCTCGGCGAGCGCCTCCTGGAAACTCTTAAAGGCGGATTCGACCTCTTCGCTCTGCCCGCGGTCGACGAACGCCAGAGGGCTGTCGGACACCGCTATGCCGTCGGCCGGGTAGATGACGAGCATCGGCTCATCACCCGCCTCCTCGAGTTCACGGTTCGCCTGCGAGACGAGCGATTCGTAGTTCACCATCGCCTGGTGCTGATCGGGGTCGGCCACGACCATCTCCTTCAGCCAGTCAGACGAACCTGAGGAGCGGTCCACGCCATCAAGCAGTGCCGCCACCCGGCCGGTAAGGTTACCGTCGGCGAGGTCCTCGGAGGTAAGCGGCCCGTCGGCTTCCGACAGCGCCGTCAAGAAGGCGAGGTAAGCAGAGGCTCCACTGTTCGACTGCGTCGCCGATGTCATGGCGAACGTAAGCCTTCCCTCCTGCACAGCCTCGAGAATCTCGGCGGTTGTAGGCGAGGTCGTCGTACCCGACTCGTCTGCCCACCCGAGCTCTATTGCTTTCGATTTCGCGATGCCGAACACGACGGGCGTCGTCGAGGTCGACTGCACGTTGCGCGTGATACGCTGCGTGTCGCCCATCGAGATCCACATGGACGAGGCGGGCCAGACGGCGTCGTAGTCCTCGCCGCCCGCTTCGAGCGCCGCCATGATATCGAGCGAACCCATGTAGTGCATCTCGACGGCAACGCCGGTGGCGCCGACGGCGTGCTTGATGGCGCGCGCCGCCTCCTTGTTTTCGGAGCCTGACGCAATCTTAAGTGTGGCCACCGGTTCGCCGTCGGCCAGATCGAACGTCTGGACATTATCCTGCTCGGCCACGGTCACGCCTGCGACCTCTGAGGGCTCCTGGGAGTCTGTCTGGGTCGAAATGTCGGAGGCCGCTTCAGGGGCGCTCTCCGTCAGACCGGAGCACCCCACGAGCACCATGCACAGCACGACCATCAGCACGCTTGCCAGAAACCCTGCCGCAAACCGATGACCCTTCATGGCGAAACCTCCGCCCAAACCGCTTGAATTACCCAAGCTACCTGTGGTTTTGCCATTCTATCAAACGCATATCAGAGCAATGTAAAGCCCGCGGACGCGCCGCTTCGCCAGCGGCAAGCGAACTAGCGCGCCCGCGAGCATGGATGATCGAGGCGAATGGAAGGAGCTTCCTGCGCTTTTTCATCCAGGAAGCTCCTTCAAAAGGAGACTCTCATGCAAGCCCGAAAGCAGACACGGGTATGCGCGCAGAAAAGGCGGCCGGCCTCCCATGCGGGAAGCCGGCCGCCGAAACCGTGGCAGATGGGCTATCCCAGCTGCCAAGCTAGCCGCTCTGCTTCGCGTCAGCCGCCCAGATAGGCCTTGCGGACGTCGTCGTTGTGCAGCAGATCCTGACCGGAACCGGACAGCGTGATGGTGCCGGTCTCCATGACGTAGCCGCGCGTGGCGATCGAAAGCGCCGCCTGGGCGTTCTGCTCGACGAGCAGAATCGTCGTGCCCGCCTGGTGCAGCGCCTGGATGATCTCGAAGATCTGCTCGACCAGGATGGGCGCCAGGCCCATCGACGGCTCGTCGAGCATGAGCAGCTTCGGGTTGGCCATGAGCGCGCGACCCATGGCGAGCATCTGCTGCTCGCCGCCCGACAGCGTGCCGGCGATCTGGCGGCGGCGCTCCGCGAGGCGCGGGAAGTGCTCGTAGACGCGCTCGAGATTGCTCGCGATGGTCTCCTTGGGCTGCGTGTAGGCGCCCATGTCGAGGTTCTCCTCGACCGTCATCTGCTGGAAGATGCGACGGCCCTCGGGAACGTGCACAAGGCCCTGCTCCACGATCTTCTCGGCAGGGGCGTGCATGATGTCGGTGTCCATGAACTTGATGGAGCCCGAACGCGAGCGCAGAAGGCCCGAGAGCGTCTTAAGCGTCGTGGACTTGCCGGCGCCGTTCGCGCCGATGAGCGCGACGATCTCGCCATCGTTGACCTCGAAGGAGACGTTCTTGATGGCGTGGATCGCGCCATACCACACGTTGATGTTATAGACGGAAAGCATCTTTACGCCTCGACCTCCTTCTGCTTACCGAGGTAGGCCTCGATGACGGCGTCGTTCTGCTGGATCTCCTCGGGCGTGCCCTTGGCGATGATCTTGCCGAAGTTGAGCACGCAGATGCCCTCGCAGATGTTCATGACGAGGTTCATGTCGTGCTCGATGAGCATGATGGCGATCTGGAACTGATCGCGGATCTTGACGATGTTCTCCATGAGCTCAGCCGTCTCGGACGGGTTCATGCCCGCCGCCGGCTCGTCGAGCAGCAGCAGCTTCGGGTTCGTGGCCAGCGCGCGAACGATCTCGAGACGACGCTGGGCGCCGTAGGGAAGGCTTCCCGCCTCGTGGTCGGCAAGGCCGGCCATGTCGAAGATGTCGAGCAGCTCGAGCGCGCGCTCGTGGTAGTACTTCTCGCTCTTCCAGTGATGGGGCAGGCGCAGGATGGAGGTCGCCATGCCGCAGTGGTGCTGGTTGTGCAGGCCGACCGCGACGTTCTCCTCCACCGTCAGCGTGTTGAACAGGCGGATGTTCTGGAACGTACGCGCCACGCCCAAGCGGTTCACGCGCGCCGGGTCGAGGCCGGCGGTGTCGTGGCCGTCGACCATGATGGTTCCGCGCGTGGGCTGGTAGACCTTGGTGAGCAGGTTGAACACCGTGGTCTTGCCGGCACCGTTGGGGCCGATGAGACCGCAGATCTCGGTGCGGCCGACAGTGATGTTGAAGTCATCGACGGCCTTAAGACCGCCGAAGTCGATGCCCAGATGCAGGCACTCGAGCGCAGGGGCACGGCCCAGGTCGCGCTCGGGCATGATGGACACGCTCGGCACCGGCACCATCTTGGTGCTCTCGCGACGCTGCTTGGCAAAATCGGTGAACTTACTCATTGCCCTCACCGCCTTCCGTGGCCGCGGCAGGGGTCTTGGACTCACGGTGCAGCTTGGAGCGCAGGGCCTCGGCCGCGCGCTGGTAGAGCTTCGTGTTGGGCACGACCATCACGAGGATGAGGACCACAGCGTAGATGAGCATGCGGTAGTTGTTGATCGGGCGCAGCACCTCGGGCAGCACCGTGAGGAAGGCCGCCGAGATGATGGAACCGGAGATGTTGCCCATGCCACCCAGGACCACATACACCAGAATCAGGATCGACTGGTTGAAGTCGAACTGCGACGGCGTGATGGTCGAGTAGTTCATGGCGTACAGAACGCCTGCGGCACCCGCCAGGGCGGAGGCCACGGTGAAGGCCATGAGGCGGTACTTGGTGACGTTGATGCCCACGCTCTCCGCGGCGATGCGGTTGTCGCGCACAGCCATGATGGCACGGCCGTCGCGGCTGTGCATGAGGTTGAGCACCACGGCCACGGTGATGAGCACGAGCAGGATGCCCAAGGCGAACGTCGAGATCTTATCGATGCCGACGGCACCCTTGGGGCCGTTGATGAGGATGGTGCCCTGCGTCATGCCGAGCGACGAGCTGTCGGTCATCGAGAAGTGCAGGCCGGCGTCATCGACACCGATATAGAAGTTGTTCAGCAGGTTCTTGATGATCTCGCCAAACGCCAGGGTCACGATGGCCAGGTAGTCGCCGCGCAGGCGCATGACGGGGATGCCCACCAAAAAGCCGATGATGCCAGCCGCGACGGCACCGATCACGGCAGCCGCCACGAACAGCAGGATCTCGGACTCGACGCCCATGCGCGTAAGGCAACCCGCGGCCACGACGCCCGTGAAGGCGCCGACGCTCATGAAGCCCGCATGGCCGAGCGACAGCTCGCCCGACACGCCGACGACGAGGTTCAGCGATACGGCGAGCGACACGTATGCACAGATGGGAACGAGCTGGCCGGACAGCGAGTTGGAAATGAAGCCCATGCCGTCGAGCACCGTGACCGCGAAGAACGCAACGATCACGATGGCATAAGTGATGATCGTCGAGCGCGTCTGCGGCTTCAAAGCCTTGATACCCATAGTCTCACCTACACCTTCTCGTTCACGGGCTTGCCGAGCAAGCCGGCCGGACGGATGAGCAGCATGACGATGAGCACCGCGAAGACCACGGCGTCAGCGAGCTGCGTGGAGATGTAGGCGCGGGCCAGGATCTCGATGATGCCCAGCAGCACGCCGCCGAGCGCCGCACCGGGAATGGAGCCGATGCCGCCGAGCACCGCCGCCGTGAAGGCCTTGATGCCGGGCATGGAGCCGGTCGTGGGCATGAGCGTGGGGTACGCGGAGCACATGAGGATACCCGCAATGGCCGCGAGGCCCGAGCCGATGGCGAACACCATCGAGATGGTGGAGTTCACGTTGATGCCCATGAGCTGAGCGGCGTCGCGATCCTCGGAGCAGGCGCGCATGGCCTTGCCCATCTTGGTCTTCGTGGTGAAGAGCGTGAGCGCGACCATAATGATCACGCACGCGAGGATGGTGATCACCGCGGTGGCGCTGATGGTGAGACGACCGTCAAAGAGCTGCAGCGCAGGCAGGGCGATGATGGACGAGAACGACTTGGGGTCGGAGCCCATGATGATGAGCGCCGCGTTCTGCAGGAAGTAGCTCACGCCGATGGCGGTGATGAGGACGTTGAGCGACGGGGCGTTGCGCAGGGGCTTATAGGCGAGACGCTCGACCACGATGCCCAGCACCGTGCAGCCGATGACCGACAGCACGACGCCCGCAAGGGCGGGAAGCCCGAGGTAGCTCACGGCGCAGAAGCAGATATAGGCGCCAACCATGATGACGTCGCCGTGGGCGAAGTTGAGCATCTTGGCGATGCCGTACACCATGGTGTAGCCCAGAGCGATGATGGCGTACACGCTGCCGAGGCTCGCACCGTTGATGATATTGGCGAGAATTTCCATGGCCCCTCCTTTCCACTTTTCATAAACCGAAAGCGGAGGCCGCCCTGCGGCAGGCAGCCTCCGCTCAATCCGTACGTATGCGTTAAGCCTTAGGCATCGAGCGGCATGTAGACGCCGTCCTGAATGACCATGCCCATGGGCTGCTTGGAGATCTCGCCGGTATCGGACCAGGTGGCAGCCTCGCCGGCGGTGGTGAGGCCCGTGAACGAGAAGTCACCGGAAGTGAAGACCTCGACGAGCGCGTCGCAGATGTCGGAGTAATCGGCATCGGCGGCCACGCCAGCCTGCTCGAGGGCGTCCTTGAGCGCATAGACGCAGTCGTAGGCGTCGGCGGCGAACTGGTTGGGGGTCTCGCTGGCAACCTCCTCGAACTTGGCGACGAAGTCCTGGGTGGCCTCGTCCTCGGCGGTGGCGACGAACGGGGTCAGCAGCATGCAGCCCTCGGCGAGCGAGGTGTCGAAGCCCTCGACGGTCAGAAGGCCGTCCATGCCGTCGACGCCGAACCACTTGGGCGCATAGCCCATCTGGTTGGCCTGGGTGAGGATCAGCGAGATCGGGGTGTAGTAGATCGGCAGGAACACCAGGTCGGCACCGGCGTTCTTCGCGTCGTTCAGCTGCACGGAGAAGTCGGTCGCGGAGTCATCGGTGAAGGTGGTCTCGGACACGATCTCCAGACCGTCGGCCTCGGCCTCGGCCTTGAAGCTGTTGTAGATGCCGGTGGAGTAGGTGTCGGAGTTGTTGTAGATGATGGCGATCTTGGTGCCAAGCGCCTGCTCGGAGATGTACTGTGCAGAGGCCGCACCCTGGTTGGGGTCGGTGAAGCACATCTGGAAGACGTTCTCCTTGCGCGGCGTGGAGATGTTGCCGTCCGCGTCGGGCTGGCCGCCGATGACGTCGGTCGAGGAGCCGGACGGGGTGATCTGGAACATGTTGTCGGCGTTGGTCTCGGAGGACACGGCCACGCACGGGGTGGTGGTGACGGTGCCCATGAGGATCTGCATGCCCCAGTCCTTGAGGTTGTTGTAGGCGTTGACGGAACGCTCGGCGTCGTTCTCGTCGTCCTGGAAGTTGAGCTCGAACTGGATGTCGCCGCCCTCGGCGTTGATCTCGTCGACAGCGATCTGGGCACCGTTCTTCACCGCGTTGCCGTAGATGGCCGCAGCGCCGGTGGTGGGTCCGATGCCGCCGATCTTGAAGGTGGCGCCAGAAGCGGAGCCGGAGGTGCTGCCGGCGGACTGGCCGCCCTCATCGTTGGAGCAGCCGGCGAGAACGCCCGCGGCCCCCAGACCGGCAATTCCTGCAATGATGCTCCTGCGGCTGACGACAGGGTTGAACGACGTACCGTTGAGGCTCGACATAGCGGCTCTCCTCTCACGTTGCGGCCGGGGTGCGACCCCGGCGAAAAATGGAACGACCACCGATGGGACCGGAACGCTTCCCCCCGTTTTCCCGTTGCCGGTGGTGCGGTCTACCTTACTCGTTTTGTATAGAAAAGGTAAGGCGTGCATACGCCGCCTGCGGGCCCGTGCGCGCCCCTTTTTTCGACTCCCCCGATTCGACCTGCAGTTTTTCTGCGAGCCCACCGGCATAACGACGTGTTACATCTCTGTTACACCACGGAGCTAAAGTGCATCCTTGGGCGCAGGTCGAAAACGGCGCCGTCCCACGCGCGGTGCGCCCGGGCGCCCGATCGCTGAGAGCTCGCAGCCGGCAACCGCGATGAGCTGCGCGTTTGCGACCGCGGTCGCGCCGCCTTGTCGCGCTGGGCGCGCGGCCCTTCTCATCTGGCGGCTCCCAAGACGGGCCGGCACGCCCATGATTGACCCCGCCCCATGTTTCCAGTCGGCGGCGCGTGCCGTTTGTGAGCGCGCCGGCGCCCCCGCGCATGGCACAATGGGTGGCGGACACCATCGACCATCTGCAACGCGATAGGAGACACCATGGACAGCACCCCGCGCACCGTCAACGTCGGCCTCATCGGCCTGGGAACCGTGGGCGGCGGCGTCGCCCGCCTCATCGCCCGCCATCGCGACGAGTACCTCTCCGCCTACGGCATCGACCTGCGCATCAAGAAGGCGAGCGCGCTCGAGGTCTCCCGCGCCGCCGAGCTCGGCATCGCGCCGGAGAACTTCACGACCGACTGGCACGATGTCGTGGCCGATCCCGACATCGACATCGTCATCGAGCTCATCGGCGGCGAGCACCCCGCCACCGAGATCTTCGAGGCGGCGCTCACCTCCGGCAAGCACATGGTGTCCGCGAACAAGGCCCTGCTCGGCCGCCATGTCGAGCGCCTGGCCAAGCTCGCCGCGGAAAACGGCGTGCAGATCCGCTGCGAGGCCTCCGCGGGTGGCGGCATCCCCATCGTCAACGCGCTCGAGCACGCGCTCGTGGGCAACGAGATCCTCACGGTGGCCGGCATCCTGAACGGCACCACCAACTACATTCTCTCGCGCATGGACGCCGAGGGTCTCGACTTCGACGAGGTGCTCGCCGACGCGCAGCGCCTGGGCTACGCCGAGGCCGATCCCACCGCCGATGTCGACGGCTTCGACGCCGCGAGCAAGGTGGCCATCCTCTCGTCCATCGCGTTCCACACCCGCGTGACCACCGACGACGTGTACCAGGAGGGCATCCGCAAGGTGTCCGCAGCCGACATCGAGCAGGCGAAGAGCCTCGGCTACGTGGTCAAGCTGCTGGGCATCGCCCGCAACACGGCGGACGGCGTCGACGTGCGCGTGCACCCCACCATGATTCCCGCCAACCACATGCTCGCCAGCGTGAACGGCGCCATGAACGCTGTGTACGTCGTGGGCGACGCCGTGGGAGAGACCATGTTCTACGGCGCGGGCGCCGGCTCCTTCCCCACCGCCTCGGCCGTCGTGGGCGACGTGCTCGAGCTCGCCGACGCGATCTCGCACAACGACCGCGTCCAGGCCGAGATCGAGCCCTTCGGGCGCGTGCTGCCCATCCGCTCCGTCGAGGACCTCGCCACGCGCTATTACATCCGCCTCGTGGTCGATGACGAGGTGGGCACGCTCGCCCCGGTCGTGGACACGTTTGCCCGCCACGGCGTATCGATCTCGACCATCAACCAGCTGCACGATGGCGACGGCACGAAGTGCTCTGTCGTGTTCCTCACCCACACGGCGACCGAGCGCGACCTGCAGGCGCTGCGCGCCGACCTCGAGGCGCTCGAGCCCGTGCGCGAGGTGGCGAGCGTCATCCGCATCGAGGACGTGGACGCCTGGGCGGAGGGCGCCGAGGCGAACGAGTAGGCCCGCGACGGCGCACAGTCCTTTGCATGCCCAGCCCGCGTCCGGCTAGCCAGCCGGACGCGGGTTTTTCCGACGAAAAGCGTTCTCCGAGACCTGGCGGTACCAAATTCGCGACTTTTGAGAGGTTGCAATCAGCCCGAAGTTGCTCGATCACACCGGCTGCATAGAGTTTTTAATTTACCTGCGTTAATGACGAATGTTTTGCATACTTTTGGATGTTTTGGCGCGGTCAGAAACCCACCGATTTGATGAGATATCTCAAAAGTCGCGGATTTGACACCTCACCGGCAGGGCCACGGTTATATGCGGCGACTCCGCCGCATATAACCGTGGCCCTGCCGTCAGATAATGAATCGCACCTGCCGGCAGCAGACGGCCGGCGTCCCTAGCGGTAGCCCATCTCCTCGAGCATGGCCTCGTCGTTGCCGAAGTAGTGCCCGACCTCGTGGATCACGGTCTTGCGAACCTCCTCGTGCACGCGCTCGCGCCCCTCGAAGCAGCGCTCGTGCGGCCCCTTGAAGATCGTGATGACATCCGGCAGGTCGCCCTCGCCGTAGTACGCGCCGCGCTCGGTGAGCGGCAGGCCGTCATAGAGCCCCAGAAGCTCGTCGTCGCATACCTCTGCCCCGTCGCTGTCCATGGCGGCAAGCTGATCGTCATCGGGCTCATCCGCCACGGTAACGATGACATTCTCCAACGCCTCGAACAGATGGTCCGGGATGCTATCCAGCGCGTCGGAAACGATGCCTTCGAACTCCTCGTCGGTCATGCGGTACATACGGTAATCCTTCCTGCGCCCACGCTAGCGGGGGTCCTCCTCGAGCCACTCGACGGCAAGATCGATCCAACGCGCAACATGCTCGTCGAGATGCGCCTCATCGACGCCGGTCTGCTCGGTGGCAAGCGAAAGCCCATGGCGGCCGCGGTGGAACACATGGCAATCGAAGTCCACACCCGCCCGATCGAGTGCCTCGGCATAGGCGAAGGTGTTGGCCGGCGGCACGAAGGCATCGGCCGCGGTGTGCCATATAAACGTGCGCGGCGTATCGCGGTCCACAAGGTTCTGCACCGCATCGAGCTCGCCGTCGACACACAGGACACGCGCGATGACCTCGTCATCCGGCCAGCCGAGCGAGAAGTCGATCACGGGATAGCACAGCACCTGCGCCGCCACGGAGATGTCGCGCATCGCGCAATCCGCCTCGAAGGGAAAGCTCAGACGACGCGAGACGGCGGAGTACGCGGCGCACAGGTGCGCTCCCGCCGAGAAGCCGACGAGCGCGATGCGGTCCTCGTCGACCGACCACTCCTCCGCATGTGCGCGCACCGTAGCCACGGCATGCGCGAGGTCGTAGAGCGGATAGGGCAGCAGCGCCGTGCCGCGCGCTGCCTCCGCATGGTCGAGCACGGTGTAGTCGACCACGAACGCCTGGTAGCCGCGAGCCAAAAACGCGAGCGCGATGGGCTCCGCCTCGCGCTCCGAGCAGCGCTGGTAGCCGCCTCCGGGACAGATGACCACCGCGGGGCGCAGACGTCCGGCCTGCACGGGGATGTTGTCCTGCAGATACAGCGTCATCGTGGGGGTCTTTTTGCCGTAGGGTTGACGAGGAAGCTCGATGGTCTCGATTCGCATGGATGGCTCCGTTCTGTTGTCGACAGGAATAAAGATACCCAGACGGTCGCGCCTCAAGCGCCTGCCCGCCCACACATTCTGGCAACGATGTGCCCCTCCCCGGCTCACGCGCCCGCGAACCTTCGCCTGTCGTATCATGGAAGGGTTAGCACACCGTGCGGCTGAAGGTACCGGAAGCTGACGCCTCTGGCAGCCGCTGCCGCGCGGAACCCACGGCCACATCCGTACAGGAAGGCAGGATTCAATGGTCTCACGCATCTATGTGGAGAAGAAGCCCGGCTTTGACGTCGAGGCATCGCAGCTCAAGGCGGAGCTGACGAGCATCCTCGGCATCAGCGGCCTCGACGGCTTGCGTCTCCTCAACCGCTACGACGTGGAGGGCGCCGACGAGAAGCTGTTCGCGCGCTGCACGCCCGTGGTGTTCTCGGAGCCCCAGGTCGACGTCACCTACGACGAGCTGCCCGACGTGCCCGGCGCGACCGTGTTCGCCGTCGAGTTCCTGCCCGGCCAGTTCGACCAACGCGCCGACTCCGCGAGCGAGTGCATCCAGCTCATCAGCCAGGGCGAGCGCCCCACCGTGCGCTCCGCCAAGGTCTACATCCTGACCGGCAGCCTTTCCGATGCGGATGTCGACGCCATCAAACACTACGTGGTCAACCCTGTCGAGGCGCGTCTCGCCAGCCTCGAGAAGCCCGAGACGCTCACCACCGAGGTCCCCGATCCCGAGCCCGTCGAGGTGCTCGACGGCTTCCGTGAGCTCTCGCCCGAGGAGCTGGCGACCTTCATCGCCGAGCGCGGTCTTGCCATGGACGAGGCCGACATCGCGTTTTGCCAGCAGTACTTCCTCGACGAGGGCCGCGACCCGACCATCACCGAGATCCGCGTGATCGATACCTACTGGTCCGACCACTGCCGCCACACCACCTTCGGCACCGTGCTCACCGACGTCGCGATCGACGACGAGGTCGTCCAGGCCGCCTTCGACCGCTACATGGAGATCCGCCATGAGCTCGGCCGCGATGAGAAGCCCGTCTGCCTCATGGACATGGGCACCATCGGCGCCAAGTACCTTAAAGCAACCGGCAAGCTCAAGAACCTCGACGAGTCCGAGGAGATCAACGCCTGCACCGTGCGCGTGACCGTCGACGTCGACGGCGAGGACCAGGACTGGCTCTTCCTGTTCAAGAACGAGACCCACAACCACCCGACCGAGATCGAGCCCTTCGGCGGCGCGGCGACCTGCATCGGCGGCGCCATCCGCGACCCGCTCTCCGGCCGCAGCTACGTGTACCAGGCGATGCGCGTGACCGGCGCGGCCGACCCGACCGTGCCCGTGTCCGAGACGCTCGCCGGCAAGCTGCCGCAGCGCAAGCTCGTGACCACCGCCGCAGCAGGCTATTCCAGCTACGGCAACCAGATCGGCCTGGCGACCGGCCAGGTCTCCGAGCTCTACCACCCCGGCTACGTGGCCAAGCGCATGGAGATCGGCGCCGTCGTGGGCGCCACGCCGGCCGACCACGTGCGCCGCGAGTGCCCTGCGCCCGGCGACAAGATCATCCTGCTCGGCGGCCGCACCGGCCGTGACGGCATCGGCGGCGCCACCGGCTCGTCCAAGGCGCATAACGTCGAGTCCATCGAAAAGGACGGCGCCGAGGTCCAGAAGGGCAACGCCCCCATGGAGCGCAAGCTGCAGCGCCTGTTCCGCCGCGGCGATGCCTGCCGCCTCATCAAGCGCTGCAACGACTTCGGCGCGGGCGGCGTGTCTGTTGCCGTCGGCGAGCTTGCCGACGGCCTGTACATCGACCTCGACCAGGTAACCAAGAAGTACGAGGGCCTCGACGGCACCGAGCTTGCCATCTCCGAGTCCCAGGAGCGCATGGCCGTGGCTGTGGCCGAGGACGACGTCGACGAGTTCATGGGCTACGCCGCCGAGGAGAACCTCGAGGCGACCGTGATCGCCGAAGTCACCCACGAGCCGCGCGTCCGCATGGCCTGGCAGGGCGTGGCCATCGTCGACCTCACCCGCGAGTTCCTGGCATCCAACGGCGCGCCCAAGCACCAGGCGGCGCACGTGGAGGCCCGCTCCGTATGGCAGCCCGCCTGGGAGGGCACGACGCTCGCCGAGCGCATGACGAGCCTCGTCACCGACCTGAACGTGTGCTCCAACAAGGGCCTTTCCGAGCGCTTCGACTCCACCATCGGCGCGGCGACCGTGCTCATGCCCTTCGGCGGCAAGACCCAGCTCACGCCCGCCGAGGCCATGGTCGCCAAGTTCCCTGTCGACGGCGAGACCACCACGGCCTCCGCGATGGCCTGGGGCTTCAACCCCTTCCTGATGGAAGCAGACCAGTTCGCAGGCGCCTACCTGTCCGTCGTGGAGTCCGTGGCCAAGCTCGTGGCCGCCGGCTTCGCGCACGAGAGCGCCTACCTCACCTTCCAGGAGTACTTCGAGCGTCTGCGCACCGAGCCCGAGCGCTGGGGCAAGCCCGTCGCGGCGGTGCTGGGCGCCCTCATGGCCCAGCTCGACCTCGGCATCGGCGCCATCGGCGGCAAGGACTCCATGTCCGGCTCGTTCGAGGACCTCGACGTGCCGCCCACGCTCGTCTCCTTCGCCGTCGCCGTCGGCCGCGCCTCCCGTGCGCTGTCGCCGGAGTTCAAGGGCATCACGCACCGCGTCGTGCGCATCGCGCCGGCCACCTACGACGAGGACTGGCGCCCCAACGCCGCCCAGCTGCTCGACGTCTTCTCCTTCGTGGAGAAGCTCGGCGAGGCGGGCGCCGCGCTCGCCATCTCCACGCCCGGCTACGGCGGGTGCGCCGAGGCCCTGTTCAAGATGTGCCTCGGCAACCAGATCGGCCTTGAGCTCGCCGAGGACGTCGATGTCGACAGCCTGTTCGAGCCCATGTACGGCAGCTTCATCGTCGAGCTCGCCGAGGACGCGGACGACGTGCTCGAGAGCGCGCCGGCAGGCATCGTCATCGAGCCGCTCGGCACCACGGTCGAGGCCTACGTGCTCGACTACGCCGACGAGACGATCGACCTCGCCGAGCTGCAGGAGGCGTGGGAGAGCGCACTCGAGGGCGTGTTCCCCTACCGCACGCCCGCCGATGCGGCCGAGCAGCTGCCCGCCGTCGAGCCCATCACCTACACGGCGGCCTCCCCGCACGCCTATGCCGGCGAGAAGTTCGCGCGCCCGCGCGTGATCATCCCGGTGTTCCCGGGCAACAACTGCGAGTACGACTCCGCGCGCGCCTTCACCGCCGCCGGCGCCGTGGCCGACACCTTCGTCATCAACAACCTCACGCCCGAGGCCGTGGCCGAGAGCACCCATGAGCTGGCGCGCCGCATACGCGAAAGCCAGATCGTCATGATCCCCGGCGGCTTTTCCGGCGGCGACGAGCCCGACGGCTCCGCCAAGTTCATCACGGCGTTCTTCCGTGCGCCCGAGGTCACCGAGGCGGTCCGCGATCTGCTGAAGAACCGCGACGGCCTCATGCTCGGCATCTGCAACGGCTTCCAGGCGCTCGTGAAGCTGGGCCTCGTGCCCTACGGCGACATCGTCGACGCCACCCCGGACGCCCCGACGCTGACGTTCAACACCATCGGACGCCACCAGAGCCGCCTGGTGCGCACGCGCGTGGCCTCGAGCCTCTCTCCGTGGCTTTCCGCCTGCACGCCCGGCGACATCTACACCGTGGCCATCTCCCACGGCGAGGGCCGCTTCGTGGCCAACGACGACGTGCTCGCGAAGCTCGTCGCAGGCGGTCAGGTCGCCACGCAGTACGTCGACGCGGACGGCACGCCGTCCATGAACCTCGACGTGAACCCGAACGGCTCGGTTGCCGCCATCGAGGGCATCACGAGCCCGGACGGCCGCGTGTTCGGCAAGATGGGCCATGTGGAGCGCCGCGGCGAGGGCCTGTACGCCAACGTCCCCGGCGAGAAGTTCATGCCAATCTTCGAAAGCGGCGTGGCCTACTTCGCCTAAATTGCCATGAGGGCGGCTCGGGTGCTTCCCGAGCCGCCCTTTCTTTGTGTCCTCATCGGGGACGGGGTTGTTTGGAGACACCGGGGCGCGATCGCGCCCCGGTGTCTCCAAACAACCCCGTCCCCGATGA
>NZ_JACJMB010000046.1 GCF_016902615.1 Collinsella tanakaei
GCCACAGGGGGCGCGGCCGCGCCCCCTGTGGCACCAAACTACCCCGTCCCCGATGAGGACACCTACCGGATGGAAAGCGGGCGGTTTTGGCCGGCGGCGCGGATGCGGAGGTTCGGAGTGCTGCCTGCGCGCGTGAGTGTGGCGGTCGACCCGAGTTCGTCGTCGAGCTCAGCGCCCAGCGCCTGCGCGAACGAGCGTACGGCCAGGCTCGGCCGGTTGTTCTCCTGTGAGATGTGCATGGCCACGAGCTGCTCGGTGCGGTCGGTCACGAGTTTGAGCGCCGCATCCGCCGCCTGCTCGTTTGAGAGGTGGCCGCGCTCGGACATGATGCGGTCCTGCAGGTAGCGCGGGTACGAGCCGGTACGCAGCATGGCCACGTCGTGGTTGCTCTCCAGCGCGAGGATGCGCACATCGGCCAGGGCGTCCAACGCGTCGTCACTCAGGCAGCCGGTGTCCGTGGCGTACCCGATGGCGTCGCCCGCGTAGCTGAAGCGAAAACCCGTGGGGTTTACCACGTCATGCGAAGTGGCGAACGTGCGCACCTCGATGCCCGCCACCGTGAAGGCCTTGCCGGGGATGAATTCGCAAAACGGCAGCTCGGCGAGGTATGCGCGCGTCTCCGGTGTCCCGATGCTCGCGAAGAGCTCCACGTCGAAGGCGCGGCACCACACGCTGATGCCGCTGACGTGGTCGGAGTGCTCGTGGGTGAGCAGCAGCGCCCGGACATCTTGCTCATCGAGTCCGAGCTCGTGCATGCGCTTGCACACCTCGCGCCGCGAGAAACCGTCATCGATCATCACGAGGCCGCAGGGACCCTCAACGAGCGCGCAGTTGCCCTTGGACCCGCTGCCCAGGATGTGAAGATGCAGCTTCGATTCGCCCCGATTGCCCACGCCGTCCGCTCCATTCGACTCGATAGGCCCCGCGCGCTGTGCGCCCATCCGGCAGGGCGGCGCGGCCAACAGATACAATAGTGCCGTTTCTAGGAGGTTACATGCCCACCGTCGCTCAACACTTCGCGCGTCTTCAGCGTAAGGCGCATGCGTCCGCACCCGATGTCGCGTCGGAGGCCACCTCGCCGGTGGTGCTCATGGTATCAGGCGGCGCGGACTCGACGGCACTGCTCGTGATGGCGTGCACATCAAAACTCGACCTGCGCGACGGCCGCGGTCCGGTGCGCATCGCGCGCGAGCGGCTGCACGTGCTGCACGTCAACCATCATCTGCGCGGCGACGCTTCCGACGGCGACGAGCGGTTCGTGCGCGACCTGTGCGCGCGCTACGGCGTGCCCCTCTGCGTGGAGCACGCCTCGTTTACCGAGCTTTCGGGCCAAAACCTCGAGGCCGCCGCACGCGAGGTCCGCTACGCGGCTGCCCGTCGCTACGTGCGCGAGCTGTGCGCCGCAACCGGTGCGCCCCGCGCCTCTGCTCGCATCGTGACCGCCCATACCGCCTCCGATCGCACCGAGACGTTCTTCATGAACGCCATCAAGGGGTCCGGCCCCGCGGGTCTGTCGAGCATTCCGCGCCGCCGCAACATCATCGTGCGGCCCCTGATCGACATGACCCATGAGGAGCTCTGCCGCTACCTTCAGGTCGCGGGCATCCCCTGGCGGGAGGACGAGAGCAACGCCGATACCTCCTACCTGCGCAACTTCGTGCGCCATCGCGTGGTGCCGCTGGCACGCGAGCGCAACGCCCAGCTCGAGCGGGCCATCGGCGCGACCTGCGACATCTTGGGCGAGGAAGACGCCTTCATGTCTCAGCTCGCGGGCAACGCCCTGCGCACCTGCATCCGCCGCGAGGACGAGGGGCTGGTGGTGCTCGACGCGCGCCGCCTGGCCTCGGCCGAGATCGCCATCGCCCGGCGCATGGTCCGCTTGGCGTATCGCAAGGTTGCGCCAGCCGAACGGCTCGAGATGCGTCATGTGGAGGCGGTGCTCGCCTGCGTGGCGCGCGGCGAGGGGTCGCTGTCGCTTCCCGGCGGCATCGACGCGCGCATGGAGTTCGGTACGCTGTCGCTGCGCAGCCCTATCGCCCGCGAGCGCCTGGCTTCCGGCTGGCTGTCGGTGCCCGGGAGCATGCCGCTGGCGAACCAGATGGTGCTCGAGTCCTCGATCGTGCGCGTGCCGGACGGCAGCGACCCGGTTGAGTTCGCCCGGACCTCACGCGCGCCCGAGGATGCCGAGGACCGCGACCTTGTCGCCTATGTCGATGCCGGCAGCCTGGGGTTTGCCGAGCGCGACCTGATGCGCCTGCTTGAAGCGGGCGATGCGGTTCCCGCCGAGGTCTACACGGCGCACCTGTGGGTCGATACGCCTGCGCCAGGTGATATCATGTGCCCGTTAGGCATGCACGGCAGGTCCCGGAAGCTCTCCGACATCTTGGGATCGGCGCGCGTGCCGGTGGCCGAGCGTGCGAACGTGCCGGTGGTGCGTACGTTGCCCGGCGGTACCGTCGTGTGGGTTGGCGGTATTCGCCTCGACGAGCGCTTCAAGTGCACGGCCGCAAGCAAGCTGCTGGTAAAATTGGTCATTCGTGCGTACGACCGTATCGGCGCGCACGACGAGGGGTAGGGTTGCCGCAAGGCACGCTCAAGCAGAAAGGTCAGCCATGGATACGTTGCATCCTGACGTCGATCACGTCCTGTTCGATCAGGCGGAGATCGCCTCCATCGTCGAGCGCATGGGTGCCGAGATCACCCGCGATTACGAGGGTCGCGACCTCGTGCTCATCGCGGTGCTCCGCGGCGCGGTCGTGTTCATGGGCGACCTTATGCGCCAGATCAAAGTGCCGCTCGCCATCGACTTCATGGCCGTGTCCAGCTACGGCGCCGCTGCCAAGTCGTCGGGCATCGTCCGCATCGTCAAGGACCTCGATATCGATATCAAGGGTCGTGACGTGCTGATCGTCGAGGACATCCTCGACTCCGGCCTGACGCTGCACTACCTCATGAAGAACCTGAGCAGCCGCCGTCCCGCCTCGCTCGAGGTCGCGACCTTCCTGTGGAAGGACGTCCGCGGCAAGCAGGCGGCCATCAACCCGAAGTACGTGGGCACGCACTGCCCCGATGACTTCGTGGTGGGCTACGGTCTCGACTACGCCGAGCGCTATCGCAACCTCCCCTATGTGGGTGTACTCAAACCGGAGGTCTATTCGTAGATGACATATTGGAACAAGTTCGACCAGGATGCGCTCTCGGTGGTTCGCGCCGAGGGCGACAACGGAGGCGGCCGCACACCCGAGCGCCCGGGTTCTGACAAGGAGAACCCGTTCGGCAAGCTCGATGACCGGGGGCGCTCGGGCGGTTCTGGCCCCGGTGGCCATCGTCCGCCATCGCGCACGGGTTGGCTGTATTTCCTGATCGCCTGCGTGCTGATCGCCTATCTGTTCATGAATATGGGTGGCGGGCTGTTCGGCAGCTCGGCGAATGCCCAGGAGCTTTCCACGAGCGAGTTCGTGACCGCGGTCAAGGACGGCCGCGTCTCGAGCGCCACCTATACCGTGGCCAACGGCTCGGTGGAGGGCACCTATTGGCAGACCAGTGAGGACAAAGGCGATGCCTCCGACCTCGTGCCGTTCGTGTCGACCTACGTCGGCTCCGATTCGCTGGCCGAGCTCATGGCGGCGCATCCCGACACGAACTACACCGTCGATACGTCCGATCCGAATCTGCTCGCCAACCTGCTCGTGAGCGTGCTGCCCACCGTGGCCCTCATCGCGCTCATGATCTACTTCATGCGCCAGATGACCGGCTCGAACAACAAGGCGATGCAGTTCGGCAAGACGAACGCCAAGACAAACGAGGCCACGCGCCCCAAGGTGAAATTCGACGACGTCGCCGGCATCGACGAGGCGGTCGAGGAGCTCAAGGAGGTTCGCGACTTTCTGTCCGACCCCGAGCGCTTCCGCAAGCTCGGCGCGAAGATTCCCCGCGGCGTGCTGCTCGTGGGCCCTCCGGGCACCGGCAAGACGCTGCTCGCGAAGGCTGTCGCCGGCGAGGCGGGCGTGCCGTTCTTCTCCATCTCCGGCTCCGATTTCGTGGAGATGTTCGTGGGCGTGGGTGCATCCCGCGTGCGCGACCTGTTCAAGGAGGCCAAGAGCCAGGCTCCCTCCATCATCTTCATCGACGAGATCGACGCGGTCGGCCGCCAGCGCGGCGCCGGCCTCGGCGGCGGGCACGATGAGCGCGAGCAGACGCTTAACCAGCTGCTTGTGGAGATGGACGGCTTCGAGGAGTCCGAAAGCGTCATCCTCATCGCCGCCACGAACCGCCCCGACATCCTCGATCCGGCGCTTTTGCGCCCCGGCCGCTTCGACCGCCAGATCACCGTGGACCGTCCGGATGTGGCCGGCCGCGAGCAGATTCTGCGCGTGCACGCCGCGAACAAGCCGCTGGATGCCGATGTCAGCTTCGACAAGCTCGCGAAGCTCACCGTCGGTTTCACGGGCGCCGACCTGGCGAACCTCCTGAACGAGTCCGCGCTTCTGGCGGCGCGCCGCCACCGCTCGACCATCTCGATGGACGAGGTGGAGGAGTCGATGGAGCGCGTCATCGCCGGTCCGGAGCGCAAGGCCCGCGTCATGAGCGAGACGGAGCGCACGACGATCGCCTACCACGAGAGCGGACACGCGCTTGTGGGGCACGTGCTCGAGCACTCCGACCCCGTGCACAAGATCACGATCATCCCCCGCGGCCAGGCGCTCGGCTACACCATGCAGCTGCCCACCGAGGATCACTACCTCAAGACGAAAAACGAGATGCTCGACGAGCTCGCGGTGTTTTTGGGCGGTCGCGTGGCCGAGGAGATCATGTGCGACGACATCACGAGCGGCGCGTCGAACGACCTCGAGCGCGCCACGAAGATGGCTCGCGAGATGGTCACGCGCTTGGGCATGAGCGAGGAGCTCGGCACGCAGGTGTTCGGTGAAGCTCAGCACCAGGTGTTCCTGGGCCGCGATTATGCCGATCATCAGGATTACTCCGAGGAGACGGCCCGCCGCATCGATATCGAGGTCCAGCGCATCATGCGCGAGGCCCACGAGCGCGCCTACCGCATCCTGTTCGAGCGCCGTGAGCAGCTGGAACTCATGAAGTCCGTGCTGCTCGAGCGCGAGACCGTCGAGGGCGATGCCGTGACGGCGCTGCTCGACAACACGTGGGACGAGTACCTGGCGTCCCAGGGCGAGAAGCCCGCCGCGCCTGCCGCGCAAGCCTCTGCGCCCACGGCGCCCGAGGCTGCCGCCGAGTCCGCGACGACGCCCGCGCCCGCGCCCGCCGCGCCCGCGCGCAAGCCCTCCGATGAGGAGATCGCCGCCGAGGCCGCAGCATACGCGCAAGAGGCGCTCGCGGCCGAGCGGGCGGAAAACCGGCCGGACGACACGCATTAGCTGTATGCGAAACCTCCCGTTCCCATCAGGGCCGGGAGGTTTTTTCTTTTGACGTTCATTTCCCCCTAGGGAAAAGTGCGTCGCTGGGGGAGGGGAGCATAGTGCGCGGCGTACAATGACGAAAAACGCCACGCACATACCCCTTCGTGCAGAAAGCGAGGCTTTCATGATCAATGACACCATGTTCGCACGCGGTGCGGAGAGCTCGAAGATCCGCGAGATCTTTTCCTACGGCCTAGAGCGGAAGGCTCAGATTGGAGCCGATAAAGTTTTCGACTACTCCCTCGGCAACCCGAGCGTTCCGGCGCCCGCAGCCGTGCGCGCCTCCATCGAGCGCTCCCTGGAGCTGCCGAGCGAGGAGCTCCACGGCTACACGCCGGCCCCCGGCCTGCCCGAGGCGCGCCAGGCGGTTGCCGATTCGCTCAACCGCCGTTTCGGCACGGCGTATACCGCCGGCGACGTGTTCATGACCGTCGGTGCCGCCGCCTCGGTCTCCATGTGCATCCACGCCCTCACGAACCCGGGCGAAGAGGTCATCGTCATCGCCCCGTACTTCCCGGAGTACGCCGTCTGGATCGAGAAGGCGGGCGCGACCTGCGTGGAGGTGCTGGCCGACCAGCAGACGTTCCAGGTCGACCCCGAGGCCGTCGCCGCCGCCATCACGCCGCGTACCGCCGCCGTGATCATCGATTCGCCGAACAACCCCACGGGCGCGGTCTACACGCGCGAGACGCTCGAGGCGCTCGCCTGCGTGCTGCGTGCGGCGAACGAGGGACGCGAGCAGCCCATCTTCCTCATCTCCGACGAGCCGTACCGCGAGATCGTCTACGGAGCCGAGGTGCCTTGGGTCCCGAGCATCTACGAGAACACCGTCGTGTGCTACTCCTACTCCAAGTCCCTCTCGCTGCCGGGTGAGCGCGTGGGCTGGGTGCTCGTGCCCAACACCTGCCCGCTGGCGTCCCGCATCATGCCCGCTGTGGCCGGCGCCGCCCGTACGCTCGGCTTCGTGTGCGCCCCGGCGCTGTTCCAGCGTGTGGTGGCCGATTGCGTCGACGAGCCGTCCGACGTTGCGGCCTATGCGCGCAACCGCGACGTGCTGACGCGCGCCCTGTCCGAGTACGGCTACACCTATGTGGAGCCCGACGGCGCCTTCTACTTGTGGGTCAAGGCGCTCGAGGACGACGCCGAGGCGTTCTGCGAGCGCGCGAAGGCCTATGAGCTGCTGCCGGTGCCGTCCAACAGCTTCGGCGTCCCCGGCTGGTTCCGCCTGGGCTACTGCATCGATTACGATGTCATCGTGAACTCGCTTCCCGCCTGGAAGCGCCTGGCCGACGAGTATCGCGCCTGATCGCGTCCGTGCGGCCCCGCGCCCGCGTCCCTATGGAGGTTCGTATGTCATATCGGATTGCCTGCGATATCCACACCCACACGCTGTTCTCGCGCCACGCGTATTCCACCATCGCCGAGAACGTCGCGGCGTGCCGCGCCGCCGGCGTTGAGCTGCTCGGCTCGACCGATCATTTCAGCAGCATGCTCTTCCCTGAGCAGCATGTGCGGAATTTCCAGTACTTCATGAACCAGGGCATCTGGCCGCGTGAATGGGACGGGGTGTACGTGCTGCGCGGTGCGGAGGCGGACATCGTCTCGCTCGATGGCGCCCTGTTCGGCCAGGACGTCCGCTGCCCCGAGAGCATCGTCGGCAAGCCGTACGCCACGGAGCGCACCCTGTTCGACATCGTCACGGCGAACCTCGACTACCTGATCGCCAGCGTGCATAACGGCGACTTCACGAAGGGCGCGCCTATCGCCCGCACGACCGGCATGTACGTGAAGGCGCTCGAGGAGCCCAAGGTCCTGGTGCTCGGCCACACCGGTCGCTCCGGCGTACCGTTCGATATCGACGAGGTGCTGACGGTGGCCAAGGAGCGCCATAAGCTCATCGAGATCAACGAGCACAGCCTTGAGATGGACGAGCGCGGCTGGTTCCACAGCGTCTGCTCGCGCATTGCCTGCCGCTGCGCCGAGATGGGTGTGGGCATCGTCGTGTCGAGTGACGCGCACGTTGCACCCGCTATCGGTTCGTTCAACTGCGCGAAGCGCATGCTCGAAGAGATCGACTTCCCCGAGGAGCTCATCATGAACCGCGACCGCGCCACGATGCTCCAGGCGCTCGATGCCGCCCTGGGTAGCGAATAAGGCTCATATGCTGTCATACTGGTAGCCGTTGTTCATAACGGATGCGCGCCCCACGCGCCGCGGATACGGTGCGAGGGGCGCGCATGCGCATCGATAGGGAGGAATCGGTTACATGCTGAAGCGCACGTTCGAAGAGGATCTGGAGCGCGCCATCGCCTTTCACGGGCATCTGTGCGCGGGCCAGGTGATCGGCACGCGCATGGCGCGCCGTGCGATGGCGTATTTCGATATCGACGACGCGGATACCTATCGCGACCTCATCGCGTTCGTCGAGTGCGATCGCTGTCTGGCGGATGCGGTCATCTCCGTTGCCAACTGCCACCTGGGTCGCCGCCGGCTCAAGTGGTACGACTACGGCATCATGGCTGCGACGTTCTACGACATCGCGACCGACCGCGCCATCCGTATCACGCAGCGTCCCGATGTTCCCAAGGCGCCGCACGACAAGCAGGAGATGCTCGCGTTTTTCGCCGGTCTCACCGATGCCGAGCTGTTCTGCGTGCACGAGGTCGACCTGCCCGACTTCAAGGAGTTCGACCTGCCGGGCCGCCCGCGCAAGACCCAGGTCTGCGAGGTGTGCGGCGAGCGCATCCACGATGGCCGCGGCATCGAGCGCGACGGCCACGTGTACTGTCGCCGCTGCGCCGGCGAGCACGTGTACTATACGCTCGGCCCCGAGGTGATACTGTAGCGGTCCTGAAAAGAGAGGTTGCTTCCGGCCGCACCCCGGGACCTACCGCTCCAGAACGGCGACCGTCTCCACGTGCTCGGTGTGGGGGAACATGTCCACGGGCGTCAGGCGAACCAGGCGGTATCCGCCAGCGGCGAGCTGCTCGATATCGCGCATCTGCGTCTCGGGATTGCAGCTCACGTACACGATGCGACGCGGCGCGAGCGCGCAGGCGGCTTCCAGGCACGCAGGCGTCGAGCCGGCACGCGGTGGATCGAGGCAGAGCACATCGACCTGCCGTCCCTCGGCGGCGGCGCGCCGCATGTAGGCGGTCGCGTCCTCGGCGACGAACTCGGCCACGTCCTCCAGGCCGTTCAGCTCGGCATTGCGGCGGGCGTCGGCGATGCCGGCGGCGTTGCGCTCCACGCCCAACAGGCGCACGGCGATCCCGCGCTCTTTCGCGTCGTGCGCGGCGCACAGGCCGATCGTGCCGCTGCCGCAGTAGGCGTCCAGCAGGACATCGCCCTCCTGCAGCTGCATGCCCTCGATGGCCAGGCGGTAAAGCACCTCGGTCTGGGCCGGGTTCGTCTGGTAAAACGCCGTGGGGGAGATGTCGAACGCACACCCGAGCAGCCCGTCGCGCAGCTGTCCCGCACCGGCGAGCACGCGCGTTTCGGCCCCCAGGATGGCGTTCGTGACCTTCGGGTTGATGTTCTGCGCTATGGTCGTGATGCGCGGGTCGATAGCGCCAAGCGCCTCGACGAATGCATCCATATGCGGAAGGTCGCGCTGGCTCGTCACGATGGTGAGCATCGCCTCGTCAGTCTTCCAGCCGCAGCGCAGCACCGCGTAGCGCAGAAGCCCGCGCCGCGTGTCCTCGTTGTAGGCGGGGATGTGGCAGGCCTCGGCTGCCCGCGCGACGCCGTTTAAGATGGCGCGCGCACCGGGCGCCTCGACGATGCATTCCGGCACCTCGACGATGCGGTGCGTGCCGCGAGCGAAAAAACCTGAACGCACCTCGCCGTGAGGCCCGGGTGCGAACGGCGTGACCGCCTTGTAGCGGAATGCCCGCGGAGCGGGGAGCTTGCCCTCTCCGGCGCGCCCGCCCATGCCCTCGATGGGGTCGAGCTCAACCGTCCAGCCCTGCTCGGCGATCAAGGGCGCGAACAGCTCCTCCATCGCCTGCTGCTTGCGCGCAAGCTGCTTGCGATAGGGAAGGCCGAGCCACGTGCACCCGCCGCAGGAGCGCATGAGGGGGCAGGGCCCGTCTGATGACTGCTGCTTGGTTGGGGATGCGGGGCGGGTTTTTGCCATGACGGTCCAATCGGTTGCTCATAGAGGGACGGCTCTATTTTCCCACGGGCTGGTATTTTCCCAAACCACGTATCCGCAATCCGGGTAGGATAAATGCATTCGTTCGGTGGCGAAGTATCTCTTCCCACCCCGTCTCACCAAGGGAGCTTCCGTGCTCGAGCTTAAAGGCATCACCAAAGACTACCCGGCGGGCGATACCGTCGTCCACGCGCTCAAGGGGATCTCCGTCACGTTTCGCGACCAGGAGTTCGTGAGCATCCTCGGCCAGTCCGGCTGCGGCAAGACCACGCTGCTGAACATCATCGGCGGCCTCGACCAGTACACGCGCGGCGACCTCATCATCAACGGCCGCTCGACGAAGAGCTACCGCGACCGCGATTGGGATACCTACCGTAACCATTCGGTCGGCTTCGTGTTCCAGTCCTACAATCTCATTCCGCATCAGAGCGTGATCGCGAACGTCGAAATGGCGCTGCTGCTGTCCGGCGCGCCCAAGGCCGAGCGCCGCGAGCGGGCGGAGCGCGCGCTCAAGCAGGTCGGTCTGGCCGACCATATGCACAAGCGCCCCAACCAGCTCTCCGGCGGCCAGATGCAGCGCGTGGCCATCGCCCGCGCCATCGTGAACGACCCGGAGATCATTCTTGCCGACGAGCCCACCGGCGCCCTCGACACCGAAACCTCCGTCGAGGTCATGGAGATCTTGAAGGAGCTCTCGCGCGACCGCCTCGTCATCATGGTTACCCACAACCCGCAGCTCGCCGAGGAATACTCCGACCGCATCGTCCGCATCCAGGACGGCCTGCTCACGAGCGATTCGCATCCCGTCGACCCGGCGCGCGAGCACCTGACCGAAGAGCAGATCCAGGCTCACGCCGTGGCCGACGCGCGCAAGGGCAAACGCGGCATGAGCTACCTGTCGGCCATCGCGCTATCGTTCAACAACCTCATGACGAAGAAGGGCCGCACGTTTTTGACGGCGTTCGCCGGCTCCATCGGCATCATCGGCATCGCGCTCATCCTGTCTTTGTCCGACGGCGCGCAGAACTACATCGCCGACACCGAGAAATCCACGATGGGCAGCTACCCGCTCACCATCCAGCAGACCTCGATGGACATGGCGAGCATGATGACGTCGATGATGGGCATGTCGGAGGACGCGACGCGTGAGAACACGTCGGGCGAGGTCGAGTCCAAAGACCTCGTGAACGACATGGTGTCGAGCGCGGCGAACGGCGCGACCGAAAACGACATGGTTGCCATCAAGGCGTGGCTCGACGGCAATCCCGGTGATATCGATAACTACGTGACCGATATCCAGTACACCTACGACACGCCGCTCAACATCTACAAATCCGATACATCCGACGGCGTCGTGCAGGTGAACCCGGCGACCGTCATGGACTCGCTCGGCTTCTCGATGAGCGGCAGCACGCAGACCGAGATGATGAGCAGCATGTCGGGCGGGTCGGGTTCGGCCTACGACGTGTGGACGCCGCTGCTGTCCAATAAGGAGACCTGGAAACGCGACTACGACGTCGTGGCCGGCCGCATGCCCGAGGATTGGAACGAGGTCGTGGTCTATGTGGACCGCAACGACCGCATCTCCGACTACACACTCTACGCGCTCGGCCTGCTCGATCAAGGTGAGCTGCGCGGCATGATGAGCGACGTGCTGGCCGGCGAGAAGGTCGAGTCACGTGAGATGACGTCCTACACCTATGACGACCTGCTGAACCTCACGTTCAAGGTTCTGCCCGAAAGCTCGAAATACGCCGAACAGGACGACGGCACGTGGGCCGATATGTCTGATGACGCCGCCTATATGGAAGACGAGGTCGACGCGGCCGAGACGGTGCGCGTGGTGGGCATCGTCCGCCCCACGGAGGACAACTCGTCCGGCAGCAACTGGGGTGCGGTCCTCTACACCCCCGAGCTCATGGAGCACATGGTGGAGGCGGTCGACGAGAGCCCGGTCGTGGCGGCGCAAGAGGACAGTCCCTCGACCGACATCTTCACGGGCACGCCGTTTTCCGACGATGTCGACGTGAACCTGTCGATGGAGGACATCGACCAGATGATCGCGCAGATGCCTGCGGGCCAAGGCGAGCAGCTGCAGGCCTACGTGGACCAGATGCGCGACGAGGGCATGAGCGACAAGGCTATCGCGAGCGCGTTCTCGCGCCAGATGTCCGAGCAGAACGACAACGCGACCTACGACGGCAACCTCGACATCCTGGGCGTGGCCGACCTGGACGACCCCGCGTCGATCAGCATCTATCCCATCGACTTCGAGGCGAAGGAGCACATCGACAACCTGATCGATGACTACAACGAGCAGATCCGCACCGATGGCGAGGGGACCGAGATCCAGTACACCGACATCGTGGGCACCATGATGTCGAGCGTGACGGACATCGTGAACGCCATCACCTACATCCTGATCGCGTTCGTGGCCATCTCGCTCGTGGTGAGTTCCATCATGATCGGCATCATCACCTATATCTCGGTGCTCGAGCGCACGAAGGAGATCGGCATCCTGCGCTCCATCGGCGCGAGCAAGCGCGACGTGAGCCGTATCTTCACCGCGGAGACCTTCATCATCGGCTTCGTGTCCGGTGTGCTCGGCATCGTGGTGACCGTGCTGCTGGATATCCCGGTGAACATGATTATCGAGCAGGTCGCGGGCGTGGCGAACCTCGCCGCGGTGCCCGTTGCCGCCGGCGTGGGCCTCGTGCTCATCTCCGTCGTCCTGTCGCTCGTGGCTGGCGTGGCTCCGAGCCGTATGGCTGCGAAGAAGGATCCGGTCACCGCCCTGCGCACCGAGTAGCCGTTGCGGGTGTCCTCATCGGGGACGAAGACGGTCGAGAGCATGTCGGGAACGATCTTCTTGAAGAATTTCTCGACCTGCCAAAGGACCGGCATGCACAAGATCATGGGCAGGACGCTTGCTGAGTAGTCGTTCAGTGCGGCGGGAATGCCGTAGATGCTGGTTACGGTCGCGCCTGTTTCGGCGGCGGCGTTCACGAGGTTCATCATTTCCGGTGCGATAAGCACGCCACCCATCATCATGCCGAGCGCCTGGCTGCATCCCAGTTGGCGTGCAGCTGACCAGCCGAGCAAGATGGGCATGAAATAGAAACCGGCGTTGTAGAGCCAGTTGTTGAACAGGTTGTATTCGACGCTGTCGGCAGCCCAGAGGTTGAGCATGCCGGGCCCGGCGACGACCGCGATGGTGCGGAACATCGCGGCCGCCATCATCACGGGGATGAGTGCGACCATGGATTTCGACAGGTAGTTGAGGATATTGCCGCCGATGCGCTTGGGCGTGAGCGGTTCTTTGATCTCCTTATCGAGGTTTTCCGCCAAGGCGCCCTCGCCCGGTGCTCCCTACGATGCCGTCACGCGGTTGATATGCATGATGAGGTAGAGCAGTTCCTCTTCGGTGAGCGAAGCGTCGTAGGTCGCCTCGATCTCGCGTGCGATGGCTCGGGCGCACGCGGCCGATTTGGGATACTGCGCGGCGATGGCCTCGAACAGCCCGGCGTTTTCCGTTTCGAGCGGCTCGCCCTTCGCGATTCGCTCCAGCAGGTAGCTGATATGGGTCGAGAACCTGGTGTAGGCGAAGGAGTTCTCATCGACTTCGGCGCCCATCTCGCGATGGATGATCTTCGGAATCTTCTTGAACAAAATGTCCTCGCGCTTGATGGCTCGGGCACCGCGCTGGCTTGGCGCCACGGCGGCGTTGACGATGGACAGGGCAATGCCCGACGCCTCTCGCTTGGCGTCGAGGCGCACGCCGAAGGTCTTCTGCATGCCGCGGACGGCAAGCTCGCCTAGGCGGTATTCGACGGGATGTGCCTGCTCAACCTCGGCGCCGAGTGGCATGGGAACGACCATATGCTCGCGGGCGCGCTTCAAGGCGAACTGGATGTGGTCCGCGAGCGTAACGGGGAAGTTGGGGGATAGCTGGTAGGAGATCTGCTGGCAGACGATGTCAGCCAGCTGCGCGGCGAACTCGAGGACATCTGGATCCACCTCGTCGATGAAGGCGAGGTAGCGCGAATCGATGCCATAGAACGTGCGCTGGATGTCCGCGAGATCAACATCGTGCGGCATCTTGCCATATCCCACGCCGCGACCGAGCGCGATGAGCTGATGACCGGCGTCGTCCTCGCAGATGGCGGCGTTGTGGTTGATGCTCTGGGTGGCGCGCACGAAGAACCCCCCTTGATCGTGATGTCCTCCATTGTAGCGACCGCCGTTCGGATGCGCGCATGTCAGCAGAAGGGGATGGTATATTGCGTTTCGCACAGGTGGTACCAGCTGTTTTGTCGGTTTGTGCAGTTCCTGCGGAGGGATGTTGCATGGTTAACATCTCAAATTTTTTAACTAAAATGCTTTAGCGAGTTTACAGACGGAGGCGCGTGAACGATACGTGCCTCGATCGAGCGCCGCCGCTGTCGCGCTCGGAAAGGAGTTGTCATGGATTTCGAGAAGATGCGCGAGGTCATCTCCGAGACCGTCGGTTGCGACCTTGAGAAGGTCACCCGCGAGGCCAAGCTCGAGGAGGACCTGGGCGCCGACTCCCTGGCTGCCATGGAGCTCGTCATGGCGCTTGAGGAGGCCTTCGACTGCGAGATCGACGACGCCGAGCTTGACCAGTTCAAGACCGTTGGCGATCTGGCCGACTACCTGGAGAACAAGGCTCAGTAACAGATTCGAGCCGCAAGCCGGGCAGGGCCATGGGTCCTGCCCGGCTTCTCTTTATGCATCCATGCATCGAGGGAAGCACCGGCCCCATTGTTCTCGGTGCGGCAGCGCGCCAGCGAGAGGGATGCGGCCAGTGTTTCCCTGTATACGAGGAGGTCCACGCACATGGCTATGAAGACCCAGGACATCATCGACCTGATGGGTCGTTTCGACACGAGCGGCATCGGCCGCATGAAGATCACGAGCGGTGACACCACCATCGAGCTCGAGAAGCCCGGCTGCGTGGTCGCCCCCGCCGCCCCGGCC
>NZ_JACJMB010000047.1 GCF_016902615.1 Collinsella tanakaei
AGCTACTTTGTCCCGCCTAGTTAGCTACTTTGTCCCGCCTAGTTAGCTACTTTGTCCCGCCTAGTTAGCTACTTTCGTTGCGCGGGAGGGGCTTTATCTTGATGCCGTCAACCTTGCCCGTCTTCCTGTCCTTGCTGTAAGACCATCCGGAGATAAGGCGCTGATACTGATACCGCCTAACGCCGTTCTTATCGGTGTGAAACTTGCCTCCCGTCTTCTCCGTGAGCATCTTCTCTAGCGTTTTGAGAAGGCGTCCTCTTCGGGCCTCAATCGCCTTTTTTGTCGCCCTCTCGATTTCCTCAGGCGTCCTTTTCCTCACGGTCCCGCCCTTTTCTTTCACTTTCGCTGCCACCGTTGGGGGGTCGAAGTCGAGGACGTCCCACAGCGTTTCGAAACGGATTGTTTTGTTTGTGTTGTCGTGTATGCGACGAAGCACGTAATGCCACATCTGTTTCGCTTCAAGCGAAACACGCTTTACCGTCTCGAAGGACCACTCCTCGCGCTCGGCTGTCGTGAGCATCTTGCGGGCGTGAGTGTAGCTTGCTAAGGGTAGGGCCTCCTCGGGTGATCCGTGCAGGTGGAGGGTAAAGTCGTAGACTTCTTCAGGCTCTCCATCCTCACCCTCTAGCCGTAGAAGTTCAACATCCCAGTTGGCCAGGCGTGTTAGTCGGACCGATTGGATAATTCTTCTGTTGCCCTTCCTCTTATTCCTCGTCTCGCCTGTCGTGTCTAGGGCCATCTTTGTATCGGCGGCCTTTGAACATGCTGCGGCAGCCTCGCTCATCGTCTTCCTCATGTTGGCGGCATATGGGTTTGAATACCCGCACATCTTGAGGAGCTGGGCTCCGGTTATCTCGTTTTGCCCACTAAATGCGAGCGTTGAAGCGTAGTCATACCAAAATCCGTCTCTGAAGCCGAGAACATATTCCGCGGGGCTAGTCGTTATGTCCTCTTGAGAGGTTCCGACGCGCAGGACAACTGACCCACCGTTTCCGGTTTGTATCGTTATAGGTGCCCCCAGCTCTCGGTCTTCCTCTTTGTCCTCCTCGTCGCTGCCCCAATAATCCTCAGCCTCGACGCGCTCCTTGCTGATTCTGAAGAGTTGCTGAGTAATCGGATCGAGCGGAATTTCAACCGCTTTGACCCGTGTCGATTGTTTGCGTCTTTGAGAGGGTCTTCTACCGTTCTCCTGCTGCATCTTCTCGTATGCCGCCATGGCTCCGCGAACGAAGGCCACGGCGAAGATGAGCGGGCCGATGCCCAGCGGCTCGCCGTCAAGGTAGACGGCTATCCTGTCCGGCCTGTGGCCGCCCGTGGCAGGCTCCACGCGCTTCTCTATAGGCACGCCCTCGACCGGTTGCAGCCTGTCCATGCTGTCAACCACGAGGACGCCGTAGGGCGCGCCCTCGGCTTTCGGCAGGTACCAGACCGGCCCCGGCGTTAGCATCAGCGCCCCGCCGTCGCTGTTGACGGTTCCGAGCATGAGGCCGTCTTTCACGGCGTCCTCCTCGAACAGCTTAACGCGCAGCCTGAGAAGGCCGCCCGGCTCGCGCTCCTCCACGCGCAGCTCGTCGCCCGCGCCCTCGCCGAGCGTAACGGCGCCTATGATGCTCTCAATCTCGGCGTTCACGGCCTCGACGGTCACGCTCACCTCGCGCCCGTCCTCCCCAGTGAAGGTGCCCGCGATCTGCTCGCCGTCGCTAGGCATTGTCGGCCTTGTCCTTCTCGGCGGCCTCGGGGTCGATAAGGGCGTAAACGTCCGCCTTGCGGTAGTAGCTGCACCGCCCCACCTTGCTTGCGGGCTTGAGCTTGTCGCTCATGTTCCACCTGTATAGCGTCGTTTTCGTGATTCCGAACAGCTCGCAAATCTCCTTGCTTGTCATGTAATCGTCCGGGTTGAGCATGGCACCGCCTTTCTAACAGTAATAAGTACGCCACCAATTGTAACACGTTCTATTAGTGATGGTGCCCTGTTAGTTCGTTATATGCAGCTTTTGAAAGAAAGGCTAAGTGCAGTTTCCGGCCCCCCTAAGTGCAATTTCCGGCCCCACGGAACACGTGTTCTTACGATAGGTCTATATCGGGAACGCGCAGTTCACGGCTGCAATCTATTACCAGCTTCTCCCACTTTCCGCGCCATCGCCCCGCTCGCCTCCGCAGCTCGCGGAACACTGCCCACGCCGCCCGCCGCGCGTCCTCGCGCTCGGCGTCGGTCAAGTCGCGGTGCAGCCCCGCCCGCTCCCCGTTGGCCCGCGCTATCAGCTTGGGGAGAAGCCTTTGCAGCGCCGCCGTGGTCATGGTCGCGTAGTCCTTGCCCACGCCTCGCCCCTCTCTGAGCCTCTGAGAGCCGATTCTAGGGCCGTTCTCCGTCTATCGGCCACTAGGTACCGGCGCGCCCAATACGCGCCGCTGTGGCGACGCTGAGCGGCCACAGCGGCGTCTCTGGGGCTATCCCACGCGCAGTTTGCGCCCTGCCCGCCTCTTGGTTGTCATGGCCTGCCAGTAGGCGAGCGCGCAGGACTCCGCCACGGTCGCGTCCCCCTCCTCCGTGTCCTCGAAGCCGAACCCGTCTTGCCCAACCTTGCGCTTGGCGCACCTCGTCATGGCGTCCGTTAGCTGCTCCTGCCCGTAGTGCGTGACGATTCGCTCTCTCGCGGCGTCAAGGATCATGGCGTTTGCCGTGGCTACGTCGATAACGGAGGGCGTCACAATGGCGATCTTCTTCACCTTGGCGTCAATGAGCTTCTGAATAAGCACGCCCGAGCCCGAGCGCCCGTCAATGGCTATAGCGGAGATTTTGTCCTTACGTGCCGCTATCCAATCGGCGAACCAGCCGACGCCGTGCCCGAGCGGGCGCGTCTCGATAAGCTCGACGTATGCGGGCCCCTCGGTAACGCGAAAGCCCGCGTCCATGGGGCGAAGGCACACGGCAAGGCTTCCGCGCGAGCCGTCCGGGCTGAACTTAACGCCGACCGTCATTAGCCCGTCCTCTGGCGGGTTGTCCGTCTCGCACGCCCCCCACGTATCAGCGTCCATGACGTGCTCCACGTCCGCGCCGACCGTCGCGGGCCACCATCCGAGATATTCTCGGGCGAAGCTGTCCGCCGCCATCGTGCCTGCTGCGTCCGCCATGACGTGCTCGCGGATTCTGTAGCCCATCATGGGGTTTGTCTCGTACCAGCGCTCCCGGTCCGCCGGGTCGCCCACCTCGTCCGCAGCCCATTCGAGCCACCACGCCGTGCCCGTGCCGTCGTGGGCCTTGTCGTGCATCTCTCGAAAGACGGTGCCGGGGCACTTGGGGCCGGGGGGCGTCCCGAGATAGATCATCTGGGGGTCGCCGCTGTCCGTCGCAATCGTCGTGGGCTTAATGGCCTCGTACTCGTCCGCCGTGAGCTGCTGGGCCTCGTCAACCACGATGATCTCGTATGTTCCGCCGCGCGCGCCGCTGTTCGTCCGGGTCGAGAACTCAATCACGGTGCCATCCGCGAGGTAGATTCCCTCCGCGCCCTTGGCTCGGTAGACGCCCTGACCGTTGGGCTTGAGCTTGCGGGCGAAGTCCTCGTGCCCCTCGATGAAGTCAACCATGAGCTTGAAGAACTTGCGCGTCGTGCTCCCGTTGTGTGCCGAGTAGAGGACGCTCTTACCCTCCACGAAGGCGCACCACAGCGCGTAGAAGCGGGCGGCGTAGCTCTTCCCGTTCTGCCTCGGGCGAGAGAGGGCTATGGTTATCGCCGCGCACTCTCCCGCCCAGTTCTTCGCGAGGTACAGCTCCATCTCATAGCGCTGCGCCGGGATGAAGTGCACGCCGTAGCCCTCGAACAGCTCCACGGCCTCGGCCCCCCGGCTGCTCTCGTAGTCGCCCACGTCCTCGAACGTCGGCGTCTGGCGACCGTACCTCACTTGCGAGCGCCCCCCATCTTGGCGCGGTCGAGCGGGCTTCTCGCGCCGCCGCCGTCCGGCAGGCCGTCAATCTCGGCCATGACCTCCATGAGGCGCTTGCTCAGGGCCGCTATGTCCCTCCCGCTCTCGGTTGAATCGATGGTTCGGGCTATCTTGTCCCGCAGCGCCTCCAACGCGGCGCGACGGCTGTTGCCCCTGACCTGCTCTAGCAGGGTCTTTTGTGCTCTAGAAGCCATATCGGCCCCCTTTCGTTGTGGGAAAAAGCCAGCGGGGCCCCTGTGGAACAGCCCGTGCCAATTCGGGCCGAATGCCCTCGGGCTTGCCTTTCGAGAGAGCCGGGAAGGGGGTTCTCCCCACCCCTCTCTCACCACTCGCGCGAGTGCTTTATCGGCCTGTACGGCCTCGGCTCCACGGCCCCGCCCTCGCCCTTTCGCTTGCGAAGCCCGTTGCCCCGCTTCTGGTTGCAGATTCGTTGTCGATGCACCGGGCGCACGTTGCGCGGGTCGAGCGCGCAGGCCGTGGCCGATGCGTAGCCGCCCTCCTTGTAGCGGCTGACCGGGACGATCTCGTCAAGCTCGAAGCTGAGCGGGTGCCCGGATGGTAGCGAGTAGTCGATGCTCTGGCCGCACAGCGCGCAGGGCAGGCCCATTGAAGCGACGCGCTTTCGCAGGGCGCGGCGCGCCGCTCCGTTCGATACGCGGGGGTCGCCCATGCTAGACAACCTCGCTCGGCGTCGGGCAAGGCTCCGGCCTGAACCTGTAGGGGACGAACCTCCACGCCTCATAGAGAAGCGCGTCTGTCTTTGCCAGCGCGAGCAGGGCCGCGCCCTCCACGCTGTACGGCGCGCCCAGCGCGTAGCCCTCCACGTCGCCAACGAAGCGACGCGCCGGTTCGGTCACTGCCTCGGCGTCGAAGCCCTCGCCGCCCTCCTCCTTGAGCACGCAGCACGCGGCGTCAATGCGATTGTGGGCGACCTGAGCCACGGCGGCCCGCTCCTCCTCGTGGCGCTCGCCCAGCGCGTCGAAGCTCGCGGCGAAGTCCGTTAGGGCCCGCTCGACCAGCGAGAGGGCGCGCTTTGCTCCGCCCCAGTTCCCGCCGCACTCGTTCTTGACGCTCCTAGCCAGCGTCACGCGCCCACCTCCTCGCGGGCCACGCGCAGCGGCCCCGTCTTGTTGCCGAGAAAGCTCTCGTATCCCTGAAGCCAGTTGCCCCAGTCGAGCGCGGCCACCGTGAGGAACCGGTAGCCCTCGCGCTCCTCGACCGGGCCGCCCTCCTCCTTGAAGCCGACGCGCGAGCAGGCGTCGCGCACCAGACCGAAGCCGTAGTGGACTAGCTCGTCCTCCGTCGCGTCGAAGCCCTTGAAGCCCAGATCGTGCGCGTGGTCGATGATGCGGCGCGCGGCCATGTGGTCGCTGCCGTAGGTCTTGAGCGCCGTCTCCACGTCCTTCTCGGTCAAGTGCTCGCGGCTCTCGAACAGCTCGACGTACCGGGCGGCGTCCGCGCCCATGGGGCGGGCCATGTGGTCGCCGATGCGCGCGAGCGCGCGGTCGCACGCCTCCACGGCGCGCCTGCGACCGTCGCACCACATGGCACCGCCGCCAAGGTGGCTGCCGTCGCGCATGGCGTCGAACATGCCCTCCAAAACGTCACGGAACTCGCGGTTCTTGAAGTCATCGAACGTCACGCTAGGCCCCCTCGCCCTCTCCGGCGATCCTGCCAGCGTCCGCCAAGACCTCGGGGCCGAACTTGCCCTCGGCATAGCCGTTCATGAGCATGAGCGCCCAGGCCGCCTTAGACTTCCTGCTCGTCTCGTCATTGAAGCGCTCCAACGCCACGTCGTGAACGAAGGACTCGGCGACCTTGCGGGCGGCGTCCAAGAACTCCTGCCCGCCCTCAAGCGTGTTGGAGAACTGGGGGCACGCCACATTGTCGCCCTTCCTGATCTGCCGCAGCTCAAGCTCCTTGAGCGAGCGGTATACAGACCAGTTGCCGCCGTACTTGCGGTACGCGGCCTCCATCTCGGCGCGAGTGACGTGGGCCCTCCCGCGCAGAGACTCAAGGTAGGAAATGGCCTCGGCGCTCGGGGCCTGAGCCATCTCCTCGCCCATCTCGCGCTCCGCCTCTTCGCACAGCTCGGCGATTCGGGCATAGGAGCGGCTCGCGCGCGCGAGCAGGCGCTTGCGCCCCTCCTCCGTCGTGAGCTTGCCGCGCGGCCTCACGACCTCGCCGGGTTGGATGCCCGCGAGGTACTGCTTGTAATCGTCCTCCGCTATCTCGTCAACGTCGCCCATGAGGTGCCCGAGCACCCCGTATAGCTGACCCGCCGTTTCCTTCTTGTCGAACATGGCTAGACCTCCTCATGGTCGCGGGGCGCGAGAACGGCCCTATTCGTGTCCTCCACGGCGCACTCGAACGCCGACTCCATCTCCGCACAGCTGTCGAACCCGCACGCCTCAAGCCGAGAGACGAAGGCGAGCGCGGGGCCCATGTACGGGCTGCCCTCGCCACACGCTGCCGCCAGCCTCGCGCGCGCCTCGTTACACAGCTCGCGAAGCTCTTTCTTCCTGCTGCCGAACATGAGCCCGCGTCCCTGAATGGGCACGTTGCTGCGCTCCCATGCGGTTACGGCGTGCGCTAGGTAGTCCCCATAGGCCGCCACGCTGAGCGCGTCCGCCCTCTTGCAGAGGCGGGAGAGCTCATGCCTCACGGCGCACCTCGCCTGCTCCGGGCTACCGGCTGCCTCGGGCCAGTCCTGAGCGCTGGTCTCGAGAAGGCGCGCCATTAGCAGAAGCCCCTACTCGCGCTCACGTGCGCCTGCCAACTCGAGGCGCCCGGCGCGTCCGGTCTAGCCCCGAAGCGATCTCCGCCATTGGATGCTGCATAGCCCATGTAGAGCTTGACCTGTTCGAGGCGCATAGGCAGCTCGTCCTCGTACCTCCACGCCTGACGCGCGAGGTACTGGCGGGCGAACGTCGTGCCCTCGTTGCGGATGCTCTTGATCTGCTTCTCCCAGCCGTCGAGCGTGTTTCGCGGGTTGAGGCGGTAGAAGTCCCTGTTCCCGGACTTGCGCTGAGTGTCGATAACGTCCTTGAGGAGCTGGTAGCACGACCAGTTCGAGCCGTAGCGCTCAAGGGCGGACTCCACCTCGGGGACGGTCACGCTCTTGCGCGCCGCGAGCGCCTGACAGTAGGCCAGCGCCTCGGGAGAGGGCGGCTCGCTCATCTCCGCGCGGGCGCGGCGCTCAGCGCGGTCGCACAGCTCGTTGATGCGCCGGGCGGCCTCCTCGCAGCGCTCGCGGAGCTTGCCCTTGTAGAGGTCCGTCTTGAGCTTGAATCCCTTCTCCTCAAGCGTCTCTCCGGGCTTGATGTTTGAGCGGTACTCGCTGTAATCGTCTTCAAGCATCCACGTCTGAAGCTCGTCCGCGACAAGCTCAAGCTCGTTGCCGATGCTCTCTGCGAGCTTGATGCCGTCGTACTCCGTCGTTGTTTCGTCGTACATATCTGGCCTCCTAAGACCTCTGCTTGTTGCCAATCGTTCGGTAACCCACGGCAAGCACCGTGGACAAACCGTTGCAATCCATGGGCTCGTATGCGCTCCAACCCTGATAGCGCCCCGTCTCGCCCAGACTCGACAGTGACTCGAACACCGCCCCTGCCGCCCCCTCGCGTCGCTTCCTGCGCCGGTAGCCGACCGTCGCGTAAACCTCAAGGAACGCGCGACCGTCCCCGCAATCGTCCGGGCGCATGACCTGAACGTATACGCACGGAACGCCGTCCGCGAAGCCCTCGGCCACGCGGTAGCCCTTGAGGCTCACGCGCAGCCAGTCGGCTATGAACCGGCGCTCCTCGGCCCCGATGCCGCTAAGGTCTGCCACTAGGCGCTCGCCTCCCCGGCGTCGATGGGAGCGAACAGCTCCTCAAGCGGCCCCTCCCAGCGAAGTGCCGCCGCGATGCGCTGCGCCTGCTCCTCGTAGGGAACCGTTCGCCCGCGCTCCATCTTGGAAAGCTCCGAGCTGTTGAGCCATGCCACGCGGGCAAGCGCCGCCTGCGTTAGCCCTTGCCTCTCGCGCTCGAACTTCAATCGCGTAACGCGATCTGCGAAGAACCCGGCGCAAGGTGTGGTTACTGCCAATGCCTCTACCTCCGTTCTCGTCGTGGTCTAGCCCTACACCCTTATGTTAGGATGAACTTGTACACGCATAGTAGCGCGTCTACAAATACAGGTATCTAGGAGGTAAAACATGAGCAAGAAGGACGAAAACCGCCACCGCGAGGAGCCTCGCTTCTCTTCCCCCGTGGGCATTGACGCCGCGACGAAGCTGCTCCGTCTGACCTTCGAGCCCGACACCGTTGGGGGCGTGGCCGTCTTTCGCGTGACCGGGCGCGAGGAGGTGGAGCGCGAGGAGACGCCGATATATGACCTGTTCCGCTCGGGCGTCCTCAGCGACCTCTACCGCCTCGACGTTTCCGACCGTGGGGCGCGCCTCGACTTCATGGAGACGTGGGGCCTCGCCACGTCCCTTGCCCGCGTGTCGCCGTTCTTCCCGAACAGAGAGCCGCGCCTAACCCTCGACCTCTGCGATCAACTCATGACCGGGGTTTTCGTCATGGACGAGCCTGCGCTGTATGAGGCTGATGAAGTGAGGGAGACGGCGGCGCTCGGCGGCTCGTGCGTCGCCGAGAGAGAGGCCCGCGCGGCCCTTGAGAACTGCCAATGGGCCGTGCGGACCGTGGTAGACGCGAAGATGGAGGGATGCTACCCGGAACCCGACAGTTCCCGCGACGTTGTGCTCGGGCAGGCGTGCCGCTACGTGAGCCGCGCGCTCTCGCGCTACGCCATGCCGCTTATGCCCCTCGGCGGTTGGTCCGACTCGCAGGGCTCGGCCCCCGCGCTCGCCGTAGCCCTCAGCGACCTGTGCCGCGTGGCGCTAGACCCCGAGCCGGTGAAGCTGTGCAAGTTCTGCCACAAGCCGTTCCAATACCAGCGCTACGAACCGTATGCGGACGATGGGACGCCACGACCCGCGAAGCCGGTGCGCAAGCGCGAGAGGAGCGCCGACTACTGCTCGCGCGACTGCCGTATCAAGTTCAACAACGCCCTGAAGTTGGAGCGCCGCGCCGCCGCGCGCGAGAAGGCGGCCTCGAACGGGAAAACGGCCTCGTAGAACGCCGTATGAGGCCCTAGAAGAAGTGCCCTCGACCGGATGCCCAGAGGGGCCGGGAACCGCCGTCATTCGGCGTTCTGCGCCGTCTGGCGGCGTCTTGCCGCTCGCCGCCGTTTTCCTGCCGCTCGCGGACACTCGGGGCGGCCCTAGCCGCCGTCCCCTCGGTCACTGGGCCGGAATCGACGTGAGCCGCAGGGGGCGTGTGAACGACGATGCATTACTTGCTGTTCAGAAAATCGCGGTGCACGGGCGCAGCCCTGCCAAGGCCGGACGGCGCGGCGAAGCATCGGCGCGCGGGGCGGGCGTCCATATAGCGAACCGGCGGTTTGGCACACGGGCGCGTCTCTTGCGACGCCGGGACGCCGCCCGCCGCTGACACGCCCCGGCGACGGCAGATCGTGGCGCGTCCCCCGCGCGCTCGCGGTACAATCCAACCGGAACGCGCCGCAAAATGAACCGGAAAATCGCGCAACACGTTGCGGAAACGTTGCGGTTCAAACCGCAACGCGATGCGGCACAAACGCAAAACGGCAGGTAGAAGCGTTAAGCGGAACCGAAAAACGTGCGTGATAATTAGTATTATGTCAACTAGCGCGCCCGAGCCGCCCAGGACGAGAAGGGGTCGCCGATGCCTACGATCAAGGAGCTTGCGGACGCCTGCGGGGCGTCTAAGCCGACCGTCAAGCGGCGCTTGCAGGAACTCGGCCTATGGGACGGCCACGTGAACAAGCAGGGCGCTGCGTTCGTCGTGGACGATTACGCGGCCTCCGCCCTCTCCGCCTCCCTCGGCGCGGGCGGCGACGGCGCGGGAGCGGACGCGGCGCAGGACGCCCCCTCCTCCGTCACGGACGCCCTGAACCGCTATATCGCGTCCCTTGAGTCGCAGATAGAGGCGAAGGACGCCCAAATCTCGGCCCTCATAGACCAGAACGCCGCCATGAGCGCGAAGATCGACGGCATGGGTGAGAGGCTAACCGACCTCGCCGAGCAGGTGGCCCGCGCAAACGCCATAGCCGAGCGCCCGCGCGGCCTGTTCGGGCGGCTCCTCGGGCCGGGGCGCGAGGACTCCTAGCGCCGCGACACGACCGGAAAACGAACCGGAAAATCGCGCGTCACGTTCCGCTAGCGTTGCGCCAACGTCGCGCCACGAACCGCGATACTCGCAGGTAGACGCCGGAACGCACTGGCGAAACGCGCGTTTCGGTCGCGCGGCGCACAAAGAAGGCGGCAGGCCGTAGCCCGCCGCCTCGCCTGAGCTGCTTTCGCCGCCGCTACTCGACCTGAGACGCAGCCTCGCGGTACGCCTCCATGTCCGGGCGCTTGTCCTCCAAGCCCTCCATGAGGGCGACCGGGCGGAACTCGCCGCGCGTCACGAACTCGACCTCAAGGCCGTGAACCAGAAACGGGCGGTCTATCGAGTCGTTATCGAGGATGCCGCGCAGGCGGACGCCGCGCGAGCTATCGTCCATGACCTCGGCGTGTACCTCGTCCGTGACGATTACGAACATACCCTCCCCGTTGCCGTGCTCGAAGCCCGCCTCGTCATAGGGGAAGTTCACCTTAACGTGCCTCATTGTTCCCGCCTTTCAACAGCTCGGCCACCTCGCCGAGAAGCGCGGCGCACTCGTCCGCCTTCTTGGCGTTCGCGTCCAACGTCTCCATGATGCACCAAAGCTCGCGCTGCTTGTCCTCGCCGTCCATGTACTCGGCGAGAAGCCTGCTCGCGCTGTGAAGCGAGTTGCCTATCTCGAAAAGCAGGTCGTTAGCCTTGTTCGTCTTGATGATGGTTTCCATTTCCGCCTCCTAGAGAACCGACTGAACCGCGCTCAGGTCGCGCGCCGCCTGTAGGAGCGCCCTCTCCACGGCCTCGGTAACGTTCTCGCGGTAGATGCCCTCGGGCATGGGGCGACCGTCCATGAAAGCCGAGTCGAGCGCGCACGCGCACATGGCGCACGTGTCCGTGGCCTGCGCCACGAGACGGACGGCGACCTCGCGCCTCGCCTGCTTGTCCTCGGCGCGCTCCAAGTCCTCCGCGCTCTCGCCATAGGGCCTGTTCAGCTTCATTACGCCGCCTCCCCCGTCTTGATGCTCTCGCACATGTCATAGGCCCTACGCGCCCTGTGCGCCATGTCCTCCGCGAACGCGATGAGGAACGGCAGTTGGTCGCTTGCGATGCCGCACCCGTGGAACGCGAGGAACGACGCGAAGCCCTCCGCGATCTGGCTAAGCTCGCTCGCCACGTCCTGAACGTCCGTGAGATCCGGCATTCCGTTCCTTCCTGCCACTTGCTCCGCCATAGCCTTCTCCTTTCACTCGTCCTGCTTTGACGTAAGTCATTGTAACATATAGATGCCTTGTTGCAACTGTTTGTAATGTATTGAGCCTATATTTCTTAGCCATGGCGGCAGGCGGACACGAAGAAGGGGACGCCCACCGAAGCGGACGCCCCCTCGCCGTCACTTATGGCCGATGCCTACTCGGTCGTTCCCTCGCCGAACTTGAAGCTAGGGGCGTCCTGCTCGCGCCCGTCATAGAGGACGTTGGAGACGGGGTAGTAGCAGACGGGGACGCCCTTACCGTTTCTAGACGTTTCGCCGGAACGGTTCTTGAGCACCACGATTTCGCACTCGCGGGGGTTGGACGATTTCGTTTGCTGCATGATCTCGTCCGCCTTGTCCTCGGCCTTCTGGCCCTTACCCCTATCCTTTATGCGCTCCTTCATGTCGTAGGGCTGCAAGCCGAGAAGCACGTCCGCGCCGTACTCGATGCCGCCGGACTCCTTGAAACTGTCAAGGTCAATGACGCCGCTGTAGCTAGACCGGTTGAGGGAGGAGATAACAACGACGGTGGTACCTAGGTTCTTCTTGTTCGCCATCTGACGGAGGAGCGTCATGTTCTTGTCCGTTGTCTGCTTGTCCGTGTCCCGGTCGTTCTGGGGCGCGAGGAGCTGCAAGTAGTCGATGAAGATAACGGGCGGCTGTCCGTCGTGCTCGGCTATCTCAGCCGCAAGCGCCCAGATGCTCTGAACCGACGGGCGGTTTATTCCCTCGATGATGCGGAGACGCCCGACCGTCATGTTCGCGTACTCCTCGCACGCCTTGAAGAACGCATCGTTCTGGGCCTTCCCCCACGTCCTGCGCTCGGCCCCGAGAATGTGATGGTAGGGGACGGCGTAGCCGTGTGCCCTCATGATTCGGCTCAGGCTCTTTGCCACGATCTCCTCGGCGCTCTGCTCGATGGTTACGAACAGCACGCCGCGCCCGCTCGCGGCGATGTTGTCCGCGATCTGGGCGGCAAGCGTGGTCTTTCCCATGGATGACACGGCACCGATTACCACGACGCCGCGACGAAGGCCGCCGTCTAGAGCGCGGTCGAGCCCGGAAATCCCCGTGGGCGTGGGCTCCTCGTAATCGTCCATGCGCCACACGCCCTGCATGACCTTAACGGGGTCGAGAACGTTCAGGTTGCGCATGGCCTCGGCGTAGCGGGCCTCCTTGTCCTCCTCAGCCCTGCTAACGGCCTCGTCCGCCTTGAGCGCGAGGAACGCGGCCAGATCCGAGCGGTCGCGAACGAAGGCGTCCCCGGGGTCGTTGTCCGTCAGTCCATCGGCCACAACGGCGCTGATACCGCCGTTCTTGAGAACGTCGGCCATGAGCGCCGCCGCCTTGCGGCCCGGCTCGTCCGTGTCGAGGAGCAGGGCGACGCACCCCTTGAAGCCGTGGTCGATGATCGCCTTTGCCGTCTCCGTGACGTTCGACGTGCCGTTAAGGGGTATGGCCTCGAAGCCGCACGCCATGACGGCGAAGGCGTCCATTAGGCCCTCGGTCACGAAAACGACGTTCGACCGGTCGAGCGCGCTCACGCAGTTGCGCGGCTCGTCAATTCCCTTGGGCTTGTAATACTTGCCGTCCTCGTCCGTCCCCTTTCGCAGGTCGCGGCGCGTGTAGTAATAGGGCGCGTCCGGCCCGTAGGGCAGCACAAGGCCGTGTTTCGCGGGGTCGTAGCCCCACCCGAACTTGCGGGCCTCGTCAAGCGTGAAGCCCCGGCGCTCGATGTACGCCACGGCCTCGGGGTCGCCGATGTTTGCGCGGGTCGCCTCGATGTAGGCGGCTGCCTCGCGCCGCGCCCGCTCGTCCTCGGCCTCGCGGGCCGCGAGCTCGGCCTTGCTCGGCCCCTTCTTGGGCTCGGCCCTCTTGGCGGGCGACGCCGCGACGGGGCGCTCGTCCTCGATTCGGATTCCCGCCCAGTCCGCGACGGCGCGCACCTGCTCGCGCTTGTCCTCCGTGCCGTTGACGATGCCCGCAAGGTCGAACACGTCCCCGCCGATTCCGCACGAGAAGCACTTGAAACGCTCGTCCTTTAGGTGGAACGCTGCCGTCCTCTTGGGCCCCGTCCCGCTCCCGCACGACGGGCAAACGTAGGTGTCGCGGCCCCTCTTCTCAAGAAGGGCGTCCGCGTAGTCCCTAATGTGAACCTGACTCTTGATCTGCTCGAAGTCCATTGATTACCGCCTTTCTGCCCCAGACGGTAGAATGGTCCGTGAGGGGCATGTTTCCTAACGACTAGACAATTCCGGGTCTTTCGTGGCGTGCCTCTCGCCTGCCACAAGGCCGCGCGGCTCGTCCCCGTGCGGCCTCTTTTCGCCCTGGCCTATAGCGAACACCTCCTTTCTGTATGCGGCTTTTTCTGTCTGAAACTTACTAGGCGAGCGCCCCGCCCTCAAGGCGGGGGCGCGAAGCCTCTTAAGTACCTTAGTTACCTAAAGTACCTAAGAGAAAATTTCAGTACCTTTTACCTGCTGTTTTGAGCTACTTTGTCCCGCCTAGTTAGCTACTTTGTCCCGCCTAGTTAGCTACTTTGTCCCGCCTAGTTAGCTACTTTGTCCCGCCTAGTTAGCTACTTTCGTTGCGCGGGAGGGGCTTTATCTTGATGCCGTC
>NZ_JACJMB010000048.1 GCF_016902615.1 Collinsella tanakaei
GGTAGGGATGGTATGCTGACTGGGAGGGGAGGGGTGCTATGCGCGTTAAGGTGTTTTGCGTGGGGAACGACTATCAGCTCGACGATGGGTTCGGGCCGGCGGTGGCCCGTGCGCTGCGTGCGAGCGGGCAGCTGCCTGCGGGCGTGGAGGTCATCGACTGTGGCGTCATGGGGTATGCCCTCGTCGGCGACCTTATGGCATGCGATGCGGCCGTGACGGTCGATGCACTCGATGGCACCGGAGCGGCGCCGGGGACGCTTCTGTCGTTTTCACCGGATGATCTTGCGCAGTCGTCCGGCGTGGCGTCGCTGCACGATGTGCGTTTTGCCGATGTGTGGGCGTCCGCTCGCTTCATGGGAAGCCCGTGCGCGCACGCGCAGGGATTCGGCGTGCAGGTGCAGACGCTTGGCGACGGGACGCTGCAGCAGGGGTTGAGCGAGCCGGTCGCCGCGGCGGTGGAACCGTGCGCGCAGGCGGTGCTTGCCTATCTGCGCGAGCTGCTCGACGCCTCGAAGGGTTAGTCGCGCCGCTGCGTAGCGGGGATTCTCCTTGACGCGGGGGCGGCCGCGCACGACAATGGGTGAACCCTCTCCCGTGCATGCCCTTCAATGGGGAGGCATGCACATGAACCTGTTTATCGAGACCCCTGAGCGCGAGGCTGAGCGCCGTGCGCGTGAGCGCCGGCCTGCTTCTGAGTTGCGCGCGGGCGCGGGAAGCGCTGCCGGGGCGATGGCTCTCAATGCGCCCGCCTATGGGCAGCCCGGTTCCGACAACTCGATCTACGATGCGGCGCGTTTCGCACCGATGCCCGCACAGGCGCCGCCGGCGCGCGCGGATGCTTTCGCCACGCGGCAGATGCCCTCGCAGACCGGGCCCATGCCCCGGTGGATGATCGAGGCTCGCGCGCAGGGTGCCGCCGCGTCGCCGCCGTCCACGGGGCCCTACGAGGATGCCCGCTATGGAGGGGCGGCGGCGCGACGCGGGGCAGCGGCAGGGCCGTATGGCGGGCAGGGCGGAGGCGACCCCTTGGGCGAGCGCTACTACCCGGGTCCCGCGGCCTATCAGGAGGAGATGGCCTACAATCGCTCTCGTGCGCAACGTAGACGGCGCGCCGGTGTGTTGCGCGTTCTGCTCCTCGTTATCGCCGTGCCGCTCATGTTGGTGATCGCCTTCGTGGTGTCCTATATCCTGACCTGCATCTTGAACGGGGCCTCGCCCGATGACATCGCGGGGCTGTTGGCGGATCTGGCCGATCGGGTGCGCACATGGGTGGCCGACCTCCATCTGTTCGAGCAGGCCTGATACCGGAGCGGCTTGGGGTATAGTCGAGGGCGACTTGATGAGACGGTGCGCCTCCCGCGGCGCGTCGCTGCGATAGATGGAGCTGTGCGCTATGGAGCTGCAACACGAGAAGGACGCCTCCGGCGGCGCGCCCGCGCAGCAGGGGGCCCGAGAGGATACGCGCCTGATCGGGCTTTGCCGGAGGTGCCGTGACTTCGTGGAGCTCGACGGGGCGCTGGACGATTCCGCAGGGCACGATCGCGCGTGCATGGCGTTCGTGGCCGAGCAGCCGTGCGACGAGGCGCTGCCGCATCTGCCGTCCTTCAACTGGGGCGCCTTCCTGATGCCGCCGATTTGGGGCGCGGGGCACGGCCAGGTGTTCGCCGTGTTGCTGTATCCGGTGTGGCTTCTGGTGGATAACCTGCTGTGGGAGGCGTATACGGGCACGGGCAGCCCGCTGCTCGCGGCGATCGCGCTCGCGGGCACGCTGGCGTTCATGGCGATCTACGCGCGTGGGGCGAACCTGCTGGGGTATCTGCGCGTGTGCCATACGATGTCACCTGAGGACTACGTTGCGCGGGAGCGTCGCTGGACGGTTGCCATGGCGGTGGTCGCCTTGGGCATGCTCGCGTTCGCGACCTGGTACAACCTGACGGTGCGCGCGTAGGGCGAAAATCCCGCCTGACTCGTCGATATAATGGGCGCATGTGCATGAGTGATGGGGAAACGCTATGGAGCTGACGATATCGGTGCTGGTGCTGCTCGGGGTGATCGCGGCGGTTGCACTGGCGGCGCTCGCGTTCGTTTCGGCACGGCGGGCGACGGATGCCGCCGCGGGCGCGGCAGCGCAGGTGGAGGCCCTCTCGGCCGCCGTGGCGCAGATGAGTTCGGTGATGAACGGGCTCGCGCAGCATGCCGCGAGCAGCGCCGCGCTCGATCAGGAGCGTTTCGAGGCCCAGATGCGCGAGTTCTCGCGGGTGGAGGGCAAGATGGATGACGTGCGCCGCGAGCTGAACGTGCAGTTGCGGCAGAGCCGGGAAAGCGTGGGTGCGCGCCTGGCCGAGATGCGTGAGGACAACAACCGCCAGCTCGACCGCATGCGCGAGACGGTCGACGAGAAGCTCCAGACCACGCTCGAGCGCCGGCTTGCGCGCTCGTTTGCCCAGGTGAGCAACCAACTCGAGGCGGTCTACAAGGGCCTGGGCGACATGCAGGGCATCGCTGCGGGTGTGGGCGACCTCAAACGGGTGCTCGGAAACGTCAAGACGCGCGGTATGCTCGGCGAGGTGCAGCTGGGAGCGATTCTCTCCGACATCCTGGCGCCCGACCAATACGTGAAGAACGTGGCGACCAAACCCGGCAGCGCCGAGCGCGTCGAGTTCGCGGTGCGCATCCCGGTTGACGGGTCGGACCCGGTGCTGCTGCCTATCGACGCGAAGTTCCCAGGGGATACCTACGAGCATCTGCGCGATGCGGTGGAGGCGGGTGGCGCCGATGCCGTCGCCGCAGCGCGTCGCACCCTGGTGCAGCGCATCCGCCAGGAGGCGAAAGACATCTCCGAGAAATACCTGAGCGTGCCCCAGACCACGAATGTCGGCATCATGTTTCTGCCCTTCGAGGGACTCTACGCCGAGGTCGTCGACACGCCCGGCCTGATCGAGGAACTGCAGCGCGACTACCAAGTGAGCGTGGCCGGCCCCTCCACGATGGCGGCGATCCTGAACAGCCTGCAGATGAGCTACCAGACCTTTGCCTTCCAGCGCCAGGCCGACGAGATCCAGCGCGTGCTGTCGGCGGTCAAGGCGGAGCTGCCGCGCTACCAGGCAGCGCTCCAGCGCGCCTACGACCAGATCTCTCGTGCGGGCTCGACGGTCGAGACCCTCATGACCACGCGCACGCGCGCTATGGAGCGCAAGCTGCGCGGCGTGACCGCTCTGGGCGATGAGCACGAGGCGGCGCGCCTTTTGGGCATCGAGGGAGACGGTGCGGATGAGCTGATCGTCGAGGAAGAGGGTGGAGAGCCGGAGCCGCTGGGCGCCCATGCGCGCGAGCGGGGCGAAGGGGCCGCTCTGGAAGCTGAGCGGTGCGCTACGATGGATGAGCATGACGAGGAGGTCGATGCCTGATGCCCCGTGAAACCAATGCCGCCAAATGCGAGCGTGCTATCGAGGTGTGCCGCCGCCTGAACGAGCGCTACGGACCGGTCGAGTGCTTTCTCGACCACGCGAACCCGTTTCGCCTCGTGATCTCGGTGCTGCTGTCCGCCCAGACGACCGACGCGCAGGTGAACAAGGTGACGCCCGATCTCTTCCGTCGCTGGCCCACACCTGAGGCCATGGCGGGTGCGACGCCTGCCGAGATCGCCGAGGTCATCAAGTCGCTTGGCTTCTACAAGACGAAGGCGAAGCATTGCGTGGAGTGCGCGCAGATGATCGTGTCCGATTACGGCGGTGAGGTGCCGGCAGATATGAAGGAGCTCGTGAAGCTTCCCGGCGTGGGCCGCAAGACGGCGAACATCGTGCTGAACGTCGGGTTCGGCATCGTGGAGGGCATAGCGGTCGACACACATGTGAACCGTATCGCGCATCGCCTGAAGCTCTCACCCAAGATGCATGAGAAAGAACCGCTCAAGACGGAGCAGGATTTGCTCAAGATCTTGCCGCGCGAATACTGGAACGACGTCAACCACCAGTGGATCATGCTCGGCCGCGAGATCTGCGACGCGCGTCGCCCCCTGTGCGGCGAGTGCCCGCTTGCGGACATCTGCCCGAGCGCGCAGGCGTAGGGCTGCTGGCGTATAGCGCATAGTGCCGCCTCGGGGCTGTCCGGTGGCGGCAGAATCGCCGCGCGAACCCTTCCGCGAGCGGTTCAAGACGCGCTTCCAAACGAGGAGGGCCCACTTTCAGTACATTTGAGGGCGCCCATCGAGCATACACTGGATGCCGAACGTCCGCCAACTGGGAAAACGCTGTCCCGAGTAGCCGGGCTACTCGGGGCAGCGTCAAAAAAGTACTGAAAGTAGGCCCTCCTCGTTTTGCGGGGCATAGCCGCAGCGCTTCGGGCGCTCGGCGGGCGCGCCAAAGCCGCTGCTTGGGCCCGGTTGTCCACAGGCGTGCTAGCGGATGGGGCGGATGGCCGTCTCGTAGAGCGAGAAGAAGCCGGGGATCTGGTGGGTCTCGGTGTACTCGACCATGATGCCCTGGGCGTCGAAGGCGTTGCCCCGCACGACCGCGACCGCGTTGAAGCCGTTGAGCGCGAGGTGGGCGAGGTCGGAATCGTTCACGCCCTCGACGGTGACGGTGCGCCTGCTCGTCACGATCTTCATGCCGAGCGTGCCCTCGAGATACTCGTAAACCGATCGGTTGACCACCTCGGGGGTGAGGCCGGGCACGCGGTCTGCCAGATAGTAGCTCTCGTCGGTTCCCACGGCCGCATCATCGGCGTAGCGGACGCGCAGGATGTGCGTGAGCGTGCTGCCAGCGGGAAACCCGGTCGTGTCGCTTATGTCCTCGTCGGCCTCGATCTGCTCGCAGATGAGGCATTCGGTGCGCGGCGTGAACCCCTGCCGGCGGGCGATCTCGGCGAAGGTCTCGAGTCCGTCGTAGCCATGCGGCTCCTCCATATCGGGGTCGCGAATCACGCGGACGCCTTTGCCCTGCTGCGACTGGACGTAGCCGTCTTCGGCGAGCTGGCGCAGGGCGCGCCGCACGGAGCTGCGCGAGCAGTCATACTGCGCGGTCAGCTCTGCCTCAGAGGGCAGAAACGACTGATAGGGGAATGCTCCCTGCTCGATACGGGTTTTCAGGTCGCGATATATCTCTTGAAACACTGCTTTCGGCATAGATATCCAATCCTGTTCGTACAACTAATACTGAGTGTTTATCACGTCGCTCCCAAAGTCAACCTCATATACCTCCCGAGGCTGGCGCCGGTGCCCGACAGCATGATCCCAGCCGTCGACGGTAGTACGACCTCTAATATGTTCGAACAAGCATGACGCTCACCGGAGAATATCGACCGTTCACAGTTGTACGAACAAGTCTTATTGACCAAGCCGGTGCCAGAGCGCATGATACAGACATAACTTGTACGTACATGTTTGGCAGCGCGGCCGGCAGCGGGTTTGAGCAGGTGACATGCAAGTTGTCCAACGGAAGTCGCGGATGATCGCCTGTCCGCGCATATGCATGAAAGGGGGGATAGCTACCATGATGCAGAAGATCCAGAAGTTCGGCGGCGCCATGTTCACGCCGGTGCTTCTCTTCGCGTTCGCCGGCGTGGTGATCGGATTCGGTACGCTGTTCACGACCGAGGTCATTTTCGGCTCGCTGGCGGCTCCCGATACGCTCTGGTACGGCGTATGGAACGTGATCCTGCAGGGCGGATGGACGGTGTTCAACCAGCTGCCGCTGCTGTTCGCGGTGTCGCTGCCCATCGGTCTGGCAAACAAGCAGAACGCCCGCTGCTGCATGGAAGTCCTTGTCTGCTACCTGACGTTCAACTATTTCGTCTCGACGATGCTCTCCCAGTGGGGCGGCTTCTTCGGCGTCGACTACAGCGCCGAGGTCGGCGGCTCCAGCGGTCTTGCCATGGTGGCGAGCATCAAGACGCTCGACATGGGCATGATCGGTGCCCTCGCCATCTCCGGCATCGTCATCGCCCTGCACAACAAGCTCTACGATTTCGAGCTGCCCGAGTGGCTGGGCGTGTTCTCCGGTTCCACGTTCGTCTACATGATCGGCTTCTTCGTGATGCTGCCCGTGGCGCTCATCGCCTGCCTCGTGTGGCCTCACGTCCAGGACGGCATCCGCGCCTTCCAGGTGTTCGTCGCGAGCATCGGCCTGCCGGGCGTGTGGATCTTCGCGTTCCTCGAGCGCGCGCTCATCCCCTTCGGCCTGCATCATCTGCTCTACAGCCCGTTCTACTACGATAACGCGGTGGTCGATGGCGGCATCTACGCGGCCTTCGCCAAGCAGCTGCCCGAGATCGCAGCCTCAACGGCTCCCATCAAGGACCTGGCGCCCTATGCGGCCTACACCTGCTCCTGCTGGTCGAAGATCTTCGGCTGCCCGGGCATCGCGCTGGCCTTCTACGCAACCGCCAAGCCCGAGAAGCGCCCTGAGCTCAAGGGCCTGCTCATCCCCATCACCCTGACGGCCATCGTCTGCGGCGTCACCGAGCCCATCGAGTTCACGTTCCTGTTCGTCGCACCCGCCCTGTTCATCGTGCACGCCGCGCTCGCCGCGACGCTCGCCACGGTCATGAACGCCTTTGGCGTCGTGGGCGTGTTCTCCGGCGGCCTGATCGAGATCGCCTCGCTGAACATCATCCCGCTGATCGCCAACCACTGGATGACCTACCTGACCGCGCTCATCGTCGGCCTCGTCTTCACCGGCATCTACTTCGTGGTTTTCCGCTTCCTCATCCTGAAGTTCGACTTCAAGACCCCGGGTCGCGAGGACGATGACGAGGAGATCAAGTTCCGCAGCAAAGCCGAGTACCGTGCGGCCAAGCAGGGCGGCTCCCTTCCCGACGGCACGGCATCCGAGCAGGAGAACCCCTACGCCGTCACCGCTGCCGCGTGCATGGAGCTCGTGGGCGGACCCGACAACATCGTGGACGTGACGAACTGCGTGACCCGCCTGCGCCTGAACGTGAAGGACGAGACGCTCGTGGCGGACGACGCCGACTTCAAGAGCATCGGCACGAGCGGCTGCATGAAGAAGGGCAAGTCGGTCCAGATCATCATCGGCCTCAAGGTCGCGAAGGTCCGCGCCGAGTTCGAGAAGCTCATGTAGCGCATCTTCGATTCCCTTCTCGCGGAGCGTCTTCCATCCGCTTCGCACTCGAGGGCGGGTGCTGCACCAGGTCCCTCACGTCTGCATCGCCCGCCTCACCTCATCCAATCTGACGGGTGGCGCCTCAGCGCTATCCGGTACGGATTACCAGCCTGAATAGAAAGGAAGGCAACTTATGTCCAAGAAGTCCTATGCGGTCACCATCGCCGGTGGCGGTTCCACCTTCACCCCCGGCATCGCGCTGATGCTGCTCGAGGAGCGCGATCGCTTCCCGGTCGACAAGATCACGTTCTACGACAACGACGCCGAGCGCCAGGAGATCGTGGCGAAGGCGTGCGAGATCTACTTCCACGAGAACGCGCCCGAGATCAAGTTCACCTACACGACCGATCCCGAGGCCGCCTTCACCGGTATCGACTTCGTGCTTGCCCACATCCGCGTCGGCAAGTACGCCATGCGCGAGAAGGACGAGAAGATCCCGCTGAAGTACGGCGTGCTCGGCCAGGAGACCTGCGGGCCTGGCGGCATCGCCTACGGCATGCGCTCCATCGGCGGCGTCATCGAGATCCTCGACTACATGGAGAAGTGGAGTCCCGACGCGTGGATGCTCAACTACTCCAACCCCGCGGCCATCGTGGCCGAGGCCTGCCGCGTGCTGCGCCCGAACAGCAAGATCATCAACATCTGCGACATGCCCATCGACCTGATGGACAAGATGGCCCACATGTGCGGCATCAAGGACCGTCGCGAGCTGCAGTACAGCTACTACGGCCTGAACCACTACGGCTGGTTCACCAAGATCTTCGACAAGGACGGCAACGACCTCATGCCAAAGATCAAGAAGCACATGGCCAAGAACGGCTACCTTGACGGCATCGTGCACGAGCCGGGCCAGGAGCAGCACATCGACGAGTCCTGGATCCACACCTTCGGCAAGGCCAAGGACGTCTATGCGCTCGATCCGGAGACCATCCCGAACACCTACCTCAAGTACTATCTGTTCCCGGACTACGTGGTGGAGACCTCCGACCCCAACTACACCCGCGCCAACGAGGTCATGGACGGTCGCGAGAAGCGCGTGTTCGGCGCCTGCCGCGAGGTGATCGAGAAGGGCACGGCCGTAGGCTGCGGCTTCGAGGCCGACGCGCACGCCACCTACATCGTGGACCTCGCCTGCGCGCTCGCCGAGAACACGCTCGAGCGCTTCCTGCTCATCGTGCCGAACGATGGCGCGGTGTCGAACTTCGACCCGACCGCTATGGTCGAGGTGCCCTGCATCGTGGGTAAGAACGGCTACGAGAAGATCTGCCAGGGCAAGGTGCCGCAGTGGCAGAAGGGCATGCTCGAGCAGCAGGTTTCCGTCGAGAAGCTCGTTGTCCAGGCATGGGTCGAGCACAGCTACCAGAAGCTGTGGCAGGCGCTGTCGCTGTCGGCGACCGTGCCGTCCGCGAAGGTGGCCAAGCTCATCCTCGACGACCTGATCGAGGCCAACAAGGGCTACTGGCCCGAGCTGCACTAAGCCCGGGCCTCGGAGGGACGGTGCTGTGTGCAGCGGCCGTCCCGTGCGCGGGGCGCCGCGGGCGGCGGATGCCACCTGCGGCGCCCCGTATCTCTTTTGGTGACGTGGGGCCTGCCCCCGGACGATCTTGCAGATAGGAGATTGACCATGGCGAAGACGAGTCGCGCTCAGGCTGCAGCGCGCGGGACGAAGCTCGATGCCGAGCGCACGATCGCCGTGACCGAGAAGGCCGAGCGGCGCCGGGTGCTTCGCGAACGGCCGCAGTCGAAGTACGAGGCGCGCACCGCGAAGATCTTCAGCGCGGTGCAGGTCGTGCTCGTCGTGGTTCCCCTCGCCATGGTGGGATATGTGTGGCTTGCCGGCGGCGGCACGATCGACGGCCTGCAGAACGCGATGCGCGAGGATCCTGCGATTACGGTCTCGTTCATCTCGGCGATGTGCCAGCCTTTTGTGGCGTGGCTGCTCAAGTTCGTGCGCGAGCACGATCGGGCGGGCGACGGCGGCTATGTTGCGGCGAACCTCATCGGTCTTATCTGCGGCGAGCTGTTGCTGCAAAACGTCGCGGGCGTCATCGGGTGCGCGGTTCTGCTGTGGCGCATCTGGAAACGAAGCGGCGGTGAGCTCACCGCGTGGAAGGAAGACCGCGGCCTTGCAGGTGCCGCCGCGGACCTGTCGGGTGCGATCGTGCTGTGCGTGATCGGCGCGGTGTGCGCGTTTGCCACCTGGCGCATCGGCATGGTGTAGCGCGCCGCCGGCAGGATCTCGCACACCCCTTCCGAGAAACGACAAAATTGCTGCGTGCATACGTTTGCAGAATCGTTCATAGTGGTGGGGTGATGTGACAGCGGACGCCCGGTATGCGGGCGTGTGAGGAGGCCTGCATGGCGAAGACGAAGCGACGCGACGCGGCGGCGCGTGGGACGAGACTCGATCCGGAGCGCGGCGAGCGGGTGCGGCCGGCGCCGTTGAGCAAGAAGGCGGCCAAGCGGGCGGCGCGCGAGGCCGGCGGCGCATCGGGCTTCGCGCCGGTGCTCGATGCGTACGAGCGGCAAACCCTGACGGTCTTCACGATCGTCGAGGTTATCCTCGTGGCGGTGCCCGTCATCCTGATCGGCTATGTCTGGCTTGCCGGCGGCGGATCGCTCGACGTCTTCCAGCAGGCGCTGCGAGACGAACCGCTGCTCGCCATCGCGTTCGTTTCCGCCATCGTGCAGCCGCTCGTCGCGTGGCAGCTGCGCTTCGTCCGCAAGCGCTACAGCGAGGGCGCGGGCGGGTATGCGGCGGCGAACCTCATCGGTTTTCTGGTGGGCGAGCTGTTGCTGATGAACGCAGTCGGCGTCCTGGCCTGCGGCTTCGTGCTCATGCGCGTGCTGCGCCGCCTCGACGGGCGGCTCTCCGAATGGGCCGAGGAGCGCCACGCCCCAGGCATGCTCGCCGACGTGATCGGTGCCGTCGTGGTCATCGCCGTCGGCGCGTTCTGCGCGTTTGCCACCTGGAACATCGTGGCCGCTGGTTAGGGTGCGCTCGTGCGCTCACGCGCTCGTGTGGGCGCGAAATCCGCGTCCGGCGACGAAGGGCGCCTCCTTTCAGTACTTTTTTCGAGCCGCTGTGAGAAGAGGTTAAAGCGGCCAAAACGATACAGCATTTTACCTGCGGTTTTCTTATTCAGACTTGGGGTGAGCGTTCGGTCTTCACGAGGCTCCGTCGAAAAAGAACTGAAAGTGGGACCTCCTCGTCTCAGAGGGGCCGGAGTCGACGGATTTGCGCGTTCGCGAAGGCCTGCTCGTTCGCTCATGGGCAGCATGAAGCAATCTTCTATCCCTTTATCGCGCTACATCCCGTTTTGCGTCGCGCGATGCGCCGTGTCCGGCGCCATGCGAGCTGCGCTCGCGCGCTTTGACAGCTTGTCTGGACATGGAGGTAGGTAAAATGCGCGCATCGTCAGAGGCGGGGCGCGTCGGTGGTGCTACCATCCGCTTGTTTCATTTTGCGAGACGAGCCGGGCGCGTGGAGGCCTGGCTCTCGTTGTGAGAAAGGCAGGGCTTCTGTGAAGAAAAGCCTCATCGCTCTCGCCATGGGTGCGTTCGTGCTCGGGTTCGTCGAGTTCGTCATGATGGGCATCCTGCCCGTCGTGGCCGACGGCGTCGGCGTGAGCGTCGCCTGGGCGGGCAACTTCATCACGGCGTATGCGGTCGGCGTGTGCGTCGGTGCCGTCATGCTCGTGGTCGGCCGTCGCGTGCCGCCCCGTCGGCTCATCATCTTCTTCATGGCGATCTGCGCCGCGGGCAACGCCATCTCGGCGCTCTCGGCCGATCCGACCATGCTTCTGGTCGGGCGTTTCGTTGCCGGCTTGCCGCACGGCGCCTTCTTCGGCACGGCGACGCTTGCCTCCAAGATGCTCGCCGACCCGGGTCGCGAGGGCCAGGCGGTCGCGACGATGGTCCTCGGCCAGACCGTCGCGAACATGGTGGGCGTGCCGGCGGGCACCCTGCTCGCGAACGCGTTCTCGTGGCATGCGCCCTTCGTCTTCGCCACGGTGTGGGCGGTTGCCGCGGCGCTTTTGATCTGGAAGTTCGTCCCGGCGCTCGACGCCATTCCCGACGCGGGCCTCGCCGGACAGTTCTCGTTCCTGAAGGCGCCGGGCCCGTGGCTCATCCTGGCAGCCGTGCTGCTCGGCAACACCGGCATCTTCTGCTGGTGGAGCTATGTGTCGCCCTGGCTGCAGCACATGGGCGGGTTTGCCGAGGCGGCCGTTCCGATGCTGCTCGTGCTCGCCGGTGCGGGCATGGTCGTGGGCTCCACGCTGGGCGGACGTACTGCCGATCTCAAGAGCCCCGGTATTGCTGCGGCGGCCGGTCAGACGCTCGGTGCCGTGGCGCTGCTGCTCATTTTCCTCATCGGCCGCGGTCCGGTGCCCTGCGCCGCGTTGATGTTTTTGGTCTCGGTGGGCCTCTTCTTCGTGTCGAGCCCCCAGCAGATTTTGATGGTCGAGGTCGGCCAGGGCGGCGGCGAGCTGCTCGGCGGCGCGTGCGTGCAGATGGCCTTCAACGGTGGCAATGCCATCGGTGCCCAGGTGGGGCAGATGGTGCTGAACACCGGTGCCGCCTACAACTGGATCGGCCTTGCCGGCGTGCCGTTCTCGATCGTGGCCGTCGTGCTGCTCATCGTGTTCGCCCGCCGCTTCGAGCGTCGCTATCATCTGCAGGCCACCGGCCGCGCGTAGCGCTGCGGGGCGGTGTCCTCATCGGGGACGGGGTAGTTCGGTGCCACCCTGCGCCCGGCCGGGCGCAGGGTGGCACCGAACTACCCCGTCCCCGATG
>NZ_JACJMB010000049.1 GCF_016902615.1 Collinsella tanakaei
GCTCGTGCTCGTGCTCGTGCTCGTGCTCGTGCTCGTGCTCGTGCTCGTGCTCGTGCTCGTGCTCGTGCTCGTGCTCGTGCTCGTGCTCGTGCTCGTGCTCGTGCTCGTGAGCAGCGTACGCCGAACCGTGCAGGTAGGCCATATCGTGATCGTGGTTTTCATGCGCCGCATCCAGCAGCACGGCGAAATCGCAGCAGTCGATGCCCGCCTTCTTCACGCGCGTGACGGCGATCTCGAACCCGCCGACCGGCAGGCTCGCCAGCGCACGGCGCATGGCCGCCTCGTCGGCACCCGCATCGAGCAGCGCCGCCACCAGCATGTCGCCGGCGATGCCGCTCTGGCAGTCCAGATACAGCGTGTGACCTGCGGGCACGTTCCCTCGCACGTTCATTTCCTTCTGCATAGCGTCCACGCGACCTTACGCCTCCTTGCCCGGAAGATGGTTGATAAGGGACGCCTGGTAGGCGGCCCCGAAACCGTTATCGATATTCACGACCGACACCCCGCTCGCGCAGCTGTTCACCATGGCCAGCAGCGCGGTGAGCCCGCCCATGTTCGCCCCGTACCCCACGCTCGTGGGAACCGCGATCACCGGGCAGGAGGCCAGCCCGCCCACCACACTCGGCAGCGCGCCCTCCATACCGGCGATGGCGACGATGACCTGGGCACGCGCGATCTGCTCGGCATGGCGCAGCAGGCGATGGATGCCGGCGACCCCGGCGTCGTTCACGCACTCCACGCGGTTGCCCAGAAACCGGGCGGTCAGCGCCGCCTCCTCGGCCACCGGAACATCCGAGGTGCCCGCCGTGACCACGAGGATGGTGCCGTTGCCGTCCGGCTCGGGCAGCTCTCCCACCACGCCTGCGCGCGCGACCTCGTGATAGGCGAAGTCGCAACCCGCCTGACGGAGCGCCTCGGCCTTCTCGGCATCGAGCCGCGTGATGAGCACCCGCCTTTGGCCCGCCTCGCGCATCGCAGCCACGATACCGGCGATCTGGGCCGCCGTCTTGCCGGCACCGTAGATGACCTCGGACACGCCCGTGCGCACTCCGCGCTCGGTATCGACCTGGGCGTACCCGAGGTCCGTCACCGCGTCGAGATGCACGCGCTCGACGAGCTGGGCCGGCGTCATGGTGCCGTCCGCGACCGCGCGGGCAAGTGTCTCGAGGTCTGATGCATCCATGGTATTCCTTCCCCTTGACGCGCCGAACGGCTTGGCTTGTCGTATCCGACGCTATCATATGAAGTCGACTCAAGGTCACGCCCTGCGGTACCGATTCCACAGGGCGTGCAAAACGTGGGGGCCGCACGAGAGCGCGTGCCGGGGTGCCCACCGGCAAAACCGGGGCATCCACTACCGTATCGCCCATGTGCAGGCGATGCAACGGGTCGCGGCATAACGCCTGCCGTCTCGTCCCGACCATGCAGATCGATCAGGAGGTTCCATGTCCGATATCGACAACGATGCCATCGTGAAAGACGCTGTCGACACCACCGACGACCTGCCGGAGAACGGCACCGCCACAGGCGGAACCGCGCCCGACGACGGCTCCGGCAGCTCGATGCTCTCAATCGTATCGGCATGCGTCGGCGTCGCCGGCATCATCCTCGCCATGTTCGTCAGCTGGATCTTGAGCGTGCTGGCAGGCGTTCTCGCCATCGTGCTCGCCCAGCTCGCCGCCAGCAAGCACGCCGCCCACCCGATGGCCATCCGCATCGGGCGCGTGCTCGGCATCATCTGCATCGTCGCGAACATCGCGATGGTCGCCTACTACGCCTACCGTCTTGTCAGCCTGGAAGTGTTCTAGAACGACTACGGGGTGACAGATACACAACCTGCCACCCCGCAATTTCGCGCTCTGTTTTGAAACGCTGGGAGCACCAGTTACAGCAGCGCCTCTTCCCACTGGGGCTCCTTGAAGCCGACAAGCACGGTGTCGTCCGTCACCACGATGGGGCGCTTGACGAGCATGCCGTCGGTTGCGAGTAGCTCGAACGCCTCCTCGTCGCTCATGCCGGCGTCGAGCTTCGCCTTGACGCCGAGCTCACGGTACTTCATACCACTTGTGTTGAAGAAGCGGCGCAGCGGCAGGCCCGAACGCTGCTGCCAGGCGGCGAGCTCCTCCGCCGTGGGGTTCTCCTCGACGATATGGCGATCGACGTAGTCGATGCCGTGCTCGTCCAGCCACTTCTTGGCCTTCTTGCAGGTCGTGCACTTGGGATACTCAATAAACAGGACAGACATGGGCGCCTCCTCGGCCGCTTCGATACGTGCCCCCATGGTACCCCGCAACGAGGCGCGCGATGCGCGAGGACGCGCAGCGGATCCGTAAGGGGGATTCGTAAGCTCGTCCGTTAAGGCAGCTCGGGTCAAGCTCGCAGCGTCCATACCGCTAGCTTGAACCCGATCGCTACGACGCAGAGATGTCCTCGGCCAGATGTGAGCTTCAGAATGTATAGTCCCGTCCGCAGACTGTATAAAAATGACCCGCTAAAATTGCCATCAGTTAAGCAGTTTAAATGAGATATGAACCGGGGTACGATTTCTCGGTACCCATCGCCTATAGGCGCTATACCCCTTAACATTTCCCCAGTTGAATCCTGCGGAAACGCTGAGAGGCTCAGCCCGATGGAGAAATCACACCCGCAAATCGTACCCCTAACAATATCTTATTTGTATTCATAGGGTTTCACATGGCAGGCGAGGCACCCAGCCGCTACCTCACGCACCGTTCCGCAAAGCCGCAAGCTCCGCGCGACCGTGAATGCGCAGCTTCCCGTAAACCTGCTGCAGGCGGCTGTTGACCGCCGCCTCGCTCAGCACCAGCTTCTCGGCGATCTTTGCCGTGGACGCACCGTCGGCCGCCATAAGCGCGGCGTCGACCTCGCCCGGCGTGAGCCCGCGGTCTGCCAGACCATGCGCGAACGCGCAGCGCGCGAGCCACGCCTGCGCCTCCTCACGCGTCGACACGCCGAGCTTCTCGTAGGCGCGCGTGCTGTAGGTGCCCGCCGTCGAGCGTGAAACTCCCAGGTCATCGGCAATGGCGGCAAGTGTCATGCCATCGCATACGGCGAGCAGCACCGTGCGCTCGCGGCGCGTGAGGCCCGCGTCGGCAAGATCGACCTCCAGACGCGCCCGCTCAAGATCGTGCTCGAGCTTCGCGCGTGCCGCATCGGCCTCCACTGTGGTCTCGGGCGGAACTGCCGGAACCGTCTGCTCCGTCACCTTCTTATCGCGCCGCCCGCTGCGCAAGTACTTCACCGCGACAAGCACCGCCAGCACGAACAGGATGATCGGGGCGACGAAACTCGTCGCGTAATACCACGTGACGTAAAACCACTCGATAGCACTTGTCGGCAACATCGCAATCACCTTCCTGCCGCATCCGCCTGTTCCCTACCGGCAGTATGCCCGAAAACCGGCGCTCGGTCTGTCGTGCAAGGTGATGAATGTTCTAGCGTTTCCACAGGTAGCCCCTGTCGTACAACGCAGGACCGACCGCAACGGGCGCAATAGCGGCAGTTGCCCCCTACTTGTGGCGCGCGTCCAGCTCGCCGGCAAGCTCGTCGAGCGTGACGTCGTAGCGCTCGAGCGTGACGAGCAGGTGGTACACAAGGTCGCCAGCCTCGTAGCGGATGTGATCGTGGTCGTCATCTTTGCAGGCCATGATGACCTCGCTCGCCTCCTCGGCGAGCTTCTTCAGAAGGCTATCCGCCTCGCCCTGCAAAAGCTTTGCCGTATAGCTCTCCTCCGGCGAGGCGTCGCGCCTGCCGTGGATGACCGCAGCGAGGCCGGTCAGCGTCTCGCCGATGTTGCCGTCTTGCACGTTAGCGGTACGAACGCCCATTGCTCATCAGTCCTTTCCGGAGGAGGTGTCATCCGCGCGTCCCAGCGTGCGGAAGAAACAGGTGCGGTTGCCGGTGTGGCAGGCGGGACCGGGGGAATCGACGAGCGCGAGCAGCGTGTCGGCATCGCAGTCCACGCGCAGCTCACGCAGCTGCTGCATGTTGCCGCTTGTAGCGCCCTTGTTCCAGAGCTCTTTGCGGCTGCGGCTCCAAAACCACGTGGTGCCCGTCTCGAGCGTGAGCCGGACGGACTCCTCGTTCATCCACGCCACCATGAGGACCTCGCCGGTGTCGTATTGCTGGACCACGCAGGGGATGAGCCCGTGCGCGTCGAACGTCAGCTCGCTTGCGTCCATCGTTACCCTTTCCGCCCGAGTCGCCTCGGGCTTTTCTGCAAGGGGGCAGCGCCCCTCAGGTCCGTCCCCCTTGATGCCATGTGGCACCAGGAAACCCCGTCCCCAATAAGGACAAAGTGACACCAAACTACCCCGTCCCCAATGAGGACATTAGAAGTCGAGGCGGACGGGGATGCCCTGGGCTGCCATGTACTCCTTTACCTGGCGGATGCTGAAGGTGCCGAAGTGGAAGACGCTCGCGGCGAGCACCGCGTCCGCCTCGCCCTCGATGACGCCCTCGGCGAAGTGTTCGAGCGTACCCACGCCGCCGCTCGCGATGACCGGGATCGGCACCGCGCGCGCCACCGCGCGGGTGAGCGCGAGGTCGAAGCCTTCCTTCGTGCCGTCGCGGTCCATGCTCGTGAGCAGGATCTCGCCCGCCCCGCGGCGCGCGGCCTCCTCGGCCCATGCGACGGCGTCGATGCCCGTCGGCGTGCGCCCGCCTGCGAGGTAGACCTCCCACTTGTCAGCCCCGGGGGCGCCGGGCGCACCCACGCGCTTCGCGTCGATGGCCACGATCACGGCCTGGCTGCCGAATGCGGATGCGGCCGTGGTGATCAGCGAGGGATCGCGCACCGCAGCGGAGTTGATGGACACCTTGTCGGCGCCGGCGGCGACCATGATCCGCATGCCCGCGAGGTCACGAAAGCCGCCGCCCACGGTATAGGGAATGGAGAGCTCGCCCGCGGCGCGCGCCGCCATGTCGATTGTCGTGGCGCGGTTGTCGCTTGTCGCCGTGATGTCCAGAAACACCACCTCGTCGGCACCCTCCCGGTCATAGGCCGCCGCGAGCTCGATGGGGTCGCCCGCGTCGCGCAGCGACACGAAGTTGACGCCCTTCACCACGCGGCCGTCCTTCACGTCCAGACAGGGAATCACGCGTTTCGTCAGCATGCGCCCTCGCCTCCCTCCGCCGCCGCGGCAAGGGCCTCGGCGAGCGTGAAGTTGCCCTCGTAGAGGGCGCAGCCGATGATGCAGCCCTCGATGACGGAGCCGCCCGCCTGCGCGAGAGCGCGCACGTCGTCGAGCGTCGACACGCCGCCCGAGGCCACCACGGGGAAGCCGGCAACCTCAGCCACGCGCCGGTAGGCGTCGACATCGATGCCCGTCTGCATGCCATCGCGCGCGATATCGGTGAAGACCAGATGCTTGAAGCCGAGCTCGGTGAGCTCGCCGACCACATCCTCCACGCTGCGCGCGACGCCATCGCGCCAGCCGTTGATCTTCACCTGGCCGTCGCGCGCGGCGACGTCGGCCACGAGCAGGTTGCCGAATCCGCGCGCCGCGACCTCGGCGAACCCCGGCTCGGTCACGAGCACCGTGCCGAGTGCGATGCGGCGGCAGCCGAAGCTCGCCAGCTCGTCGATGCGTGCGAGCGAGCGCACGCCGCCGCCGACATCGACCGACAGGCCGTCGACCTGGCAGATGGCACGGATGGCCGCGGTGTTCGCCGCGCGCGCCTCCTCGTCCTCCTCAAAGGCCGCAGACAGATCCACCACATGCAGCCAGGTGGCACCCTGCTCGGCAAAGCCGCGGGCGACGGCAGCGGGGTCGTCCGAGTACACGGTGCAGCGCGAGCGCTCGCCGCGCTCGAGGCGCACGACCTTGCCGCCGATCAAATCGATTGCGGGAAACACGATCACGGGCGGTCCTCCTTTCAGCATGCGGCGCCCGCGACGGGGCGGGCGGCTGCAGCGTCGACGATGCGGACGAAGTTGCACAGGATATCGTGCCCGTGCGCAGAAGATTTCTCAGGATGGAACTGGCAGCCGAACACCGAGCCGTGCGCCACGACGCCCGCGAAGCTCCGCCCGTAATGGGTGCGCGCGGCGATATCGGCGCTGTCGGCATCGTCGTCGACCGCAAACGAATGCGTGTAGTACACGTTCGCGCCCTCGGCCACGCCGTCGAGCAGCGGGCAGGCGCGCCCCGCCTCGGTCACGTGCAGCTGGTCCCATCCCACGTGCGGCACCTTGAGGCGCCGGGAGGGCAGGGCGGTGCAGGAGCCGGCAAGCACGCCGAGCCCACGCACCCAGCGGCTGCCGTCGGGCGCGCGAAACACCGTCCCCGGCGCCAGGCCGTCGCCGTACGCAGAGGCATCGGGAGCGCAAACGTCACCGGGCACGCCCTCGCAGCCGCGCTCAAACAGCAGCTGGGTGCCCAGGCAGATGCCTAAAAACGGCTTGCCCGCCGCGATGGCGTCGAGCACGGCGGCGTCCTGCCCCGTCTCGTGCATGAAGGCGATCGCATCAAAAAACGCCCCAACGCCGGGGATGACCGCGCCGTCGGCAGCCCGGATCTCGTCGGGGTCGTCGGTCACGATCGCATGGGCGCCTGCACGCACAAGGCCGCGCGCCACGCTCGAGAGGTTCCCCTTGTGGTAGTCGATAACGGCGATGGTCGCCATACATCCTCCTTCGCGACGATGGCACAGACGGACTAGAGGCTGCCCTTGGTGGAGGGCACGCCGTGCACGCGCGGGTCGTGCTCGCAGGCCAGGCGCAGGCAGCGGCCCGCGGCCTTGAACGCCGCCTCGATGATGTGATGGGTGTTCCCGCCCACCAGCTCGCGCACGTGCAGCGTGAGGCGCGCGTCGCGGGCGAACGCGTAGAAGAACTCAACCGCGAGCTCGGTGTCGAACGTGCCCACGCGCTCGCAGGGCACCGGCAGGTCGCAGTAGGCCTGACCGCGCCCGGAGATGTCGACGGCCGCCATGACGAGGGTCTCGTCCATGGGGATCGCGACGTCGGCGAAGCGCCTGATGCCCACCTTGTCGCCGAGGGCGCGGGCGAACGCCTGGCCGAGCACGATACCCGTGTCCTCGACGGTATGGTGCGCGTCGACCTCGATATCGCCCGTCGCGTGCACGGTCAGGTCGAACAGGCCATGGCGCCCGAAGGCGTTCAGCATGTGGTCGAAAAACGGCACGCCCGTCGCGATGTCGCACGCGCCCGTCCCGTCCAAATCGAGCCTCACGGTGATATCGGTCTCGCCCGTCGTGCGGGTAACCTCGGCAATCCTCGTCATGGTCGCGTCTCACGCCTCCTCGTTGATCAGCACCGCCAGCGCCGCCAGCAGCTCGTCATTCTCCTCGGGCGTGCCCACGGTGATGCGCAGACAGTCCGCCAGACCGGGCATGTAGGAGAAGTCCCGTACCAAGATGGAATACTCGTCGCGCAGGCGGCTGCGGATCTCGCTCGCCGACGGCACGCGCACGAGCAGAAAGTTGCCCTGGCCCTCCCAGATCTGCAGGCGCTCGTCCACCTCGAGCGCGCGGACGATGCGGGCGCGCTCCGCGCGGATCTGCTCCACGACGGGGGCGAACGCATCGCGGCGGTGCACCATGGCGAGAGCGGCCGCCTGGGTGAGCACGTTCACGGAGTAGATCTGGCGCACCGCGCTGAACACCTCGATCATGTCGGGCGCGGCGATCACGTAGCCGCAACGGATGCCGGCGGCGCCGAATGCCTTCGACAGCGTGTGCAGGATCACGAGGTTCGGGCAGCTCGCGAGCAGCGCCTGCTTGTCCGCCCCGGCCTCGGCGAACTCGATGTAGGCCTCGTCGACCATAACGGGGCCGTCCACCGCGCGGCACAGCTGCGCCACGAACGAGGAGGACGCGACGTCGCCGGTGGGGTTGTTCGGCGAGGTGAGGATGGCGAGGTCGACGCGGGAAGCCGCGGCAAGCGTCGCGCGCTCGTCGACCGCGAGCGTCTTGCGGTCGCGCGCGACGTTGCGCACGTCGGTTGACGTGAGCTGCGCGAAGAACTCGTACTCCGAAAACGTCGGGGGGCAGTTCAGCAGCGTGCGGCCGCGCCCGCCGAACGCCAGCAGGAAGTTGAACAGCAGCTCGTCGCCGCCGTTGCCCACGCAGACGCATGCGGGATCGACCCCGTGCCAGGCGGCCAGCTCGCACCGCAGCTCCTCGGACATCGGGTCGGGATAGCGGTTGAGCGCCGTCGCGGCGAGCGCGGCGTCGACCGCCTCGCGCACCCCCTCGGGCACCGGGTAGGTGTTCTCGTTAGCCGAAAGGTTGATGCGGCAGGGCGTGAAGTTGGGGTCGTACGGCTCGATGTTCGCGAGATGAGGCTGGACGTAGGCGCGCATGCGCTCGGACAGTTCTGCCATGGACGAATTCCTTCCTCTCTGGATATGGCGACGACGGGCACCGCGCTACAGGGCGCCCAACCTCAATTGTCGGCGCGCGGCAGATGGCACGAGGGTTCTTTATATGTCTCGCTTCGCCCCGCCCGAAATGCACGCCTCGGTATCGTCCGGCCAGGCGATCGCCGTGAGGTCCTCCGGGCCAAGGGCAGCCGCCTCGACGGACGCCTCGCCGCACTCGAGCACGCGACGGCGCAGGCCCGCGGACAGGGCATGCGCCCAGAGCCCCTCGGCATGCGCCAGGCGCTGCGTGGCGGGAGCATCGGCGAGCAGTCCCTCGGGCGTGTAGCAGATGACCGACGAGCGCTTGACGAAGTCATCCACCGACAGCGGGTTGGAGAAGGCAGCCGTGCCGCCGGTCGGCAGGGTGTGGTTCGGACCCGCCACGTAGTCGCCGAGCGGCTCGGAACTCCAAGCGCCCACGAAGATGGCGCCCGCGTTGCGGATGGAGCCGAGCAGGCCCAGCGCATCGGCGCAGTGCAGCTCGAGGTGCTCCGGCGCGATGGTGTTGACCGCGGCCACCGCCGTGGCGATATCGGGCGCCACGACCACGATACCCTGCTCGTCGAGCGAGGTGCGGGTGATGTCGGCGCGCGGGCTCGCGTCCAACAGCCGCTCGATGGCCGCGAGGACCTCCCTGGCGAAATCGGCGTCGCACGTCACGAGGTAGCAGGCCGCGAGCGGGTCGTGCTCGGCCTGCGCCATCAGGTCCGCCGCGACCACCACGGGCTTTGCCGTCGCGTCGGCGAGCACGCAGACCTCGGAGGGACCGGCGACCATGTCGATACCCACGTCGCCCGACACGAGTCGCTTGGCCGCCGCCACGTAGGCATTGCCCGGGCCGGTGATCTTCTCGACGCGCGGAATGGACTCCGTCCCGTACGCGAGCGCCGCGACCGCCTGGGCGCCGCCGATGGTGTAGATC
>NZ_JACJMB010000050.1 GCF_016902615.1 Collinsella tanakaei
GTACAACAACTTCAGGATCCACTCGACGCTCGGCTACATGAGCCCCGTCGAGTTCAGGAAGGCGGGGCTGATCCTGTCGAAACCGTCCAAATAAGTGTTGCCAATCCACGGTCGTCCCGATGTTGCGCCGCTGGTCGACGACGAGCGTGCGGGACGGGTTGGCGCCGGCGGCCCCGATCGCGGGGGAGGGGAGTGCGCACGCCGCGTCTTCGACGTTGTCGACCCTGCCCGGGCCGACCCTCCGGCCGGCCCGGTCCCGGGCGTGGGCCACGTGGAACGACTTGCCGACGTCGAACCCGATGAACAGCTCGTAGTCGGGGTAGGCGGCCCCGGCGTCGGCGCATGCCTGCGGCGTCATGTACATACGTGGTGTCCTTCCTGCCGTGTCCGCATGTCGGCCCGGCCAGGCGCCCGCTTGGCAACACCCACAATACTGAGCCGCGGCGGTCTTCGAACAGCATGCCCGGCAGGTTCCTATCGGTCGTCTTCGGCGGACACGCCGCCCGATGTTGATGTGCAATAAGAAATGGTCCAGATGAGCACCGGGATTTGAGCACCGCGTGCATTAAAAATTGAGCAGTTTAATCATGAGGGGCGTGCTCCAAGGGCCAGGGGGCACAGCCCTCGCCGTAACGTTGTCCCGGGCGGGTAACGTACATTTTCTTGCGCACTTTGACAGCGGAATAGCGTCCAGGCAAGGAGGGAGGGCACGGCCCGCCCCGGTATGATTCGAGTTGCCTAGACGAGAAACATGCTGGAGGTGGACCATGCCCGAGCCAATCGTAACATTCAACGAGGAGTCCCTGAAGTCCGACCTTCGCGAGCTCGTCAGGAGGACCGTCGAGGACACGCTGAACGGCCTCGTCGGCGCCGAGCGCCACGGGCGCACCGCCGACCGCGAGGCCTACCGCGCCGGGCACTACGAGCGGAAGCTGACCACGACCTCCGGCGAGGTCACGGTCCGCATGCCCAAGCTCAAGGGCATGAGGCTCGCCACGGCGATCATCGAGCGCTACCGCAGGCGCGAGACCTCGGTCGAGGAGGCGATGATCGAGATGTACCTCGCGGGCGTCTCGACCAGGCGCATCGAGGACGTCTCGGAGATCCTCTGGGGCTCGAGCGTCTCGGCCTCCACCGTCCCGAACCTCAACGAGAGGGCCTTCGCGTCCGTCGAGGAGTGGCGCAACCGCCCGCTCGGGCGCGCGTACCCCTATGCCTGCTCCGACGGTATGTACCTCGGGAGGTCCCGCGGACATGAGGGCTCTCGAACACGGAGTGCCTCAATGACGGGCCGAAGCGCCGTATCGCCTACATGTCGAAATAGTCCCTGTCGACGCGCTTGATCTTGATGATCCTCTCGGTCGCGACGCCCAGATCGTACTTGATCATGAGCGACGCGAGCATGCGGCCGTCGACGAGGGATATCGTCGAGGTCTTGCAGCCTCTCGCGCAATCGATAGCATCCTGTGTGAACTCGGATGTCGTGATGAAGATGCCGTTCCGGGCCCCGTTGAGCGCCCCGATGAACGCCTGGACCTCGGCCCTGCCCACCTTGTTCCCATCCGCGTAGTGCTTTGCCTGCGTGTAGATCGGATTGAATCCGAGTTCATCGGTGGAAACGATGCCGTCGATGCCGCCGTCTCGTGTGTACCTCGTGACGGAGCCCTCCCCATAGCCCATTTTCTCGAGAAGGTCGACGACGAGCTTCTCGAAAAACTTCGGCGAGCAGTCTCCGACGAAGCCGAGCAGCTCGTCCGAGAGGCTCCCCTCAAACTCGCTCAGGATCCGCGACAGCTCCTCGTCGGGAGATTGCCTGGCATCATCCGCCGCGTCATCTGTCATGGTTTCCGATACCTGGTCAGGCTGTGCGTCGGACGGATTGTCCGCGCTCTTGCGCCACGGGTCGATTCTTGCGATGGTCGAATTCATCTCCCCGGCGAATCCCCTTGGGTCGGGATTCCTCTCCAGGGCGTCGATTCCCGTGCCGTTGATGCGGTAGGCGCCGGCGCCGACGCGATCTATGTACCTCGCGCGGTTCAGGTATGAGATCGCCCAGCCGACGCGGCTCTGGTAGGCGGGGATTCCGCTCCCGGTCAGCTCCGAGGCATCCGCATCGGTGAGACCGAGTGACTCCCTGACGGTTTCCGGCAATTCCCTCCTGGTGTGCTCATCGCCATCCGTCATCACCCTGAGCGTGTGCATGAACATCTCGGTCTGTGTCGGCGTCGGCATCATCGGCCCCCTGTTATTATCCTTGGACCCGATTATCTTCCGTTTTCCACGGGCCGTCCAACGCGCCGGCGATAAAGCCGCGATACGCGTCGAACCGGATTTCTCGGTCATAACTTCCGGATGAAGCGAAGCGGATAATGCCAATGGATGACGAGCTATATGCCACGGTCGCCCGTGAAAACGAAGATTCGATAGTCTGCAAGGGTCGCCGCTACCGCTGCCCACGCGTTGCGTTCGCGCGCCGATGTGCTACCCTGTTTCACAGAGTGCGAAGCGCGCATGAAGGGGCACACCACCTCGGGTGTGATGTTCTTTCGTGCGCGCTTTTTTTGTTGCCAAAGGAGGGTGATTTACATGGCGCAGGTCAACGGCAAGACGGACACATCCGTCGACGGTTGCACGATCGGGGCGGCACTCGAGCGCCTAGGCTTCGATCGCGCGCGAGTCGCATGCGAGCTCAACGGTGAAATCGTTCCGCGCGCAGAATACGATGAGCGGGCACTCGACGAGCACGATGCGCTCGAGGTCGTTCGCTTCGTAGGAGGCGGATGATGGGAGAAGGTGCACAGATGGACCCGCTTGAGCAGCGCATTGGCCGCATGGCACGCGAACGTCTTGCAAAGGCGCGTATCGGCATCGCGGGAGCGGGCGGCTTGGGGTCGAACATCGCCATGATGCTTGCGCGCAGCGGCGTGGGGCACCTGGTGATCGCTGATTTCGATACGGTGGACGAAAGCAACCTCAACCGCCAGCACTACGCGCGCGAGCACGTGGGCGCATCCAAGGTCGACGCGCTCTCTCAACAAATTCATGCCGTGGACCCGCGTGTCGCGATGCAAGCCTTTCGCCTGCGCGTGACGCCGCAGAACGCGCGCGAGTTGTTTGGGGGATGCGATATCGTTTGCGAGGCGTTCGACGACGCGCAGGCGAAGGCGATGCTTGTGGAGCAGCTGCTTTCGCTGACACCGGGGCCCATCGTTGTCTCCGGCAACGGTATGGCGGGCATCGGTCCGGCATCTGAGATCGTGACCCGCCGGCTGGGGAGCCGCCTGTACGTGTGCGGAGATGGGGAGTCCGATGTCGATGCGGGCGAGGCGCTGTATGCTCCGCGCGTCATGCTGTGCGCCGCTCAGCAGGCGCTCGTCGCTGTGCGCATCGTGCTGGGCGAGGAATAGCGCCGATTCTTTTCAGAGGGCGCAGCGGTGCGCCCTGCATATATCGCTGTATGGCTAAAGGAGTGAATGATGGCAGATATGGAACATACTGATACGGTCTGCGCGGCGGACACCTGGAGCCTGGGCGGCAAGGAGTTCACCTCCCGCTTCATCTTGGGTTCGGGCAAGTTTCGCCTTGACGTGGTGAAGGCGGCGGTCGAAGACGCGGGCGCGCAGATCGTGACGCTCGCCGTGCGCCGTGCGAACACCGAGCAGGAGGGCAACATCCTGGAGTCGATTCCCGCAGGCGTGACGCTGCTGCCCAACACGTCGGGTGCGCGCACCGCCGAGGAGGCTGTGCGCATCGCGCGCTTGGCGCGTGAGCTCGGTTGCGGCGACTTCATCAAAGTCGAGGTCATTCGCGATGCGAAGTACCTGCTACCCGACAATGCCGAGACCGTCCGTGCCACGGAGATGCTCGCGAACGAGGGCTTCGTTGTCCTGCCCTACATGTATCCGGACCTTAACGTGGCACGCGACCTGGTGAGCGCGGGCGCCGCGGCCGTCATGCCGCTCGGTGCGCCCATCGGCTCCAACCGCGGCCTGGTGACGCGCGATTTCATCCGCATCCTCATCGAGGAGATCGACCTGCCGGTGATCGTGGACGCGGGCATTGGCCGTCCGTCGCAGGCGTGCGAGGCCATGGAGATGGGTGCTGCTGCCGTCATGGCCAACACCGCCGTGGCGACCGCGGGCAACATTCCGCTCATGGCGCACGCATTCGGGCGTGCCGTCGAGGCGGGCCGCGCGGCCTATCTCGCCGGTCCGGGTCGTGTGCTCGAGAACGCCGGCGAGGCATCGAGCCCCCTGACCGGCTTTTTGGAGGAGGAGGCCCGATGAGCGAGTTTGACCAGAGCGCTCCTGCGGTGCGGCGCATACCGGTGGGGAAGCGCTGCTGGCGCCTGACGGAGATGAACGAGGCGGACATCCACACCGACCGTGTGCTTGACCCCATGGCGTTTCTGCCCGATATGGACGTGCTGGGCTGCGAGATGTTCGACCGGGTGCTCGACGCGGTGGAGGTCTACGACCCCGATGCCGTGACGCCGGCCGACGTACGCCGCGTGCTCGATGCGGACGTGGTTGAGCCCGAGGACGTGGGCGTGCTGTTCGCTCCAGCCGCCGAGTCGTTTATCGAGGAGATGGCGCGGCGCGCCCGGGCGGAGCGCGTGCGCTGGTTCGGCACGAACATCCAGTTCTTCACCCCGCTCTACCTGGCGAACTACTGCGAAAACCGCTGCGTGTACTGCGGGTTCAACTGTGAGAGCGGCATTCACCGAGCGCGCTTGAACGAACAGCAGACCATCGCTGAGCTCGACGCCATCGCCGCCACGGGGCAGGAGGAGATTCTGCTGCTCACCGGCGAGGACCCGGTCACCTCGGACATCGCCTACATTGCGCGCGCCTGCGAGCTCGCGGCCGAGCGCTTCCGCAACGTCGGCATCGAGATCTATCCTGCGAACGTTAGCGACTACGCCACGCTGCGTGCAGCCGGCGCCGACTACGTGACGGTGTTTCAGGAGACCTACGACCCGGTGCGCTACGGCAAGATGCATCTGCGCGGCCGCAAGCGCATCATGCCGTATCGCTTCGAGGCGCAGGAGCGCGCGCTCAAGGGCGGCATGCGCGGCGTTGCCTTCGCACCGCTGCTGGGCCTGTCGGAGTTCCGGCACGATGCGCTCGCCTGCGCGCTGCACGCGTATTACATCAACCGCGCCTACCCGCATGCCGAGATCTCGTTCTCGTGCCCGCGCCTGCGTCCGGCGGCCGGTGCCGTCACGCCCAAGGGTCCGCACGTGACCGAGCGCCAGCTGCTACAGGTCATCTGCGCATACCGCATCTTCATGCCCTTTGCCGGCGTGACGGTGTCTTCGCGCGAGCGCGCGGGTTTCCGCGACCATGTGGCCACGATCACGGCGACCAAGGTGTCGGCCGGCGTGTCCACGGGCATCGGCGAGCATACGCATCAGGCCGAGGAAGGTGACGATCAGTTCGAGATCGCCGACAATCGCAGCCTGGCCGAGATGTGTGCCGCCATGCGGAAGATGGGGCTCGAACCGGTCATGAACGACCATGTGCTCGTATAGCGACATGTTGGTTTCGCCTTCGTATGCGCCGGCGTGCACGAGTTTTCTGCGGGTGGCCATGAGCGATCGCTATGGCTGCCCGCGGCCTCTGGCCGAGCAGGTGGCGCGGCTTGCCGGAGTGGTCGATACCCTGATTTTGCGCGAGAAGGATCTGGATGATGGCGCCTATGAGGTGCTGGCGCGCGAAGTCATGCGCGCGTGTGACGCGGCGGGCATCGCCTTCGTGGCGCACGGGCACGCGGAGGCGGCGCGCCGTGTCGGAGCCTCGTACATTCACCTGCCGCTGCCGGCGTTTGAGGTTGCGGGGCGGCCGCGGGGTTTTGAGCTTGTGGGCACCAACGTGCACGAGGTGGACGAGGTCGCGCGCGCTGAGGCGCTGGGTGCGGACTGCCTGATCGCGAGCCCCGTGTTCGCTCCGTCGTGCAAGCCGGTTGCGGGGCGTGGGACGGACTTCTTGTGCGCGGTGATCGCGGCGGCTCATGTGCCCGTGTTCGCCTTAGGCGGGGTAACTGATGACACAGAGCCCCTCATACGCGCGGCAGGTGCAGCCGGTGCCGTTCGAATGTCCGATTACATGCTGCGATAGGCACGCTTGCCGGCTTCCGCTTGCACCCCGTACTGTCGCCGAAGCGTGCGCACCGCGCATCTGGTACCATCGGGCATCAACGTTTCCGCTGCGATTGAAAGGCTGCGTCGATGCTCAAGACTGGACGTCTGCTGCTGCGTCCATGGTTCGAAGACGATGCTGAAGAGCTGTTTGAGCTCGCGCGCGACCCGAAGGTGGGCCCGGCAGCGGGCTGGCCTCCGCACGCCAGCGTGGACGAAAGTGCCGCGGTCATTCGCGACGTGCTGATGATGTCGGACAGCTTCGCCGTCATCGAGCGCGCGACGGGTGCGCTCGTGGGCGCCATGGCACTCAAGCATCCGGAGATATCCGAGATGGCGGGCATCGGCGAGGCGGAGCTCGGCTACTGGATCGGTGTGCCGTATTGGGGCTGTGGCTATGCCACGGAGGCGGCGCGGGCCGCGGTGGCATACGGCTTTGGCGAACTGGGCCTTACGGCAATCTGGGCGGGCTACTACGAGGGCAACGAGCGCTCGCACCGCGTGCAGGAAAAGCTCGGTTTCGAGTTCCAATACCGCAGGGAAAGCGACGTCGAGCTGCTCGGCGAGCACCGCATCGAGATCTGCCAGCGCCTCGTGCCCCAGCGATAAGAAGGTGCCGGGTGTGATCTTGCCTAGGCTGCGCGCGCGTCATCGCTGTTCCTTGCGCTCATAGAGAATCACCCCGTCGCGTTCGACGGCTTGGGCAAACGCGTCATCGCCCAAGTCGGCCCTTGATACGATATCGGCCTTTTTCCCCGTACGCTCGCGTATGGCCTCAGAAAACGCCGACAGGTCGAGCAGCGTGAGCCTCCCGTCGTCATAGACGATGCGCAGGTCGATATCGCTTTCGGGTGTTGCTTCCTGGCGTGCATATGAGCCAATTTGTCTCGCTGTACGTATTGCGTTCTGTATCTCGTCAAGCGCACTTGCGCGGGTCGGCAATTGCCTTCAAACGGGCTGACGGATTTGCTCGCTTGTGCCGAGTGCTTGTGTAGAGATCGTATTCTCGCGATGAAGATCCTCACTGATTGGCACCAGACATGGTCGGGCATGTCGTATGAAACAGCAGTGCCTTGCAACATTTACGAGGCGTTTCCAGAGAGCATGTCTTTCTGAGAATGATTCAATTGTACGTCATTGAGCTATAGGACGGCATGCCTCGTCGTCACCTTCAAAAACGTCGGCACATCATAAAATGACATCCGCCAGAGCGTGAACGACGCTCTGGCGGGCGCTTCGACGAATCATCTCGCCATTGATCGTGTTTTAGCTAGCGTTTCTTGATTAGCCTAAATACACGAAGGGCGGCAAAGATGACAGCTGTGTTGATGATGAACTTGATCACATAGTCATTCATAGCTGACACCTCCATAAGGCAAGTATAGCAGCTGTATCTGGGCTTTTGTGCGATTCGACGGTGGCATTCGCTTCGATGCCGTTGTGAAAGCTGGTATGATGAAACGAAAGGGGTCGCCCGAAGTGAACTGCACCCCAAAACTTGGACGCCATAAATCATAACCGCTAGGCGGCTTCCCGAAGGGCCTGCTCCCGGAACTCCACCGGGGTCAGGCCCTTCAGCCTGACCTGCCTCCTCGTGTTGTTCCAGTGGCGGATGTACGCCTCGAGGTCGGCCTTGAACGACTCGAACGTGTCCCAGTCGCGGCCGCGGAAGAACTCGTCCTTCAGGTGGCCGAAAACCTGCTCGGTGGCTCCGTTGTCGATGCAGTTGCCCTTCCTCGACATGCTCTGGGTGAAGCCGTTGTCGGCGAGGGCTCTGACGTAGGTCGCGTGCTGGTACTGCCAGCCCATGTCCGAGTGCAGGACCGGGCGCGCCCAGCCGGGCTTGGCCGCCATGAGCATCTCGAGCATCTCCTCCTGCTGGGCGAGGTCGGGATGCCGGGAGATGGAGTGCGCCACGATCTCCTTGCTGCCGAAGTCGTAGACCGGGGCGAGGTAGGCCTTGCCGAACGAGAGCTTGAACTCGGTGACGTCGGTGCCCATCTTCTGCCACGGGCCGTCGGCGGAGAAGTCGCGGCCGAGCACGTTCTCGAAGGTCTCGCCGACCTTCCCCCTGTACGAGCTGTATCTATGGTAGTCGGTTTCGCGGCGTATGCCGCAACTGAGGCCCATCTCGCGCATCATCTTGAGCACCGTCTTGTCCGCGATGCGCGCGCCGTCCACGGCGCGCAGCTCCATGGCTATCTGCCGGTGGCCGACGCCGTTGGGGAGCCCGCCGAAGATCTCCGCCACCCTGCCGCGCAGCTCCGGCCTGG
>NZ_JACJMB010000006.1 GCF_016902615.1 Collinsella tanakaei
GGGGCGGGGGTTGTTTGGTGCCAGGGGGCGGGCGAGCGCCCTCGGGGTGGCACCAAACTACCCCGTCCCCGATGAGGACACAGACCTATTCGGCTGCGCTGTCCTTGCGCTCGGGTTCCCACTGATAGAAATAGGTGTCGAAATTCGTCAGGTCGTCGCTTCCCGCCTCGCGCATGGGCTGCAGGATCTCATCGTTGTGCGACGACATCGACTCCCCTTGGGGAATGGAGAGGGAGACGTCCCACGAATCGCAGATCTGGTCAACGCGGCCGTACATCCACTCGGCAAGCTGGCGCATGTGGTCGATATCCTCGCGATAGACCGTGTCTTCCGGAGCCTCCAGGGCGTCGATCTGATCGATGGTCGTCTGGATGGCATCGCGCAGCGCGTAGGCGCTCTCGGACGCCTCGGTGCGCGCAGTCAGGTCCGACAGCAGATAGTTGCTGTTGAACGAGTCGATAACCTCGCCGATGTTGCTGTCGCTGTTGTAGGAATCGATCTGGTGGTAGATGATCGTGAGCTTATCGAACACCTCGTCGTCGGTAAGCGGGCCGGAATCTTGCGGCTCGGTGGGGTTCACGCCCGACCCGTCGGTCGCTGCGTTGTCCGAGTCGCCCGTCTCGCTCAGCTGCCTGCTCGGGAAGGCCTCACGAGCCGCAGCGCGAAACGCATCGTAGAAACCGGGCATGACACCCAGAGGATCCATCGTGACAAACGCGGTCGCGCCGCCCGCGAGCGCGACGACCAGCAGCACGGCAACAAGCTTGCCCCAGTGGCGCCGACGGGGGTGATACGGGTCCTCATCGACCGCACGCGCCTTGCGCCTGCTCGAACGGGGCGCCTCGAGGTCCTCGCGAGAGAGCACGTTGGTAGAGGAAGGGTCCACGGAATCGTCGAGCACTCGGCCGGCACTCACCGGCTCCACGCGCGGGGCCTCCGTCTGGATGAGCGACTTCGTCAGCCGCGGGAAGCTCGCGGTCTTTCCCGCCGCGAGGTCGGATGAGGAGGAATCCGTCGACAGGATGCCCGGGGCGGGCCTGCCGCATTTCGGGCACGTGCGATCGTGGAGGGAGAGCCGGGCGCCGCAGCCCTCGCAGAACACGAACTCATCGGTATTCGCAGGACCGACGTAGCCGTGGCAATGCGGACAGAACGTCTCGCCGTCACCGATGGTTTTGAGACAGTGCGGGCAGATCACGAAGCTCCCTCATTTCAAGCTCGAACGCTACGGGCACAGCATACCACCTCGCCCGGACATCGCGTGGCATCGCCAAACAGCATCAACGCGACTGCGTGCACGCTCCGCATAGCCGTCGAGCACCGAAAACGATGGCCGGCCCATGCCGGAGCGCGCCTTTCGCGCACCGGGTGTCAACCAAAAAATCCACGTGAGATGGAGCGTATAGGGTACCTCAGCGTTTGCGTTTGCCCATCTTCACCTTGATGCCCTCGCTGGACTGTACGACGCGGCGGCGCTGGCGCTGGCGCGCGTCGGCCTTCTCGCGGGCGACCTCCTCGATCGCCGCATTCTGGGCACGCTCGAGCTCCCGGGTCTCCTTGCTGCGGGCGACCCGGCTGCGCACGCGATGGATGAGGCGCCGCGGCGCCGACCCCGTGGAGGTGACCTTTCTCCCCCGCTTGCCCAGCGACATCTTCACGCCGCGGCCGAACCCGGTCGCAGACCTGCTCTGGCGCTCGGGAGCGCGCCCGATGAGGGCCGCCAAGGCGAAGAAGAGCCCCATGCCGACAAGGGAGATGCCGATGGTAAGCGCCAGGAGCCCAAACGGAAGCGCGGCTATGGAGAAAAACTCGGGGAACAGACCGATGCTGATCAGGAGGCCGGCGATGACGCAGATGAACAGCGCAGCGCGCAGGCGCGTGAAGGGCCAGGAGATGCGCCAGATGAGGCTGCAGCTCACCGATGCTGTGGCGATCAGGCACATCGTCGAGAGGGTCTGGGTGTCGAGCTGGGCTGTCGCGCCCGCGAACATGCACAACCCGCACGCAACGAGCACGGCGATCGAGGCGGGGACGCAGCGCTTCAGCACATTCGTCAGGAAGCGTCCGCGAACCCGCGCACGGTTCGGCTCGAGGGCGAGCACGAAGCTCGGGAAGCCGATGCAGAAGAAGTTGATGATCGTCATCGTTATCGGCTGGAAGGGATAAGGCGGGCAGAAGATGCAGATTGCCGCGAGCCCCATGGAGAAGAGCGTCTTGGTGAGGAACAGCGCGGCGGAGCGCTGCAGGTTGTTGATGGAGCGTCGGCCCTCGGCGACGACCTCGGGCATCGAGGCGAAATCGTTGTCGACGAGCACGATCTCGGCGACGTTGCGCGCCGCATCGGAGCCCGCGGCCATGGCGACCGAGCAGTCGGCCTCCTTCAGGGCGAGGACGTCGTTCACGCCGTCTCCGGTCATGGCCACCGTATGCCCCCGGCGCTTGAGGGCGACGACGAGCTCGCGCTTCTGCTGGGGCGTGACGCGCCCGAAGACGTGGTAGCGGTCGATCGCCGCATCGAGGCGCGCGGGCGTATCGAGCGTCGTGGCGTCGACATACGCATCGGCGCCCGGGATCCCGACGACCTTCGCGATGGAGGACACGGTGCGCGGGTCGTCGCCGGAGATGACGTTGAGCTCGACGCCCTGCTGCTTGAAGTAGCGGATGGTGTCGGCAGCCGAGGAGCGGATCTCGTCGCGGATCGTCACAAGGCCGATGGGCCGCGCGCTCCCGACCATATCGCCCGTCTCGGTAAAGCCGTCCACCTGCGCGATCACGAGAACTCGGCAGGTCTCGGCGAACCCGTTCACAGTGCCCTCGAGCGCGGCGAAGGTATCGGGGGCGAGGCAGAACTGGGCGGCACCCATGATGAACGAGCCGTTCGCGAAGGTCGCACCGCTCCACTTCTTCGTGGAGGAGAACGGGATGACCGCCTGGGCGCGCGGCACGTCGACGGTGCGGCGCGCATAGTAGTTCAGGACCGCACGGCAGGTTTCGTTGGCATCCGCCTCGGTCGCGCGCGCGATACCGCACAGCGCCGCGTGGACCTCGGTGGCGCGTGCGGAGGCGGCATCGTCGGCGACGACCGCCCAGCCATCGTCGTCAAGGGCGTAGACGCCCGCTACCTCCATATGGCCCGATGTGATGGTGCCCGTCTTGTCAAGACACAACACGTCGACGCGCGCGAGCGTCTCGATGCAGTAGAGCTGCTGCGCGAGCACCTTGCGGCGCGCGAGGCGAAACGTCGCGATCGCGAGCACGGAAGACGTGAGCAGCACGAGCCCCTGGGGGATCATGCCGAGAAGGGCCCCCACCGTCGACAGGATCGCCTGGGAGATGTCCCCCCAGGCGGCGGAGCCGCTCAGCAGCCAACCGACGATCGAGGTGGAAGGGTCCGCCGCGCTGGCCGCCCACGCCGCATACGATTCGTGTGCGCTCGAGAAGAACAGGGCGATACCGAGCGGAACCATGATGACGCTCGCGAAGCGCACGATGGCGTTCAGCGCGTTCATGATCTCGGAGTTGACCTTCTTGACGTACTTCGCCTCGTTGTTGATGCGCGCGACGTAGTTCTCCGCGCCGACGTGCTCGACGCGCGCGCAGATGACGCCGGAGTCGATGAAGCTGCCGCTCATGAGGTTCGAGCCCGGGGTCTTGCGGATCAGGTCGCTCTCGCCGGTGAGCAGGCTCTCGTTCACGGAGGCCTCGCCCTGCACGACAACGGCGTCGGCGGGAATCTGGTCGCCGCGGCCGAGGCGGATGAGGTCGTCCTGCACGATCTGGTCGAGGTCGATCTCGCAGTCGGCACCGTCGCGTATGACCGTCGCCCGCTTGCTCACAAGCAGCGTCAGCTTGTCCACCATGCGCTTGGAGCGCAGCGCCTGGAAGATGCCGATGCCGGTGTTCAGGATGACGATGAGCAGGAAGGTCAGGTTCTTGAGGGAGCCGGTCGCGATGACCAGCACGGCCAGGATGATATTGATGAGATTGAACAGCGTGCAGGTGTTCTCGATGATAAGCTCGCGGACCGATTTGGTCTTGAGCTCCATATTCACGTTGACCTTGCCGGCCTCGATGCGCTGCCTCACCTCTTCGAGCGTGAGGCCCTTGAGTTCTTGAGTATCCGGCATCTGGGAACCGGTGTCCGCGGTCGTCGTGTCGGCCATAAGACTCCTCTGAATATGAGAAGAGAACCGCACGGCTCGCCCCGCGGTTCTCCCCCATCAAGCGTTTATGCAAACGCGCAGCTGCAATGGTGCCCCATGTCGGATTCGAACCAACGGCCTTCTGCTCCGGAGGCAGACGCTCTAATCCCCTGAGCTAATGGGGCGCACAAACACGAGTATAGCGCCGGGCCGGCGCGGGCGCCATAGTCATTTTGCCCCGTCCCCGATGGAGACACGTGTCATGGCGGTTAAGAAATCAGTCGGACACAGGCCGGTGTCCGCGCGTTGGTATACACTGCTCTGCTACACATACCATACCCGCAAACGATAGGAGACCCATGATCGCCATTCTGCGCAACAGCGCATCAGACGAGGCCGTCGGCCACCTCATATCGTGGATCGAGGGCAAGGGCCTCACCACGCATGTTTCCCGTGGCGAAAACGAGATCGTCATCGGCCTCGTGGGCGACACGACCCGCATCGACCCGTTCTTGCTCGAATCCATGGATATCGTCGAGCGCGTCCAACGCGTTTCCGAGCCCTTCAAGAAGGCGAACCGCAAGTTCCACCCGACCGACACCGTCGTCGACTGCGGCCACGGCGTGAAGATCGGCGGCGGCCACTTCCAGGTCATCGCCGGACCCTGCTCGGTCGAGGGCAGAAACCTCATCGACATCGCACGCCGCGTACACGCCGCGGGCGCCACGATGCTGCGCGGCGGCGCCTTCAAGCCCCGCACCTCCCCGTATTCCTACCAGGGCATGGGCGAGGCGGGCCTCGACCTTCTGCTCGAGGCCGGATCTGAGCTCGATATGCCCGTCGTGACCGAGATCATGGACCCCCGCGATGTCGAGCTGTTCGTGGACCGCGGCGTCGACGTCATGCAGATCGGCGCGCGCAACGCGCAGAACTTCAGCCTGCTGAAGGAGGTCGGCCGCACCAAGACGCCTGTCCTGCTGAAGCGCGGCATGTCCGGCACCGTCGATGAGCTCCTCATGGCCGCCGAGTACATCATGAGCGAGGGCAACGACAACGTCATCCTGTGCGAGCGCGGCATCCGCACGTTTGAGACGCGCACGCGCAACACGTTCGACCTGAACGCCGTGCCGGTCCTCCACTACCTGTCGCATCTGCCCGTCGTCGCGGACCCAAGCCATGCGACCGGCTATACGCGCTATGTCGAGCCGATGGCGCTCGCTGCCTGCGCCGCCGGGGCGGACGGCCTCGAGATCGAGGTCCACGACTGCCCAGAGAAGGCCTGGTCCGACGGCGCCCAGGCGCTGACGCCCGATCAGTTCGACCGTACGATGGAGCGCATCCGGGCCATCCGCTTCGTCATCGCTGAAGACCATGAGTAGCGACCAGCAAGCCCGGGGCCTGAGCGTCGGCATCGTCGGGTTGGGACTCATCGGCGGCAGCTTCGCCCGCGCCTATGCGGCCGCCGGCGCGCGCGTCTTCGCGTTCGATCCCAATGAGGACACGATGGGGGCCGCGCGGGTGGAGACGGTGGCCGGCGAGTTCGACGACACGACGGTGCCCTGCTGCGACCTGATCGTGCTCGCCGCCTATCCGCAGGCCTGCCTCACCTGGCTGCACGACCATGCGGAGCTGCTCGGCAGCATCTCCGACCCTGCACGCGGAACGGGACCTGTGGTGATCGACACGGCAGGCGTCAAGACGGCGGTCTGCCGCGAGGCGTTCGCCCTTGCAGCGCAGCACGGTTTCGCCTTCGTCGGCGTCCACCCCATGGCGGGTACGGAGAACTCGGGGTTCGCCTATGCCCGCGCCGACCTCTTCCGCGGTGCCCCGGTCGTGCTCACGCCCCCTGCGCTCGACGACATCTCCCGCCTCATGCTCCTCGACCGCGTGCACACGCTGCTCGCCCCGGCCGGTTTCGGGACCTACAGCGTCACGACCCCCGAGGAGCACGACGCCGTCATCGCCTTCACGAGCCAGCTCGCGCACGTGGTGTCGAACGCCTACGTGAAGAGCCCGACCGCCCAGGAGCACCATGGCTTCTCGGCGGGCAGCTATCGCGACCTGACGCGCGTCGCGCACCTGAACGCGCCCATGTGGGCCGAGCTCATGCTCGACAACGCGGACAACCTGAGTCGGGAGATCTCGATGCTGATCGACGCCCTCGCGGCCTATCGCGATGCGCTCGATGCCGGCGATTTCGAGCGCCTGCGCATGCTGCTCGCCGAGGGTGACCGCATCAAGCGCGCCCTCGATGACGCACGGGACGACGAGTCGGAATACGAGGGGAAGTAGGCAGCCATGCACACCATTGACGTCAACACGGGACGCCCCTATCGCGTCCATGTCGGGACCTTTCTGCTCGAGCGCGTCGGCGAGACGTGCCGCGAGGTCGCCGGCGGCGAGCGCGCCTGCATCGTGACGGACACCAACGTCGGCCCGCTGTACGCAAATCCCGTCCGCCAGGGCCTGGCCGAGGCGGGCTATGAGGTCGACATCTTCACCTTCGAGGCGGGCGAGGCGAACAAGCGCGCCGGCACCTACATCTCGATCCTCGAGTTCCTCGCCGAGCGCGCCTACACGCGCTCCGACGTCGTCGTCGCCCTCGGCGGCGGCGTGACGGGTGATATGGCGGGCTTCGCCGCGGCGACCTACATGCGCGGCTGCGCCTATGTCCAGGTCCCGACGAGTCTGCTCGCCATGGTCGACTCCTCGGTGGGCGGCAAATGCGCCATCGACCTCTCGTCCGGCAAGAACCTCGCCGGCGCGTTCTGGCAGCCCGCGGCGGTGCTCGCAGACATCGGCTGCCTCGCGACGCTCGATGACGCCCAGTTCGCCGACGGCTGCGGCGAGGTCGTGAAACACGCGGCCATCGCCGATCCCGACCTGTTCTGCGCGCTCGAGCGCACGCCCCTCACCCCCGAGCTGCTGCGCGAGAACGTGCCACTCGTCGAGGAGCTCGTCGCGCGCAACATCGACATCAAGCGCGCGGTCGTCGAGATGGACGAGCGCGAGACCCAGGCGCGCAAGCTCCTGAACTTCGGGCACAGCATCGGCCACGCCGTCGAGGCGAGCGAGAACTACCGTCTCGGCCACGGAACCTGCGTCGCCATCGGCATGACGGCGATCTCGCGCGCCGCGGCCGCACTCGGCGCATGCGATACGACCGTGCCGGAGCGCATCGAGACTGCCTGCGCCGCCCACGGCCTGACGACGCGTACCGAGCGCACCCTCGACGAGATCTTCGACGCCGCGCTCCACGACAAGAAGCGCCACGGGGACACCATCGATGTGGTCATCCCCCGCCGGATCGGCGCCTGCTCCATCGAAACGGTATCCCTGGCAACATTCCGCGACCTCATCGCCGAGGGAATCGGCGCGAAAGGAAAGTGATGGCATCCATGCTCGCCCGCATCCACCCGACCCCGCTTTCCGGTACCGTCCCCGCGATCGCGTCGAAATCGATGGCGCACCGCCTCATCATCGCCGCGGCCCTCTCGAGCGGCACGACCCATGTCATCTGCAACACGACCTGCGCCGACATCGAGGCGACCGTGCGCTGCCTCTCCGCCCTCGGCGCGCGCATCGAGACGGTCGATGACGGGTTCGAAGTGCACCCCGTCCCCAAGAGCATCGAGCTCGGGATCTTGAAGGCGTTCCAGGGGGTGACGCTCGACTGCGGGGAATCGGGCAGCACGCTTCGCTTCATGCTCCCCGTCGCCTGCGCCCTCGGCGCCAACGCCCGCTTCATCGGGGCCGGGCGCTTGGGCCAGCGCCCCTTGTCGCCCCTATCCGACGAGCTCATGGCAGCCGGCTCCTCGATCGCCGGGCAGGGCGGTTTCCCGCTCACCTGCGAGGGCCGCATGCGCCCCGGGCACTTCGTGCTGTCCGGCAACGTGAGCTCGCAGTTCATCTCCGGTCTGCTCCTGGCGTTCCCGCTGCTGCCCGGCTCGAGCGACATCGAGGTGCGCGGCCGCATCGAGAGCCGCCCGTACATCAACCTCACGATTCAGGCGCTCAAGCTCTTCGGCGTCGACATCGCCGTCGAGCGCTCCATCGCGCCGAACGGCATCGACGAGATGACGACGTTTCGCTTCGCAAACACGCCGTACCGCACGCCCGGCGAGGTCACCGTCGAGGGCGACTGGTCGAACGCGGCGTTTTGGCTGTGCGCCGGCGCCCTGTCGACCGCGCCGGTCGAGGTGAGCGGCATCTCGCTCACCTCCGCGCAGGGCGACCGCAATGTTCTCGCGGCCCTCTCGCGCTTCGGAGCCCGCACGAAGCGCGCGCCGCAGGCCGCCATCGTCGAGCCCGACGGGCTGCATGCGTTCTCGATGAGCGCCCAGGACATCCCCGACCTCGTCCCCATCATCGCCGCCGTCGCCTCCTGCGCGGAAGGAACGACCATCATCAAGGACTGCGCGCGCCTGCGCATCAAGGAGTCCGACCGTCTCGCCACGACCGCCTCGGAGCTCTGCGCGCTCGGCGCACGCGTCGTCATCGACCACGACAGCCTCGTGATCCACGGTCAGCCCACCTTGACCGGCGGTACGGTGGACGCGCACAACGACCACCGCATCGCCATGATGGCCGCCATCGCCGCCGAGCGCTGCGAGGGCGATGTCCTCATCCACGGCGCCGAGGCGGTCAACAAGTCGTATCCGACGTTCTTCGAGCACTACCGCATGCTCGGCGGGCGCGTCGAGCTCATCGAGGAGTAGGCCCATGGCCTCAGTATTCGGACATTCCCTGACGCTTTCGGTCTTCGGCCAGTCGCACTCCCCCGCCATCGGCTGCACCCTCGACGGCCTGCCGGCGGGTATCCCCCTCGACGTCGAGGAGCTGCAGCGGTTTTTGGCCCGCCGCGCCCCGGGACGCTCAGCTACCGCCACGACGCGCAAGGAGGCGGATCGCCCCGAGATCCTCTCGGGTATCACCGACGGGCACACGAACGGCGCACCGTTTTCGGCCATCATCCGCAACACCAACACGCGCTCCCAGGACTATGCCGAGCTCAGGCGCATCCCGCGCCCCGGACACGCCGACTATCCCGCGCGCGTGAAGTACGCGAACCAGCACGACGTGGCGGGCGGCGGCCACTTCTCGGGCCGCCTTACCGCCCCTGTCTGCATCGCCGGCGGCCTGTGCCTGCAGGCCCTCGAGCGCGCAGGCGTGCACGTCGTGGCGCATATCGCCCAACTCGGCGTCGACCGCATCGCCGACGAGGCGCTCGATTCGCTCCGCTATCGTCCCGAGCAGCGCGCGGCGATCCGCGCGAACGCGCTGCCGACGATATCGGATACCGCGGCCGAGCAGATGACCCAGGTGATCCTCGCGGCGAAGTCCGAGCTCGACAGCGTGGGCGGCATCATCGAATGCGCCGCATACGGCATGCCCACCGGCGTCGGCGACCCCATGTTCGACGGCATCGAGAACCGTATCGCGCAAGCCGCCTTCGGCATTCCCGCCGTAAAGGGCGTCGAGTTCGGCGCGGGGTTCGGCGCGGCGGCGCTCACGGGCAGCGAGAACAACGACCCCTACCGCATGGAGGACGGCCGCATCGCCCCGCAGACGAACAACGCCGGCGGCATCCTCGGCGGCATCACGACCGGTGCCCCCATCATCTGGCGCATGGCCGTCAAGCCGACCCCCTCCATCGGGCGCACGCAGATGAGCGTCGACATGGACGCCGGCGAGAACAGCGACCTCAAGGTGCGCGGTCGGCACGATCCCTGCATCGTTCCGCGCGCCGTGCCCGTCGCTGAGGCCGTATGCGCCCTCGCGCTCGTCGACGCCCTGCTCGACGACGGCTTCGCGCATCTTTTCGCCGACGCGCAAGCATCCCCATCGACCGATATCGACTAAACCCAGAGGAGCACCATGGACCTCGCGGACATCAGAACACGAATTGACGAGATCGACAACGGCATCCTGGCGCTGTTCGCCGAGCGCATGGAGCTTGCCGCCGACGTCGCCGCCTCGAAGCGCGCGACCGGCAAGGCCGTCTTCGACCCGGCGCGCGAGCGCGACAAGCTCTACCGCCTCGTCACGGCGGCGCCTGACGCCATCAAGCCTGAGGTCGCGAGCCTGTTCTCCCTCCTCATGAGCATGAACAAGGCAGCGCAGCTCAAGATTCTGAACGCGGACCGGACGGACAGCGCCGCTGCGCAGGCGAAAGCGGCCCTTCTGGCCCAGGACACGCCCTTCCCCATGACGGCGACGGTCGCCTGCCAGGGCGTCGAGGGCGCCTACAGCCAGATCGCCGCCTGCCGCCTGTTCTCCACGCCGAAGATCACGTTCCACCCCACGTTCGAGGGCGTGTTCCGCGCGGTTCGCGACGGCGCATGCGAATACGGCGTGCTGCCGATCGAGAACTCGACCGCAGGCTCCGTGAACGCCGTGTACGACCTGCTCGCCGAGTACCGGTTCTCCATCGTCCGGTCGCTGAGGCTGAAGATCGACCACCAGCTGCTCGCCAAGCCCGGCGTCGCGCTTGCGGATGTCCATGAGGTTTTCTCGCATGAGCAGGCCATCGCCCAGTGCTCTGAGCTCCTCGACCGCCTCGGCGTGCGCGTGCACGTGTGCGAGAACACCGCGCGCGCCGCCGAGCTCGTGGCCACGAGCGACCGCACCGACATCGCGGCGCTCTCCTCGCGAAGCTGCGCGGCCCTCTACGGTCTCGACGTGCTTGCGAAGGACGTCCAGGACGAGGGCAACAACTACACCCGCTTCGTGGTGATCTCCGCCACCCCGCAGGTGTTTCCCGGAGCGACCCGGACCTCGCTCATGGTCACGCTGCCGCATGCCCCCGGCGCCCTCTACCGGGTGCTCGAGCGGCTCTACGCCCTCGACATCAACCTCGTCAAGCTCGAAAGCCGCCCCATCCCCAACCGCGACTTCGAGTTCCTGTTCTACTTCGACCTCGACTGCCCGTATGGCAGCCCCGCGCTCGACACGCTGCTCGATGCGCTCGATGACGTCTGCGAGCGCTACACCTACATCGGCTCGTATACGGAGGTGGTCTAGATGGCACCGTCCGCACCCTACGGCGTGCTCGGGCGCACGCTCGGCCACAGCTACACGCCGATCATCTACCGCGAGCTTGCGGGCCTTGACTATGTGCGCTTCGAGCGCGAGCCCGATCAGCTCGAGGCGTTTCTTGCCGGCGACGAGTGGGCGGGCGTGAACGTCACGATCCCCTATAAGCGCGCAGTCATCCCCTACCTTTCGGAGCTGAGCGACATCGCCCGCAGGCTCGGCAACGTGAACACCATCACCCGCCTGCCCGACGGCGGGCTGCGCGGCGACAACACGGATTATTTCGGCTTCCAGATGCTCGTTGAATCGCTCGGCATCGAGCTTTCCGGCGCCCGGGCGCTCGTCCTCGGCGGCTCGGGCGGAGCCGGCACGACGGCGCGATGCGTGCTGGAGGACCTGGGCGCCGAGGCGATCTCGGTCGGGCGCACGGGGGCGGTGACCTATGACGATCTTGACGGCTACCGCGACGTCGACCTCATCGTCAACTGCACGCCCGTCGGCATGTATCCGGCCTGCCCCGCCTCGCCCATCGCCCTCGAGGGCTTCACCGAGCTCTCCGCCGTCATCGACATCGTGTACAACCCTGCGCGCACGGGCATCATGATGCAGGCGGAACGGCTCGGCATCCCCAGCGCCGGCGGCCTCATGATGCTCGTTGCGCAGGCGGCGGCCGCCGTCGAGCGCTACATCGGCACGCCACCCGATCGCGCGCAGGTGCGCGAGCTCACCTGCGCCCTGTCCGCCACCGAGCAAAACATCGCCTTCATCGGCATGCCGGGTAGCGGCAAGACGCGCGTGGGCCAGCAGGTGGCCGCCCTGCTCGGGCGCACCCACGTGGACGCGGACGCTGCCTTCGAAAAGCGCTGTGGCATGCCCGCGGGCGCCTACATCACCGCATATGGGGAGGAGGCGTTCCGTCGCGAGGAGACCGCCTGCCTGGAGGAGCTTGGACGCAGATCCGGCATCGTCATCTCCTGCGGCGGCGGCGTCGTGACGCGCCCGGAGAACTACGCGCTGCTGCATCAGAACAGCATGATCGTGATGCTGAACCGGCCGCTGAACGAGCTCTCCTCGAAGGGGCGCCCTATCAGCGCCCGCGACGGCGTGGAGAAGCTCGCGGCGGAGCGCATGGACCTCTACCGCGCTTGGGCGGACCTCATCGTCGATTCGCGCGACTGCGCCCCGGCGACCGCACGCGCCGTCTTAGAGTTCCTGCCGCGCATGCTGGACGACACCCGCGAGAACTAGGAGGACGACATGAGAGCGCTCGTGCTCAACGGACCGAATCTCAATCTGCTCGGGCTGCGGGAGCCTGACATCTACGGACGCGAGACCTACGATGACCTCGTCGCGCTCTGTCAGCGCGCCGGGGCAGCGGCCGGCTTCGAACTCGTGGACGTAAGGCAGTCGAACCATGAGGGCGACCTCATCGATTGGATCCAAGAGGCGTACGGGACCTTTGACGGCATCGTCATCAACCCTGCCGCCTACACGCACACGAGCGTCGGGCTGCTCGACGCTTGCAAGGCGGTGAGCCTGCCGGTCGTCGAGGTCCACATCTCGGCGGTGGAGGAGCGCGAGGACTTCCGCCAGGTATCCTACGTTCGTGCCGCCTGTTTCGCCACGATCACCGGCGAAGGTCTCGCCGGCTATGCGCACGCCCTGGAGCTTTTAGCGGACCGCTTGCAGCGCCGCGGCGCATAAGGCAAACGTTCGCATCCGCGGCCCCGCATCACCTGGCTGCGCCGAGGTTATAGTATTTCATACAGGACGGGTATTCGACACACAGGGGGCGCGAAGCGTGCGGGACGGCATCGGGATCTGGGCGCGCAGGCGGATCGTTGCGGCTCGTCATGGCATCTCCCAGCTACCCGATGCGATCACGTCAGGTGCCCTCTACACCCTGCTGTTCGCGACGATCATCTGGCTGTTCGGCACCGCGCACATCATGATCATCTCGCCCATCGTGGTGATCTTTCGCGGCCGGCGCCGCAAGATGTTCCCGTTATCGCTCATCCCCCGCGTCATCGTCACGCTGCTTATCCTGAACGTGCTCGCCCATCTCGCGACGCTCAATATCGTCTTCTGCTTCGCGCTCAACATCCTCGTCCCCTTCCTGCTCGTCATGGTGCAGGCAAGCCAGTTCGCGCCCAAGGCGTACTTCGGCTACGTCATGGCGTTCGTGTTTTTAGAGCTCCGCCCTCTCGCGCTCGACGACTTCCTTGTTCAGCTGGCCGTCACCGCCTATGCCGCCTGCATCCTCGGCGCGGTGCTGCTCGTCATGAGGTGGCAGCGCGTGCGCGAGGGCAGCACCGATTTCAATCTTGCCGAAAGCTTGGAGCGCCTCGCGTCGCTGCTCGACCGGCTGGCGGACGGCGCGAAGGTCGTCGATGTGCACAGCGAGCTCACCGAGATCGAACGCGACTACGACCGCCTGTGCATAAACGACCGCCGCCTCATCCGTACGCCCGATGCCACCTCGCTTCGCTACCATCTCGTCGCCACGCTCTTCCAGCGTGCCATCTACCTCATCGATGACGCGTCGTGGCAGCGCGGTGTGGGCGAGGGGCTCTCCATTGAGGCCCTGCACGATGTCGCTTCGATGATCAGGCAGGTCAAGGCCGCCCGGACGCCCGAGGAGCGCGCCGTGGTGCACCGCTGCCTGCAGATGATGCTCGATATGGTGGAGCTGCCCGACGGGCGTATACGCGTCTTCTTCCGCAGCATCCTGCACATCCTCATGCTCATCGTCTCCGACCCCGTCATCCGACCCCGGGGCCTCAAACAGCGCATCAAACCGGCACGCGAGTCCGTCGAGCGCCTGCTGATGTCGCTCAATCCCGATACGTTCCAGTTCCGCTTCGCCACGCGTTTGGCGATCGTCATGACCCTCACCTGCTCATTCAGCCTGCTCACCGGCTTAAATCACGCCTACTGGCTGCCCTTGAACGCGTTTTTGCTGCTGATGCCGAGCTACGAGGAGAGCTCGCATCGCATGGTCACCCGACCCGTGGGCACGCTCATCGGCTGCTTCGTGTCGTTTCTCGTCGTACAGGTGCTCAAAGACCCCATCGAGATCTACGTGTTCTGCATGGTCATCATCACGCTCCTCTACGCCTGCACCCCGGGAAGCTGGGTCCAGGCGATCTTCGCGACATCGTTTGCGCTCACGATGTGCTCGCTCACGATGGCGGAGACGACCGCCATGGCGCTACGCGTGCTCTACGTCTGCCTTGCCGCTCTGATCGTGCTCGCGGTCAATCGTCTCGTGATGCCCTCGACCAAAGAACGAATCTATGCGGGCAACCGCAGGCAGTTGTTTGAAACCTGTCGATCATATTGGGGTATCGTCATCGACAGCATCGATGGCGATATCGAGCTCGGCCAGGCGGCCGACATGCTCTCGGATTTCCATCTGATCTACGAGCAGGCCTACAGCTACGCGCAGGAAATCGACGACGAAGCCGAGCGCACGGCGGAATGCCGACACCTCGTGACGCTTTGGCATATGTTCTCCGAGGTGGAGCAGATCGAGTACCTCGTCCTTGCCGGTGAGGTCGATGGGCGAGACAGCGTCGTGCTGCGGCAGGTTGCCTCACGCTTGGGCGACAAGGTCGTACCGGCCCAACGTGGGTGCCTGGCCGTCGCGCTTGCCGCCGAGATCCGCTCCGATGAGATACGCTACGCCCTGGTGCACTATATCGAAAACGCCCTCGCGCTCACTTGAGGGAGCGCGAGGGCGAAAACGGACGGTGGGCACGAAGGAGCGCGTTAGAGCGTTCCGGCCTCGGCCAGCATCTCGCGAGCATGGTCGAGCGACGCGCGGCTGGCGTCTCCCGAGAGCATGCGGGCGATCTCGCGAACACGATCCTCCCCCGCAACCGGCGTAAGCGTGGTCTCTGGCAGGTCGTCGTCTGACTTCGACACGACGTAATGGCGCGCGCCCATGACGGCCACCTGCGCCAGGTGCGTGACGACGATGACCTGATGCGTGCGGGCGAGGTCGGCGAGCACCTGACCGAGGGAGCGGGCGGTGGAGCCGCCGACACCGGCATCGACCTCATCGAAGATGAGGGTGTCGACCCCGTCCGCCTCACCGAGCACCACCTTGCAGGCGAGCATGACACGCGACAGCTCGCCTCCGGAGGCGATACGGCGCAACGGACGGGCCGTCATGCCGGCAGAGGCGCGGTAGAGCAGCTCGCAGGCGCAGCTGCCGGCCTCGGTCCACTGCGCGCGGGGCAGCTCGCGGCTCTCCCACACCAGCTCGGCGCGGCCCATCTCCAGGCGGGTCATCTGAGCTGCGACCTCGCGACAGAAGCGGGGCGCCGCGACATCGCGCGCACGGGCGAGCGCTCGGGCCGCATCGCTCAGCACCCGCTCCGCCTCGTCGCGCGCCTCTGTCGCTCGCCGGAGGCGATCTTCGGCATCATCCACGAGCGAAAGCAGCTCGTGAGCCTCATCGCGCCGAGCGAAGACGTCCTCCATGCGCGGGCCGAATTGACGCAGCAGACCCTTGAGGGCGGCGTAGCGCTCCTGCGCGCGGGCGAGCTCGCGCTCGTCGAAGTCGATGGAGGCGCGATACCGCCTGAGATCGGCCGCGACGTCCTCGATGGAGATGGCCGCCGAGGCGAGCGCGTCGGCGAAAGACGCCAGCTCGCTGTCGACGCGACCCATGCGGGAGAGCTCGGCGATGGCGCTGTTCAGCGCATCGAGCGCCCCGTCTTCGTCGGATAGCGACGCGTCCGCATCAAGCGCAGCGGCGATCAGGGACTCAGCGTGCTCAGCGCGCGGCAGCGTCTCCTCGAGCTCTTCGAGCTCACCGGGCTTGGGGTCGACCTCAGAGATCGCCTCGTAGGCGAATCGGGCGTCCTCAAGGCGCGCTCCCTGCGTCCGGGAGGCCTTCTCCACCCGGTCGAGCTCGCGCTGCGCGGCGCGAGCATCGGCAAGCGCCTTTCGGTAGGCCTCATGGGCAGCCGTCACGCCCCCGCCCGCCCAGGCATCGACCATCTCGATATGCGACGCGGGATCGAGCAGGCGCTGGTGCTCATGCTGGCCGCACAGGTCGATGTGGGCGCCCACGCGGCCGGCGAGCTCGCGAACGCTCGCGATGGCCCCGTCGATCTTGACGCGGCTGCGGCCATCAGAGCCCACACGGCGCACGACGACGCAGCCGTCGGTGTCATGAGCCCCGAAAAACAGGCGACCGGTGACGACCGCGGCCTCCTCGCCCTCGCGCACCATCGCTGAATCGGCACGCTCGCCGCACAGAAGCTTCGTGGCGGACAGCAGCGCCGTCTTGCCGGCACCGGTCTCGCCGGTGAGGACCGTGAGGCCCGCACACGGCTCCAGTACCGCCTCTCGGATAAGGGCGAGGTTTTCGACGCGGATCTCATCAATCATCGCGACGCACCCCGTAGAAGACGCGGGAGACGGAGTTGTAGAAGCTCTCCGGGCCGTAATCGAGCAGAAGGATGTCGGCAGCGCCGCGCCTGACGGAGACGTGCTCGATCGTGCCGCGGCAGCTGACGAACTGCCCGTCGACCGAGACGGCCGGCGCACACGGGCGGTCGCCGGACATCGTCACCTCCACGACGTCGGAGGGCGAGGTCAAAAAGGCGCGCGCCTGGATGGTATGCGGGGCGATCGGGACACACACCATGCCGGTGTAGTCGGGGCTCACGATGGGACCGCCCGCCGACAGGGCATAGCCGGTCGAGCCCGTGGCGGTCGACACCACGACACCGTCTCCGCGCAGCCGATCGATATGATGACCCGACACGGAGATGTCGAACTCGACCATGTCGGACAGCGGGGCGCGCGTGAGCGCCATGTCGTTCAGGCCCGCAGCCTCGATAACCTCCTTGGTGTCGTCCTCGGCCACGGCCCGAATCGTGCAGGCGAGAGTGGCTCGGCGACTCACGTGCATCTCGCCCGCGAGCGCGTCCGAGACGACCGCGAGGATATCGCGCTCCTGGGGACTCGCCGCGGTGAGGAAGCCCACATGGCCGTAGCTCAGGCCCAAGATGGGAATCTCACGGGCGCCGACGATACGCGCGGCGCGCAGCAGCGTCCCATCTCCCCCGAGCGAGATGACAAGGTCGCTGCCCGACGCGTCCGGCGCACCGGCGATAAGCGAACAGGGATCCTGCGCCCAATCGACCTCATACCCCTGGCGCGTAAGCCACAGCTCAAGCGTCAGCCCGCTCTGGACGGCCTCATCGCTGCGATAGTTCGGAACGAGATAGATCTTCATAGCGTCACCGTTTTCTCATGAAGCTCGGCGATATGGGATGCGAACGCGCGCTCGTCGCGCATATCGGGGGCACCGAGGCGCCCGAAAAGGAAGAACTCCCGGTTGCCCTTGGCGCCGGTGATCGGCGAGGCGCAGATATCGACCGGGTAGAGCCCCTGCGCGCAGAACAGGTCGATGGCATCGCACAGGACGCGGGCGCGCACCTGCGCATCGCGCACGACGCCGCCTGCGCCAACCTCTTCCGGTGCAGCCTCGAACTGCGGCTTCACCAGCGTGCAGAACATGCCCGCAGGAGCGAGAAGCGCGACGACGGCGTCGATGATGCGTGCGATGCTCGTGAAGGAGACGTCGCACACCGCCAAGTCGAAGGCGTGCGTATAGCCAAGGTCCGGAACGTCGACGATGTTGGTCCGCTCGAGGAGATCCACGCGGTCGTCGTTGCGCAGAGACCAGGCGAACTGCGCGCGGCCGACGTCCACCGCCACGACGCGCGCGGCCCCGCGCTGCAGCAGGCAGTCGGTGAAGCCTCCGGTCGAGCACCCGATATCGATGCAGGTGAGGCCGGCGGGGTCGATGGCGAACGCATCGAGGGCGCCGGCGAGCTTGAGGCCGCCGCGCCCCACATAGGGGATATGGCCCTTGATATGGATGGCTGCGCCCACGGGCACGCGCGCGGCGCTCGAGCACAGACGCTCGCCTTCGCTCGACACCAGGCCCGCCATGCAAAGGCGCAGGGCCTCGTCACGGTCGGCGACAAGGCCCTGCGCTATCATCTCATCGTCAAGTCGGACACGCTTCATGATGCGTCGCGCTCCTGCGTGTCGCTCACGTCCGGGGCGGCATCGGCGTCCTGGCCATCGGTGTGCTCCGCAGCCGCATCGGCCTCGTTGGCCTCAGCCAGCTGATCTTCCTCGCGCGGCGTCAGCTCGAGCGTATCGACCATGTCGACGGCGCGCGAGCCGATCTCGATAGCCTCATCGAACAGGTCGAGACAGCGCTCGAGAGAGGTGTCCTTCGAGCGCACCTGCTGGATGATCTCGTCGAGCCTCATCGTCAGGTCATCGAAATTGCCCTGCGTATCAGCCATCGAGACCCTCATCGACTGCCTGGTCCGCATCGTCGGCGACAGGGGCGAACAGCGACGGGTCGCGGGAGATACGGCCGAGCACGCCGTTCACGAAACGCGAGGACTCATCGGTACCGTAGGCCTTCGCGATCTCGACCGCCTCGTTGATGACGATGGCGTCCTCAGCGGGAGCGTTCTCCCCCGCCAGGCGCATCTCGTAGACGGCGATGCGCAGCAGGTTGCGGTCGGCGCTTGGCATGCGGTAGAGGCTCCAGTTGTCGGAGACCTCGTGCAGGGCGTCATCGATCTCATCGAGGTGGGCGTAGCAGCCCCGAGCGAGCTCCTCGGCATACGGCTGCAGGGGCTTGTTGGAGGACAGCAGGTAATCGCCCGCCAGTACCTCGTCAACGGGCTTATCGAGCGCCTCGGCCTGGAACAGGATCTGCAGGGCCTGGCTTCGAGCGAGCGTGCGCCCGCGCTCAACTTTAAGACTCAAGATTACTCCTTGGGGAACACGAGGCCGTCGATGCACACATCGACCGCACTCACACCGACGCCGACCTGACCGTCGATCGCCTTCACGCAGACGGAGCGAACGGCCTCGGCGAGCTTCTTGAACGGGTAGCCGAAGAACACCGTGACACGCACCGTGAGGTGGAGCTTGCCGTCCTCGACGGTCACCTCGATGGGGGGCAGGGTCGGCTGCGAGCTTCTCGCAGAGAACATGGACACGAGGTTCGTCGCGAAATCATTGACGCCGACCGAGGCGACGCCCTCGACCTCTTCCACGGCATGGGACACGATGATGGACAGAACCTCGGGTGCGATAGCGATACCGTCGATCTTGATCTCAGAAGACATGTTCTCACCCATTCCTTGGTGATTGAATGCGGAAAGGTTCTTTTGAACCAGTGTACACGATACCCCATATAGCGGCTGTTGGCACGTGAGTTCCGCATGCGACGAAAAAAGGGCGGGGTACGATGGACCCCGCCCTGAAACGCGCATCTCGCGGTAAGGGTTAGACGCGGGAGACGAACTTGCCGTCGCGGGTGTCGACCTTGATCTTCTCGCCCACGTTGAGGTACATGGGGACCTGGATGGTCGCGCCGGTCTCGATGACAGCGGGCTTCGTGCCGCCCTGGACGGTATCGCCCTTGAAGCCGGGATCGGTCTCGGTGACCTCGACCTCGATGAACATCGGCGGGTTGACGCCCATGAGCTCGTCATCGGCGTACAGGAGCTGGCAGACGTCGTTCTCCTTGAGCCACTTGGCGTTGTCGCCGATGAAGTCCACCGGGACGGGGATCTGGTCGTAGGTCTCCATGTTCATGAAGTAGTAGTGATTGCCGTCGTTGTAGAGATACTGCATCTCGGTCGTGGTGAGCGTGACGCTCTCGAACTTGGTGCCGGCGTTGCAGGTGTTCTCGACGACGCGGCCGGTCTTGATGTCCTTGGTCTTGTAGCGAACGAAGGCGCCGCCCTTGCCGGGCTTGACGTGCTGGAACTCAACGATGGTGTAGACCTTGTCCTTGATGCGAAGACCGAGGCCGTTCTTGAAATCAGCGGTGGTGATGGATGCCATGGAAGACCTTTCTCACTCAATACACATAACGACATAAAGTATACGACAGATGGCAGATGCTGCACGAAATGCAACAGAACCTGCACCGATGCCGGTGCGGGTACGCAACGGCACCCGACGAGCGCCGGCCGCGCGGCGACCATACGGCAGCATGTCCGCATGGCCCATGCGCCGACGGAACGCGTGGGCTACCGATGCGATCGCCTGCCGCACGGTCGCACAAGGCCTTTCGCGGACCGTCCTAGCAATCGATGACCTGCAGCTCATGGGACGACTTCGTGAAGGGCTCGTAGCCGTCCTCGGTGACCAGGCCGTAGTCCTCCAGGCGCACGCCGCCGACACCGGGCAGGTACACGCCGGGCTCCACGGTGATGACCGAACCGGCCTCCACGATGTTGCTCGTACGGCCGAAATTCGGCAGCTCGTGGATGTCGATGCCCACGCCGTGGCCGAGGCCATGGCCGTAGCAGTCCCCATAGCCCGCGTCCGAGATGATCTTGACGGAGAGCATATGGATGTCGCGCCCGTCGACTCCCGCATGGATGGCGGCGACGCACTCCTCATGGGTGCGGCGGACGAGGTCGTAGAGGGCGCGCTGCTCGTCCGTGGGCTCGCCGAGCACGACGGTGCGCGTCATGTCCGAATCGTAATCGCGGTAGCGCGCGCCGTAGTCCATGAGGACGAAGTCGCCCTTCTCGACGACGCGGTCGCTCGGAACCGCGTGGGGGTTTGCGGAGTTGGGGCCGGAGGCGACGATGGAATCGAAGGCGAGGCCGTCGGCGCCGTTGTTCAGCATGAAGCTCTCGAGCTCGGTGCGGATCTGCTTCTCGGTCAGGCCCGGGCGGATGAACTCGAGCATATGTGCGAAGGCGGCGTCGGTGATGGACTGAGCGCGGCGCATGAGCTCGATCTCCTCGGCGTCCTTGACGGCGCGCATGCGGCGTATGTCGCCGTGCATCTGCGGCAGGGCGACGGCGATAGAGCGATCCTCGAGGCCGCGCACGATTCCCTGGTAGAAGCTGAGCTGCATGTCGTCCTCGATGGCGACGGTACGGCAGCGCGCATCGAGGGCGTGCTGGGCCACCCAGCCGGGGATATCGTGGCCGTCCATGTCGACGGCCCAGGGGCTTCCCTCGGGCAGGTTCTCCTGGAAGCTGTTGAAATAGCGCGAGTCGGTGTGCAGATAGCAGCCATCGGCTGTGATGAAGGCCGCATGCGGGAACTCATAGGTGTAGTCGAACACGCCGGTGGCACCGGTGAGCCACCTCAGATTCGCCTCGTCGCGCACGACGACGGCGTCGTAGCCGCGCTCCTCCATCATCGCGCGCACGCGCGCGATACGGCCTGCAGGTCCACTCAAACGATCGGTCATGAATTGCTCCTTTCTCAGGGCGTTGAGGATAGGCTCCCCTGTCATATGTTGAAGATGCGAGATCGAGAGCGCAAGTCGAGACGCTATTCGTCACAGGCAAGCTCGCGACGGGACGCCAAGAAGGCCTCCGCATGCCGCTCGAGCAGCTCGGAGTCGATGGCGCACAGCCGGATGGCGCCGGGGAACCGCGGAAGCGAGAGCATCAGGCGGTTCGAGCGCGCGAAACGCTCCGCCTTGATGGCCTCGCAGAAGCGAGCGGGCTCGAGGTCGAACGCAAGCTCCTCGATACCGAGATCCTCGAGGCGGTCATCGATCTCGAAGATGGTGTCGACATCAAGGTTGCACACGTCGTGCGCCAGGCGCGACTCGAACCGGATGCCCTCGGCAAGCAGGCGGTACCACGGCACGCCGTCCCCCAGGCACGCGCGCAGGGCGCACGCCGTCGTGTGCCCGAAGAGATAGGCGGAGCGCGACGACGGATTCGCCGAGCGGATCGCGCTGCTGCGGGCCGACTGGGCGTTGCAGAGCGCATCGGCGAAGGCCACCGCGTCCTTGGAAACCATGCCCTCGATCTTCTCGGCGAACTGCTCCCAGATACGACGGCTCTGGGAGAAAGCGGAGGTGAGCAGCTGCACATAGCCCGCGCCCAGCGCGTCGATATCGGCGCCGACAACGAGATCCAGGTCGCAGACGACCATATCCCAGCCGGGAGTCAAAGTAAGCGCGTCCTCGACGCCGGCCACATCGAGTGCGCGCATCGACGTGGCGACGGTGCACATGGCCTCGAGCGTGCAGGCCACCGCGACACTCGACATGCCGCCGCGCCACATCTTGGCGCAGAAGGCGACAACGGAGCAGACATCGGTGTCGCCGAGGGCGACGATCAGGTCGTCGGACGTAAGACCGTGCTCAGCGAGCTTGGCGAACACGAGCTCTGCGGTGGCGAGGTCGCGCACGGAATCGCGCTCGGCGACAGAGAGACTCTCGACAGCAAACCCGTTATCGATCAGCGCGCGGCGAAGCTCCCGGCGCAGCTCGGTGGAAGCCATCCCGTCGTCGACGACAAGTGCGCGCTTCGGGGCGCCCACGACATGCTTCAGGAGACCGGGGAGCTCCCCGGCCGCGTTCAGGCCGACGCGAAAGTCAGTGGTGCTCGACCCGAAGTTCACAAGCAGGCGGCGGACGCTCATATCAGACCACGCTCCAAAAGCAATTCGGCACAGAGGTAGGAGACCTCGGTGAAGGTTTTATCACGGATATCGACCGTCAGGTCGGCGGCGCGCCGGTACAGCGGCCGGCGATGCTCGAGCAGGCGGGTCGCATGCTCGATGGACCGGAAATCGGGACGGGTGTCGCGGCGGCGGATCTGGCGCAGCGAATCATCGATATCGCCATCGAGGTAGACGCAAAAGCCCATCTCCCGCATCAGGGAGATGTTGCAGGGCGTCTCAACGATACCACCACCGCAGGAGACGAGCAGGCTCCGCTCGCATCTCAAAGATTCGAGCACCTCGGTCTCGAGCTCGCGGAAGCGCGCCTCGCCGTCGCGCTCGAAGATGCAGCGCACCGTCATCCCCTGCCGGCGCTCGACGAGCCGGTCGGTATCGACAAAGCGGCGATTGAACATCATGCCGAGATTGCGGGCGAGCGTCGACTTGCCCGCACCGAGAAACCCGATGAAGAAGATATGGTCGCACCCGCGCTTCACCGCCCGCTGCATACGCGCCTACTCCTCGCAGGGCACGTTGCGCAGGGCGCGGCGCTCGAAGATGCGGAAGATCTGCGTGTACCAGAGGTCGACCGTCGTCTGCGGCTTGACGAGAATCGTCTCCACGCCGGCGAGCTTGCCCGCGAGGACGTCGGTATAGAGCTGGTCGCCGATGAGCACCGCCTCGCCGGGCGCGGCCCCCATGCGGCGCAGGGCCGCGCTGATGGCGAACGGCGCGGGTTTCATGGCATGGCTGATAGCAGAGAGCCCGAGCTCGGAAGCGGAGCGCATGACCTGGTCGCGATGCCAGTTGTTCGACACCATGTACAGCGAGAACCCGAGGGCGCGGGCGCGCTCGAGCCAGGCAGAGACCTCCTTCGGCGCGCAGGCGGCATCGCGCGGCACGAGTGTGTTGTCGCGGTCGAGCATGATGGCGCGCTTACCCTGTGCGCGCAGGTCGTCAAGGTCGATACGGTCGACCGACGAGACGTAGCGATGGGGCGAAAGCAAACTCATTGATGCGACTCCGAATACTCCTGGCTATCACGTTCGAACTGCTCGTAATCGGAGCTGAAGCGGTGCGTGCCGTCGCCATCGGGAGACGCCACGTAATACAGGTAGTCGGTGTCCGACGGATTGAGGGCGGCCTCGATCGAGGAGACGGAGGGGCTGCAGATGGGCCCGGGCGTGAGCCCGAGGTTCTGGTAGATGTTGTAGGGCGAATCGATCTCGAGATCATCGTAGGTGACCGGATCGCTGCCGCCGCCGCGGGCGTAGACGATGGCCGCATCGATCTGCAGCGGCATATCGATGGCCAGGCGGTTGTACATGACGCTCGCCACGAGCGGCCGCTCATCGGCAACTGCGGTCTCGCGCTCGATAAGGGAGGCCATCGTCACGATATCGTGGGCGGACAGGCCCGTGGGCGCGTTATCGAGACCCAGGGAGGCCGTCTCGGCCTGGAACTGATCGAGTAGTGTGCGGATCACCTGATCGGCAGTCGGCTGCTCCGAGAAGGAGTACGTCTTGGGGTAGAGGTAACCTTCCAGGGAGTCATCGTAAGCGCCCTCGAGGAACGGATAGTCCGCCACGTAGTTCGAGGCCTTGGCCTGCGCGATGAACTCATCGGCCGGGATGCCGAGCGTCTCCTCGACGCGCGCGGCGGTCTGGGCGACCGTCAGGCCCTCTTGGATGGTAAGGGTGATGCCCTCGACATTCGGGCCCTCGACGAGCTGGGTGACGACCGAGGCGGGATCCTGCCCGGTCGTGAGGATGTAATCGCCCGGCTTGATCGACATGGCGGCATCCGCCGCCTCGACGGCCGCGTAATAGGCCTTCGGGTTATCGATGATGTGATTTTGCGCGAGGATCTGCGCGATGTCGTCACCGGAGGATCCCTCGGGGATGTTCAGCTGGACCTCTTGGCCCGCCGCGACCGTTTCGGCCTGAGCGCCGAAGATGGCATCGTGAACGGTGGGGACGACAACGAAGCAGACGACGATGAGAATGATGGCGATGATGACGCCGCCGACGATAGCGGGTACCGGAGAGGTTCGCTGCTGGGTGCGCCGAGCGTGCGGACGCGGGGCTTGAACCGCCGGGCGCGGGGTGGCCGTCCTGGTGCCCCGCGGCGCTGCGGTTGACCTTTGCGCGCCCTCGCGTCCAGCAGGCTCGCGAAACCGCTTGCCCGCGGGGCGCTGAGTTGATGTCGACGCAGTCGATGTCTGGGAACGGCGCGGTGCGCGACCGTCATTCGGCGCCATGTTCATCCTTTCGGTCCTGGGCATCAAGCCACGCCTGCAAAAAGAGCGATGCGGCGACCATATCCACCTTGCCGCGCATCTTCCGCTCGGTAAGGCCCTTTTCACGCAGGATGCGCTTCGCCTCGCGCGAGGACAGCCGCTCATCGGCGAAGACGACGGGCAGGTCGAGGGCGCGCCCGATCTCGCGCGCGGTCGCCATCACGCGTTCAGCCTGGGGACCGTCCGTGCCCGCCATGGTCTGCGGACGGCCACAGACCAAAACGTCGGGCTCATGGTCCTCCACGATCTGCCTGAAGCTGCGCGCGATGTGCACGACCTCGGTCGCGGGCAGCACCTTGACGGGCATCGCCACGCGACCGGAGCGGTCGGAGACGGCGATGCCCACGCGGACATCGCCGATATCGAGAGCGAGCGCGACCACGTTTAGAGCCCGAGCTGGACGCGCGCGGCGTCGAGGGCGGCGGAGATGCCGCTCGCGTTCTTGCCGCCCGCCTGGGCCATCGTCGGGCGACCGCCGCCGCGGCCGTCGACTGCAGGAGCGATCGCCTTGATGATATCGCCCGCATGGAAGCCCGCCGACACCGCGTCATCGGTGGCAGCGGCGAGAAGCGCCGGCGTGCCCTTCTCGGTGACGGTCGCGAGCACGCAGGCGACGGGGCCCGTTACCTTCTGGCGAATCGTATCCCAGACGTTGCGCAGCTCAGCGGCCTCGAGACCGGAGAGCTGGGCGATGACGAGCTTGTAGGCGCCCGCATCGAGGGCGCCCTCGATGGCCGAGCCGATAGCATCGGAGGAACCGCCGGTGAGCGCGGCCTTCAGCTTCTGGTTGACATCGTGCAGGTTCTGCTGGAGCGAGGAGATGCGGTCGCAGACCTCGTCGTCGCGGCACTTGAGCTGGGTTGCCGCCTGAGCGAGCAGCTGCTGCTTGCCCTCGAGGTAGGCCATCGCGCCCAGGCTCGTGACGGCCTCGATGCGACGGACGTTCGAGCCGGTGGAGGACTCGGAGACGATGCGGAACAGGCCGATCTCGGCGGTGTTGCGCGCATGGGTGCCGCCGCAGAGCTCGCGGGAGAACGGACGGTCCTCATCGCCCGCGGACACGACGCGCACCACGTCGCCGTACTTCTCTCCGAACAGCGCGACGGCACCGGAGGCGCGGGCCTCGTCGATGCCCATGATGCGGGTAACGACGGGCTTGGCGGCGAAGATCTCGTCGTTCACGATCTGCTCGATCTGCGCGAGCTCGTCGGTGGAGACGGCCTCGAAATGGGTGAAGTCGAAGCGCAGGCGGTGCTCATCGAGCTGGGAGCCGGCCTGGTTGACATGGTCGCCGAGAACCTGCTTGAGCGCGGCGTCGAGCAGGTGGGTCGCGGTGTGGTTGCGGCGGATGAGCTCGCGACGGCGCACGTCAATGGCAGCGAGGACCGTGTCGCCGACGGAAACGGTGCCCTCGGCCACCGTCGCGTGGTGCGCATAGAGGCCATGGTGCGAGTGGGTGTCGGAGACGACAAGCGCGCAGGTGTCCGTGGCGAGCGTTCCGGTGTCGCCCACCTGACCGCCCATCTCGGCGTAGAACGGGGTGCGGTCGAGCACGATGTCGACCTCCTGGCCGGCATCGGCATGCGCGACGGACTCCCCGTTCGCGACGATGGCCACCACCTTCGCGTCATCGATGCGGGTCGCGTCGTAGCCGACGAACTCGGTGGCGGGAACCTCGTCGGTGAGCTCGACCCAGACGTCGCTGAACGTGCCCCAGGCGTCGCCCTTGACGTTGGCGCGGGCGCGCTCGCGCTGAGCCTCCATCTCGCGGTTGAAGCCGTCGATATCGACCGTATGACCGGCCCCCTCGGCGATCTCGACCGTGAGGTCGATCGGGAAGCCGAACGTGTCGTGCAGCATGAAGGCGGCCGCACCGTCGAGCACCTCGCCCTCGCCCAGAGCGGACAGCGCCTCGTCGAGGTAGACGCGGCCGTTGTCGAGCGTCGTGGAGAAGCGCTCCTCCTCGGCGTTCACGATGCCCTTGACGAGCGCCACGTTCTTCGTGAGCTCGGGGTAGGCGTCGCCCATGAGCTCGTTCACGCGATCGATGAAGCGCGCAAGGAACGGGCCCTCCACACCGAGCAGACGGCCGTGGAAGACGGCACGACGCAGCAGGCGGCGCAGCACGTAGCCACGGCCCTCGTTGCCCGGCAGGATGCCGTCGGAGATCATGAAGTCAACCGAGCGGGCATGGTCGGCGATGATGCGCAGCGAGCGGCTCGGGCCCTCGTAGTCATCGCTCACATAGGTGACACCGGAGATCTCCTCGCCGAGCTTGATGAGGCCCTGCATGATGTCGCTGTCGAAAAACGAGCTCTTGCCCTGCATGATGGCGCTCATGCGCTCCAGTCCCATGCCGGTGTCGAGGTTGCGGTGCGGCAGCTCCGGCATGGAGCCGTCCTCCTGGCGGTCGAACTGCGTGAAGACGAGGTTCCAGTACTCGAGGAAGCGATCGCAATCGCAGCCCGGCGCGCAGTCGGGACGGCCGCAGCCAACGTCCTCGCCCATGTCGTAGTAGATCTCGGAGCACGGACCGCACGGGCCGGTCGGGCCGGCGGCCCAGAAGTTGTCGTCGGCGCCGAGGCGGGAGATGTGGCTCTCCTTGATTCCGAGCGAGCGCCAGATATCATGCGTCTCGTCGTCATCGGTGAAGACGGTGAAGTACAGGCGGTCGATAGGCAGGTGGAAGACCTCGGTGGACAGCTCGAGGGCCCAGGCGCAGGCCTGCTGCTTGGAGACGCCGCCGAAGGAGAAGTTGCCGAGCATCTCGAAGAAGCTCGCATGACGGCCGTCGGAGCCGATGATATCGATGTCGTTGGTGCGCACGCACTTCTGGCACGACGTGGCGCCGATCTCGTGCATGGTCTTCTTGCCCTGGTAGTACTGCTTGAACTGGTTCATGCCGGCGTTGGCGAGCAGCAGCGAGGGATCATCGGGGATAAGCGGCGAGCTGGGGAACAGCTTGCAACCGCGGTCCTCGAAGAACTTCAGGAACGCGGAGCGGATCTCCGCGGTGGTCATGGTCGAAACTTCTGCAGTCATGTGTCGAACTCCTCGATTGACGCTTCAGGTAGGCGCAAAACGCACATAGGATAGCAGACACATGCAGGTTCATCTTGCAGATTGCCCGGACAGCACGGTATATGCACGCTGGGGGCGTCCCCGTAGGAGACGCCCCCAGCAACGAGTTACTTTCCGTCGTCCTCGTGGGATTCCCTGTCGCGATCGGAGCGGTTGAGCGGAAGCTTGAAGACGCCCGTCGACCCAGATTGCAGGCCGGAAAGCTTCGGCCAAGGGATCTCGAGGTCGCTTTTCGGCTTCGGGACGGCCGTGGCGTCGGGCACGACGTCGTTGTCGAGAATCTCGGATTCCGCGACGAAACGATCGTCGCCCAGCGCGTCGAAGGCAGGCACGGGATCGCCGTTGTCATCCAGGTACGGCGTACCCTTGAAGATGGCGCCCTTGTAGCTCACGAGCTGACGCTTCGTGCTCTGTTCGAAGTAGAAGATGAACAGGCCCTTCAAGGCGGCGCACAACGGGATGGCCACGACCATGCCGAGCGGTCCCATCAGGGTGCTGCCGATCACGATGGCGGCAAGGCTCATGGCGGGATGGACCTGAACGGTCGACTGCATGACCTTCGGGGAGATGATGTTGTCCGTGAGGTTCTGCGCGATGACGCACACCACGAGCGTCCAGATGGCGATGGAGGGACCGTAGAAGAACGCGATCACGACGGCGATCGCCGCGGAGAACACCGGTCCGATAACCGGGATGAGATGGAAGATGGCGGTGACGACGCCCATGAGGCCGGCATAGGGATGGCCGACGAGCAGCAGGCCGATAAATACGATGACGCCGTTGATGAAGGATGTGATGATCGTCGAGCGCATGTACCCGCCGACGGAACGGGAGAGGATCGCGACGATGAAACGGTAGTCGCTCTCCTTGCGGCCGCCGAGCGCGCGGCCGATCTCGCCGTGGATCGTCGGGTAGTCGCACGCGAGCCAGTACGCGAGCACCAGGCCGAGGAACGCCACGAACATCGTGTTCGCGAACCCACCGATAAACGGCATCACGCCCCGACCGAGATCGGTGGCAAGATCGGTGACGAAGGTGGTCGCGCTCTTCTGCAGCGATTCGAACAGGTCGTTCAGGTCGTTCAGCATATCGGAGGACGTCAGGCTGCGCAGGTCGCCGATGACGTCGGTGGCCCAGGACTGCAGGGAGGCGAAGTAGCGCGGCATCATGTTCAAGACATCGATGATCTGGTCGATGAACATCGGCAGCAGCAGCGTGAACAGCAAGATCACGACGGCGAGCACGATGACGAGACCGACGAGCGCCCCCGCAGCACGCGGGATGCCGCGATGCTCGAGGGCGTTGACGATCGGCGCCTCGACGAAGGCGATGAGGGACCCCACGGCCAGAAACTCGATGACCGGTGCAAGGACCCCCATGACGTTCAAGAGCATGGATCCGATGATGAGCAGGCCCACCACCGCCCAGATGCGCAGAGTTGCCACGCGCGTGTCGCGAAGCGTCTTATCGGCTGTGGTGGAGTGCATCTGATCCTGACTCATCGTTTACCCATGACTCCTTCGGGATCGATTTTGTCCTGAATCTTCTTGAGCGTGCGGCGCAGAAGGCGCGATACCTGGACCTGGGAGACACCGAGCTTCTCGGCGATCTCGATCTGGGTCATCCCTTTCAGGAACCTCATCTCGACCACCTCGCGCTCACGCGGCGAGAACCCCTTCAGGGCGTCCTCGATCACCAGGCGGTCATCGGTGAACGACAGCGCGCTGTCCTCGGTGGCGTAGCGGTCGAGCAATGACGGCGTGTCCTCGGAGTCCGACCCGCTCGGCGCCTCAAGGGGCACCGACGTGTAGGCCGAGGAGGACTCCATGGCCTCGAGCACATCGTCAACGGTGGTACCCAGGTACTCAGCGATCTCGTCGACGGTCGGAGAGCGCTGCAGCTGCGTCGTGAGCGCATCCGTCGCCTGGTTGATCTTGGCGGAAAGCTCCTGGAGGCGGCGCGGCACGCGCACGCTCCAGCCCTTATCGCGGAAGTGGCGCTTGATCTCGCCGAGGATCGTCGGCGTCGCATACGTCGTGAACTCAAGCCCGCGCTCGGGATCGAAGCGGTCGATGGCTTTCAGCAAGCCGAGATATCCGACCTGCATGAGGTCGTCGAGCGGCTCACCGCGGTTCTTGAACTTGTTGGCAAGGAAACGGACGAGATTCAGGTGGGACATCACGAGCTTCTCGCGTGCATCCATATCGCCGTTCTGCTTGTACCGGCGAAAGAGCTCGTGGGTCTTCTCCTTATCCCATGCCGCCTTGCCCGAAGCCGTCTTATCTGCCATTACACATCTGCTTTCAGGGTCAACACGAGTGATGCGGGATCGTCGATCTTCTCGTACGTATCGCAGACGGTGCCCAAGATTAGATCGGCGTAGGCTGCCTCCCCTGCCGGTTCGGCATCCTGCACGGAGGTGCCCGCAAGCCCGAACGTCATCGAGACATGGGCCTCGTCCACGTCGAACGTAACGGACAGCGCCTCGTGGGGCTGGACGGAGCAGGCGTAGATGAACGCCTCCTCGGCGGCCATCCTGATGTCCTCGACGCGATCGACGGACATCGAGCTCAAGGTCGCCACGTTCGCGGCCGTCATGCGAACGAGACGGGCGAGGCGCGGGTCAGCCGTGATGGAAAGCGAGATTGGTGCGGCACCGGTACTCATTCATGGTCCTTCCGATTCGAGTCCGAGGCGTCAGACGACTCGGAATAGGTGTAGTACTGCTGAACATGGGGGACATCCGCATCGGGCTCCGGCGTATCCGGCGCATCTGCGGGCTCCTGCGCGGACTCGCCCTCCCCTTCCGAAAGCGTATGGTCGGGTTCAGAGGCCGCGGCGCGGTGCTTGCCGAACAGCTTCTGCACCTTCTCGGTCGCAGCCGTGGCGATACCGCTGACGGCATCGGAGGCAGACGACATGCTGCCGGTGACCTCGGAGACATCGCGCAGCACGCCGTTGACCTCGATCAGGTCTGCCGAGAGTGCCTCGATGGCGATGCTCCCCTGTTTGAGGAGCGGTTCGACCTGGCCGAGGGCGGGCTGGATGTCGTCAAGGACCGTATCGAGCTTTTCGATCACGGGTTTCGTGTCGGCAAGCGTCTCATTCAGGCCCTCGAGCGTGGTGTCGAGCGAATCGACCGTAGAGCGCGTGCGGCGAAGCACGAGTGCCAGCTCCACGACCGCCCAGATGCCGGCGATGACGAGAACGATCAGCACGATTTGAAGGGGATCCATACTGCCTCCCTGCAAGGTGATGGGTTGATACGGCGGCGCGCCATGCGCGACCTGAATTGATACTACCCGACTCACGCACTTCCATGCGCGCCAACGGAAGAGTGATACGCAAAAGCAAGGTGCGGATTGATGCCAGCGCCTACGAGGAGCTCGACGGTTCCGTGCGGTCGCGGGCACCCTGCTCAAAGCGCCATTCCTCCCACCCGCGACCAGCCGGATGCCAGAACGCGCCGCGTTCGAGCCCCTCGGGCAGGTAGCGCTGGTCGACCCAGCCGCTCGGGTAGTCATGGGGGTACCGATACTCGCCGTAATCCTCCGACCCCGGCCGATGCCGATCGCGCAGATAGCTCGGCACCTCGCGGCGTCCGCTTGAGCGCACGTCGGCCAGGGCCGCATCGATCGACGCCTCGCAGGCGTTGCTCTTAGGTGCCAACGCCACGTAGAGGGCAGCCTGCGCGAGGTTGATGCGGCACTCCGGATACCCGATGACCTCGGCCGCCTTGAACGCGGCCGCAGCGACGAGAAACGCCTGGGGATCGGCGTTGCCCACGTCCTCAGATGCCTGGATCATGATGCGGCGCGCGATGAACTTCGGGTCCTCCCCGGCGTCGATCATGCGGGCGAGCCAGTACACCGTCGCATCCGGGTCGCTGCCGCGCATGGACTTGATGAACGCCGAGATGATGTCGTAGTGCATGTCGCCGTCCTTGTCGTAGGGCAGGCCGCGACGCGGAGTCGCCATCTGCACGTCATCGAGCGTGATCGCTATGGGCTGCTGCGCCTCCGCATCGACATCGGGCCGCGTGATGGCGACCTCGCTTGCCAGCTCAAGCGTGGTAAGGGCGCTGCGGGCGTCACCGGCGGCGAGCCGGCAGATGGCCGAGACGACCTCGTCGGCGGCGGAGAATCGACCGGAAAGGCCCCGCTCGTCCGCGAGCGCACGGCGCACGAGCACCGCGATGTCGTCTTCTGAGAGCGCCTCGAGCTCAACGACACGGCTGCGCGAGATGAGGGCGGAGTTCACCTCGAAATACGGGTTCTCCGTCGTGGCGCCGATCATGATCACGGTGCGGTTCTCGACAGCGTGCAGCAGCGCATCCTGCTGCGAACGGGAGAACCGGTGGATCTCGTCGATGAACAGGATGGTCCGGCGGCCGAACGCCATAAGGCGGCGCTGGGCCTCGTCGATCTCGCGCCGGAGGTCCTTCACGGTCCCGGTCACCGCGGACACCTCCACGAACTCGCTGCGCGTATGGGCTGCGATGACGTGCGCGAGCGTCGTCTTTCCGGTACCCGCCGGCCCGTAGAGGATGACGCTCGACAGCACGTCGTGCTCGATGGCGCGCCGAAGCCACGAATCGGGCCCGACGGCTTTGGTCTGACCGACATACTCGTCGAGCGACGTGGGCCGCATCCTCACGGCAAGCGGTGCGTACTTCAGGCGCTGGGCGCGCTCGCCGGCAGAAAACAGATCATCCATAAGCTCCCATTTCGTCATCACGTTGAACGCAGGCGCCACGCCGACGCGCACAAGGTTGCGCCCTAGCGATCGTTGATATAGGTGCGCTGCGGAAACCTGATCTCGGGAAACAGCTTCGTGGCGAACTCGGCGAAATACCCATCGGTCATGCTCGCGATGTAGTCGACGACGGTCTGGTCGAGATCAGACTCCCAATCATACCGCTTGCCGTAATGCGACAGGGCCTCGTCGATGCGCGCTATGTGGTGCCGGAAGATGTAACTCGACTCGTCGCCCGCTTGCAGGTCGGCAAGGCACCGGTCGTACACGAGCTCGAACGCATGCGCGAGGATCTCGGCACGCTCGCCCTCGATACCGCTCGTGCGGTAGATCTTGGCGTAATTCTCCGCCTTCGCGCGCGCGATCTCGCAGAAGAGCTCCGGGCTCATCTCGATGCGGTCCTTGCCGTAGCTGTGCTCGATGATGTCCACCGTCGCATGGCTCAAGATCCAGGAGTTGTACCGCCCGCCGAGACCGTCGTCGAAGTCGTCATCGGAGATCAGACCGGCGGCGATGGCATCTTGGCGGTCGCGACCGACGTAGGCGATGATGTCCGAGATGCGCACGACGCAGCCCTCGAGCGTCATCGGACGCAGATGCCCGATCGCGCGCTCCCCGGTCTCGACGCAGGAGGCGACGATGCGGTCGAACTCATCGAAGCCCGCAAGGCCGGACAGCTCGAATACGCGCTGCTCGTACTCGCCGTTATGGCAGAGCACGCCATCAAGCGTCTGGAGGCACAGATTCCGCCCGTACAGCCGATCGAGCACGCGCACGGAGTGGACGTTATGGAAGAACCAGCGGCCCGTCCGCTCGTGGAAGACATCGTTCAGGTAGCGCTCGCCCGCGTGCCCGAACGGCGTGTGCCCCAGGTCATGTCCGAGGCCGATCGCTTCGATCAGGTCGCAGTTGAGTCCGAGAGCGTAGCCGATATCGCGCGCGATGCGGCTGACGAGCTGCACATGCAACCCGCGACGCGACAGGTCGTCGTTGCTGCGGAAGCTGAACACCTGGGTCTTGCCGGTGTAGCGGTTGTATGCGGGGGTGTGCAGGATCTTTTCGACATCACGCACGAACGCCGGGCGCCAGATGCTCGCCTCATCCTGCGGGCGCTCCTCGCGCCGCCTTGCGGCGCCGTCGTCGGTGCGGAAGGGATTGACCCACCCCTGGGCGCGGTCGTGCTCCATGCGGGCGACCATCGCATCCGACAGCCTGTCGGGAATGGAGTTCATATGGCGCAGGACCTCTTCGCGCCGCGTGGCGCTTCGCGTCTCGTTGGGCATCGGGATACGCCCCCTTTCTTCTCTCATCTCATCAAAATGCATGGTCGCACACCGCATCGACGGATACGGAACCAGCACATATGTTCTCCATATCTTATTGAAGGAGGCGAGAACCCGTCACCGCGGTAAGACGCGCGTCGGGAAAGGCTCGGATGCGTTTGAGACGATTTGCCGCGATGGCGATGCGGAGCCTACCGGACCTGTAGCATGGAGCCATTCGCTGCCCACGAAAGGACCCGTGTAGACGATGCATCCCCTCGACCTCATCCTGATAGCGCTTCTCATCGTAGCGAGCGTCATCGATGTACGCGAGCGCAGGCTCCCCAACCCGCTCGCTGCCGTCATCTGCGCAGTGAGTGCCGCGAGGTGCCTAGCACAGGGCGGCGTGGATCTCCTCGTGAGCCACATGCTCGCGGCGGCAGCCCTCTGCACGGCGCTCGTGTTCCTCGAGGTCGCCTGGCGCTCCCGTGGCGCGGGAGCCGGCATCGGCATGGGAGACATCAAGCTCACCTTCGCGCTCATGATATGGGATCCCACGGCGGGCTGCCTATCGCTTGTGGGCGGCCTATGCGCCCTCGCCATCTGGGCGATCGCCACACGAGTGCGAACCCTGCCGCTCATCCCCTACCTCGCACTCATCCAGATCGCCCTCATCATGTGCGGCGCTGACGGGAGTCGGCTCATCTCCCTGCGCTAGCGAGGGAGCGGTAAGGGCCAAGCTAACAAGAGCCCGACACGATAGCGAGGCTCGGCAACTCGATCCGTATTATCGTCGAGGGTATGCACGGCGATACCGAACCGTATGAAATGTAAAGATCCGCGCGGCGGTGCATGCAACTGTCTATAATGATCGGGATGCAACCGAACCGTAAGGAGCACCATGTACGAAGCGAACGCCACGTACGCAACGAACAACTCGACCGGCGACCCCATGGCGCAGGCGCCGCGCGCCATCGAGTCGGCGAGCGCTTCGACCGCCTGCCAGACCAATGGCTCCAAATTCGCCTACGTGCTGACCGCGGGGGTGCTCGGCATCGTCAGCCTGCTGCTGATCGCCATCGCGCTGCTGATCTACTCCGTGTTCACCGAAACGGGTAGCTACCAAAGCCACCGCAGCTCCTACGTAGATGACCCTACCTATGGCATGTACGATGACGATTGGTACGACTATGGCGATGGCGATGGCTATGGCTACGACTACCACGATGGGTACTTCGACCATATGGGCAACATCGAGCTGTAACAGCAAGCTTTCAAGACATGTCGATACGCGACGGCGCGGACCTCACTATACGAGGTCCGCGCCGTCGTTCTCTATACGGTAAAGCGCAGCGCGATTCCCTACTTTACGCCGTCCATAACCTGGTCGAGCGTGACGGAGACGCCATGCCGTGTGGGCACCCAGTCCACCTTGAGGAACAGCGCCGCAACGGTGATGGGGATGTAGGTGAACATGAACAGCGGGAACGTGAACACGTTGGCGATAACCCTCAGCTTGCTTTGGCAATGGATGTGCTTGCGCTCGAAGATCGTGGTGAAGAGGCCGGCCGTGAAAAACGTTCCGTACATGGAGAGAAACGTCATGATGATGGAGCCGAGGCACATGTTCAGCTCGCGGTCCGTAGCCAGAAAGCCATGTGACAGCGACCCGACGATCATGAAGGTGAGATTGACCAGCACCGAGACGAGCGACAGGAGGTTTCCCGGCGCGATCGTCATGAACAGGTCGTAGGCGGCGAAGCGGCGCAGGATCACAAACGACTTCACCAGATGCGCCCCGTAGGTGAACAGGACCTGATAGAACCCCTTCGTCCAACGCATGCGCTGCTTCCACGACGCCGCGAAGGTGACGGGCTGCTCATCGTAGAACTCCGCAGGGGCGTAGCCGATTCGCACCCCATGGATGGCGCAGAACGTGGAGAACTGGATGTCCTCGGTGAGCGTATGGAAATCCCAGCCGTGCATGCCCTCGATGATCTTCGCCGAGACGAGGAAGCCCGAACCCGACACGGCGCACGAGGTGCCGCAGATCATGCGGGCGTTGTTGAGAAAGCGCGCCTCGCGCAGAAACCAGGTGGCGTAGGCGGCGGAGATCCACGAGCTGCCGAAGTTCTTGGAGTTGCGGTAGCTCGTGAGCGCGAGGTAGCCCGCGTCGAAGCCGTCATTCATGATGGAGACGTAATCGCGCGACAGCAGGTTGTCGGCATCGAAGATGAAGAATCCCTCGTAGCGGCCGGGATACTCGTTGAGGATGCGGTCGAAGCCATAGTCCATGACCCAGCTTTTGCCCTTGCGGGCCAGGTCGTGGCGCTCGTAGACGATGGCGCCGGCCTCCCGGGCGACGCGCGCGGTATCGTCGGTGCAGGCATCGGCGACGACGAAGATGTCGATGAGCTCGGAAGGATAGTCCTGGTCGCGGATGGACTGCACGAGGTTGGCGATGACCGCCTCCTCGTTGTGCGCGGCGATGAAGAACGCGTAGCGATGGAGCCGTTTAGCGCGCGGAAGCTTCACCTCACCGTTGATCATGCCGACGAGAAAGAAGACAACCTGGTAGAGAAAGCACAGGCTGAAGAGCGCCCCGACGATGAAGTTGAAGATGACGATGGGCGTCAGATGGGAAAGATCAAGCGGCATGCGGTGACCTCAGGAACCTCAGGATTGTACACATGGTCGCAAGTGTACCGCGCGCGCATGGATGCCCTGTGTCCGCAACGTGAACGTCCAGACGAACAACACGTGTGTCGAGCGCTATTCGTACATGAGCTGCGGGATGATGCGCTCGCCTACCTCCGTGCGGCCCATGGAGCGGTCGCAGATCTCCTCGTAGGCGGCGGCCAGGTCCCACGGCAGCGTATCGCGGCACTCGATGGTCTCGCCGGTCACCGGATGGTCGAACGAGACGCGCCACGAATGGAGAAACTGGCGCGTAAGGCCGAGGTTCGACCGCTCGGACCCCACTCCGTAGAGCGGATCGCCCACGAGCGCATGGTTGATATGGCGCATGTGCACGCGGATCTGGTGCGTGCGCCCTGTGTAGAGATGGCATTCGACGAGCGTGTAGCCATCGTCGCCGCGGGCCGCCTCAAAGCGCTCGAGCACCTGGAAGGTCGTGATCGCCTGGCGCGCAAAGGGGTCGTCGGACACGGCCATCTTGACGCGGTCGCGGGTGGAGCGCGCGATACCGGTATTGATCGTGCCGGAATCCATGGCAATATAGCCATGGCAGAGCGCGATATAGCGGCGGTCGAGCGTGCGCAGGCGGATGAGGTCCTGCAGCGCCCGCTGCGTCTCGTCATCCTTCGCGGCGAGCATGAGCCCGGAGGTATCCCGGTCCAAGCGGTGGACGATGCCAGGGCGATCATCGCCCTGCAGGGTCCCCAGGTGGTCGATACCGCAGTGGTAGACGAGCGCGTTCGCGAGCGTGCCGTCGTCGTGGCCGTGAGCGGGGTGGCATACGAGACCGCGCTGCTTGGACAGCACGATCAGATAGTCGTCCTCGTAACGGATGTCGAGCGGGATGGCCTGTCCCACGACGGGACCCGCCTCGCGCGGCTCGGGAAGCTCCGCCTCCACACGGTCCCCGTCGGCGAGCACGAGCTTTTTGGAATAGACGGTCTCGCCGTTCACGCACACGGCGCCGGACTCGATGAGCTTGGCGCAGGCGGAGCGGGACGGACAGGCGTCCTGGGCCCCCATGAAGGCATCGAGGCGCGCACCCGCCGTATCGGAGGTGATAAGGAAGCGAACGTCGCTCACTTGTCCCTCCCCTCGCGGCGAGCGGCCTTGCGCGCCCGCTTCTCGGCATCGCGGCGATTGAGCTCCTGGGTGGCGTCAACCTTGCTCGCCGGCGAGATGACGAACCCGATGAACGCGATGATCGCGCCGCAGGTGATGCCGATGTCGGCGACGTTGAAGATCGGGAAATCGATGAACTGCACGCAGAAGAAGTCGGTGACGAATCCGAACAGCAGGCGGTCGATGGCGTTGCCCACCGCTCCGCCGGCGACCATGCCGAGACCGATGACCTCGAGCTTGGAGACGAGCGGTGCCCGGTACAGGTAGGCGACGGTGAAGATGACGACCGCGATGGCGAGCAGCACGAACACGAACCCGAACCCCTCGCCCAGGCTGAACGCCGCGCCCGTGTTCGCGGCGAAGCGGAACTCGAGCACACCGGGGATGAACGGGGCGGCGACGAACCCATGGGCGACAAGCCCGCGGATGAAGACCTTCGTCACCTGGTCGACGATAAGGAATGCGAAAAACAGCGCGAGCGCGCACACGGCACGCCATGCGCGCGACGGGACGAATTCCTCGGCGGTACGGGGGGTGTCCATCGTCATGCGCCCTCCTCTCCAGAAAACACGTGGCACGGATGGGGACGGGGTTGTTTGGTGCCACATGGCTCCAAACAACCCCGTCCCCGATGAAGACAGCGCTTAGGCCTCGAGGGCGGCGGCGCAGCGGTCGCAGATGTGGGCATGCTCGCCGTGAACGCCCGTGGACTCACGGTAGTTCCAGCAGCGGTCGCAGCACTCGCCATGGGCGGCCTCGACGCGAGCGGTGAACTCCTCGCCGCTCGTGAGCTCGACCTCGGAGACGATGAAGAACTCAGCAAGGTCGCAGGCGTGCTCGCCGGTGAGCAGTGCATAGGCCTCGGCCGGGGCGGTCGCGATGACGCGGGTCGCCTGGCTCTTGGTGAACGTACCGGCAGCGCGGGCGTCCTCGAGAGCCTTGGTCACCACGCCGCGCAGCTCGAGCGCTGCCTCGAGCACAGGCTTGTACTCGTTGGCCACCTCGAGGGTGATCGGAGCCTGGTACCAGCTGAGCAGCGCCGCGTACTCCTGGTGGTCGCAGCAGCCGGCGGGCGCGAACGCCATGACCTCGTCGCAGGTGAAGGACAGGATCGGTTGCAGGTCGCGCAAGAGCATCGAGAGCAGCTCGGCCGTGACGGTCTGGGCGCTGCGGCGGGCGAGCGACCCGACCTTCTCGCAGTACAGACGGTCCTTCAGCGCATCGAGGTAGACGTTCGACAGCTCGGTCACCACGAAGTCGTACAGCGTGCGGTAGACGCGGTTGAACTCATAGGAGGCGTACGCGTCGTCGACCTCGGCCTGGACCTGGGTGAGACGCGCGAGCATGAGCTTGTCAAGCGGCAGCAGGTCCTCGAACGCCACGCCGTCGGTCTCCGGGTCGAACTGGTCCTCCAGCTCGGAGAGCAGGAAGCGGAACGTGTTGCGGAAGCGACGGTAGGCGTCAGAGGTGCGCGCGAGAATCTCGTGATCGATCGCGACGTCGGTCGAGGTGTCGACCGAGGCCACCCACAGGCGCAGGATGTCGGCGCCCATCTCGTCGCAGACCTTGTTCGGGTCGATGACGTTGCCGAGCGATTTCGACATCTTGCGGCCCTGGCCGTCGAGCGTGAAGCCCTGGGAGACGACCGCCTTATATGGGGCGATGCCGTTGGCGCCCACGCTCGTGAGCAGCGAGCTCTGGAACCAGCCGCGATGCTGATCGGAACCCTCGAGATAGAGGTCGGCCGGATACTGGAGCTCCTCGCGGCCCTCGCAGACCGCGCGCCACGACACGCCGGAATCCCACCACACGTCGAGGATGTCGCGGTCGGCCTTCAGGTGATGTCCGCCGCACTTCGGACACACGCAGGCGTCACCGAGGTAGCTCTCGGGCGCATCGGTGAACCAGGCGTCGGAGCCCTTCTCGTGGAACAGCTTGATGACGGCGTCGAGCGTGTCGTCGTTCATGACCTTCTCGCCGCAGTCGGCGCAGGTGTAGCTCGGGATGGGAACGCCCCAGTTGCGCTGGCGCGAGATGCACCAGTCGGGACGCTGCTCGACCATGGCGCCGATGCGGTTGGCCGCATGCGCCGGGTACCACGTGACGTGGTTGCGGATCTGGTCGAGCGCCTCCTCGCGCAGGCCGGTCTTGTCCATCGAGACGAACCATTGGTCCGTCGCGCGGAACAGCACCGGGTTCTTGCAGCGCCAGCAGTGCGGATAGCTGTGCGTGATCTTGACCTCGGCAACCAGGGTGCCATGGTCGCGCAGGTACTGGATGATGTGCGGATTCGCCTCGTCGGTGTCCATGCCGGAGAACGGGCCGCCCGTGCCGAACGTGTCGCCGACGTAGAACTTGCCGTCGTCGTCGACGGGCATGCAGATGTCCATGCCCTCCTTCATGCAGACATAGTAGTCATCCACGCCGTGGCCGGGCGAGTTGTGGACGATACCGGTACCGTCCTCGGTGCCCACGTAGTCGGCGAGCAGCGCCACGCCCTCGATGCCATCGAAGATCGGCTGCTTGTAGTGGAGATGGTCGAAGGTCTCGGCAGGTACCTCATAGGGCGCGCCGTCGACCATGACCGGCGTGCACTCCCAGCCGGCGATGCCGCAGACCTTCTCAGCGAGGTCCTTCAGCATGATCTCGGCGCGGCCGTCATGCTCGATGGCGGTGTAGATCGCGCCGGGCTTGAGCGATACGGCCTGGTCGGACGGGATGGTCCAGGGGGTCGTGGTCCAGATCACGAAGTCGACCGGGCCGTCGAAGGACTCGAGGCCGGCGGGCTTGGAGGTAAGCTCGAAGCGCACGTAGATGGAGGGGCTCGTCTCGTCGCCGTACTCGATCTCGGCCTCGGCGAGCGCGGTGTGGCAGTGCTTGCACCAGTGCACCGGCTTGTGGCCGCGGTAGATCATGCCGCGGTCGAACATGGCCTTGAAGACCTCGATATCGGCTGCATCGTGCTGGTTGTAGAGCGTGAGATAGGGATGGTCCCAGTCGCCGAGCACGCCCAGGCGCTTGAAGCCCTCGCGCTGCAGGTCGAGATTCTCCACTGCGAACTTGCGGCAGAGCTCGCGGATCTTGTCGGTCGGGGTGGCGTTGAACTTCTCGGTGCCGAGCATCTCCTCGACCTTGTGCTCGATGGGCTGGCCGTGGCAGTCCCAGCCGGGGACGTACGGCGTCTCGTAGCCCTGCATGGCCCAGTAGCGCTCGATGATGTCCTTCGAGATCTTGTTCATAGCGTGGCCGACGTGAATCGGGCCGTTCGCATACGGAGGGCCGTCATGCAAGATGAACTTCTTGTGCCCCTCGTTCTTCTTGAGCATCTGCTCGTAAACGCGGTTCTTCTGCCAGCGCTTCAGGCGCTCGGGCTCGCGCTGCGCCAAGGCCGCCCTCATGGGGAACTTGGTCTTGGGCAGGTTCATGCTGCTCTTGTACTCGTTGGCCACGAATACCCCCTTCGTCTCGAGGGCGCTTCTCGCATGAAAAAAAGCGCCCGTCCCTTGCAAGCTGGGACGAAGCGCTCAATGGTGGCGGATGCTCAGCACCCGCGGACAAGCTCCTCGCTATACCACCCAGCTTCAGGCACCTGCGTGCCCACAACTCGGCCGACCACATGACGGCGGTCGTCCCGGCGACGTCTACTGGGCAGAGGCTCCTGCCGTTCGGGCCGCAGCTCCGGGGTGATTTTCACACGGGCGCGCGCACAGGCTTCTCAGCTGCTGCCTGCTCTCTCGTGACGCGCGGGGACCGGCTACTCCTCCCCTTCACAGCCATTGGCGGGTATTGTAGCACGCAAGGCGTTACATGTTGTGACCGTATTGGGAAGGCTTAGGTCGAAATGCGAGATGAACGCTGCGTCCACAGGACCTGCCTGTGAACCGGCAGGGTGACCGATCAGCCAGAGCATTCCGGAAGCAAGCGCCCGATGCGGCCAGGCGTGAGACGCTTCCCGATGAGCTCGGTGCGAGCCGCCGGCTGCGTGGCAGCGGCGGCAAGTTCGGCGCCCGAGTCCTACAGCTGGATGGTATCGAGATCGTCGGGTATGTAGATGCCCCCGGAAAACGCGGTCGCGGCCTCGGCGGTGTAGAGCTCACAACGGTGCGCGAGGTTCTTGTCCTCGGTATGGTAGAGCACGAGGTTTCGCGCACCCAGGCGCTCGGCAAGGCGCGCCGCATCGAGCGCGGTCGAATGGTGCTTCTCGTACGGATGGAAGATATCCGCCTCGCCTGCCAGGCAGAACGCCTCGTGCAGAAGCCACGTCGTCCCTTCCGCATAGACGCGCTCCCGCTCGTTGTACGGTTCGTCGCCGCAGCACGTGAGCGTACGGCCCGACCCCAGATCCATCGCGAAGCCGAACTGCTTCGCCTTCGCGGACCCGATGTCGAAAAACGTCACCGCATGCCCCATGACCTCGCGGGTCTCGCCGTCGGAGACGCGCACGATATGCAGGGTGCGCCCGATCTCGGAGGCGATCTTTGCACCCAGTAGGCTCTGCGCCAGGCTCTCCAGCAGGTCTGCGACCTCATCATGGGCGTAGATGGTCGCCTCGCCCGCATACGTGCCGCGCTGCGCGCCCTGGCAGATCATGCGCATAAGCCAGATGACACCGAGCAGGTGGTCGATGTGCTTATGCGTGACGAATATCTCGCGGACGTCGCGCCAGCTCGTACCGGCCTGCTCGAGCCGCGAAAGAATCAGGTTACCGCCGCCGGCGTCGACGAGTAGGCACCGGTCGCCATCGCGCACCAGAAAGCAGGTGTTGTAGCAAGCGGTAGCCTGCGCGTTGCCGGTGCCGAGAACGGTGATCTCCACGTGCGCTCCTTTGACGATTCGACGATCCGCTCCCCGGCGGACACCGGGTCATGATAGCGCACGGCCCCAGGCCAGCAGGCGGTAGACCATGATATCGGCACGAGCGAGCACCCCCGCACGACTCGGTCGTGCGACAATGAGAGCGCAGATCGTGAAAGGAGACCAGCTATATGAAGATCGGATACCTTGGAGCCGGCAACATCTCGAGCCAGATGGCCGCAACCGTCGCGAAGATGGACGAGGCGCAAAACTACGCCGTCGCCGCACGCGACCTTGCGCGCGCCGAGGCCTTCGCCGAGCGCTGGGGCTTTGAGCGCGCCTACGGGTCGTACGAGGAGCTGCTCGCGGATCCCGAGGTCGACCTCGTCTACGTCGCCCTCCCCCATTCGCATCACCACCGCTGGACGCTCGCCGCGCTCGAGGCTGGCCATCATGTGCTCTGCGAGAAGGCCTTCGCCGTCAACGAGGCGCAAGCGCGCGAGATGATCGATCGTGCGCGTGCCAAAGGGCTGCTGCTCGCCGAGGCCATCTGGACGCGCTACATGCCCTCGCGCAAAATCATCGACGACATCGTCGCCTCCGGCTCCATCGGCCGCGTGCTCACCGTGGATGCGAACCTGGGTTACAAGGTCGACATGAACGAGCGCATGGTCGCACCTGAGCTTGCCGGCGGCGCCCTGCTCGACCTGACGGTCTACCCGCTGAACTTCGCCAGCATGGTGCTCGGAGACGACATCGCGCGCATCGACGCGCACATGGTGCCGACCGCAACCGGGGTCGACGGGCAGGATTCCGTCACGCTCACCTATGCCGACGGCCGCATGGCAACCATGTTCACGACCATGCACACCATGACCGACCGACGCGGCCTCATCTGCGGCACCGAGGGCTTCATCATGGTGGAGAACATCAACAACCCGCAGCGCATCTTCGTCTACGACGCCGACGGCCTCAACAGCTCGCTTCGTGAGACCATCGAGGTTCCCGAGCAGATCACGGGCTACGAGTACGAGGTGCTCGCTTGCAAACGCGCAATCGAGGCGGGCAGCATCGAGTGCCCGGAGATGACACATGCCGAGACGCTCGAGCTCATGCGGCAGATGGACGCCATCCGCGCTCAGTTCGGCATCGTGTATCCGTTCGAGTAGAAGATTCGCCTGAACGCGACCCACATGATTATGCGGAAGGGCGAAGCGGCTGCCGCTCGAACATGGACGAACGCACACGTCCTTCCGCATCACTTCGGCGAGAACGAACTTGCCGTGAGTTTCGCTCAGAGACCTTCTTAGCGAAACTCACGGCAAGTTCGTCATTTCAGCTGCGCGCGGTAACATCAAAAACCGGAACTTTCGGTGCCTCAAGGCACTCTCGCTCACGCCGCAGGGCGGGTGCGCCAAATCGCGAGAGCAACAAGCAGCAGGCCCGCAACGCCAAAGGCGAACAAAAGCCCCGCTGTGTAGCCATCGAGCCCCGCGCCATACGGGATGTTCGCGAGTGCATCTGCCGCACGATAGAAGCCAAGCGAGTAGAGCGCCTGCGGTACGATGGGCAAGCCGGAGATAAGATTGTGCAGGGCATGGGCGACCATGCCGGGAACAACCGAGTGAGCTCGCTTGACCAACAGCCCGAGTAGCACACCAAGAATAAACGCCGACATCGCCCGGTACGCGCTGAAATGAAACAGACCGAACACGACCGCCTGAACTACATTCGCAATCGCGAACGGAACGCAGGCGCGCGCCAATCCGACAAGCCACGCCCCGCGAAACCATAACTCCTCAAAGACAGGGGCGATGACGCATCCCGAAACAACCGAGGCGACGGTGACGGCAAACGAAGTCCCCTCCGACATCGAGCTCCCCGCAGTCGCGCTCTCCTGGGCAGCACGGACGGAATCAAACATCCATGGCGCAAAGGCGCGACAAGCGCCATTGAGCGCCTGAAGAACAAAAGCGAGACCGACTACGAGCAGAATTGCGCAGAGCAGCTGTCGCACATGCGGAAGATACGAAGGCACCGCAGCGGCATCCGATTGCAGCGCAGACGACCGTCCGTCCCTTCTGGATACAACCCCTCGTAGCCATGAGCGCAGCACCAAACGGTAGAACAAGATGAACGGCACGCCGAGCATAATCGCACTCGTCAGGGCATAGACCTATGCCGCGGCTGCAACACCACCCGGAACGGCACCGGCAGAAGAGGCTTCAACCAAGGCGCTGTGCACCGGCTCAAGCACGAGCTGGAACGCACCGACGAGCACCGGAGGCAGCACCGCTCCGGCGACGACCTGCGCCCGGGGAGCACGCGTCCGCGTCTTTACATCGTCCATCTCGTCTTTACATCGTCCATCTCCATAACGTCTTAACCTCCCGCACGGCCATAGGGGCCAATCAATACGCGAACACCTTACACCCGGTCGCCACCTCGCCCATCGAAGCGGCTTGCGCATGCAATCGAGCGCCCTCTCGATCTGAACGCATAACCAAAGCAAGCCGCAGCGAACCCACACACGAAAGATTCGACCACGCAGGCGCCACCTCAAACAACCGAAACCCAATGGAAATGGTTGAGACCTATACTCTTCACAATTTGCATCACAAGGCAAAGGCCATAACAAGAAAGAAGGAGCTCAATGCGTACCATCCAGATGAGCGACTATACCGTGGGTGAGGACGCCTTCGACGCCATACCCGAGACCCTTGCGAGCTACGGCGCGAAGACCGTGGTGCTCGTCGGCGGCGAGCGCGCGCTCGCTGCAGCCGCGCCCGGCATCAAGGAAGCGCTCGCTGGCACCGACATCGAGGTGCTCGACACCATCGTCTACGGCAAGGACTCCACGCGCACCAACGTCAACCGCCTGCTGGACGCCCCCGCATTCCGCGATGCCGACGTGGCGTTCGCCATCGGCGGCGGCAAGGCCATCGACACGGTGAAGACTGCCTCGAGCGAGCTCAACAAGACCGTGTTCTCAGTCCCCACCATCTGCTCGAACTGCTCGGCCGCCACGGCCATCGCCGTCATCTACCATGACGACGGGTCGCTCGAGGGCTACGCCTACCCGCCGTGCCCGGCGCATATCTTCATCAACCCGCGCATCATCGCCGAGGCGCCCGAGGAGTACTTCTGGGCCGGCATCGGCGACGCCCTGTCCAAGCAGCCCGAGGTCGAGTGGGCCACGAGCACCCGTGAGCTCGGCCATACCGCGAGCCTGGGCCTCGCCCTCGCCCACACTTGCACCGAGCCCCTCATGACCTGGGGTGTCCAGGGTCTCGCCGACGTGCGCGCGAACCGCTCGAGTGAGGCGGTGCGCCAGATCGCCCTCGACATCGTGGTGAACACGGGTTACGTCTCGAACCTCACGAACCAGCCCGACTTCTACTACAACTCCACCCTCGCCCACGCGTTCTACAACGGTTCCACCGGCGTGCATCGCGCGGGCAAGCACCTGCACGGCGAGGTCGTGAGCTTCGGCGTGCTCGTGATGTTCGCCTACGCGAGCAACACATCCGAGCTTGAGCGCTACGCGAAGTTCAACAAGAAGCTCGGCCTGCCTGTCACGCTCGCCGAGATCGACTTGGACGAAAGCCAGCTCGAGCAGCTCACCGAGTTCGCCCACACCAGCAACGAGTGGAAGCAGGGCAACCCCGAGCCCTTCGAGGACACTCGCTTCATCGAGGCCATCAAGACCGCCGACACCTACGGTCGCTCGCTGAGCTAACGCAGCTGGCCAAGACCTACCCATACGGCCGGCGGGCCGGACGCAGACACACGTCCGGCCCGCCGGCCTTTTCAATCAATCATGTAGGAGAGTTCGGCTTTCAATCACGCACGCGCAGGTAAATCTGCCGCTTTCCGCTCTCCCCGGTCGGCTCATCGAACTCATAGGCGCCGAGCGATTTCAGGAACGGTCGGAGCTTCTTGAAGCCGTAGTTGCGGACATCGAAGTCGGGCAGGCGCTTGGAGAGCTGGTCGCCAAGCTGACCGAGCGACACCCATCCGTCGTCGTCGGAGAACTTGTCCACGATCGCATTGATCGTCTCGCGGATCTTCTTGAGGTGACGGCGGCGGTCCGCCTTGCTCATCTCGCCGAAGGGAACCTCTTCGCCGTCGTCATCCTCATCATCGGCAGCATCGGTCTCCACAGTGAGCGGCGTCTGACCCCCAGCATCACCGGGACGGCGGCGCGGCGGGGCCGCATGGACGCTGTCCTCAGCAACATCAGCCTCAGAGGATGCAGAAGCCGCCGCGTCGCCGGAAGCCTTCCCGCTACTGGCATCCTTGCGTTTAGCGCTCTTCGACCTCGAGCGCTTCCGTGACCGGGAACGAGATGCAGCCTCATCGGCATCGTCGTCCTCGTCGGTTTCCTCCTCCGCCTTATGTGCCGCATAGAGCAGATCCAGGTACTTAAAGCTGTTACACGCGGAGATGAACGGCTGCGGGGTCTTCTGCTCCCCCATGCCGATCACCTGCATACCGCTTTCGCGCAGGCGCGCAGCCAGGCGCGTGAAGTCGGAGTCAGAGCTTACGATCGCAAACCCGTCGACATTGCCGGAATACAGGATGTCCATCGCATCGATGATCATCGCCGAGTCGGTTGCGTTCTTGCCGTACGTGTAGCTGTACTGCTGCATCGGTACGATCGAATTGTCGAGCAGGCAGCTCTTCCAGCTTACAAGCCTAGGGCTCGTCCAGTCGCCGTAGATGCGCTTATAGGTAGCGATACCGGAGTTCGCCACCTCTTCCAAGATGATCTTGATGTATTTCTCCGCCACGTTGTCCGCGTCGATAAGGATTGCGAACCGCAAGTCGGAATCGTACGAGCTCGCCATAGGCCCCCTTCGTTGTTGGTATCCCTGTCATGGTACCCCGTTTTAAAGAATCTCAGTGAGGGCGAAGTTCTCACAGACCTTGCATCCCACCTGGTTCACGCGCGGCAGGCTCGCCCTGCCAGAGGATACCCACACCGCACTCACACGCTCCGCCCGAAGGCTGCAGCAGGCCCCTCGGATGCAACGCCTGGACGGAATTTTGCGACCCAGAATCGATCGGGCGTGGAGGGCCACCCGGGACATCCAGATTACCTGCGGATATTGCCTCAAACAGGGCAGAGAACATGCCGGTTTCTCACAGCGCGAAATAAGCTCGCCTAATACCGCAAATGCGTGGCAACACAGTCGCGTTGAGCCTCCGCGCCCAAACGCCGTCGACGCCCGAAAGGCCGACGGCTGGCCTGATCCATATTGAATACCGCACATAGACGGCCTGATATCACGAAGGCGCCCGCCTCAGATCGATCCGAGGCGGGCGCCTAAAACCCGATTGGGGAGATCGAGCCACTACTGCTGCTGCGGTTTGGGCATATAGGGGTTCTCGCGCTTCATGAGCGTCATGAACTCCTCGCCCGTGATGGTCTCCTTCTTGTACAGATAGCGCGCGAGCTCATGCAGCTTGAACTTATTCTCGCGCAGAATCTGCAGGGCGCGCGCGTGCGCGTCGAAGATGACCTTCTGCACCGCATCGTCCACGCGCTCGGCCGTGCCGGGGGCGCAGGTGAGAGAGGTGTCCTGATTGAGGTAGGCGTTCTGCACCGTGCCGAGCGCCATCATGCCGAACTCCTCGGACATGCCGAAGCGGGTGATCATGTTGCGGGCGAGCTTCGTCGCCTGCTCGATGTCGTTCGCCGCACCGGTGGTCATCTCGCCGAAGATGAGCTCCTCGGCCGCGCGGCCGCCGCAGTACACCGCCAGCTTGTCGAGCACCTCCTGCTTGGTGGTCAGGAACTTCTCGTCCTGCTCGACCTGCATGGTGTAACCGAGAGCGCCGCTCGTACGCGGAACGATGGTGATCTTCGTGACCGGGGCGCCTTCCTTCTGGCTCGCCGCCACGATGGCATGACCGATCTCGTGGTAGGCAACGACTTGCTTCTCATGATCGGACAGCACCGTGGACTTGCGCTGCTGGCCGGCGATGACGACCTCCACCGACTCCTCGAAGTCCTCCTGGGTGGCGCGAGAGCGACCCATGCGCACCGCACGCAGCGCACCCTCGTTGATGATGTTCGCAAGGTCAGCGCCCGAAGCGCCCGGGGTGGCACGCGCGATGGCGGTCAGGTCGATCGGCGGCTGGGTCTTCACGTCCTTGGCGTGAATCTCGAGGATGGCCTTGCGGCCCGCCAGGTCGGGAAGCTCCATGGGGACGCGGCGGTCGAAGCGCCCGGGGCGCAGCAGGGCAGGGTCGAGGCTGTCGGGACGGTTCGTCGCCGCGATGACGACGATGCCCTTCTTGTTGTCGAAGCCGTCCATCTCGGTCAGGAGCTGGTTCAACGTCTGCTCGCGCTCGTCGTTGCCGGAGAACCCGCCGCCGTCGCGCTTCTTGCCGATCGTATCGATCTCGTCGATGAAGACGATGCAGGGCGCCTTCTCCTTGGCCTGCTTGAACAGGTCGCGCACCTTCGCGGCACCGCGGCCGACGAACATCTCGACGAACTCCGAGCCGGAGATGGAGAAGAACGGCACGCCCGCCTCGCCAGCGACCGCCTTGGCGATAAGCGTCTTACCGGTACCCGGAGGGCCCACGAGCAGCACGCCGCGCGGCAGCTTGGCACCGATGGCCTCATAGCGCTCAGGCTTCTCCAGGAAGTCGACGACCTCCTTCAGGGACTCCTTGGCCTCCTCCTGGCCCGCGACGTCCTTGAACGTCACGCCGACGTCCTTGGAGGCGACTATGCGCGCACCGGACTTGCCGAGGCCGCCGCCACCGCCGAAGCCGCCGAAGCCGCTCGAGAAGTCCATCGAGGGGTTGTCGTCACCCATGGCCTTCTTCATCTTGCGGTTCAGCCACCAACCGATGAGGAAGAAGATGATGATCGGCGCCAAGGTGATGAGCAGGTACAGCCACATACCCGAGTCGTTGCTCGGGATGATGACCGAGACCTCCGCCGACGACTCATCGATCTTCTGAGCGAGGTAATCCTCCGAATTCGGAAGGACCGTCGTCTGGTACGCCGTGCCCTCCTTGTCGCCCTTGAGCGTATAGAGCGCGACGTTGTCGGTTCCCGCCGTGTAATCCATCTTGTCGACTTTGTCGGCGTCCAGATCGCTCAACATGGTGCTGTAGGGGACCTCGGTGATCTCCTGCGTCGTGGTGAGACGGGGGAACAGCACCTGGCTGAGCACCAGGTACAGCGCGAACGCGATGAGGACGTAGAGGATCATATTCCGTCTACGCTTATGATCATCCATCTCCATAGGCATACTCCGTTTCGTACAGTGACAATGGCATAAGGATACCCCTGAGTTGAAATCGTAGACACACCCCGTGATGAAAACGCGGGTTCTCGTTTTTATGGGCGCCCTGCCCGGGCAGCGCTGACCCTCGCCCCGTCGCCCCTCCCTATCCTTATACCGTCGCGATGAGGAAATTCGAGACCATGCACGCCGCGTCGCCACGCGCTGCCGCCTCATCCGGCCAGAGCGCAGGGCCGCTTCCCATGATGCCGGCGTTTGCCGCCCAAGCCACCGACGCGTGCGCCCAGGTAGCGACCGCGCGCCCGTCCGCATAGCGCTCGAGCAACCCATCCGGCGCGTCGACGTCGCCGATGCCAAAAAACATCGCGTAGTTCGCGAGCATCACGGCGAGCTCCTGCCTCGTCACGGGTGCATCGGGCCGAAACGTCCCGTCACCGTAGCCGTGCACGACCTCAGCCGAAACGGCCCATGCGAGAGCTGCTGCGTAATACGCCCTCCCGTCGACGTCGATAAACCCGAGGACATACGAGCCGTCCGCCGCCACCTCGCCCCCAAGCGTGAAGGTGTTGCCCTGCATGACCGCGAGGTTGTGCAGCATGCACACCGCCTGCGCGCGCGTGAGTGCCTCCGCGGGCCCGAACAGGTCCGCACCCGCATAGCCGCCCACAAGGCCGAGGTCGTAGAGGCGCTCGATGGCCGGATACCAATACGCGTCGACGTCGACGTCGGCAAATGGAAGCGACGAGTCGGCACCGTCGGGGCCCACGTCGAACGAGAGGCGGACGTAGGTCGCGGGCATGGTAAACGCCCAGGCATCGGCGGCCGTCTCGCGAAGCGGCACGATCGCCCCGGATGCGTCGCGCGCGATAAGCCCGCGCACATGATATCCCGCGCGCGCCGATGCGGACACGCCCACCTCGGTCCCGGTCGCGATGACGTCGGCCGCCGGATCGATCGAGACATCCGCATGCGCGGCGCCCTCGACAACCACGTTCTGGACATCGGGCGCGAAGTCGACGGCGATGGTGACGTGCCCATCCGGCTTGCGAAACGTGGTATCGGCGTGCATCGAGCGGTGGATCTCACCAGCATCGGTCGAAACGACGATGCGCTCGGCGCGATACCCCTCATCCGGCACGGCGATGACGTCGCAGCTATCGCTGATTTGGCTCCACGGCCTGACCTCAACCGATCCGTGCTCGCAGGGAGCAATCGTGATCTCTTGGGGATCGAGCGCGTACGCGGCGGAAATCGCCCGCGTCGCACGCGGGCATCGTGAAGGTCAGCACGTCGCCATCGGCGTAGGCAACCGTCGTGCCGCCCGCGTCGGTCACGGTGATCCCAGCCGCCACATACCACGGGAGCGGCACCGCCTGCACCCTGACATGCGCGCCCGCACAGGCCGTGTCGCCATCGAGCGCGTCCCCATCGACGTACACGACAAGAGCGCCGAGATCATCGTCCACAACAGTTGCCGCAAAGGACCTCGCAGCACCGGACTCCGCCGCATGCGCCCGAACGGGAGATACGCAGACCGCACGTGCGCACAGCAGGGCGAGAGCCGCCGCCATGAGCATCGCCGAGCAACGCATACGTCCCGTCTGGCACCCCATAGCAAGTCCTCCTTCTGCACCGACCATCGTTGATTCCATTATGGGGACCGTCGCCGCCATTTGTTGCGCAAGTCCCCAGAGGGGGACGCGGGACCTATGGTGCCCGGGCATGAACGACACGTCACATGAAGGTCAAATGAATCGCCCGATGCGACGCAATCCCTAAGGGCGCTCCCCTACCATGGGAGGGCATGGAGGGAATTGCATACGAAGGGAAGGCGCAATGGCGTTCGGAAGGCGCTTGAGCAGGCATGCCGGTGCGGCATCGCTCGATGTAACCGAGGGTACGATCTGGAAGCAGCTGTTGCTGCTCTGTGTGCCCATCTTCTTCAGCTCATTCTTCCAACAGGCGCACGCCCTCATCAACACCTTCATCCTGGGCCAGTTCGGCGGCAAGCTCGCCCTGGGCGGCGTGCAGGCGACGGCATCGCTGTTCGAGCTTGCGGTCGGGTTCTCCGTGGGCCTCGGCGCCGGTTGCGCCGTCATCTCGGGCCAGTTCTTCGGCAGCCACGACGACGAGCGGCTCTCCCGCTCCATCCACACCGCCATGACGATCGCGGTCGTGCTCGGCCTCGCCGTCTCGGTCGCAGGCGTCATCTTCGTACCCCATATCCTCACGATCATGGGCACGCCCGCCGACCTCATGGGCGAAGCCGTCCCCTACTCCCGCTTCTACGCGGCGGCCATGGTCTGCTCGCTCGTGCTGAACATGGGTTCCGCCCTGCTGCGCTCCGTCGGCGACACGCGCACGCCCGCCCTCATCATCGCGAGCGGCTGTCTGATCAACGCATGTCTGGACATCCTGTTCGTCGCCGTGCTGGGCCTCGAGGCGATGGGCTGCGGCATGGCGACCGCCATCACGCTCACGATCAACGCAGCGACCATGACGATCCGCCTCATGCGCGCCAAGGGGGCCTGGCGACTCGACATCCGTCGCCTGGGCATCGACGGCCGCATCTGCAGAAGCATGCTCGCCACGGGCCTGCCGCTCGGCATCCAGTCGTCGCTCTACTCCATCTCCAACATCATCCTGCAGTCCACGGTCAACACGTTCGGCACCGACGCGGTCACCGGTTGGGGCCTCTCGGGCCGCCTGGACGCGTTCATATGGATGGTCACCGAGGCGCTCGGGGTATCCATGACGACGTTTTCCGCGCAGAACTTCGGCGCGCGGAACTACGAGCGCATGCGCCGCGGCTACCACACCTCGCTTATCATCACCGTGTGCATCATCGGCGGCATGTCGGCACTGCTCGTCGCCTTCGTGGGCCCGCTGTCGCGCATCTTCATCGATGACGCGGCGGTCACCGGATACACGACACTCATGCTGCACTTCATCGCGCCGTTCTACCTGTTCTACTCGATTGTGGACAACACGTCGGGTGCCATACGCGGATCGGGCGAGAGCCTGCGGCCCATGCTTCTGACGGTCCTCGGAACCGTCGTGTTCCGCATGATCTGGCTGCTCGCCGTGGTGCCCCAGCACCATACGATCGAGACGATGCTCATGGTCTACCCGGTCACCTGGATCTTGACGGCCATCCTCTTCGTCGCCTATCACCATTGGGGCCATTGGCTGAATCACGCCGAGGCGCGCGCCGAGAAGCTCAGCCACGGCGTCGTATAGGAACGCGCACGGGACGGCCCGCTGACGCCAACTGCGATTGGCCGGCGCACATACCCGCCGATTCACTGGACGCCTTCCAGCCGAATCGCTCGACCCCGCTACGTCGAAAAGAGCCTTCTGGGGTCGAGCAGGTCATCACGACATGCCGCGCGCCGAAAAAGGAAGCGGCAAGGGACCCCGAGGCGACACCTTACGCGAACATGCCGGGGCGGTAATGATAGCCGTTGTCGGCATGCGGGCAGAGCTGCCAAAACGCAACGGCACTCGCGGCGGCGACGTTTAGCGAGTCCACGCCGTGCGCCATGGGGATGCGTATCGTCAGGTCAGCGCCGTGGATGGTCTTCGCCTGCAGGCCCGCGCCCTCCGTCCCCATGAACAGGGCGAGCCGCTCGATATCGTGCAGTGCGGGGTCGTCCAGCGAGCGCGAATCGTCAGCCAGCGCCATGGCGGCGCAGGTGAACCCCGCCTCATGCAGATCGGCGAGGCCGTCGTGCGGCCAGACGCGCGCCTCGCTGCCGATGCGCGTCCAGGGGACCTGAAACACCGTGCCCATGCTCACGCGCACTGCGCGGCGATAGAGCGGGTCGCAGCAGGTCGGGCTCACCAAGATGCCGTCGACGTTCAGGGCGGCGGCGCTCCGGAAGATGGCGCCGACGTTCGTGTGGTCGACGATGCCCTCGAGCACGCACACGCGCACCGGGCGCCCTTCCGCCCGCTCGACCAAGCCCGCCAGGAACGCCGGAGCGGGCGCGAGCACGGGACGGCGAAACGCCGCAAGCGCCCCGCGCGTGACGGTGAAGCCGGTGAGCCGCTCCATCAGCTCCATTGGTGCGACGAACACCGGGATATCTGCCTCGGGACGCTCTGTCGTCACCCGCTCGAGCAGGGGCATGAGCTGATCGAGCCAGCGCTCACCCATAAGGAAGCTCACCGGCTCGAGGCCCGCGGCGACCGCCCGTTCGATCACCTTGGCGCTCTCCGCGATGAAGATCCCCTTCTCGGGCTCGAGTACGCTTCTGAGCTCGCGCTCCGTCAGGCGGCAATACGCATCGAGCCGCTCATCAACGAGCGTGTCGATGCGGATGATCTGAGGCGATACAGCCATGCGAATAGCTCCTTTATCGGGGGTGGGGTCCTCATCGAGATGCCGAAAACCAAGGCGAGCAGCAAGGAACCCTGAATAGGGGCTTTTGCAACCGCATGCGCGCAGGCGGGACGGATGCAATCGGGGCGAGAAAGGTGTTATGAAACTGTACCGACACAGCCCATGACACAAGCGCCCAGCACGGGACCCTGCCGCAAAATCACGTAGCCGGCGGTTCCCTTAAGAGCGCTTGCGGCCGAACAGGTGGCGTCCGGTGTTTTTCAGCTTGTCCACGAGCGTCGGGTCGGGGTGCGCCGCATCCCAGGCCTCGCGGCGGCGGCGCTTCTCGTACTCGTTGATGAGCGGCGCGCCGTAACCGTTCACGAGCTCGCGATACCACGAAACCATGTCGGCGAGGTCCTCTTCGTTGGGACGGCCCTTGTTCATACCGCCCATGAGCTTGTAGGGACCCCACGTGTCGAGACCGGGGCAGCCGTGCCCGGCGAGGAAATTCGCCTGCTTCGCACGGCAGATGCCGTCGATGTCCTTGCCGTACCACTTGCTCGCGCCGCCGTACGTCAAAAGCCCGAAGACGAACTCCCCTGGCCCGAGCGACGCCTGCAGCACGCGGGCAAGGTCATGGTCGATCTCGCCGTGGTAGATGCCGCTCGCGACACCGACGAGATGATATTGGCGCAGGTCGACCGCAGGATGCTTCTTGTCGACCGTCGCGATATCGAGCGTGTCGACGTCATCGGGAAACGCCGCAGCGATCGCGTCGACAACGCGCTTCGTGTTGCCGTGGTGCTTCGAGCGGTAGAGGATCATGGTGCGGATGCGCACGCCGCCATCCTCTGTCCCCGCAGCGGGCTCAGCGTTGTCTGCCGGTTCGGCGAACTGATCGGCCATCGAGCGCCGGCGATAGGTCACGAAGCGGTACTCGATGCCGGCATCCTCCTCATCGTCACCGATAAGAGCGGTATCGGATTCGCTCGCCACCTCCCAGTCGTCATCCTCATCGAGGTTCGGGAAATGCGTGTCGGCCAAGCGCAGGCAATGGGTCTTCGTCACGACCGCGACCGCGCACTGGGGCAGCAGCTGGCGATAGATCTCCTCGCCACCGATCACCCACGCCTCCTCCACGTCGGCCACGGCCGCGAGGGCCTCGTCGACGGAGTGCACGACCTCGACGCCCTCGCGCGCAAAGGCCGCATCGCGCGTGAGCACGATGTTCCGACGGTTCTTGAGGGGCCTGCCGCCCGGGAAGCTGTCGAGGGTTTTTCGGCCCATGATGACGGGATGCCCGGTCGTGCACGCGACGAAATGCTTCATGTCGGCTCGGTTCGAGACGATCATGTCGCCCTCGTAGCCGATGCCCCAGTCGTCGCTCACCGCGACGATGGCTGACAGCTTGCAAGCCATGTGTTCTCCTTAGATGGCGATAGGGATGTTCTTCACCTGCGGACCATGGTGGTAGTCCTCGACGATCAGGTCGTCGGTCGTGAAGTCGTAGAAGTTCTTGACCTCGGGGTTGAGCGAGACCTTGGGCGCCGGGTATTGCGGGCGCGCGATGAGCTCACGCACGATATCGACGTGCCGGTCGTAGATGTGGGCGTCGACGATGACATGCAGCAGGTTGCCGGCGATCATGTCCGATACCTGCGCGACCATCATGAGCAGGATCGCGTACTGGCAGACGTTCCAGTTGTTCGCAGCGAGGATATCCTGGCTGCGCTGCATGAGGACCATGTTCAGGACGGGTTTGTCGAAGCCCTCCTCATGGGTCACGTTGTAGGTGACGCTGTAGGCGCACGGATAGAGGTGCATCTCGGACAGATCGGCGAACGTGTACATGTTCGTCATGATGCGACGCGAGAACGGGGTGTGCTTGAGGTCGTAGAGCACGCGGTCCATCTGGTCGAAATCGCCCTCAAGGTAGTGCGACTTCTGCGCGATCTGGTAGCCGTAGGCCTTGCCGATGGAGCCGGTCTCGTCTGCCCATTCATCCCAGATGTGTGAGTTCAGATCGTGGATGTTATTCGATTTGCGCTGGTAGATCCACAGAATCTCATCCATGGCGCTCTTCAGGGCCGTGCGGCGCAGCGTGAGCGCCGGGAACTCCTCGCGCAGGTCGTAGCGATTCGTCACGCCGAAGGTCTTGATGGTGTAGGCGGGCGTCCCGTCCTCCCAGTGAGGGCGCACCCTCTCGCCTTCCGTCGTCGTCCCGTGCTCCAGGATATCCGTGCACATCGTCACGAAGAGCTGGTCCGCTTTGCTCATGCGCTCCCCCATCTTTCGGTCAACAATGCCCACCATTGTACGGCAGCGACGCAAACACGGGATGGGGCAATATTGTATGCACGGATCGGGTTCCCAAGGGTCCTGAGGCCAACCCGCGACACGCAGCGACGGCGCCATGTGTTACAGCGGCGGCGCATCGAAGTGGACATGCATGCTATTTCCGCTTTTAGGCGTCCGCCTGGCAGACAGGGCGAACACGGCACGGAGCGGACATCGGAAACCAGGCGCGAAGGCACCGCACACCAAGGCCTTGCGGGCGCGGTCGCCGCGGACCCGCCTAAAAGCGGAAATTCATTGCACGCGGCAGAACTTAAGCAACCCTTTGAGCAGCCGGATCTACGCGGGTTCCGCTTCCGTCTCGTTCTCAGAGGAGCTGAACCCGACGATAACGTCGATCAGGGGCGAGGAGATGAACACCGTGATGAGCGAGAACACGATCTTCGTCACCGGGATATAGCTAAGCGACAGCACCAGAACGCTCAAGTCCGTGACGAGATAGCAGCGCGAAAGTCGCCAACCGGAAAGCTTCTGGATGGAAAGCGCAAGGGCATCGTCGCCGCCCGCGGAGCCGCCGCCGCGCACCACCAGGCCCGCACCAACGCCGACGAAGATGCCACCGAGCACCGCCGCCACGAACGGCAGGGAGGAAAGATTCGGCAGCAGGTAGGGCAGATGCTCCCAGAGAGCATAGAACCCCGCAATCGCCGCGCTGGAGACAACGGACCATCCGAGGAAGCCCACACCGAGCAGGCGCAGGGCGAAGGCGTAGCACAAAAGATCGAGAATCGGCGACACGATGGACGAGGGGATGCCGAACCAGTGGTTCGCGAGCAGCAGGGCGCCGATCACGCCACCCTCGGTGATGCCCACGACCTCGTGGATGTTGTGGATGCCGAAGGTAAGGATAGCCGAGCCGAGTACGACCAACGAGAGCCGACGCGTGTATTCCGAACGATTTTGACGCAGACGTTTCCAGGAACCCATGGGTCCCATCACCTTTCTGTACTCGTGATTGTCTGTATCTAGGCTAAACTCTGGTACTGTACCAAGGTCAAATCGAATGTGGAGGACCTATGGAACGTCCGCGACCGAAACGGCGCTACCGTATCGGAGAGATCTCGAAGCTGTTCGGCATCGGCCAGGATTCGCTGCGTTACTACGAACGTTTGGGCATACTCAAGCCGCACCGCACCGCCAACGGCTACCGCGTCTACGACCTTAACGACATGTACAAGCTCTCCATCATCAAGGACCTGCGCAGACTCGACATGCCGATGGCGCAGATCGGAGCGTACCTGAACGACCAGTCGCTCGCCAAGACCGAGGAGATGCTCACCCGCGAGCTCGAACTGATAAGCGAGCAGGTCCGCAGCCTCGGTGAGCGCGCTTGGGCCGTCGAGAGGCGCGCGCGAGCACTCGAGCGCGCCCAGTCCGCCGAGGTGGGCGTCTACGTCATCAAGCGCTACCGGACACGGCAATGCGTGCGGCTCGCCACGCGCCTGGAGCGCGACGAGGAGATGGACTTCGCCATCCAGCGGCTCTATCGCGAGCACGAGGCGCTGCTGCCCGATCTGGGCAGCATGAGGATCGGCGGTGTCCTGTCGGGGGCGGAAATCGAGGCGGGGCGCACGAACGTGTACGACTCGGTGTTCTTCATCCTCGAGGACACCGACGTCCCCGCCGATTTCGAGCTGCCCGCCGGCAGATACCTCACGGTGCGCTACCGGGGCCCCTACGAGCAAAACGGTCCCATCGCCCGCGCAGCGCTCCGCTATGCGCGCGAACAGGACCTCACGGTATCAGGCGACCCCATTGAGCTCTACGAGATAGACAACCGCGACACCGCGCGCGAGGAGGAATTCCTGACAACCATCGAGATCCCCCTCGGTGCGGACGAGCGACGCGGTGCTTGATCGGGCAGCCTCACCGCACAAGCAAACGGGCCTTCAGCCGACAGATCCGTCGAGCTGAAGGCCCGTCACGTTCATGCAACGTGGCACCAAACTACCCCGTCCCGAATGAGGACAGATGGGACATAGGTTACTTGTTGCGCAGCTGGCGCTCCATCTCGCGGAGCATGTCCATCTCGGAGCCGCCGCCCGCGCCCGGAGCCCCCATGCCGGCAAACGGGTTGGCCCCGCCCATGCCGCCGAGGTTGCCCATGCCGGGAATCCCGGGCATGCGAAGCTTCTTGCCCTTTTTGCCCTTCTTCCCCTTCTTGCCGGCCGCGGCCTGATTGGCCATGCTGCGCACGCGGCCCATCATCTTGTTCATCTCGCCCCACTGCTTCATGAGCTGGTTCACGTCGGCGGGCGTGGTGCCCGAGCCGCGGGCGATGCGGGCACGGCGCTGGCCGTTGATGATGGAGGGACGGTTGCGCTCCTCCTTCGTCATGGACATGATCATGGCCTCGTTGCGCGCGAAGATGCTCTCGTCGAGGTTGCCGCCCATCTGGTTCAGCATCTTCTGGCCGCCCGGCAGCATACCGAGGATGCCCTTCATGCCGCCCATCTTCTTGACGGCCTTCATCTGCTCGAGCATGTCGTTCATGGTGAAGCCGTCGCGCAGCATGCGCTCCGCAGAGGCGAGGGTCTCCGCATCGGCGGCCTCCTGGGCCTTCTCGATGATGCCGATGACGTCGCCCATGCCGAGGATGCGCTTGGCCATGCGGTCGGGATGGAACGTCTCGAGCGAGTCGGGCTTCTCGCCCATCGACACGAACTTGATGGGCTTGCCGGTCACCGCACGGACCGACAGCGCGCCGCCGCCGCGGGCGTCGCCGTCGAGCTTGGAGATGATGACGCCGTCGAAGTCGGTGCGCTCGGCGAAGGTGGACACGACGTTGACGATGTCCTGACCGGTCATGGCGTCGACGACCATGAGGACCTGGTCGGGCTTGACCGCGCGCTTGATGTCGACGGCCTCCTGCATCATCTGCTCGTCGATCTGCAGGCGGCCGGCGGTATCGACGATCACGACGTCACGCATGGTGGCGACGGCCTCGCGGATGGCGTCCTGGGCTATCTGGACCGGATGCGCGCCGTCACCGCGGAAGACCGGCACGCCGATCTCGCCGCCGAGCGTGGCGAGCTGGTCGGCGGCTGCGGGGCGGTAGACGTCGCAGGCGGCGAGCAACGGCGAACGCCCCTGCTTCTTCAGCAGGTAGGCGAGCTTCACGGCAGCGGTCGTCTTACCGGAGCCCTGCAGGCCGACGAGCATGATGACGTTCGGGATGCGGCTCGAGAACACGAGCTTGCTCTCGGTGGAGCCGAGCAGCTCGGTCAGCTCGTCGAGCACGATCTTGACGACGTTTTGCGCCGGGGTGAGCGATTCCATGACCTCGGCGGTCATGCAGCGCTCCTTCGTCTTGGCGACGAAGTCCTTCACGACCTTGAAGTTGACGTCAGCCTCGAGCAGCGCCATGCGGATATCGCGCATCGCGCTCGTGATATCGGCCTCGGTGAGCTTGCCCTTGCCGCGCAGGCGGTCGAAGGTGCTGTTCAGGCGGTCGGACAGGCTTTCGAACATAGCGATTCTCCTAGCAGCGAAGATACTGGCAGAAAACGGGTAGCGACCCGATCGCCTGCGCATGCGGTCCGCAGGTGATCGAGGGGTGCAGCGGGGCGAAAAAGAAAGATGGCTCTCCCCTACCGCCGCCGCGCGAGCGGCTACTCGGCGCCCACGAGGGCGCGGCAAAACGCGTGGGCGTCGAAGGTCTGCAGGTCGTCGACCTGCTCGCCCACGCCGATGCGCAAGATGGGCAGCTTCAGCTTCGAGGCGACCGCCATGGCGATACCGCCCTTGGCCGTGCCGTCGAGCTTCGTCATGATGATGCCGTCGATGCCGAGCGCCTCGTTGAACTCGAGCGCTTGCGACAGGCCGTTCTGACCGGTAGCAGCGTCGATCACGAGCACGACGGAGACCGGCATGGGGCCGGCCGCGCACTTCTCGGCGCGCTTGCGGGTGACGTTCACGACCTTCGCGAGCTCGCGCATGAGGTCGGAGGAGGTGTGAAGGCGCCCCGCCGTGTCGATGAGCACGAGCTGGCTCCCCTCGCGATCGGCAGCGTCCAGCACGTCGTAGCACACGCTCGCCGGGTCGGCACCGCGCTCGCGCTTGATGACGGGTACGCCCGCGCGCTCGCCCCAGACATCGAGCTGCTCGATGGCGGCGGCGCGAAACGTGTCGGCGCTGCCGATGACGGTCCTGATACCCGAGCGCGCCGCCGAGCTCGCGATCTTGCCGACGGTCGTGGTCTTGCCCGCGCCGTTGATGCCGACAAAGAGCACCACGGAGGGCACGTCGGAAAACGGGTCGCGCGCAGGCGGGATAAACGTCTGCTCCAAGCGGTCAGCCAGGGCGTCTTTCAGCTGACGGGCGGTCGTGAGGTTCTTCTTGGCCGCAAGGTCGCGCAGATCGTCGGTCACCGACATGGCGACGTCAGCGCCCATGTCCCCCATGACGAGCGTGTCCTCGAGGTCCTCCCAAAACGTCTCATCGACGTCGCCGCCGAAGTAGAAGACCTCGTTTAGGGCCTCGCGGCTGCGCTCGAGGCCGCGCTTCAAGGTATCAAAGAAACCCATTATGCATTCACTACCTTTCCGGTTTCGCGGTCGAGCCGCTGGCTCACCACGCGGCTCACGCCGTCGGCCTGCATGGAGACACCATACAGCACATCGGCGTCCTCCATGGTGCGCCGCTGATGGGAAATGACGAGCAGCTGCGTCGTCTTGCGCAGATGGTCGATGGCGCCGATGAGCTTGCCGAGGTTGGAGTCGTCAAGCGCCGCCTCCACCTCGTCGAGGACGTAGAACGGCACCGTGCGCGTACGGTAGACGGCAAACAGCAGCGCGAGCGCCGTCAGGCTCTTCTCGCCCCCGCTCATGAGCATCATCTTCGTGATGCGCTTGCCGCGCGGCTGGGCGACGACCTCGACCCCCGTCGTCGAAGGATGGTCGGGATCGGTCATCTCCAGGTGCGCGTTGCCGCCCGGGAAGAGCATGCCGAACACCTCTCGGAAGTTCGCATCCACCTTCTCGAACGTCGTGACGAACTGGCGGCGCATCTTGCGGTCGATCGCGGCGGTGATCTTCGTCAGGGCCCCGCGGGCGCTCTCGAGATCGGCGAGCTGAGCGGCGATGTAGTCGGCGCGCTCACGCAGCCGCTCGTACTCCTCGAAGGCGACCTGGTTCACCGGGCCGAGGTTGTTGATCTGACGCACGAGGTCGGCAAGCTCGCGCTCGCAGGCGGCCCGGTCATCGGGAGCGGGCAGCATGAGTGCCTCCTCCAAAACCGTCGCGCCGTCGGCGGTGATGGCGGAGATGGCGTTTTCCACCTGCACCTCGAGCTTGCCGCGCTCGATGGCCACCTGGGAGACCTCGGCGGTCGCGGCGTCGACCGCCTCCTTGGCCCGGTCGACCTCGGCGCGGGCGCCCTCGATCGTCTTCTTGAGCGACGCAGAGTCCGCCTCTTCGATGGATGCCTGGTCGCGCAGGCGCGCCGCCCAGTCCATGGCGCGCTCCGAGATGGCCATGTAGCGGTCGTGCAGCGGGTCCACGCGCAGGCGGAGCACCTCGAGCGAGCGCGATGCCTGCCTCGTGGCGCGGATGCGGCGGTCGGTGCTCTCCAGGCGGCGCTCGAGCTCGGGTCGGCGCGCCTCGAGGCTCTTCAGCCGCTCGGCTGCCTGCGCGGCGCGCACCTTCGCATCGGCGAGCTTGCCTGCAGCCTCGGAGTCGTCGCGCCGGACGCGCTCGAGCTCGTCGGTTGCCTCCTCGACCTGGCTCGACAGCTCGTCGACCTCGGCGCGCGCCTCGTCGCGAGCGGATGCGAGCTCATCCAGGCGGGGCTGCGCCGCACGCACCGAGGCGCTAGCCTGCTCGCGGCGACGTTCCACCTGCGTGCGCTCGGAGGTGGTGCGCGAGAGGTTCTGCTCGAGCCGACCGATCTCGGAGAGGATCGAGGAGCGCTCGCCCTCCAGGCGCGCGATCTCTCCGGCGAGCTCGCCATCGGTGCTGCGGGCGCGGGCGAGGGCCTCCGACGCCTCCGTCACGAGGGCGATCGCGCGCTCCAAGCGGGCAGAGAGCTCGGGCTCGATGTCCTCGAGTTCACGGATGCGACGCTTGCGCTCGAGCGTGCCCGCCGCGGCGTCGCCTGCCGAGCCGACGCGCACGACACCGCGCGCGCTCACCCGCGCTCCGTCCGCCGTCACGTAGGTCACGCCGGCGATCGCCGGCGCACACAGGGCGTCCTCGAGCGAATCGACGACGTAGACGCCGCCGAGCAGGGCGGCGACGGCGGGGCCAAAGCCGTCTCGCACACGCAGGCGCTCGACCAACCGGTATCCCGCGGCACCCTCGACCGCGGCGGCGGCGTCCGCCTCGCGGGACAGCAGCACCGCCTCGCCCGAGGAGGAGCGCTGCTCGAGTGCGAAGGTCGCGAGCGAGCCGAGCGCCTCGGCGTTATCGACCACCAGCGCGTCGATGTCGGATGCGAGCAGGCGCTCGACGAGATCCTCGAGCTCGCGGGGCGCCTCGATGATGTCGCCCAGGTGCGCGCGGACGGTCCCGGCGTGCGTGCGGGCGACCTTCGAGGCGAGCGGGCTGGAGGAATCCATACGCTCGTCGACGCGTTTCAGGCTCGCGAGCTCGGAGGTCACCTCAGAGGCGGCGGTGCGGGCCTGGGTCTCCTGGGCACGGCGATCATCAAGGGCGGCCTTGGCCGTGTCGGCGGCCTGCCGCGCCTCATCGCGACGGGCGTGCGCCTCATCGAGGGCGTCCGCGAGCTCATCGGCACGCTCGCGCCTGCTCTCCAGCTGGGCACCGAGCGTCTCGATCTGCTCTTCGAGCTGCTCGAGCCGAGAGGCGAACATGGAGTCCTCGAGCTCGGCGTTCGAAAGGGTCTCCTTCACCTTCACGTATTCGAGCGCGGCGTCATCGGCGGTGCGCTGCGCGTCGCGACGGGCGCGCGTGAGGCGACTCAGCAGTTCATCGAGCTCGACGCGACGCGCATGCAGCGTGTCCGCAGCGGGTTCGAGCTCGGCCACATCGGCGCGGGCGACCTCGGCGGCGGCACGGACCTCGTCGAGCTGGCGGCCGATATCCTCAAGATCCGCCACCACGCGGCGGCGCTGGTGCTCGGAGCCCGAGAGCGTGCCGCGCATCTCCGAGAGGCGGGCCACCATGTTGCGGCCCTTCTCCTCGAGCAGGCGCATATCGGAGCCGATGCGGCCCACGATATCCTGCATATGGCGGCGCTGCTCGCCCAGATCGCCTACGAACAGGCCCTTCTCCTCGAGCATGACCTGGAGCTTCTCGAGCTCGTGTTGCTTTTCGGAGAGCCGGTAGCGGGCGAGCTCGAGGGCGGCGTCAGCCTCCTTGCCGCGGGCCTCGAGGTCGCCCCAGAGCGCCTGCAGGCCGCGCAGCTCGTCGACCGCGAGAATCTGGGTCAGCTCATGGGCGCGCGCGGTGAGGTCGCGGTGCTTCCGGGCGCGGTCCACCTGGCGCTCGAGCGGCTTCAGCTGGCGGTTCACCTCGCGGTTGATGTCGCGGGCCCGCTTCAGGTGCTCGTCCATCGAGGCGATCTTTCTGGCGGCGCGCTCGCGGCGGCGCTTGTGCTTGGAGATGCCGGCGGCCTCCTCGATGAGGCTGCGGCGCTCCTCGGGGCGGCTCTGCAGGATGGCATCGAGCTTACCCTGGCTGATGATGGAGTGCGTGTCCTTGCCGAGACCCGAATCATGCAGGATGTCCTGGATGTCCATCAGACGGCACGGGCTCGAGTTGATGAGATACTCTGACTCGCCGGAACGGTACATGCGGCGCGTGACGGCGACCTCGTCGAAATCGACGGGCAGCACGTGGTCTGAGTTATCGAGCACGAGGGTGACCTCGGCGACGCTCACGGGCTTGCGCGCCGATGAGCCGGAAAAGATGACATCCTCCATGGCCTGGCCGCGCAGCTGCTTTGCGCTCTGCTCGCCCAGGACCCAGAGGATGGCATCGGAGATATTCGATTTACCCGAACCGTTGGGTCCGACGATGACGGTCAGACCCGGCTCGAATGACATGTGGGCGCGGTCGGCGAACGACTTGAAGCCCTTGAGCGTGAGGGATTTGAGATACACGGGTGAGCCTCGCTATCCCTGCTTGCGCTTCAAGATGACGCCGTTGTGCGTGTATCCCATGCGCTCGAGGGCATCGAGGGCGGCCGCCGCCTCCGCCTCCTTCTTCGACGAGCCGCTGCCGCGTCCGCGGCGAACGCCGTCCACGAGCGCGACCGCGGTGAAGGTGGGCTCGTGCGCGGGACCGCTGCTGCCGACGAGCTTGTAGGCGGGCGGCTCCATATGGTCGCGCTGCACGCATTCCTGCAGAAACGACTTCGGGTTCGAAGGGTGCTCGGCGCGCTCCGTCGCCAGATGCGGCTTCAGGGTACGCGTGATGAACGCCTCCGCGGCCTCCCAGCCGCCATCGAGATACAGGGCTCCCACGAGCGCCTCGTAGACGTTCTCCAGCGCCGAGTGAAGCCCGCGTGCGCCCGTTCCGGTCTCCGAGGCGCCGAAGATGATGCACTCGTCGATACCGAGCTCCTGGCCGACCTCGGAAAGCGTCATGCCGCTCACGAGCGATACCTTGAGCCGCGTCAACTTGCCCTCGTCGAAATCGGGATAGGCCTCATAGAGCGCTACGGCCACAACGGAACCCAGGATGGAGTCGCCGAGGAACTCGAGACGCTCGTAGGAGGCGTCCACCGGCTGACCCTCGACGGCAGAGGGATGGGTGATCGCGGAGCGCAGGAGCTGATGGTCGGAGAAGGTGTGGCCGCAGATCTCCTCGATCCGCGTGAGTCTTGCGGAAAGGGTCACGGACGCTAAGCCTCCTGAGCGGACTCGATGGCCTCGATGGCATCGGCGACCGAGGCGATGGACATGAGCTTCTCATCTGCGATCTCGAGCTCGAACTCGTCCTCCATGGCGGTCACGAGCTGCAGGCGGTCAAGAGAATCGGCCTCAAGGTCGTCGAAGGTGGTCTCCATGGTGATGCGGTCGGGCTCCACGCCCAACACGTCGGAGGAGATGTCGACGATCTTAGCGAAGATTTCAGAACGGTCCATATGCGTACTCCTTTCCTTGCCGGCCACAGGCCGTCACGGCGTGTAAGCGAAACGATTCTACCCAAAAACAGCGCGCGGGCGTGCGGGCGCTAGCGGACGATGTTGTCCATGGAGGCGGCGAGCATCTCGACGAGGTTGCTGCGCACCGCGCGGGCGGCGGCGAGCGTGCCGTTCTTCACGGCCTCGACGCTCGTGGCGCCGTGACCGATGAGGACCACGCCCTGCAGGCCGAGCAGCACCGCGCCGCCGTAGGCGTCGCCGGAGAGCTTCTGCTGGATGGCCTTGAGATCGTTTTTCACCAGCAGCGCCGCAATCTTGCCCTTCGTGGACGCCAGCAATGTGTCCTTCAGCTCATGCAGGATGAGCTTCGCGGTGCCCTCGATGGACTTCAGGGCGACATTGCCGGCGAAACCGTCGCACACCACGACGTCGACGTTGCCGGAGGTGAAGTCGCCGCCCTCGCAGTTGCCCGCGAAGCCCTTCACCTTCTGCTTCATGAGCGGGAAGCACTCTTTCGTGAAATGGGAGCCCTTCGTATCCTCCGTGCCGTTGGAGAGCAGCCCGACGCGCGGGTTCGCAATGCCGCAGACGATGCGGGCGTAGGTGGCGCCCATCTGCGCGAAGCGAACGATGTCCTCCGGCTCCACATCCGGATTGGCGCCGAGATCGCAAAAGACGGTGTGCCCTCCTTTGCGGTTCGGGATGGCGCTCACGATGCACGGGCGGATGGGCCGCTTCTCGCCGTCATCGGTCAGATACTTGAACGGCGTCACGTAGGCGGTCGCCGCCGCCGTCATGGCACCGGTCGCGCCTGCCGAGAAGAACCCGGCGGCCTGCCCCTTCTTGACGGCGCGGCACGCGAGCACGATCGAGCTTTTGCGCTTGCGCATGACGGCCTGGATGGGATCGTCCTCCATCGTGATGACATCCGGGGCGACGAGCGCGCTCACGCGCTCACGACTCTCGACGAACGGCTCGACGAGCTCGGCGGGACCGACTGCGAGCACCTCCAGATCGGCATCGGCAGCGAGCGCCGCGTCGATGCCATCGAGTACAACCTGCGGCTCCTCGTCGCCGCCCATGACGTCGACTGCGATACGAACCTTCTGCATGCTTCCCCCTTATACAAGAAATGGCCGACTCGGGGAGTCGGCCATGCACATCCGATTCAGTTCACACTGCATCTCACTGCGCGATCGGGTGGTCCACCGAGCTACTCGGTGACGATGACCTCACGATCCTTATAATAACCGCAGTTGGGGCAGACGTGATGGGGAAGCTTGACGGCGCCGCAGCGAGGGCAGACGGAGCGGGAGGGGGCGTCAATCTTCATGTTTGCGGAACGACGGGTGTGGGTGGCTCCGCGGCCCTTCTTTTGCTTAGGTACTGGCATGATGACCTTCCTTAATAACTATCTCCGAGCACGATTACGCGCAAGTAGCGATATTAGCACACGAGACGGCATTGTACAGCACTTTATAATCTCCACACGCGCCACGAGGCCGCCCAGACAATCGCTTCACAACTCGGGTGTCCTAATCGAGCTTTAGGTTTTTGAGTGCCGCGAAGGGGTTCTCGTCGCTGTCGACCCACGCCTGCTCGGCGGCCTCGGCGCAGCCGCACGGACCCTCGTTCAGATTCGCGCCGCACATCGGGCACAGCCCGGCGCAGTCGGGCCGGCAGAGCACCACGAACGGCGTATCCATGACCATAGCGTCCCAGATGGCGCCCGACAGGTCGACGGTGCGGTCGGGACCGACGAGCTCGAAACCGTCCTCGTAGGCCTCAGCGTCCTCGGGCTCCTCGAACAGGTAGTACTCCTCGATCTCGCCGGAGATATCGAACGACGCCGGCTCGAGGCAGCGGTCGCACTGCCCCTCGGCGTGGCCCCGGACGATGCCGCTCACGAGGATGCCGTCTCCGGCATTCGTGAGCACCACGTCATATGAGACGCCGTCGGCGAGCGTGAACTCCTTCTCGCCGGTCGAATACGAATCGATGGGAAGCGATCCGGTGAGCGGGAGCGAGTCGCCCGGGTTCTCGAGCGTCTCGCCGATCTCGACGATAACGGGCTTGAGCGTATCCATTACCACTGACCGTTCTGGTTGTTGGCGCCCTCGTTCAGCTGCTGACGGCAGCGCGCCACGGTGGACGTGAGCGACTTCAGGTTCTCCTCGAGGTGCGTGAACACCTGCTCCGCGTAGTCCTCGGCGGCATAGCGCGTCTCGCGCTCGTACTGCTGGGCGCGCTCGCGGATGTCGTCGGCCTGCTGCTGGGCAAGGCGCACGATCTCCTGCTCACCGGCGATGGTGAGCGCCTGCTGCTGGGCGTCGGCAATGATGGAGTCGGCCTGTGCCGTCGCGCTCGCCATAAGCTCGTCGCGCTCCTTCAGGATGCGACGGGATTTCTGCCACTCCTCCGGATAGCTCATGCGAATCTCGTCCAGGATGTTGAGAAAGACATCGGTCTCGATGACTTTGTACTGAGCGGATTTACCGAAAGGCGGCCTGGCTTCTTCGATGTAGGCCCAGAGCTCATCGACAAGGCTTTCAATCCTCTCGCCGGGAAAATTGTCGCCAGCCATCAAGTCTCCTTCCGTCGGCTCCTATCAACCGCACATAATACCACACAGAGTTCTTGTACCCGTTATGAGCACACAGGCGAACGCACCCTCCCGGCGCTTGCCGCGAAACCCTCAACAAGACGTTCAGATGCGCCACTCGAAGCGAGGCGCGAAAGGCGTCGCGCGGACGCGACGCGACATAGCACGCAAAGGACTTGCAGCGTTATACCCAAAACCTAGCCGGCGCCGACGCTCCGCGCCCGATTGCGCCTATCTGGCTGCGTCAGAGAAATGGTCGCGTAGCGCATCGGCCACGTTTTGGGGCACGAGGCTCGATACGTCCCCGCCGAACGAGGAGATCTGGCGCACGACCGAGGAGGAGATGTAGCCGTACTGCGGCGCGCTCATGACGAAGATGGACTCGAGCTCGGCATCGAGCCGGTAGTTGAGGTCCGCCTGCTGCAGCTCGTACTCGAAATCCGTCATGGCGCGCAGACCCTTGACGAGAGCACCGGCCCCGACTTCGCGCGCGAAGTCGACAAGCAGCCCGCAGAACGGGCGGACCTCCACCCCGTCGATACCGGAGAGTGCCTCGCGGGCGAGCTCGACGCGCTCCTCGAGCGAAAACGTCGTACCGACCCCGTTTTTGCCGATGGACTCGGCCACCGCGACCGTGACGTAGGGGAACAGCCGGCGGGCGCGGCGCACGACGTCGATATGGCCGAACGTGATGGGGTCGAACGTGCCGGGAACGAGCGCGTGCTCGATGTTACTGATCATGGGTGCACATCCTCATGTTGGATAACCGGTTATGCAAGCGGGCTGCCAGGCGATGCGAGGCGAAGCAGGTCGACGCATGTGGACCCGTAGCGCTTCTCGCGCACGACCTCGAACCCGGCGGGCGCAGGCGCAGCGTCGCCGGCGGCATGCTCGCAGAGCAGAAGCGCCCCGGGAGCGAGCAGCCCCTGGGCCGCGCACGCGCGCGCCAGGCGTTCCGCGGGCTCCGCCCCATATGCATAGGGGGCGTCGACGAGCACGAGGTCGAAGGGACCGCCCGCGATGCGGCCGCGCTCGGCATGGGCGAGCACGTCGCCTGCGACCACCCGATAGCGGGCGGGCGCACACCGTACGGTACCCAGATTCTCACGCACGAGCGCGGCGGCGGTGCGGTCCACATCGAAAAACGTCGCGAAGGCGGCACCGCGCGACAGCATCTCGATGCCGAGGGCGCCCGAGCCGGCAAACGCATCGAGCACGTGCATGCCCTCGATGCCGTCCTCCCGGGCAGCGTCGATCATCGACGCCATCGCCTCGCGTACCCGATCGGTCGTGGGCCGCGTCACATCGCGACCGCTCGGCTCCTTGAGCTTGCGCCCGCGCCACTCACCGGCAATGACCCTCATCCGCCGCTGACCTCCTTGAAGATATCTCCGTACCTGTCGATGACGTCAAAGCGTAGCGGAATGAGCGTCCGCGCGGCAAGCGTCGGCGATTCCCGCAAAAGCTCCACGGCATCCGCATGAGCGGCCTCGATCAGATCGGCGTCGGCATCGAGGTCGACGAAGCGCAGGGTCACCCCGCCGTGCTGGCGCAGGCCCAAGATCTCGCCCTCATGGCGCAGGCGCAGATCGAGCTCGGCGAGCTCGAAGCCATCGGTGGTCCTCTCGAGAGCCTCCAGGCGCTCGTGGGCAGGCGCGGGCCGCCCCTTGCGCGACGTGGGCGCCATCACGAAGCACCGACCGGCAAGCGAGCCGCGCCCCACGCGCCCGCGCAGCTGATGCAGGGTCGCCAGGCCGAAGCGCTCCCCGTTCTCGATGATCATGACCGTAGCGTTCGGGACGTCGACGCCCACCTCGACCACGGTGGTCGACACGAGCACCGAGATGTCGCCAGCGCGGAACCGGTCGATAACCTCGTCTTTCTCGCGCGCGCCCATGCGGCCGTGGAGCATCTCCACAACCGCGTCGGGAAAGATACGGGAAAGGCGCTCCACCTCGGTGTCGACGGCGTGGAGCGCAGGCGCGCGCACCTCGCGCCCGTCGTCGTCGCGCTCGATGCCCGGGACGTCCTCGAGCTCTTCTGCCCCGTCGCGCTCGCTGACAAGAGGGCAGATGACGTAGGCCTGCTGCCCTGAGGCGAGTGCCTCGCGCACCGCACCGAGGGCAAGATCGCGATTCGTCTCGTCAAGCACGCGCGTCGCCACCCCGGCACCGGGGTTCGGCCGGTGGCGGATGATACTCGTATCCAGGTCGCCGTAGATGGAGAGCGCAAGCGTGCGCGGGATGGGCGTTGCCGTCATGACGAGCAGATCTGCCCCCGGCCCCTTGGCGCGCAGGCTCGCGCGCTGGTCGACGCCGAAGCGATGTTGCTCGTCGATGACCGCAAGCGAGAGGTGCGAAAACGCGATGTCCTCGGAGAGCACCGCATGGGTGCCGAACAGCACGTCGAGTTCCCCGGCAGCGAGCCCCTCGACGATACGGGCGCGATCGGGCGCGGGCGTGGCGCCGGTGAGCAGCGCCGAGCGGATACCCGCCCGCTCGAGCACGGGCGCGCACGTGGTGGCGTACTGGCGCGCGAGCACACCGGTGGGCGCCATCACGCACGCCTGCGTCCCCGTATCGGCCGCTGCGGCGAGCGCCACCATGGCGACCGCGGTCTTGCCCGTGCCGACATCGCCCAGAAGCAGCCGGTTCATGACGTGATCGCCATCGGCCATATCGCGCAGGATGTCGTCGGCCGCCGCCTGCTGTTCATCTGTGAGCGAGAAGGGCAGCGCGCTGTAGAGCCTCTGCACGTGCTCGCCCGGCGTATGCGCCACCGGGCGGATGTCGAGCAGGTTCGCATCGCCGCGCAGGCGCAAGGCGAGCTGGAGCATGAGGGTCTCGTCGTAGGCGAGCCGCCGACGCGCCAGGTCGCGCTCCCCCATCGACGAGGGGAAGTGGATGCAGCGCAGCGCCCGCGACCGACTCATGAGGCCGCGGCGGGCGCGCAAGGACGCCGGCAGTGCGTCGCAGAAGGTCGCGGCGCTCTCGAGGGCACCGGAGACGATGCGGCGCATCCAGGCCTGGCTGATGCCCTCGCCCACCGGGTGCACCGGCAGGATCGTGCCGCCCGTCGCATGCGCGTCGAGCTTCTCGAAATGCGGGGAGGACATCTGCTTGAAACCGTAGGCGAACTCAATCTTGCCCATAAGGGCAAGGCGGTCGCCCTGCGCGAGCTCGCGCGCGATCCACGGCTGCTTGAAGAACGCGACTTGCAGGATACCCGTGTCATCGGTGAGATAGACCTCGGTGACGGTCAGGCGCGGGCGGGGCCGTTTCTGCACGATGCGGTCGACCGTCGCCACGACGGTGCAGACCCGCCCGAGCGGTGCGGTCTCGATCGTGTAGGCGCGCGTGAAATCGAGGTAGCGCCGCGGGATATGGTAGAGGAGGTCCCCCACCGACTCGATGCCGAGCCGGCGAAGGGCCTCCTCACGCGATTCCGATGCGTATTTGAGACGGGAGATGTCCTGCTCGAGGACAGAGCTGCGCGCAAGGCGCGCGGCGGCCCGGGGCACGCTGACGGCTTCCGTCATGGCGTTGCGCCTACTCGATGGAGAAGATGACCGGATAGAGCGGCTGCTCACCGCGATGCGGATCGATCTCGAGGTCGGGATAGGCGTCCTCGATGGCACCCACGAGGTCCTCGAACTGCTCGTCGTCCATATCGGCGCCGGCGAGAATCGTGAGGGTGTCACCCTCCTCCTCGTCCTGCATGCGGGCGATGCAGTCGAGCGTGACCTGCTTGACGTCGTTTCCCACCACATCGATGGAATCGCAGATGATGCCCATGACGTCACCCGCATGGATGGGGCTGCCGTCGGCCGCCTGCGAATCGCGCACCGCAGAGGTCACCTCGCCGTCGCGCACCGCGGCGGCGGCCTCGGTCATGGCCTCGACGACCTCGTCGAGCGGGGTTTCGGGCATGACGGCGAACAGGGCGGAGAACGCCTGGGGGACGGTCTTGGTGGGAACGACCGCCACGTGCTTGTCCTCGCATGCGGAGGCAGCGGCCTCGGCGGCCATGCGGATGTTGCCGTTGTTCGGCAGGATGATCACGGACTCGGCGTTCACCTTGTTGACGGCGTCGAGCAGGTCGGCGGTGGACGGGTTCATGGTCTGGCCACCGGAAACGACGACATCGACGCCCATGGAGGTGAGGATGTCGGCCTCGCCGGAGCCGGCGGCGACGGCCACGAAGCCGAGGGGCCTGGCGGGTTCGGATGCCGCCTCCTCGTCCGCGTGGATCTTGGCCGTGCGCTCATGGGACTCCATGTCCATGTTGTGGATGAAGACCTCGTAGATCTGGCCGAACTGCAGCATGTGCTCGAGCACGAGGTTCGGGGTGTTGGAGTGCACGTGCACCTTGTAGTCGGGATAGGAGCCGACGAGCAGCTCGCAGTCGCCCATGGACGCGAGGAACTCCAGGCACTCCTCCTCGTCGAAGCGCTTCTCCGCCTTGAAGAGGAACTCGTTGCAGTAGCGGTACTGCGAGCCCTCCCAGTCGTCGTTTGCCTCGATCTTCACGCGATCGAGCGCGCTGTCGCGTGCCGAACCGGCGTCGAAGGTCGTCGAGAAGTCCTCGATCTGGGCGGCACGGCCCTGGGCGGCGGCAACGAAGTTCTCCAGGAAGATCGCGAAACCGAACGCGCCGGAGTCGACCACGCCGTTCTCCTTCAGAACGGGCAGCAGATCGGGCGTGCGGGCCACCGACTGATACGCCTCCACGACGATGGCGTCGAGCGTCTCGTCGACCGAGAGCTTCTTCTTCTCGCACTCGTCGGCCTTCGTCGAGATGTCGCGCAGCACGGTGAGGATCGTGCCCTCGACCGGCTTGCGGACCGCCTGGAAGGCTACCTTCACGGCGCGGCGCAGCGCCGTCGCGATGTCGGCGGACGTCGCGGGGCTGCCGGCGCCGATGAGGCCCTCGGCCACACCGCGCAGGATCTGCGAGGTGATGACGCCAGAGTTGCCGCGCGCGCCCATGAGCGAACCGTGGGTAATGGCCCCGGCGATGGCCTCCATATCGGCATCGGCGGGAAGCTCGGCGAGCTCCTTCACCACCGAGCCGAGCGTCAGCGACATGTTCGTGCCCGTGTCGCCATCGGGGACCGGGAACACGTTGAGCTTGTTGATGTCCTCCGCCTTGTCGGCCACTGCCTTAGCCGCGATCGGGAAGCACGTGCGAATGGTTTTCGAGATCATCTTGCTTTATCTCCATTACTCGATAGGTGCTCAGCCGCGCGACTTGAGCGCGTCGATGTGGATGTAGATCTTGAGGTTCGCGGGGTCGATCTGCGCGATCTCGGCCAGGGTGAACGACACCGAGCTGGCGAGGTTGTGGCAGACGGACTTCATGTTCACGCCGTTATCGAGCACGATGTGCAGATCGAGGGTCAGGCCCTCGTCGGTCGTGGAAACGAGCACGCCCTTGCGCAGGCGCTGTCCGGGAAGCAGGCGCACGGACTCCATGCCCTGCTGCTGTTCGGCCATGCCGACCACGCCGTAGCACGACATGGCCGCATAGCCGGCGATATCGGCGATCACGTCGTTGGAGACGCTCAGGCTGCCGGGAATATTCTCAGACACGGTAAATCTCCTTCCTGAATGCGCGGGACGCATCGGACATGGAAGCATTCATCAGCCTATTCTACAACGTAGCGGCATCTGCGAACGCAAGGACTCGACGCTCCACATGTACGGTTGTACCCAGACGGCGGGCGGCGGGACGCCGCGGTTGAAAATGGATCGGGAGAAGCCGGCGGGGTCGCCGCGGGCAAATGGTTTCCATCGAGGCTATTTCTACCGCAGGCCGCTTTGCCGCACTGCGCATCAGCACCCCTCGAGTACAATGCCTACAGGGTCCGTGGGCGCACGGGTCGAATGGCCGGGGAGGTCCACGAGCACCGTACCCGATCGACGCCCGCGGCAGAAGGGATCTGCCACCGAAGGTAAGGATGGTCACCGTGATCAAAAAGCTCATCCTCGTTCGCCACGGTAAGGCCCAGGGCTTGCAGCCGGGTCAGTCCGACTTCGACCGCGCGCTTACCGACGAGGCCCGCTCGGTACTCGCCTCGGTCGATGGATTCATGCGCTCGTTCTACCTGCTCGACGCCCACAGCGCCTCGCACGCGACCCTGTGGTCGAGCCCGGCGGTCCGCGCCATGCAGACGGCGCACGAGGTGGACCTCGCACTCGGAGCCGGCCACGACATCGTGCCCGTCGACAGCATCTGGGAGCAGGACGCGGACACCTTCGCCGACCAGATAGCCGCCACCGACGCCGACTGCCTCATCGCCGTGGGCCACATCCCCATGCTGAACGACATGATCGAGCGCCTCTGCGGCGTGGAGCTGTCGTTAAAGCCCGGTGGCATGGCCGCCATCGATATGGATGAGACGGGCAGAACCGGTGAGCTCGAATGGTTCGTCCAGGGCCCTGCCATAGATTAGGCGGACCCGGACCCGATAGGAGATCCGACGCGACATCAAGGAGGAGCGCCCATGCCCGTGATTCAGCTTCATACCTCCGCCCCGATCGACGACGAGGCGCGCATCACGTTGAAGACCGCCTTCGGTCAGGCCATCGCGGCGGTGCCCGGCAAGTCCGAGCAGTGGCTCATGTGCCTGTTCGACGACGAGGTTCCTATGTATTTCGCCGGCGACGACTCCAAGCCGTGCGCCTATCTGGAGATAGACGTCTACGCGACCTCCGAAGTTCCCGCCACCGCCTGGGAAAAGCTCACCGAGCGCCTCACCCCGGAGGTCTCAGATACGCTCGGCATCGATCCCGCTCGCATCTACATCCGCTACGGCAGCACCGCCCATTTCGGCTGGAACGGCACGAACTTCTAGCAGGTGAGTCAGGGCTGTCCTCATCGGGGACGGGGTGGCACCAAACTACCCCGTCCCCGATGAGGACAGCATCCAACTGGGAGCCGTTAGGAACATCATGATGTTCCGTCAGGGGTAAAACATGTGTCCCTCTTCTCGAAGGGAAAACGAAGTCCTTCGCGTGCCCCTCTGGACTGCGCCCCCTACGACAACGGCGCGCCGAGCCACCACTCGATCATATGCCGCGCGATCGAAGCGCGCCCCGGCGGCTCGATCGCGCCCGAGGCGACGGCGTCCGCGAGCTCGTCGCGCGTGAACCACCGGGCACTCTCCACCTCATCATGGTCGACCTGCACCGCGCTCGATACCGCATGGGCGCAGAAGCCCAGCATGATCGACGCGGGAAACGGCCAGGGCTGAGACCCCAGGTAGACAACCTCATCGATCGCGACCCCGACCTCTTCGGCCGCCTCGCGCCGCACTGCCCGCTCGAGGCTCTCTCCCGCCTCGACGAACCCTGCGGACACCGAGAAGAACCCCGGGCGCCAGGCGCGGTTGTGCTGCAGCAGCAGCCGGTCGTCATCGTCCACGATGGCCGTGATGACCGCGGGCTCGATGCGTGGAAAGAGCATGCGGTCGACATCATCCGGATTCGTGCACCGCTGCGCCCAGCCCGACCAGATCGGACGCACGGCGGAGCCGCAAGCAGGGCAGAACCGCTGCGACGCGTGCCAGGCGCAGACCGCGACCGCGCTGGTCGCGAGGCCGACATCGCGCGCGCCCGCGCACGGTGCGAACGAGCGCAGCTCGACCCAATCGTATCGCTGGAGCACCCATTCGGCATCGCAGGCGGGCTCCCCGCCCAAATCGAGGTCGGCGCCCATGCCGCCCGCAGGATGGGCGGCCGTCCGCGTGATGTCGAGTGCGATATACGACATCGGATCCGCCCCCGCCGCATCGCGCCCCAGATACACCGCGAGCGTCCCGGGGCAGGTCGCCAACTGCCGGGCGGCATGAGCATCGAGCCATGCGGGGGCGAGCGGGGCCGCGGGCGCGCATGCGTCGGGACGGGGTGCCGCGGGATCGTCTGCGCAGGCGAGCGCAGCGGGCGCGCTTGACGCCACGTCGCGCGCCACCGCGATCAGGCCATGGTTCACAAGCATGACGCGGGTCGTGGCGGTGTTGAGGAGCCGCTCGATCAGATGCTCGTCGGGCCGTGACGCGACGTCGAGGTCGACCATCGATTGCGCCAACGGCAGATCGCGCAGGCAGCCCGCCGCGCGCACGCGCTCCAGAAATCCCTCACCCATGGAATACCTCCGTTCATGCACATCCAAGTATCGCACAGGCGCCAAAGCACCTCGCATATGGCGCCGCCACCGTGCAAAAGGACACAGTGCTAGACTCATACGGACACAAACGACCCCACTATTACGCAGGGAGACAACCCATGGCGATCATCGACCTCGCGCAGGACCTCACGACCTTCGAGTACCCCAGCGCGGTCCGCTACAGCGAGGTCGGCCACCGCGGCCTCATGACGCTGCCTGCCGTCATCAACGCCTTCCAGGATTGCAGCACCTTCCAGTCGGAGGCGCTCGGCGTCGGCATGGCCTGGCTCAAGCACGTGCAGCGCGCCTGGGTGCTCACCCACTGGCATATCATCATCGACCGGTACCCGTCGCTGTGCGAGGAGATCTCGGTCGGCACCTTCGCGACGAGATTCCGCGGCTTTTCCGCCCATCGCAACTTCTACCTCAAGGACGGCAGCGGAAGCCTCATCGCCCGCGCGAGCTCCACCTGGGCCTTCATCGACCTCACGACCGGCAAGCCCATCCGCCCCACCGCCGAGCACGTCGCGCCCTACGGCACTCATGAGCCGCTCGATATGCCTGCTGAGAGCCGCCGCATCCGCGTGCCCGAGCATCTCGAGCCCGGCGAGCCCATCTCCGTGCGTCGCGGCCTCATCGACACGAACGAGCACGTCAACAACTGCCAGTACGTGCAGATGGCGATCGAGATGCTCCCCCGGGAGACCGCGCCGCGGGCCGTGCGCGTCGATTTCAGGCGCGCCGCCGTGCTCGGCGACGTCATCTACCCCGCGATCGCCCAGGAGGAAGAGCGCACCGTCGTGACCCTGAGCGACGCCGATGGCGATACCTACGCCGTCGTCGAGCTGAGCTAGCGCCCCCATCACGACCTGAACAGGCAATGCGCGTCCCCGTGGCGCAGGCGCGCCCGGTACTCGTCGACAAGCGCCATGCGCTCCCGCGTGGTCTCCGAGAGATCCTGCGGAAGCTCGCCGCGGTAGAACCAGCCGACCTCGAGGCTCTCCTCATCCCCCACGCGCGCCGCCTCGGCACCCGCCTTCGCATGGCAGCAGAACAGCAGCTCAAGATACTGGACCTTGTCGCCGTTCGCGTAGGTGATCATGCGCGGATCGGCCACCACGCTCACAAGTTCGTCCGGCTCGATGGCGACGCCGGTCTCCTCGAGCGCCTCGCGCACGATGGTCTCCGCTGGCTGCTCGCCGGGCTCGTTGATACCCGAGACGAGCGCCCACCGACCCGTGTCGGAGCGCCGGCCCAGCAACACGCGCCCGCGGTCGTCCTCGATGTAGCCGGTGACCCCGATGAGCCACAGCGGGTCGTGGCCGATCTTCTCGCGCAGTCGGATGATGAACTCAGGCGTCGGCATGGCAATCCCCTCGCATTCGTGCAATCACGTGGCGCTCTTCGCATCGTAGCGCTTATACCCTGCCGCAAGGCCTTCCCTGCGCACGCGTCATCGAAAGGTACCCGAGCCCGGCCTTGCATGCCCTCGCGCGCAACGCCGCGCGCGAGGCCGCAGGGTCATTCGCATCATGCGATAATCAAGCGAGCGGGCACCCTGCAGCGGCGTCCGCGCACATCACGACATCGGGAGGCATCATGGTGAACATCGAGCACGTCATCTTCGATATGGGCAGCGTTCTCATGACCTTCGACGGCCCCGCGTTCTCGCAGGCCTTTACCGAAAACGAAGAGGACGCGAACCTGCTGCAGGACGCCCTCTTCGGCCGCCCCGAGTGGGCGCTGCTCGACGCCGGCGCCATCGACCACGCGACGATGCTGCGCATCGCCAAAGCGCATCTCGCACCCCGCCTGCACCCCGCGCTCGAGGCGTGCTTCGAGCAGTGGCCCGAGCACTCCGAACCCCTCGCGGGGGTATGCGAGCTCGCGCAGAAGCTCGTGGATGCCGGCATCGACATCTACCTGCTGTCGAATGCGTCGACCACCATCGACCGCCAAATCGGGCGCTGCCCGGTGAACGACCTGTTCGCGGGACGCGTGGTGTCGAGCTTCGAGCATATGATGAAACCAGATCCCGCCATCTACCGGCTGCTGTGCGAGCGCTATGGGCTTCATGCCGGCTCCTGCCTGTTCATCGATGACAACGCCGACAACTGCACGGGCGCCGAGGTGGCAGGCATGCAGTCGTACCGCTTCGATGGCGACCTCGGCGCACTTGAGCGCACCCTTGCCTCACGCATATCCCTCCTGCGCCCCTGACGACGAAAGCGGGCGGGCGCGGCGGGCGCGTTCGCGGCGCATTCGGTCTATCATGGACCAATAGGCTACCTTACGACTATCAAAGAAATGAGATACCGCATGTTCCGAGTTCCCTGTCACCCGCAGCGCAGCATCACTGCCTGTCTTGTTGCCATCGCCTGCACCCTGGCGGTAACTGGATGCACCGGAAACCCTGCCGCTTCCGGCACTGCAGCCGGATCGGCCATGGCAACGAACGGGAGCGCGGCTGTCATTTCAGCCCAGCCCGCGTCATACGACCCAGAGTTTCGCACCATCGACCTCGGGTGCGATCTCGCCCATACCGGCCGGATGCAGCTCGACTACGCGAAGAACTTCACGGTCGATGAGTTCGAGGGCGGCGTTCGCCTTGTCTGCGAGGCGAACGGCGAGCGCTTCCTCGTCGTTCCCGCCGGCGCCAGCGCACCGGATGGGCTGGATCCCGATATCGCCGTCATTCAGCAGCCGCTCGACAGCGTCTACCTCGTCTCGACCGGCATGATCTGCCTGATCGACGAGGTCGGCGCTCTCGATGCGGTCACGGTCTCCTCCGTCTCTGCCGAAGACAGCCCGAACGCGGACCTCACCGCCGCGCTCGAGGACGGGCGCACCGACTTCGGCGGTAAATACAGCGCCCCCGATTTCGAGCTCATCGCCGAGCGCGGCTGCACGCTCGCCATCGAGAACACGAAGATCAACCACGCCCCCGAGGTGAAGCAGAAGCTCCAGGACCTGGGGGTCACGGTGCTCACCGAGCTGTCGAGCTCGGAACCGGAGGTGCTCGGCCGCCTCGAGTGGATGAAGCTCATGGGCGTCCTGTTCGGCCGCGAGGACGAGGCGAACGCGCGCTTCGACGAGATCGCCCAGCGCGTCTGGGCCGTCGCCGACCAGGCGCCGACCGGCAAGACGGTCGCGTTCTTCTACATCAACGACGACGGTGCCGCCGTGACGCGCCGGTCGACCGACTACTTCGCCCAGATGATCCAGCTCGCCGGTGGCGACCCCATCTCCTTCGACCCGGATGCCGAGGCAGAAGGGTCCTCATCGATCCAGGCGGTCATCGACCTCGAGACGTTCTATGCCCAGGCGAAGGACGCCGACGTCATCATCTACAACACGACGGTCGACACCTCTGTGAAAAGCATCGCGGACCTCACGGCGAAAAACCCGCTGTTCGCCGACTTCCGGGCCGTCCAAGACGGCGAGGTCTACGCCTGCGATGAGAACATGTACCAGGCCATGACCGATATGGATGCCATCTTAGAGGACCTGCGCTGCGCGCTTACCGGGTCAGGCGAGTCCGCAGGCTTCATCTGGAAGTTGGACTAGCGCCGATGGGGCGCACCGAGGCGCACAGGACCGCACGCACGGTCGACGCCCGTGCCGCGCGCGCGATGGTCGTGTGCGCGGCCCTCGTGGCAGCACTCGCGCTCCTCGCGCTCATGAGCCTATGCATCGGCAGCGCGTCTATCGAGCTTCCCGATATCTGGCGCCTCATCGCCGCCGGCCCCGCCAGCTCGACCGAATCGTGCATCATCTGGGATATCCGCCTGCCGCGCATCGTCACCTCGATCCTGCTCGGCGGCGCGCTGTCCCTGTCCGGCATGCTGCTCCAGACCTTTTTCAACAACCCCATCGCCGACCCGTTCGTCCTCGGCATCTCGTCGGGCGCACGCTTCACGGTCGCCCTCACCATGATCGTCGTCCTCGGCGCGAACGGGATCATGGGGCCCTGGATGTCGGTCGCCGCCGCGCTCACGGGCTCGCTTGCGACCATGGCCCTCGTTCTGCTCATCGCCCGCCGCGTGCGCACGCAGAGCATGCTCATCGTCGCCGGCGTCATGGTCGGCTACATCTGCTCGGCCGCAACGAACTTCCTCATCGCCTTCGCCGACGACCAGAGCATCGTCAACCTGCAGAACTGGTCGCAGGGCAGCTTCTCGGGGTCGCGCTGGTCTGACGCCGTCCTAATCGCCGTGTTCGTCGTGGCCGCTTTGGGCGTCGTGCTCGCGCTGTCGAAGCCGCTTGGCGCCTACCAGCTCGAAGAGACCTACGCGCGCAGCGTCGGCGTGAACGTGCTTGCCCTGCGACTGGCCATCGTGCTTATCTCGAGCCTGCTTTCCGCCTGCGTCGTGGCCTTCGCCGGACCCGTCTCCTTCGTGGGAATCGCCGCTCCGCACATCGCGAAGCTGCTCTGCGGCACATCGCGCCCCCTGCTCGTCACGCCGGCGTGCTTTTTGACGGGAGCGGTGTTCTGCTGCGGCTGCGACCTGATCGCGCGCACCCTGTTCTCCCCCGTCGAGCTGTCGGTCAGCGCCGTAACCGCCGTGTTCGGCGCCCCCATCGTCATCGCCCTCATGCTCAAGCGGAAGGGGATGCGATGATGGGACCCGACCGCACGTACGACACGAGCCGCCCCGCCGCCCTCGAGCTTGATGGGGTATCCGTGGGCCATGGGCGCCATGCGCTCGTGCGCCACATCTCCTTCGCGCTCGCGTCCGGCGAGGTCATGGCCCTGATCGGCCCCAACGGGTCGGGCAAGACGACGATCTTGAAGACCATCGCCGGCCAGCTCGCCCCGCTCGCGGGCACCATCGCCCTCGGCGGCAGAGACCTGCGCACCCTTCCCGCGGCCACGCGCGCCCGCCGGCTCGCTGCCCTGTTCACCGCACGGCCCCGCACCGAGCTTCTATCCTGTAAGGACGTCGTCGACGCGGGGCGCTACCCCTACACCGGGCGGCTCGGCATCCTGTCGGAGGCCGACGAGGCCTGCGTGCGCGCCGCCATGGAGGCAACCGGCACATGGGAGTTACGCAACCGAGATTTCGCCCACATGAGCGACGGGCAGCGTCAACGCGCCCTCATCGCACGGTCGCTGAGCCAAGATCCCGACGTGCTCATCCTCGATGAGCCGACGTCGTATCTCGACATCCAGGCCCAGCTCGACATGCTCCGGCTCCTGCGCGAGCGCGCCCGCGCGCGCGGCATGGCGGTGCTGTGCTCGCTGCATGAGATAGATCTGGCCAGCAAGGCGGCGGACCGCGTCATATGCGTACACGACGGCACGGCATCTGCCGCAGCCGCACCGGACGAGGCGTTCACAGCCGCGCGCATCGAGGCGCTCTACGGCCTGCGGGAGGCGGCATACCTTCCCGCCTTCGGCAGCTTCGAGATGGATCGCCGCGAAGGGGCGCCCCGGGTCTTCGTCATCGCCGGCGGCACCGCCGGTGTCGATACGTTTCGCGCCCTGCAGCGTGCGGATATCCCCTTCGCGACCGGTGTGCTTTCGCCCGATGACGCCGACGGCATGCTCGCCCGGAGCCTCGCTGCCCGCGCGATATTCTCAGAACCGTTCGAGCCCGTCGGGCGCGAACAGGTCGAACGGGCACGAGAGGTGCTCGGACGCTGCGAGGCGCTCATCTGCTGCGTGGAACGCTTCGGCACCGTGAACGCAGCGAATGAGGGGTTGCTCGAGTTCGCGAAGGCGCACGGCATCCCCTGCTACCGCTCGGCCGCACACTACCTCGCGCATCGCTGAGGGGCCGCATCGGCTCACGCATGCCGCCAACCGGGCTTCGCGCGCAGCCGTATCAACCGGCATTCATGCCTTGATGACTGCATACGTTTCCACGTCGCTTCACGCGCGCGGAGGCACCCGGTATCATAAGCGCGCATGGCGCGCCGCAGCGCACGCGGAATGTCCATCTATCCGCCCAGAGGACACCCCCCCTGAGGTCCATGCACCATACGGGTGAGGTCGCTAGCCGAGATCATCCCCGCGCGCAGCGGCCACGAAGCTCTTCCAGAGGTTGAAATCGGTCGGGAGGCTTCGCCATGTGTACTCAGGGTGCCACTGCACGCCCAAGCAGAAGCGCTCGGAGGGAACCTCGATGCCCTCGGGAACGCCGTCCGTGGCACGGGCCACCAGCTCGACCCCGCGCCCCAACGTATCGACGCAGCAATGGTGGCTCGAATTCACCTGAATCGACGTGGCGCCACCGACCGCCCGGTAAAGCAGCGACCCCTCCTTCACCTCGACGGGATGCGCCGGGTCGGAGAGGATCGGCGCATGACGCCAGAGGACCATGCCGTCGGCAGGCGTCATCCCGGGGACATCCATGCAGAGCGTGCCGCCGAGGGCGACGTTCAGGATCTGCGCGCCTCGGCACGTCGCGAACAGCGGCTTATGGGCAGCGAGCGCCGCGCGGACGAGCTTCATCTCGAAACGGTCGCGCGGCGGGCACAGCAGCGCGGCGTCATACGGGCCCTCGTCGCCCCAGAGCTTCGGGTCGACGTCCTGCCCACCGGGGATGGCGATGCCACCTGCCATGTCGACCATGCGCGCGAGCACATCATCGTCCTCGGTCAGCGGCATCATGAACGGCAGGCCGCCGGCAGCAAGGATCGCATCGAGAAACACGGTCGCCGCAGCCTCCTCCGGCGCCAGTTTCTCGGGCATCTTGAGGCACGGCGCGGTAACCTCGAGCCGCGGTGCCACCAAGATGAGCGGGCGATCGGAAGTTGCGCGCAGCGAGGCTGCCTTCTCAACATCTGCCATGGGCAAGAAATCCCTTCATCCAGATATGTTTTTGCAAGCGAAACAATAGCGCGAAGACAGGAAGATGGAAAGCATCGTACGACCCGTTCCCATAATCCTGCACTCGAGGGCATGCTCAAGCATTCCCGAGAAAAACCTCCGACGGCAGGCGTTCGACGCCAAGGCGCGCGGATGCCACGGCATTCAGCTGCCGCAGCGCGCACCCGCAGGCGCCCGACACGACATCGCCAGATGCGGGATGCTTCTGTCGGCGCTTCCCTAGTGCCCCTTGATGGAGTTCAGGAAGTCCTGGGCGCGCTTGGTCTTCGGATGATCGAAAAACTCGTCGGGAGCGCCCTGTTCGACGATTTGGCCATCAGCCATGAAGACGACGCGGTCCGAGACGCGCCGCGCGAAGTTCATCTCGTGCGTCACGACGACCATCGTCATGCCGCCCCGCGCGAGCTCGACCATGACGTCGAGCACCTCGTTGATCATCTCGGGGTCGAGGGCGCTCGTCGGCTCATCGAACATCATGGCCTTCGGGTTCATGGCAAGGGAGCGGGCGATGGCCACGCGCTGCTGCTGTCCACCCGAAAGCTGAGCGGGAAGCTTGTTCGCCTGCTCCGCCACGCCGACGCGGGCGAGCAGCTCCATGGCGCGCGCCTCGGCCTCCTCGCGCTTCATGTGCAACACCTCGATGGGACCCATCGTCACGTTCTCGAGGATGGTCTTGTGCGCGAAAAGGTTGAACTGCTGGAACACCATACCGAGCTCCGCGCGCATGGCTGCGAGCTCGCGGCCCTCGCTCGGCAGCGGCTTGCCCTCAATCAGAACCTCGCCCGAATCGATGGTCTCCAGGCGGTTGATCGTGCGGCACATCGTCGACTTGCCCGAACCGGAGGGGCCGATCACCACAAGCACCTCGCCGCGGGCGATTTTGAGGTTGATATCGCGCAGAACGTGCAGGTCGCCGTAATGCTTATCAACATGGCGCAGCTCGATGACGGGGGTCTCGTCAACATGCTCCATAGTCATAGGTCCGATCCCTTCAGTCGCTAACGGATGATCTTCACGCCCAGGCGCTCGGCCACGAGCGCAGAGAGCTTGTTGATGGCAAAGTTCACGAGGATGTACACCACGGCGACCGTGAAATACATCGATACGAGCGCGTCGTAGTTCGTGATGAGCACGCGGGCGTTCTGCATGAGGTCCGGATAGCTCACGACGTAGGCCAGCGTGGTGTCCTTGACCACGACGACGAGCTGCGAGATGAGCGAGGGGATCACGAAGCGGATGGCCTGCGGCAACACGATCTTCATCATGATGCGCCCCGGGCGCATGCCGAGCGACAGCGCGGCCTCGACCTGCCCTCTCGGCACGGCGTTCACGCCGGCGCGCAGCACCTCGGCAAGCACGCCTGACGCTGCGAGCGCGACCGGCAGCGTGATCATCCAGAACGACGAGAGCCTGATGCCGTACTGCGGGACCACCAGGAAGAAGAAGTAGATGAGCAGCAGGCTCGGCACGCCGCGGAAGAAGTCGGTGACCACCCGGCAGACGGCGGCGACGGGCTTGATGCCGCTCGTGCGCCCGAGCATGAGGACGGCGCCGAGGACGAGCGCGATCACGCCGGCCGCGAGCGCCACCGAGATGGTGCCGCGGAATCCCTGCAGCAAGAAGCGCCAGGTCGTGGGCTGGGCGAGAAACGTCCAGTAGCGCGGCGCCAGCTGTCCGGTGATGTAGAACTGGCGGATGATGAGCCCGATGCCGACGATGACGAGCACCGCGGTGATCGCAGTGCCGATCGCGACGCGGCGACGGGTGCGCGGACCGGGCTGCTCGTAGAGGGCATCGCGGATGCTCAGCGGTTTCGCATGGTTGCTCATCTGAGGATCCTCACCTTCTTGTCGAGACGGTTACCGATAAACGCGATCACCGCCGCCGTTCCGGCATATCCGATTGCGGCGATCAAAAACGCCAGGATGCCGCCGGTCGAGCGCGTGTTGATGTAGGACACGATGCCCGTGAGCTCATCGGGGGACATGGGAACCTGGGAGCCGAGCGAGGTCGAGAGCATGACGGCAATAAGGAGGTTCGTCATGGGAAGCACCGCCGAGCGCAGCGCTTGCGGGATGACGATCTTCCAGATGATCTGCCCGAACGTCATCCCCAGCGAGCGGGCCGCCTCGATCTGGCCGACGCCGATGGTGTTGATGCCGCTCATGAAGTTCTCCGATCCGAACGCGGAGCCCATGAGGATGACGGTCACGATCACGCACGTGGTGTAATCGAGCACGAGCCGCAGGTTGGGCAGGGCGTACACGATGATGATGAGCAGCGCCACGCCGGGGATGTTGCGAAACACCTGGACGTAGAAGTCGCCCACCACGCGCAGCGGCCGCAAGGGCGACACGCGCATGACGGTGATGGCGATGGAGAGCACCATCACGAACGCAAAGGTGACCGTGGTCATCCACCATGTTGTCAAAAGGGCGGTCAGATAATCCTGACCGTACGTTGAAAGCAGCTCGGACAGTCCCATCCGACCTCCTAAACACATGGGGCCCGGTACACGACGCAGGCCCCAAGAAATCGCATACGTTTAGTTGCTGTGCGGGATGCGCAGATGACGGCGGGGCCGCCTCGAGCACCCGAAGACGGCTTACGCGCCGATCGCAGGGGGCTCGGGCGCGGTCTCGATGTCGGCACGCTCGCCGATGCAGACCTTCCACAGATCGGACCACGTGCCGTCCTGCTCGATTATGGTCAGGAAGTTGTTGATGAAGGCCACGCCGTCAGAGTCGAGCGGCAGGCCGATGCCGTAGGCGTCGACCGGGCCGAACGGGTCGCCCGCGAGCTTGTAGGCGCCCGGGCGCTTGACCATATCGCTCAGCAGCACGGTCTGGTCGATCACGTAGGCGTCCACACGGCCCTGCTCGAGCGCGGAGCGCGCCTCCTCATCGGTCGTGAACTCCTGCACGACCGCCTCGGGCGCATACTCCTCGAGCACGGTCGGGCCGGTGGAGCCGGACTGGGCGGCAACATTCTTGCCGGCGAGGTCGTCGACACCGTTGATATCGGTGTTGTCGGCCATGACGAGAATGCCCTGCTGGGTGGTGTAGTACGGGCCGGCGAAGGAGATGACCTTCTTGCGGTCATCGGTGATGGAGTAGGTTGCAAACACCGCATCGACCTGGTCGTTGGTGAGCACGGACTCACGGGTATCGGAGGTGACCTGGGTGAGCTCGTAGGCGTTCTCGTCGCCCAGGACGTAGCGGGCGAGCAGCTGGAACAGGCCCGCGTCGAAGCCGCGTACCTTGCCGTCCTTCTCGTTCATGAGGGAAAAGAGCATCGAGGTCTGCACGCCGCCGACGCGCAGCTTGCCGGACTCGTTGACCTTAGTCGCCCAGGTACTCGAGGTGATGGTGTCGTCGTCGGCGATAGGGCCGGAGGCGACCAGGGTGTCGTACTGCTCGGCGTCGAGCTTCTGCTCCTCGGATTCCGTATCGGTGGAGTCTGAAGCGGTCCCGGAACCCTCGGGTGCGGGCGCCTCGGTATCGCTGCAGCCGGCAAGGCCGAGCGTCAGCGCACCGGCGGCGCCGAGGCCCATGAGCGCCTGGCGGCGGTTGAGCATAACCTGATCGAGCATCTGCTTGGACATGAGATGGTCCTTTCAGTCGTGTGTGCGCGATGCGACACACACACCCGCACATCAGCACATATGACTATTGTATTCGCTCATCATACCCAGCAAGTCGAAATTAGAAACTTGAAACATTCAAGTTGGGGCGGCGACGCACCCTTGTGCATCGTCGCCCGCATCATCGCAGGGCTACTCCTCCACCCCGCCGTTTTCGAACTGAGAGTTATAGAGCTCGGCGTAGAAGCCGCCGCGTGCGAGCAGCTCCTCGTGGCGACCGGACTCCACGATGTCGCCGTCGCGCAGCACCAAGATCATGTCGGCGTTTCTGATCGTCGACAGGCGGTGCGCGATGACGAAGCTCGTGCGACCCTGCATGAGAGCGTCCATGGCGCGCTGGATGCGCTCCTCGGTGCGCGTGTCCACGTTCGACGTCGCCTCATCGAGGATGAGGATCGGACGGTCGGCAATGAAGGCGCGCGCGATCGTGAGCAGCTGCTTTTGGCCCTGGCTCACGTTCGAGGCGTCCTCGTTCAGCTCGAAGTTGTAGCCGCCGGGCAGTGTGCGGATGAAATGGTCCGCGAGCGCGGCGCGCGCTGCGGCATAGACCTCGTCATCGGTGGCGTCGGCGCGACCGTAGCGGATGTTCTCGAGCACCGACCCCTTGAACAGCCACGTGTCCTGCAGGACCATGGCGAAGTTCTTGCGCAGGTCGTCGCGGGCGTAGTCGCGCACATCGACCCCGTCGACGCGGATCGCGCCGGCGTTCACGTCGTAGAAGCGCATGACCAGCTTCATGAGGGTCGTCTTGCCCGCACCCGTCGGACCCACGATGGCAACCGTCTGGCCCGGGGCGACATCGCACGTGAAATCGTGGATGATCGTCTTGTTCGGCACGTAGCCGAACTTCACGTGGTCGAAGCTGATGGCGCCGCGCGTGGTCTGGGGCAACTCCGGCGTCGTCGCGTCGGGCGACTCCTCGGGCTCAGCCAGAAACTCGAAGACGCGCTCGGCGGCGGCAGACAGCATCTGCATCATGTTCGACACCTGCGTGAGCTGCGTGATGGGCTGCGTGAAGTTGCGCACGTACTGCATAAACGCCTGGATGTCGCCGACCGTGATGGCACCGGTGACCGCCAGGAAGGCGCCCACCGACACGACGGCCACGTAGGCGAGGTTCGCCACGAAGTTCATGATCGGCTGCATGAGGCCGGACAGGAACTGGGCGCGCCAGCCCGCGTCGTACAGCAGGTTGTTCTTCTTGTCGAAGTCGGCGACGGCGCGCTGCTCGCGGTTGAATACCTTGATGACGTTTTGGCCGGAGAAGCTCTCCTCGATGATGCCGTCGACCTGGCCGAGCAGCGTCTGCTGCTGGCGGAAGTAACGCTGCGAGGAGCGCACCACGATGACGATGAGAACGAGCGAGACCGGGATCGTCAAAAACGTGATGCCGGCGAGCGCGGCCGAGACCGAGATCATCATCACGGTCACGCCGATGATCTGCGTGATGGACGTGATGAGCTGCGTGACGCACTGGTTGAGCGACTGGCCGACGGTGTCGACGTCGTTGGTGATGCGGGACAGCACGTCGCCCACGGAGTTGCTCTCGAAATACGACAGCGGCATGCGGTCGATCTTCTCCACGATCTCACGGCGCATGCGGTAGCACACGCGCTGCGTCACGCCGGTCATGAGCCAGCCCTGAAGGAAGTTGAAGGCAGCGCTCGTGATGTAGAGGCACAGAAGCCCGGCGAGGATGTAGCCGATACCGGCGAAATCGATCGATCCCGTCCCCAAGATCTTCGCGGAGACGCCCTCGAAGAGCTTCGTGGTGGCGCTGCCCAGGATGCGCGGACCGATGACGTTGAAGACGACGGAGGCAATCGCGCAGATGAGCGCGATGATGAGCGGGATCCGCTCATGGGCGAGATAGCCGACAAGGCGGACGGCCGTGCCCTTGAAATCGCGGGCGCGCTCGGAGGCGGGACCGCGGCGAGCAGGACCTGGCATCAGCGCTCACCTCCTTTCACAGACGGGTCTTGGATGACATCGGCTTCAGCGGAAGCATCGTTCGCTTCGGCAAGGCCGAGCTCGGATGCGGACAGCTGGCTCTTGGCGATCTCGAGGTACTCCGGACAGCTCCGCAGCAGCTCCTCGTGCGTGCCGCGGCCCACGATGCGCCCGTCATCGAGCACGAGGATCTCGTCGGCATGCATGATGGTCGCGATGCGCTGCGCCACGATGATGATGGCGGCGCCCGAAGCAGAGCGCGTAAGCTCGGCGCGCAGCGTCGCATCGGTCTTGTAGTCGAGCGCCGAGAACGAGTCGTCGAACACCAGGACCTTCGGATGGATCGCCAGAGCGCGCGCGATGGACAGGCGCTGGTTCTGACCGCCGGAGACGTTCGAGCCGCCTTGACTGATGGGGCTCAGGTAGCCATCGGGCTTCGCGTCGATGAACTCCTCCGCCTGCGCGACGCGGGCGGCCTCGACCATATCGGCATCGCTCATGGACTCGTCGCCGTACTTGATGTTGCTTTCGATGGTGCCGGAGAACAGCATGCGCTTCTGGGGAACGTAGCCGATCGTGCGGCGGAGCTCCTCGAGATCGATGTCGCGGATATCGACGCCGTCAAGGGTGATGGAGCCCTCCGTCACATCGTAGAGGCGCGGGATGAGCTGCACGAGCGTGGACTTGCCGCAGCCCGTGGAGCCGATGATGGCGGTCGTCTTGCCCGGACGCGCCGTGAAGCTGATGTGCTCGAGCGTCGGCATGTCGGCATCCGGGTAGGAGAACGTCACGTCGTTGTAGGAGACAACGCCCCGCCAGCCCTCGCCGTTCTCGCGCGTGACGCACCGCTCCGGCGACGGGTTGTGGATGGACGTATTCGTGTCGAGCACGTCCAGCACGCGCTCGGCCGCCACGCCGGCGCGCGGCAGCATGACCGAAATCATGGTCAGGATCATGAAGCTCATGATGACCTGCATCACGTAGTTGATATAGGCCATGAGCGTACCCACCTGAAGGCCGCCGGTGTCGACGCCATGGGCGCCGAACCAGACGATGGCCACGGTCGTGGCGTTCATCACGATCATCATGACCGGCATGAGCAGCGACATGCAGCGGTTGGTGAAGATATAGGTAGAGGTGAGCTCGCGGTTCGCCTCGTCGTAGCGCTCCTCCTCGTGCTTCTGGCGACCGAAGGCGCGAATGGGCATGATGCCGGTGAGGATCTCGCGCGCGATGAGGTTGTTACGGTCGACAAGGATCTGCATGATGCGGAACTTCGGCAGCGTGACGCCCATAAGCACGCCGATGGCGATGGCGATGGCGACGATGGCGACCACGAGGATCCATTCCATACCGGTCGGCGTCGCGAGCACGCGCACGACCGCACCGAGGCCCATGCACGGGGCGAACAGGACGATGCGCAGGCACATGACGGTGATCATCTGGATCTGCTGGATGTCGTTCGTGGCGCGCGTGATGAGCGAGGCGGCGGAGAACTTGTTCATCTCGGCAGGCGAGTAGTCGAGCACACGCTCGTAGAGACGATGGCGCACATCGCGCCCGATCGCCGCGGAGGTACGGCTCGCATTGAACGCCGCGAGGATCGCGCACGCAGCGGAGGCGAGCGCATAGCCCAGCATGGTCAGGCCCTGCGCGAACAGGTAGTCGCGCTGGACGGCCGTAAGGTCGACGCCCGCATCCTCATAGGCCTGGCGCACGAACTCGATCGCGCGCGACTGCACGATGCTCTCCCCCGCGTCGCCAAGGGAGCTCGTGAGCTCCTTACGCGATTCCACGAGCTGCTCCTTCGCAAGCACGCCCGCATCCACGAGGCTGCTGAGATCGGAGATGTCGACCGTATCGCCGAATACGCGCTCGAGGTTTCCGGCGGTATCTGCAGGAGCCGTGGCACCCCGCTCGATCGCCTGGGCGAACTCACCGTAGGAGACACCCTGCTCGAACTGGTAGGCGAGCATCTCCGCCTCGCCGATGAAGGACTCGAGCTCCGTGCGATCCTCGGAGGTGCCCCCGAACGTACGGACACCGTCGGCATCCGCAGAACTGAAGGACGCCTCGACCTGGTCCGTCTCGTCATCCGACAAGAACAGCTCGACATCGGACAGATCACTCTCACGGATCTCATCCGGTACCGTGCTCGCAATACCGCCCTGGCTGATACCGACATCGACGATGTCGCTCATGATGCCGGGCAGGGTGAGCTCGAAGTTCGCCTGCGCGAACAGGAGCACGAGCGCGATGAGGAAGCTGAGCTTATGCTCCTTCAGAAACGAGAAGATCTTCACGCGCACTCCCCCTTTCTCCCCTTATGTGTCAAAGCCGATAGAACCGTGAACCGTCCGGGAGAAGACAGTCCGCATCATGCCGCTGCCAGGCGCCTCGGCGGCAAAAAAGCATACACAGCGCGCTCCCACCCGCGGATCACATGAAGGACATTTTTACCTGAAGGTGAGCGGGAAATCAGCCAAAACGGAAGTTCACAAGATGCCAACATTTCTTAGGCACCTAATGGTTAGGTACTGACTGCATTACCTATTCATAAAAAAGGGACCCCGAAGGGTCCCCGAGCGTTCATATAGTGTACCGTCAGATACGGTTCACGCGATGTTTGCCGAGAAGGTTAATTAGGAACGAGCCACCTTGCCGGACTTCAGGCAGTTGGTGCACACGTTCATCTTGCGGCGATGACCGTCGACGACAACGTACACACGCTGGATGTTGGGACGGAACTTACGGATGGCGACGCGGTGCGAGTGGCTAATGGAGCGACCAGCAACGGGGTGCTTACCGCAGATCTCACAAACCTTAGACATAATCGTTAACCTCCTTGGACGGCATAAAAACAGCCGCATGAACAAACAGCAATGAACTATAACACAGATTCGCCTATCTGCGGAATCTACACATTGAGCAGCGGACATGCCGGTGGCGCGCGTGACGTGAGGACGGACAAGCGACGCTGGGCCATGCCGAACGGGAAGATATCGCAGGTCGAGCGTGGAAGAACTATAGCAGATGCCCTGCGCCGCCGCGACCAAGAGATGCTAAATGCACAGGGTTTCGACTGCATGAGGTCCGCGCGCCGCGAAAAGTCGCGCAGGGCGATCAGGGCACGGCGATGAAAGCCGGCAGCTCGGTATCGCCATTCGGACCCACATGTATATCTAGAAAGGCGCTTGACCGAACGCACTCCTCCCCCGCGCGCGGACAGGCGGCGCGGCTGAATCACTCGGGAAGGAAGGGTGCGCAAAGCGCGCCAGGAGCTATCGCGAACGCGTCCCACGCGCGACGCCTCCGGGATGCAGCCTGCGTCACGCAGATGCATGGCGCGCACCCGATGGCGCAAGCGGATGGGCACGAAACGGGCAGACGCAATTCTTGCATACAGCATTCCATTACGTGACACCGGGAGTATTGAATCGTTTCAATTATTTAAGGATTAACGAGGGTCATTTGAGGCTTACATATCCCGTTTCCAAAGGTTAATTAGCTGGTTTTCTCAAATACATGCTGTCGCCCCCTTCACATTTCCGTCATGTCTGCTCCATATCTCAGCAGTTGAAGCGTTTCATTACTACCGTTTACGGCAATTATCATCCAATGTCGTCCTTTTGCTGTTCTGACCCCCTCGCCCTTGTATAGAATAGGAGTCATAGGCAGGCACCGATGAAAAGGAGCTCAGCATGGCAAAAAAGCCTACGGTTCATGCCAATCCCGAAGTCGTTGACACCGTGGATGCCTTCAAGGAGCGTCTCGCCTACGTGCGCGACGCCCAGAAGGTCTTCGCCACCTTCACCCAGGAGCAGGTGGACAAGATCTTCTACGAGGCGGCCATGGCGGCCAACAAGGCCCGTATCCCCCTGGCTAAGCTTGCGGTCGAGGAGACCGGCCGCGGCGTCCTCGAGGACAAGGTCATCAAGAACCACTACGCAGCCGAGTACATCTACAACGCCTACAAGAACACCAAGACCTGCGGTGTGATCGAGCGTGACGAGGCCTACGGCATCACGAAGGTCGCCGAGCCGATCGGCGTCGTGGGCGCGGTCATCCCGACCACCAACCCCACCTCCACCGCGATCTTCAAGTGCCTCATCTGCCTGAAGACCCGTAACGCCATCATCATCTCCCCGCACCCGGCGGCGGCCAAGTGCACCATCGCCGCGGCCAAGATCGTTCTCGACGCCGCCGTCAAGGCCGGTGCCCCTGAGGGCATCATCAGCTGGATCGACCAGCCGACCCTCGACCTCACCAACGCGCTCATGCGCAACGTCGACATCATCCTCGCCACCGGTGGCCCGGGCATGGTCAAGTCCGCCTACTCCTCCGGCAAGCCCGCCCTGGGCGTCGGCGCCGGCAACACCCCGGTCATCATCGACGACACCGCTGACATCAAGCTCGCCGTCAACTCCATCATCCACTCCAAGACGTTCGACAACGGCATGATCTGCGCCTCCGAGCAGTCCGTGACCGCGCTCGATTCCATCTACGACGCCGTCAAGGCCGAGTTCGAGGCCCGTGGCTGCTACTTCGTCAAGAAGGGCAAGGAGCTCGAGGCCCTGCGCGAGACCATGTTCAAGAACGGTGCGCTCGACCACCGCATCCCCGGCATGCCCGCCGCCAAGATCGCCGAGCTCGCCGGCATCCCCGTGCCCCCCAAGACCAAGATCCTGATCGCCGAGGTCACCTCCACCGACCCGGCCAAGGAGGAGTTCTCCCACGAGAAGCTCTCCCCGGTCCTCGCCATGTACCACGCCAAGGACTTCCAGGAGGCCGTGGACAAAGCCGAGCACCTCGTGCTCGCCGGCGGCCCGGGCCACACCGCGTCCCTCTACGTGCACCCCGCCGAGAAGGAGAAGATCGCCCTGTTCGAGGACGTCATGGCCGCGTGCCGCATCGTCATCAACACCCCGTCCTCCCAGGGCGGCATCGGCGACCTGTACAACTTCGGCATGAAGCCGTCCCTCACGCTTGGCTGCGGCTCCTGGGGTGGCAACTCCGTCTCTGAGAACGTTGGGGTGAAGCACTTGCTTAACGTGAAGACCGTCGCGGAGCGCCGCGAGAACATGCTGTGGTTCCGCGCTCCCGAGAAGATCTACTTCAAGAAGGGCTGCACGCCCGTCGCGCTCGACGAGATCGGCCGCGTCATGGGCAAGAAGCGCGCCTTCATCGTGACTGACTCCTTCCTCTACAAGAACGGCAACTGCAAGGCCATCGAGGCCAAGCTCGACGAGATGGGTGTCGCCCACGACGCGTTCTACGACATCTGCCCCGACCCGCGCCTGCAGGACGCCCAGAAGGGCGCCGAGCGCATGCGCCTGTTCGAGCCCGACGTCATCATCGCCGTCGGCGGCGGCTCCGCGATGGACGCCGGCAAGATCATGTGGCTCATGTACGAGCACCCCGAGGTCAACTTCGAGGATGCCGCCATGGACTTCATGGACATCCGCAAGCGCGTCTTCACCTTCCCGAAGCTCGGTGAGAAGGCCTACTTCGTCGCCGTCCCGACCTCCTCGGGTACCGGCTCCGAGGTGACGCCGTTCGCCATCATCACCGACGCCGAGACCGGCATCAAGTGGCCGATCACCGACTACGCGCTCATGCCGAACATGGCCATCGTCGACGTGGACAACGCCATGACCGCCCCGAAGGGCCTCACCTGCGCCTCCGGTATCGACGTCATGACCCACGCCATCGAGTCCTACGTCTCCATCATGAGCTCCGACTACACGCGCGGTCTGTCCATGCGCGCCGCCAAGCTCGTGTTCGAGAACCTGCCGGCCGCCTACGAGAAGGGCGCGGCCGACCCGCACGCCCGCGAGGAGATGCACAACGCCTCCTGCCTCGCCGGCATGGCCTTCGCCAACGCCTTCCTGGGCGTGAACCACTCCATGGCCCACAAGCTCGGTGCCTTCCATCACCTGCCCCACGGCCTGGCCAACGCCGTCATCCTGACCCGCGTCATGCGCTACAACGCCGCCGAGAAGCCCGTCAAGATGGGCACCTTCTCGCAGTACCAGTATCCGCACGCGCTGCACGACTACGCCGACCTCGGCCGTTACTGCGGCTGCACCGGCGCTGACGACCACGAGGTGTTCGAGAACTTCATCGCCAAGCTCGAGGACCTCATGGACCAGATCGGCATCAAGAAGACCATCGCCGAGTACGGTGTCGACGAGAAGTACTTCCTGGAGACCCTGGACGACATGACCGAGCAGGCCTTCAACGACCAGTGCACCGGCGCCAACCCGCGCTACCCGCTCATGAGCGAGATCAAGGAACTCTACCTTGATGCATACTATGGTCGTGAGCCCCAGAGCTACGAGGCCTAAGGAACGACTTCATATCCGGCGCCTGCGCGCATCCCACGCAGGCGCCCCGAATGGTGCACACCCGAAGAAAGGACGGTAGTACCATGATTCAACTTCCCGACACGAAGGTCGAAATCGCTCAGCGCAGCAACAAGGTCGTCTACGACCTCGGCGACACCATCGTCAAGGTCTTCAACGAGACCAAGCCTGTCTCCGATGTCTTCAACGAGGCCCTGAACCTCGCCCGCATCAACGAGTGCGGCATCCGCTCCCCGAAGGCCCTCGAGGTCGCTCAGGTCGAGGGCGGCGGCTGGGCGCTCGTGACCAGCAAGATCCCCGGCGTCACGCTCGCCGAGAAGATGGCCGCCGAACCGGGCCGCTTCTACGAATATCTCGAGCAGTTCGTCGACCTGCAGATCGAGATCCACTCCTATCGCTGCCCGCTGCTGCAGCGCCAGGTGGACAAGTACGATCGCATGATCAACTCCCTCGATCAGCTGAACGCCTCAACGCGCTACGACCTGCTCCAGCGTCTTGACGGCATGAAGACCCGCCGTCGCGTCTGCCACGGCGACTTCAACCCCTCGAACGTCATCGTCGCCGAGGACGGTCAGCTCTATGTCTGCGACTGGGCCCACGCCACGCAGGGCGCTCCCGCGGCCGACGCCGCGATGACCTACCTGCTGTTCGCCCTCGAGGACAAGCAGCAGGCCGAGGCCTACCTCGAGATGTACTGCAACCGCGCCGACGAGCCGGTTCAGATCGTCCGCAGCTACATGTCCATCGTCGCCGCCTCCGAGCTTGCCCGCAAGCGCGGCGGTGCGAACGATGAGTTCCTGATGAGCTGCATCGACGTCTTCGATTACCAGTAAGCGGTAGGCGAAGCCAACGCAGGGCCCCTCAGGGTATCCCCGCGAGCACCCACGGCCACAGGCCCTAAGGTGCCGCAGGAGCCCTGAGGGGCTTTTCTGTTTACAGGGGGCGGATGTCCTGCTGCCGCAAAGCGCCCTCATAACCGCCTTCGAACCCCACAGGCACCTATCCATACATAGACTGCGCGCTATACGGGAGTTTTATCCATGGTTTTGAGCGCTGAGAAACCGCGGGCCATCCCGCGGGACAAAAACCCGTCGAGTGGGACTTCATAGCGATCAGATGGGTTTATAGAGCTGCCAAAAACAGGCTCTAGCCATTAACCCAGTGTATAGCGAGTAAAAGATTATGCTCTGCAAGCATCGTTTGGAAGGAAGAGCGAGATGCATACGTCCCACTCGACGCGTTTTTGTCCAAAACGCCCTGGCGGCACCGCCCGCGAGCATCAGCGGCAGAAGCACCAGCAGATAACCGTACCGGCATGGCAGGTTATCGTCGCGGGATCGCGCTCGATGACGTTCGAGATGCCGAGGTCTGAAAGAAGCTCCACGCCGTGGTGATCGAGTTCCCAGCGCATGCCGCGCTCGGAGACCGTGGCCTCGGGCGAAAGCGGGATGAACGAGAAGCGCTGCGAGCAAGCGCCCTCGATGGCCCACACCTCGCCGGCGTGCAGCACCTTGCCCTCGAAACCGTCTTCGATAAGCTCGACCGGCCCCGGCCAGGCAGCAAGCCGCCCGAAGACGCCGAGCAGGTGGTCGGGGTTTCCCCCCGCAAGGCAGGTGCACACGAGCGCGGGCGCGCCCCAGCGCTCTCCGACGGCTCGCAGGGCGAGCGACAGATCGGTGAAATCCTTATGGGGGTCGTAGCGCTCCACGGAAAAGAAAGCGTCGTCGGATGACTCAGCCCGGCGCACAAGCGCCGCCCCCGCCGGGCTCACAGAGTCCGCATCGCCGCAGAACAGGTTGACATCGACTTCTGCTCCGCTCGCAGCGTCCAGGCCACGGTCGATCGCCACCACGGCATCGCATCCGCGAACCGCGCGCCGGATCGTATCGGCACCGGCCGGCTCGGTCGAGCCGCCGATCAGCGCCACGCGGCGCACCGTCGGCTCGCCCCTCATCGCGCACCCCACGCGCACACGTCCTCAAGCGCCAGGTCGCTGAACTCATCGATGAAGATCTCGCAGTTCGCCTGGACATCGGGACGGGCGGAACGGCCCTCGGCGTCGAAGATCCCGACGCGACGGTAGCCCGCAGCTCCTGAGCTCTTGAGGCCGAACACGGCGTCCTCGAACACCCAGACGCGCTCATGGCCGGGAACGTCGATGCCCCGCGCCGCGCACAGCCGCTCGAGCGCCAGGTTGTACACGTCCGGCTGGTCCTTCGAGGCACCGGCTTCACCGGTCGTGACGATGATGTCGAAATAGCCGGCAAGGCCGTTTGCGGCAAGGCCGCAGCGAACGGCGGGCTCGGGGGTGGAGGTGGCGATGGCCATCGGAATCCCGGCTTCGCGGACGGCCTCAAGGAAGGAAGCCACGCCCGGGCGGGCGGGCACCACGGCCCGATAGCGCTCGAGCAGCATCGCCATGAGCTTGTCGTAGACCTCCTGCCCGTTCGCGCCGACGCCCCACGTGTCGTGGTACGCGCAGCACTCCCCCATCATCGACAGGGACTCGAACTGGGCGAAATCGTCCGGCGTCGTCTCGATGCCGTAGCTTGCAAGCAACTCGCCCTGGACCTGAATCCACATGCCCATGGACCGAAGCAGGGTGCCGTCGCAATCGAAGATACACGCGCTCGGAAGCGCGCGTGCGCTGTCAGCCATCGAAGTGCCTCCTCGTCCGCGCGGCGCCCTGGCCGCGTATCGAAGCTCGCGTAAGGCGGCCGCACGGGCAAGCAGCACCGCCAGGCCGGCCGCCGACTATCCTACCAAATCATCAGGAGTAACGCCGCTTGCGGACCGTCGGGAGCGGGCAGCTCGTGCCAAGGCGGTCGAAGCCACCCGCCTGCATCCAGAAGGGCCGCCTCTCCTTGCACACCGCCGCCTGACAGGAGCCAAACACCCACTCCGCAACGCGAAGGCGCGCCCAAGCGCAAAGGGGCTCCCCGCGCGCCGCCGCCCCTCCTTATGCGGCACCGCCCGCCGGCACGTGAAAACTTTCAGATTGACCACCTGTGCGATGGTGTCTACCAGCACAGATACCATAGTTCGCCAACCCCCGCGGCACACCCGGCCACCGTGCGCCTATCGGACAAAAGTGACCGTCCCTCCTGTTCATGCAGCCAGTGTGATGAGTTAGTGATAAATTATGAATCGTCGTGGTTTTCTGGACCCACCAGCGATCGCGTGGCGCCTGCGAGCCGCGACATCCTACCCATGCCGGGCGACGCCCAGCGTCACCCCTAACGATTGGACGGATAAGTTGGACCGCACATGTGTTGAATCCAAGAAATCGAAAGCGGCCTCGAAGACGTCTGAGACAGAGCCCTGCCTCATCATCACCGAGGACGATATCCATCTGTTCGCCCAGGGCTCTTGGAACCGCAGCTGGGAGAAGATGGGTGCGCACCCGGATATCCAGGGCGGCAAGGAGGGTTGGCGCTTCTGCGTCTGGGCCCCCGACGTCAAGAGCGTGAGCGTCATCGGCGACTTCAACGATTGGGACACCGACGCCAACCCCCTCGAGGAGCTTCCGACCGGTGGCCTGTGGCAGGGATTCGTCCCCGGCCTCGCGCAGGGCGACCTGTACAAGTACGTTATCGAGACCGACGAGGGCAAGCTGCTGTACAAGGCGGACCCCTATGGCTTCTATGCCGAGAAGAATCCCGGGACCGCATCGCGCCTGATGGACATCCGCGGCTACGACTGGGGCGATAGCACGTGGATGGATGCCCGCGCGAAGTCCGACCACATGAAGAAGCCCCTTAACATCTACGAGGTCCATCTCGGTTCGTGGCGCCGCCACGGCGACGAGCCCCAGGGCGAGCCGGACGAGAACGGCAACTACCCCGGGCCGATGGATCCCTTCCCCGCGCAGCGCGGCGAGTACTACACCTACGACGACCTGTCGGTCGAGCTCGTGGACTACGTCCGCGACATGGGCTACACCCACATCGAGATCCTGCCCGTCCAGGAGCACCCCTTCGACGGCTCCTGGGGCTACCAGGGCACCGGCTACTACGCCGCCACCTCGCGCTACGGTGAGCCCAAGCAGCTCATGCACCTCATCGACGCCTGCCATCAGGCCGGCATCGGCGTCATCCTCGACTGGGTGCCCGGCGGCTTCTGCGCCGACGCGCAGGGTCTCGCGACCTTCAACGGCCACATGCTCTACGAGCGCGAGATCCACCCGAACTGGGGCACGCACAAGTTCGACTTCGGCCGCGGCGAGGTCCGCAGCTTCCTCGTCTCCAACGTCCTGTTCTGGATCGAGCAGTTCCACGCCGACGGCATCCGCATGGACGGCGTGTCGAGCATGCTCTACCTGAACTTCGGCGTGGACGACCCCGGCCAGAAGAAGTTCAACAAGTACGGCACCGAGGAGGACCTCGATGCCTCCGCGTTCATCCGCCAGGTGAACCACACCGTCGAGACGCTCTTCCCCGACGTCATGATGATGGCCGAGGAGTCCACCGCCTGGCCGCTCGTCACCTACCCGGCCGAGGATGGCGGTCTTGCCTTCCACTACAAGTGGGATATGGGCTGGATGAACGACACGCTGCACTACATGCAGACCGACTTCCCCTGGCGACCGGGCGCCCACAGCCTGCTCACGTTCTCGATCATGTACGCCTTCTCCGAGAACTTCATCCTGCCGCTGTCCCACGACGAGGTCGTGCACGGCAAGTGCTCGCTGATCGGCCGCATGCCCGGCGACTGGTGGCGCCAGTTCGCCGGCCTGCGCACGCTCGCCTTCTACCAGATGACCCACCCCGGCGCGAAGCTGAACTTCATGGGCAACGAGATCGCCCAGTTCATCGAGTGGCGCTACTACGAGTCCATCCAGTGGTTCCTGACCGAGCAGTACGAGACCCACGCCAAGCACCAGCACTTCATCAAGGCGCTCAACCACCTCTACAGCGACCAGCCCGCGCTCTATGAGCTGGGCTATGTCCAGGAGGGCTTCGAGTGGATCGACCCCAACGACAACGAGCAGTCCATCATCTCGTTCGTCCGCCACGGCGACAACCCCGATGACGACCTCGTGATCCTCATCAACTTCGACCCCGCCTACTACGAGACGTTCCAGATGGGCGTGCCGCGCGAGGGCGACTACATCGAGATCTTCAACTCCGACGCCGAGGAGTTCGGCGGCTCGGGCAAGGGCAACACCAAGGTCATGTCGAGCCATCCCGAGCCCATGCACGGCTTCGAGGACTCCATCGAGCTCACCGTCCCGCCGCTCGCCGGCATCGTGCTGAAGCGCCAGGGCCCGTCGAGCTACGTGCCGCCGAAGCCGAAGAAGGCCGTGAAGAAGACGACAACCAAGAAGGCGGCATCGACGAAGACCGCGACCGCGAAGAAGGCCGCAGTCAAGAAGGCCGCCGCGACGAAGAAGGCAGCGACGACGAAGCGCGCAAGCGCCGCCTCGAAGGCCGCAGCCGACAAATCCGCTTCCACCTCGCAGGCCACGGCCGCGAAGAAGACGACAAGGAAGACCACGAAGGCCGCCTCATCCGCGGCCACCGCTAAAAAGGCCGCGCCGCAAGCCTAAGCGCTTCGTGCGGCAAAACGACGAAAAGGGAGATCACCTGCATGTCTAAGATTTTCGAGACCACCGAGGATTTCAAACGCGATTACCGCGCGATGCTCATGGCCGAGGTGGGCAAGGACTACAGCGACGCCAAGAACGCCGAGCGCTACCGTGCCCTCGCCAAGCTCATCGCCGCGCGCGCGAATCGTCAGTTCGCCTTGGCTGATTCCGAAAACGGCAAGAGCGACCAGAAGAAGGTCTACTACTTCTCGCTCGAGTTCCTCATCGGCCCCCTGCTCGACAACTACCTGCTGAACTACGGCATCCGCGACGTCGTGGAAGAGGGCTTGGCCGAGATGGGCATCAGCCTCGACGACCTGCTCGCCGAAGAGGGCGACCCGGGTCTTGGCAACGGCGGTCTGGGCCGTCTTGCCGCCTGCTTCCTCGACTCCATGGCAGCCGAGGGCATCCTCGGTTTCGGTAACGGCATGCGCTATCGCTACGGTCTGTTCAAGCAGGAGATCCGCGACGGCCGCCAGGTGGAGGTCACCGACAACTGGCTCGCCAAGGGCTATCCCTGGGAGACCCGTCACCCCGAGAGCGCCGTTATCGTCCGCTTCGGCGGCGACGTCGTGCGCCACGAGAGCCCCGACGGCACGTTCCGCTTCGACGTCGTGGGCGGCGACCTCATCGAGGCCGTTCCCTACGATGTGCCCATCATCGGCTACGGCGGCAAGACCGTGAACCGTCTGCGCCTGTGGAGCGCCGAGCCGGCGAGCGCCGACTTCGACCTGGACGCCTTCAACGCCGGCGACTACGCCAAGGCCAACAAGTTCCGCACCGACGCCGAGGCGATCTCTGAGATCCTGTACCCCAACGACGCCGGCGAGCACGGCCGCATCCTGCGCCTCAAGCAGGAGTACCTGTTCGTCGCCGCGGGCCTCGCGTCGATCCTGCGCACGTTCAAGACCGATTACGGCACCGACGCCTGGGATCGCTTCCCCGACCTCGTCGCCATCCACACGAACGACACCCATCCCGCCATGTGCGGCGCCGAGCTCATGCGCCTGCTCATGGACCAGGAGGGCCTCGATTGGGACACCGCCTGGGGTATCGTCACGAAGTCCGTGTCCTACACGAACCACACCGTGCTGCCCGAGGCGCTCGAGAAGTGGCCCATCGACACGTTCCGCCGCCTGCTGCCGCGCGTCTACATGATCATCGACGAGATCAACCGCCGCTACATGGAGTCCTTCCCGCGCGATATCGACAACTGGCAGGACAAACTGCGCAACACCGCCATCCTGTGGGACGGCCAGGTGCGCATGGCGAACCTCTCGGTCATCTGCTCGCACTCCGTCAACGGCGTGGCCCAGCTGCACACCGACATCCTGAAGCGCGACACGCTCCACGACTTCTACGAGCTCACGCCCGAGAAGTTCAACAACAAGACGAACGGCATCTCGCCGCGCCGCTTCCTCGCGAACGCCAACCCGTCGCTCTCCCGTCTCATCACCTCCAAGATCGGCGACGGCTGGCTGACGGACGCCAGCCAGCTGAAGCGCCTGGAGAACTACGTGGACGACAACGAGTTCCTCGACGCCATGAGCGCCTCCAAGCGCGTGAACAAGCAGCGTTTAGCCGACTACGTGAAGAAGACGACCGGCGTCGAGCTCGACGTCGACTCCATCTTCGACGTCCAGGTCAAGCGCTTCCACGCCTACAAGCGCCAGCTGCTGAACATCTTCAAGGTCATGCACATCTACAACCGCATGCTTGACGACCCGACCTACAAGCCCCACAAGACGTCGTTCATCTTCTCGGGCAAGGCGGCGAGCGCCTACACGTTCGCCAAGGAGGTTATCCGCCTCATCAACTCCGTGGCCGATGTCATCAACGCGGACGACCGCGTGAACGACTACATCAAGGTCGCGTTCATCCCGAACTTCGCCGTCTCGAACGCCGAGCTCATCTACCCCGCCACCGATATCTCCGAGCAGATCTCGACGGCCGGCAAGGAGGCCTCGGGAACCTCGAACATGAAGCTCATGATGAACGGCGCGATCACGCTCGGCACCCTCGACGGCGCCAACATCGAAATCGCCGAGCTCGCGGGCCTCGAGAACGAGAAGATCTTCGGCCTCAAGGTCGACGAGGTGGAGAACCTGCGCCGCGGCAACTACTTCGCGTGGGACGTCTACAACAACGACCGCGACGGCATCGGCCGCTGCGTCGACGAGCTGACCGACGGCACGTTCGCGCGCCTCTCCGGCAACTTCGAGAGCATCCAGGCCGAGCTCATGAACAACAACGACTACGACTTCGTGCTCGCCGACTTCGCGAGCTACGTCCAGGCGTGGGAGGAGCTCACCGCGGTCTATGACGACCAGCGCACCTGGCAGCGCATGGCCCTCATGAACATCGCGAACTCCGGCCACTTCTCGTCCGACCGCACCATCCGCGAGTATCGCGACGAGATCTGGCACGCCTAGGGGCGTGCGCGCCTGGGCCGGCGCATACACGGCTTTTGCGGGCGGGTGCCCTCACATGCGGGAGCACCCGCCTGAAAGCAGACATACGGTAAGGCAGTTATTGCACGGTACGCAATGAAGGAGAATTCGATGAGTAAAAAAGAATGCATCGCTATGCTCCTCGCAGGAGGACAGGGAAGCAGATTGGGGGCGCTCACATCTAAGATCGCGAAGCCGGCGGTCTCGTTCGGCGGCAAGTACCGCATCATCGACTTTACGCTGTCGAACTGCGCCAACTCCGGTATCGACACGGTGGGTGTGCTGACTCAGTACCGCCCCTATCGTCTGCACGCGTACCTGGGCAGCGGATCTGCCTGGGACCTCGACGAGCGCGGCGGCGGCGTCTCGATCCTGCCCCCTTACGCCACGCAAGAGGGCGGCGCGTGGTACAACGGCACCGCTGACGCCGTGACCCAGAACCTCGACTACATCAAGCTCCATGACCCCGAGTATGTCCTGATCCTCTCCGGTGACGCGCTGTACCGCATGGATTACCGCGAGATGCTCGACAACCACATCAAGAACGAGGCCGACCTCACCATCGCCGTCATGCCGGTACCCTGGGAGGACGCGAGCCGCTTCGGCATCCTTACGACCGACGACCAGGACCGCATCACGAAGTTCACCGAGAAGCCCGATAAGCCCGATTCGAACCTCGCGTCCATGGGCATCTACATCTTCTCGTCCGACTTCCTCATCAAGGCGCTCGAGGAGGACGCGCTCGACCAGCGCTCCAGCCACGACTTCGGCGGCGACATCATCCCGAAGGCCCTCGAGGAGGGCAAGCGCCTCTTTGTCCACAAGTTCCACGGCTACTGGAAGGATGTCGGCACCATCGCCTCCTACCACGAGACGAGCATGGGCCTGCTCGGCCAGAACCCCGAGTTCGACATCTACGAGAAGGCCGCGCCGATCATGAGCAACGACACGACGCGCCCGCCGCACTACATCGGCCCGAACGGCCGCGTCGACGACTGCCTCGTCTCCAACGGCTGCGAGGTCTTCGGCACCGCCAGGCACTCCATCCTTTCCACGGACTGCGTAATCGAGGAGCGCGCCATCGTCGAGGACTCCGTCCTGCTTCCCGGCGCCGTCGTGAAGAGCGGCGCGCACGTCGTCCGCGCGATCCTCGGCGAGAACGCCGTCGTGGAGGAGGGCGTGAAGCTCGGATCGGTCGACATGCAGAAGGACACCGCCGTCGTCGGCAACGACGTCGTCATCGGGAAGGGGGAATGATCCGATGATCAATAACAAGGCCATCGGTTACATCACAGCCAACTACACGGCCCTCAAGCAGGAGATGCTCCTGCAGAGCCGTCCCATCGCCTCGGTCCCCGTCATGGGCCGCTACCGCCTCATCGACTTCCCGCTGTCCAACATGGCCAACGCGGGCATCAAGACGGTCGGTCTCGTCATGCCGGGCAACTACCGCTCCATCATCGACCACGTCGGCCACGGCAAGGACTGGGGTCTCGACCGCAAGCGCGGCGGCCTGTTCCCGCTGCCCGGCAACCCCTACGGCACCACGAAGCCCGGCATGCGCTTCCTGCTGCGCGACATCATCTCCAACAAGACGCTCTTCCAGCGCGCCACGGAGCCCTATGTCGTGATGATGGGCTCGAACATCATCTTCAACATGGACCTCAACGCCATCATCGAGGCGCACGAGGCCTCCGGCGTGGGCCTCACGATGGTCTACGTCAAGGCCGAGCGCGACCATGAGGAGGCGTGCTCGCTCGTCATCGGCGACGCCGGTCGCGTCCAGGAGGTCAAGGAAGGCTGCAAGTACGGCGACAACAAGTTCGTCGACTGCTTCATCATCAACCGCGACCTGCTGCTCGAGATCATCGACCGCTATGCCTCTGCCGACTACCTCGACATCTTCGAGGCCATCGCCGGCGACTTCGCGCGCATCGACGTGTGCAGCTACGAGTTCAAGGGCCTCGCCGTCGGCATGTTCGACGAGCGCACCTACTACCAGCGCTCCATGGAGATGCTCGACCCGGTCATCAACAACCAGCTGTTCCGCAAGGACCGCCCGATCCTCACCAAGGCCCACGACGCGCCCCCGGCGAAGTACGCCGCCGGCTCCATCGCCTGCAACTCCCGCATCTCCGCGGGCTGCGAGATCATGGGCACCGTCCGTAACTCCATCCTCTCGCGCGGCGTCGTGGTCGAGTCCGGCGCCAACGTCGTGAACTCCATCATCAACCAGGGCGTCATCATCAAGAGCGGCGCGCGCGTGGAGAACGCGATCATCGACAAGAACAACGTCGTGCCCGCCAACACCGAGCTGCGCGGCACCCCTGATGCCATCCTCACGGTCGGTAAGGCGCCCATCGCATAAGACGTTACACTCTTGACACCTTACCGACCCCCGTCAGCACGACCGCGACGGGAGCGGTATCATTGAAATCGCCGCCCGGCTCGCTTCGCCGGGCGGCGATTCACCAACACGACAGAATACGGAGTATTCCATGGCAAACGAAAAGCTTCATATCGTGTTCGCCTCCGCCGAGGCGGCACCGTTCGTGAAGACCGGTGGGCTCGGCGACGTCGCGGGCTCGCTTCCCGCCGCCCTGGCCGCGGCCGGTGCCGAGGTGATCGTCATGGTGCCGAAGTACGCCACCATCGCCGATACCTACAAGAACCAGATGGAGCATGTCGGCCAGTTCTATGTGCCCCTGGGCTGGCGCAACGAGTACTGCGGCCTCGAGCGCCTCGTGTACGACGGCGTGACCTACCTGTTCCTCGACAACGAGCACTACTTCAACCGCAGCTACCCCTACGGCTTCTTCGACGACGGCGAGCGCTTCGCCTTCTTCTCGAAGGCCATCTGCGAGAGCCTGCAGTACCTGCCGGACGGCTTCGTCTGCGACGTGCTCCACTGCAACGACTGGCACACCGCGCTCGCCCCGGTCTTCCTGCGCGAGTTCTACATGGGCAACCCCCTCTATCAGAACGTGAAGACGGTGTTCTCCATCCACAACATCGCCTTCCAGGGCCAGTTCACCGACATGCTGCTCGGCGACGTGCTCGGCCTCTCCCATATCGAGCCCGCCGTGCGCCAGCTGCGCTGCGACGCCCGCTCCATCAACTACATGCTGGGCGCCCTCAACTACTCCGACGCCATCACGACCGTCTCCCCCACCTACGCGTGGGAGATTCGCACGCCCGAGTTCGGCGAGGGCCTCGACGGCGTCCTGCGCCGCCGCGAGTCCATCCTCTCCGGCATCCTGAACGGTCTCGACGTCAAGCGCAACGACCCCGCGACCGATGACCGCATCCACCAGAACTACACCCGTGACGACCGCTCGGGCAAGGCCGCCTGCAAGGCGGCGCTCCAGGCGGAGCTCGGCCTGGAGGTGCGCGACGACCGTCCCCTCATGGCCATGGTCACGCGCCTTACGCGCCAAAAGGGCATGGACCTCGTCACCTACTCGCTCGACCGCATCCTGTCCGGCGGCGTCCAGGTGGCCGTTCTCGGCACCGGCGACGCTGAGTACGAGGAGGCGCTTCGCTACTTCGAGCGCACCTACCCCGGCACAATGGCCGCGCGCATCGAGTTCGACCCGTTCCTGTCGCAGCGCATGTACTCCGGCGCCGACATGTTCCTCATGCCGTCGCTGTTCGAGCCCTGCGGCCTGTCCCAGATGATCGCCATGCGCTACGGCACCCTGCCGATCGTGCGCGAGACCGGCGGCCTCAAGGACACCGTCATCCCCTACAACAAGTTCACCGGCGAGGGCACGGGCTTCACGTTCACGCACTTCAACGGCGACGAGATGGGCGATGCCGTCTTCCGTGCGGCGCGCACGTTCTGGGATGACAAGGACGCGTGGAATCACCTCATCGACAACGCCATGGATGCCGACTTCAGCTGGAAGCGCTCCGCCGAGCAGTACATGGACCTCTACTACGGGCTGCATCCCGAGATCGCGCGCTTCGTCCCTTTTGTGCCTGAGCCGGAGCCCGAGCCCGTGGCTGAGCCCGTGGCTGAGCCCGTGGCTGAGCCCGAGGTCGAGCCCGAGGCTGCACCTGAGCCGGAAACCAAGCCGGAAGAGGCCGTCGAGGAGGCTCCCGCCAAGAGCGAGACGCCTGCCGGCGAGGCTCCTGTCGCTGCCGAGGCGCCGGTCGCCGAGACTCCTGCCGCTACCGAGGCGCCTGCCGCCGAGGTCGCACCTGAGGTGAAGCCGGGGGAAGCGGTGGCCGCACCTTCGAAGAAGCCGGCCGCGAAGACCACGCGCAGGGCCGCAACGAAGACCACGGCCGCCAAGTCCACGACGACGAAGACCGCTGCCAAGACCACCACGGCCAAGACGACCGCCGCGAAGTCCACGGCCACGAAGACCACGGCCACGAAGACCACCGCGACTAAGACCACGGCCGCCAAGGCCACGGCGACGAAGACCACGGCCGCGAAGAAGACGGCCACGACCAAGGCTGCCGCGACCAAGGCTGCCGCCACCGAGGCCAAGCCCGCCGCCAAGAAGACGACGAACAAGGCCGCCTCCGCGAAGACGGCTGCGGCAAAGGCTGCAGAGCCTACAGCCGAGACCGCACCTGAGGCTTCCGCGCCCAAGGCGACGGCGACTAAGACCGCCACGAAGGCCGCCGCGACGAAGACCGCGACCAAGGCGACCGCCGCGAAGACAACCACGGCCGCCAAGAAGTCGACCGCGTCCACGAAGGCTGCCGCGGCTCCGACCGAGGCAGCTGAGAAGCCGGCATCCAAGGCCGCTTCCGCCCCTGCTGCCGCTGAGAAGCCCGCCGAGGAGCCGAAGGCCCCGAAGGCGACATCCGTCTCTGCGGCCCGCAAGGCGTCGACCCGTAAGCGTCGCTAACGCGCACCGCATCGCGCTTGCCGCTTCATAGCCGCCCGTCCCGGATCGCCGGGGCGGGCGGTTTTCTCATTAACCGAACAACCCGCCTCGCGATAAGCGAACACGAAAAGAACCATCCCGAGGGTGCCCGTCAAACAAACTCTCCGGATGAGTCTCATGGGCAGCCATGCATACGCTAAACTGTACGTTTGGCGTTATCGCCGCAGGTTCGAACATCGCCCCTCACGGGTGCCGCGAGGGGGTCACACGCAAGGACGATATATGAAGCTTAGGCATAACAGCAGGCTCCCGCAGTACCGCACCCCCTTCGGCGCGGTCACCGCGGGCACGCCCGTGACGCTGTCGCTCGAGGTCCGCAAGGAGGATGCCGCGGGTATCCAGTGCACGCTGCGCACCTGGGTCGACGGCGAGGGCGAGAAGCTCTACCCGCTCGACCGCAATGACGACGGCACCTATTCGACCACCGTCACGTGGGACGAGCCGCAGATCGTGTGGTACAGCTTCATCGTGCGCACCGTCGACGGCTTCGAGCTGCGCGTCGGCGCACCGCAGGGCCATGTGGGCGGCGAGGGCGTGACCTACGACTACGAGAACGTCCCCTCGTTCCAGATCACGGTCTTTCGCCATCGCCAGACGCGCCCCGCCTGGTACGAGCGCGGCATCGTCTACCAGATCTTCCCCGATCGCTTCGCGCGCGATGAGGACTGGAAGCAGCGTGCGCTCGAGCGCCGTGCCCACCCGCGCCGCGGCTGCGAGCAGCGCATCGTCGAGGACTGGGACACCCCGCCGATCTATGACCGCGACGAGACCGGCTCGATTCGCAGCTGGGACTTCTACGGAGGGTCGCTGCGCGGTATCGAGGAGCACCTCGACTACCTTGCCGAGATGGGCGTGACGGCCATCTATCTGAATCCCATCTTCGAGGCGGCCAGCAACCATCGCTACGACACGGCCGACTACATGAAGATCGATCCCCTTCTCGGAACGGAGGAGGATTTCCGGAGCCTCTGCGCCTCCGCGCGGCGCCACGGCATCGGCATCATCCTGGACGGTGTGTTCAACCACACCGGCAGCGATTCCATCTACTTCAACGCATTCGGCAACTACCCGGAGCCCGGCGCCTGGTCGAAAGACCCCGAGTCCGACTGGAAGGACGCCTTCCGCATCAAGGAGGACGGCACCTACGACTGCTGGTGGGGCGTGGGCAACATGCCCGCCGTGAACCAGCAGTCCGAAGCAATCCGCAACCTCATCTTGGGCCCCGACGGCGTGATCCGCCACTGGCTGCGCGCCGGCGCGCGCGGATGGCGACTCGACGTGGCCGATGAGCTCTCCGATGAGCTCCTGGCCGACATCAAGGCCGCGGCGGTCAGGGAGCGTGCCGATGCGCTCGTGCTTGGCGAGGTCTGGGAGGACGCCTCCAACAAGATCGCCTATGGCAAGCTGCGCCACTACCTGCTTGGGTCCGAGCTCGACTCGGCCATGAACTATCCGTTCCGTGACATGGTGCTCGGCCTTCTGCTTGGCGAGGAGAGCGGCTACACCGCCCATGACGCTGCCGAGGCCATCGAGACGCTGCGCGAGAACTACCCCGACGAGGCCCTCGCCTGCGCGCTCAACCTGCTCGGCAGCCATGATCGCGCCCGCATCATCTCGCTGCTCGGCGGAGTCCCGAACCCCGATAGCGTCTCGGAGGAGGAGCGCAGCACCTACCGTCTGACCGACGAGCAGCTGAACCTCGCCAAGAGCCGTTTCTGGCTGGCCTCGCTCATCCAGATGACGTTTCGCGGCGTCCCCTCGATCTACTACGGCGACGAGGCGGGCGTCCAGGGCCTCACCGACCCCGGCAACCGCGCGACGTTCCCCTGGGGACACGAGGACAGGGACTTCTTCACCATGGTGAGGAACACCGCGGCGCTGCGCCGCGCGCTGCCGCTGTTCACGACCGGCACCATCGAGGCCGAGGCGCTCGATGACGATATCCTGACCTTCACGCGCCGCGGCGAGGACGGCCAGGCAGCGACCGTCGTGGTGAACCGCAGCCTCGCGAACATGCATACCGTGCACGTTCCCGCCTGCGGCGAGCGCATGCTCGACGTCATCAGCGGAATCGATCTTGTGGCCGAAGATGACGGGACCTGCGAGCTGACGCTCTGGCCGCTCGGCAGCGCCGTTGTCTACGGCCACGACCAGCAGCGCCTGCAGAAGCCGCTCACGCGCGGCTGGGGCGTCGTCTGCCACATCACCTCGATCCCGGCAGAGCTCGGACCGGGCACGCTCGGCGCGCCCGCACGCCGCTTCATCGACCATCTCGCGGCCATGGGCGCCCGCTATTGGCAGGTGCTGCCCGTGAACCCGACCGACCAGTTCGGCTCCCCCTACGCCGGCCCCTCCGCCTTCGCCGGCAACATCGACCTGCTCGAGGAGACCCGTGAGGAACTCGAGGAGGCCTATGAGGCCTTCTGCCGGGCAGGCGGCGAGAAGGATCCGGCCTACCGGGCGTTCCTGTCCCGCAACGAGGTGTGGCTCGACCCCTACTGCGCCTTCATGGCCCTGAAGGACGCCTCGCGCGGCGCCAGCCGCCATCGCTGGCCGCGCGCCTACAGGCACTACGACGTCCGTATGCTCGATGACGCCCGCTTCATCGACGCGGCCGGGTTCTACGCCTTCGCGCAGTACCGCTTCGACACCGAATGGGCCGAGCTGCTCGCCTACGCGCATGTGCACGGCATCGAGATCATCGGCGACATCCCCATGTATGTCTCCGACGACTCCGCCGACGCGTGGAGCGAACCGGGCATGTTCACGCTCTCGCGCGACGGCAAGCCCACCGAGATCGCCGGCACCCCGCCCGACCGCTTCTCCGCGACCGGTCAGATCTGGGGCAACCCGACGTATCGCTGGGACGTCATGCGCGATGACGGCTACACCTGGTGGATCGAGCGCCTGCGCCGCTCGCTCGCCCTCTACGACCGCGTGCGCCTCGACCATTTCCTCGGCTTCCAGTCCTTCTTCTCGATTCCCGCCGGCAAGGACGGTAGCGCCGGTCGCTGGCTACCCGGCCCGGGTATCGATCTGTTCCGCCGCGCCGAGCGCGAGTTCGGCAAACTCCCGCTTATCGCCGAGGACCTGGGATACCTCACCCCGGCGGTGCGCGCCCTCACGGCCTCCTGCGGCTTCCCCGGCATGGACGTGCTCGAGTTCGAGGACTACGACGTCCGCGACGGTGTGAAGCCCGCCTCCGAGAAGGTCGTCTACACCTCCACGCACGACACCTCCACCCTCGTCGGGTGGACGAGCGCGCGCTGGGCGCAAGACGCCGACACCGAACAGATAGAAGAGCTCGCCCTCGGCATCATCGAGAGCGCCTTCAAGAGCTCTGCCGACCTCGTCATGCTGCAGCTGCAAGACGTCATGCTGCTCGATGACGACGCCCGCATGAACGTTCCCGGCACGGCCGAGGGCAACTGGAGCTGGCAGGCGGACGAGGAGACGCTTGTCGCCTCCATCGAACGCATCCGCGACCTCGCGGACGCCTGCGGACGTTCGGATACGGTGGAAGCTCGCTGATTCTATCCTCCGTATCGTTGCATATTGCGAGGATTTGGGTACAGTATTCACGGTAAAACGCATCCCCCGCCGCACCTGACGTGCGGCGGGGCTTTCATGAGAAGCGACAGAGGGGAAAGATCCATGGCACGCTATGACTATCGCTGCACCTCGTGCGGCTCCGTCTTCGAGGTTGAGCACGGCATGACCGAGCACCCGAGCATCACCTGCCCCGACTGCGGCAGCGCAGCCGAGAAGGTCTTCAGCGCGAGCGGCATCGAGTTCAAGGGGTCGGGCTTCTACAACACCGACCAGCGCGGCGGCTCGGCGAGCACCGAGGCGACCTCGGGTTCGAGCTGCGCCTGCGACTCCTGCCCTCACGCCAATTAGCCTGCAATCCACCGGGGACGGGTGTCCTCTGGGGGGACGGGGTAGTTTGGAGACGCCCGGCACCGAGCGGTGCCGGGCGTCTCCAAACTACCCCGTCGGTAACGTACAATTTCTTGCGCACTTTGACAGCAGCATAGCGTCCAGATAGACAGGAGGGCACGGCCCGCCCCGGTATGATTCGAGTTGCCTAGATTCGATCAGACTG
>NZ_JACJMB010000051.1 GCF_016902615.1 Collinsella tanakaei
CCGTCTGGAGGCGGATGTTCGAGGTGCCGGGGGTGAAGTTGTACGCCTCGTGGGCCTTTGCGTAGCCGAGGTCGTCCGCGTCGAGCGCGAGCGCCGGCGCCGCCGCGGCCCCCAGCGCGGTGGTCGCGATGCCGAGCGCGAGCGCGCCGCGCCGGACGAGGTCCCTCGTCCGGTCGCGCCATGTGCCGTTCATATGCACCATGTGCGATTCCTTTCTCGGTTTCGAAGCCGGCCGATCCGCATCCGGCATATATATCGACTAGTATCCCACGGTGCGCGGCGCCGGCGGCAAGACGGCCGAATGGATGCTGGGAATAGAGAATGAACGGGATGGGGTTTTCGGCAAACGGCACGTGCGGATGCGCACGGCACCGTCCGGGGGCCGCCGCCCCGAGGGGGCGGCCGACGATTGGGGAGTGGGCCGGGCCCTCGGGGCGCCTCCGCCTCCGTTTTTCGGTTCCCGAACGGCAGGCACGGGGCCTTTTCGTTCCTCGCGGGCGGTGTTGTAACGTTTGCGGCAGCGCTGTCCGGTTTGGCGATGTCGCGGCGGGACGCTGCGCTAGAATGAAGCCACCTGACTGTTGGGCGCCGGTGCGCGCCCGCAAGAACGAGGAGGACCTGCATGTCTACCGTTTCCGCACCCATCGATGTCACGAGCACGCCTGCGTGGGCAGCTCTGCAGAAGCACTACGACGAGCTGACCGCCGCCGGCGTGGACCTCAAGGGCTGGTTTGCCGCCGATCCCGACCGCGTGTCCAAGCTCAGCTACGACCTCGGCGAGTTCCATATCGACCTCTCCAAGAACCTCGTGACCGATGAGACCATGAGCCTGCTGGTCGACCTCGGCCGCGCGGTTGGCATCGAGGAGCGCCGCGACGCCATGTACGCCGGCGTGCACATCAACACGACCGAGGACCGCGCCGTGCTGCACACCGCGCTGCGCCGCCCCGCCACGGACGCCGGCAAGTTCATCGTCGACGGCCAGGACACCGTCGCCGACGTGCACGAGGTGCTCGAGCGCATGTACGCCTTTGCCGAGAAGGTCCGCTCCGGCGCGTGGAAGGGCGTCACCGGCAAGAAGATCGAGCACGTCATGAGCATCGGCATCGGCGGCTCCGACCTCGGCCCGGTCATGGTCTACGAGGCCCTGAAGCCCTATGCGGATGCCGGCATCGACTGCCGTTACGTCTCGAACATCGACCCGAACGACATGGCCGAGAAGGTCCGCGGCCTCGACCCGGAGACCACGCTCGTCATCGTCGTCTCCAAGACGTTCACCACCCTCGAGACGCTCACGAACGCGCGCGAGGCCAAGACCTGGCTGCTTGAGACCCTGAAGGCCGCGGGCGCCATCGACGGCTCCGACGAGAGCTGCGCCGAGGCCATCAAGAAGCACTTCGTCGCCGTCTCCACCGCGCTCGACCTCGTGGCGGATTTCGGCATCGACCCTGAGAACGCCTTCGGCTTCTGGAGCTGGGTCGGCGGCCGCTACTCCGTGGACTCCGCGGTGGGCCTCTCCCTCATCATCGCCTTCGGCCCCGAGCGCTTCGCGTGCTTCCTCAAGGGCTTCCACGACGTGGACGAGTATTTCCAGAACACGCCGCTCGAGGAGAACGTCGTCGCCCTCATGGGCCTCATCAACGTGTGGTACGTGAACTTCTTCGGTGCGAAGAGCCATGCGGTGCTGCCCTACAACCAGTACCTGCACCGCTTCGCCGCCTACCTGCAGCAGCTCACCATGGAGTCCAACGGCAAGAGCGTGCGCTGGGACGGCACGCCGGTCACGACCGCCACGGGCGAGATCTTCTGGGGCGAGCCGGGCACGAACGGTCAGCACGCCTTCTACCAGCTGATCCACCAGGGCACGCAGCTCATCCCCGCCGACTTCATCGCCTTCGTGAACACCCCGAACCCCACGAAGGACGGCGACCAGGACGTGCACGAGCTGTTCCTCGGCAACTTCCTCGCCCAGACCAAGGCCCTCGCCTTCGGCAAGACCGCCGATGAGGTCCGCGCCGAGGGCACGGCCGAGTGGATGGTCCCGGCGCGCGTGTTCACCGGCAACCGCCCGTCGACCTCCATCTTCGGCATCGACCTCACGCCGCACGCCGTGGGCGCGCTCATCGCGCTCTACGAGCACATCACGTTCGTCGAGGGCACGGTCTGGGGCCTCGATTCCTACGACCAGTGGGGCGTGGAGCTCGGCAAGCAGCTCGCCAAGCAGATCACCCCGGCGTTCCACGACGACGACGCCATGAACGCGCAAGACGCGAGCACCAAGGCGCTTATCGAGTTCTATCGCGCGAACCGCCGTTAGCGGATTGCGTCTGCGGCCCGTCGCACGTGCGCGGCGGGCCGCTTTTGTGTGCCTGCCCCGCGCGCCGCTTTCGCACGGGGCGTCTGTCAGTTCCATCGGCAAGGGAAGGTTGATTCGATGCCGTTTCCGTTCAAGGCCGTCATCTTCGATATGGACGGCGTGATCGTCGACACCGAGAAGTTCTATTTCGACGAGTTGGCCCATCTGAGTGATGATTTGGGCCTCGGTATCACGCTCGAGGAGCGCAAAAACCAGGTCGGCATGAGCCATCAGGCGTTCCAGCGCAGCCTCGTGAAGTGGATGGAGCGCGGCGGGCGAGGGCGCATGAGCGGAGATGAGGCCGAGGCCATCTACAACGCGTGGGCGGCCACGCGCCCACGCCCCTATGCGGACCTGCTGAACCCGGGTGTCGTCGAGACGGTTGCGGCGCTGCACGAGATGGGGGTGCGCGTGGCGCTCGCCTCCTCATCGCCGATGGCGAACATCCTGCAGGTGCTCGACGCGTGCGGTCTTGCTGGCCGGTTCGACCCCATCGTATCGGGCGAGCAGTTCCATGAAAGCAAGCCGGATCCGGAGATCTACCTGCATACGCTCGATCTGCTCGGTCTGCCGGCGAGCGCGTGCTGCTGCCTCGAGGACTCCGCGTACGGCATCGCCGCCGGCCGCGCGGCGGGCCTGTTCGTGGTCGCCAAGCGCGAGGAGCGCTTCGGTTTTTCGCAGGACGAGGCGAATGCGATTATCGATACCGTGCCCGACCTGCTGCGCGTCACGAGGTAGGATGCACGCACGGGCGATTCGAAACAGATACGCACGACATGACGATGGGGTCCTTCGGGACCCCATCGCGTGTTTCAGATGTGCCGTGCCGCGGTGCCAGGGCAGCTCGCACCTATGCCGCCTGGCGAATCGGGCGGCTGTTCATGAGCGGGCGGGCGGCTGCGGGGTTGAGCGGCTTGCCGGCAAGCGACGCCACGCCTGCGGGCGCCAAGGTCTCGGCGTGCGCCGACCAGGTGAGTTCAGGTGCGTCGGCGTCGGGGCTGAAGCGCACCCACCAGCGGTGGATAACGTTCGGCAGGACGAAGGAGAGCGCCTCCAGCAGGACGAATACGATTACCAGCGGAACGATGATCTGCAGCAGCAGGGCGATGGACTCGACCATGATCTCTCCCTTCTCGACGAGACGTGCGAGGGTCGCCGGGTGCGCCCTCTACTACGTCCATACCCGGGCGAGCGGGCGCTATACGGCCTCGTTGGTGGACGGCGCGGCGGTCTCCGTCGGGGTTGGTTCCGGCGTCGCGCCATGCAGGTCGAGCAGCTCGCAGCTGTGGGCGCAGACCTCGTTGGCAAGGGTGAAGGGCTCTGTGCGCTTCAGCGCGGCGACGGTCGCGAGCGTGCGCTCGAGCGAGGCCATGAGCTCGGCGGCAGACCCCGGCCCGTCATGCGAGGGCAGGTCGGTCTCGAAAAGCAGGCGATCGGTGGGGATCTGGCGCGCGTACTCGCGTCCGCGGCGCGTGGCGAGCATGAACTCGTTGACCGAGAACAGGCAGCCGAGCCGCCGGGCGCGGGCAAGCTCGTCGCTCGTGCCGGAGAACCAGTGGATGATGCAGGCGGCGGAGCGCGTGAGGTCGTAGCGCTCGAGGATGTCGAGCACGGTGCTCGCGGCGTGCACGGCGTGGATGGTGAGCAGGCGCTTTGGCAGCGGATGGTCGGCGCAGGCTTTCGCGATGCGTTCGAACGCCTCGGTCTGGGCGGGGGCGCTCGCTCGATGGCGAGCGGCGAAGTCGAGGCCGACCTCGCCCACAAAGGGCGTGCGCGCAAGCTCTTCCACCAGCAGGTCGACATCGGCCGCACCGCAGCGCCCGTCGTCGATCCACCAGGGATGAAGGCCCGCCGCGCAGCGGGCGGTCGGTGCGTTCGCATAGGCCGCCCGCGCCGCGCGGAAGGCATCGGGCGTCACGCCCGCGTTCAGGATGCCGAGGCCGACCGTCGCGGCCTGGGCGGCGACGGCTGGTCCGTTGGCCATAAGGTCGAGATGGCAGTGCATGTCCACCAGGTGCATGGTTCGCCTCCCGCTATTCGGTGGGTGTTGCATCCGCGCCCACGCCGGAGAGCTGCCGGATGACCCAGCCTGCGATCATCTGCCCCATGATGGGCGGCATGTAGGATGCGGTGCCGAGCGCCCCGCGGCTGCCGTCTGGCTGCCTGGGGACGTGGCAGACTGCCTCCTCGGTGGAGTAGAGGACAGTGAGGTGGCGCACGCCGCGCCGCCGGCACTCCTTGCGCACGATGCGGGAGAGGGCGTCGCGCGAGGTCTCGTAGATGTCGGCGATGCGCAGGGCATCGGGCATCAGCTTGTTGGCAGCGCCCATGCTGCTGATGAGGCGCCAGCCGCGCCGTTCGGCGAGCTCGGCGAGCGCGATCTTGGTCGAGACGGTGTCGATGGCGTCGACGATGCAGTCGAGCTCGCCCCCGCAGGCATCGCGCACCGCGTCGATGGTGGCCTCGAGGTTGTCGGGCAGCACGAACGCGTCGCGCGCGATGACGGTGCAGGCGGGATTGATATCGGAGATCATGGCCGCCATGACGTCGATCTTCCTGCGCCCGACGGTGCTCGTGAAGGCGATGGCCTGGCGGTTGATGTTGCTCGGTGCGACGACGTCTTTGTCCACGATGGCGAGCGTGCCGACACGCCCGCGCGCGAGCGCCTCGACGCAGCTCGAGCCCACGCCGCCGCAGCCGAGCACGAGCACGCGCGAGGCCTCGAGGCGCGCGACGCCCTCTTTCCCCATGATGATCTCGAGACGGTCCGACGCGGTCTCGGGCGTATCGGTGCCGGCCTCAGCGCCGGCGGGTATGGGCTGGTCCATGGCGGTCCTCCTCGCTTGCAAGATCTGTTCGCCTGTCATGATGACAGGCAGGGTGCGTCCTTGTCATCATTCCCGCATCGACGGCAGAAGATGTCCTCGCGGCGCCCGTTCACGAGAGCGCCATCGACGCGCGCCCACGCCGCGCACGGCCGTGGATTTACCGCGCAGCCCTCGCACGGCGCGGGGTCTCCATGCGACAATATGCGCGCTGAGCATCGCATCGTTCGATATAAGGAGCATCATGGCAGAGTTCATCTACACCATGTATCAGGCGCGCAAGGCGCATGGCGATAAGGTCATCTTGGACGACGTCACGCTGTCGTTCTATCCCGGCGCGAAGATCGGCGTCGTTGGCCCGAACGGCATGGGCAAGTCGACGCTGCTCAAGATCATGGCCGGCAAGGAGGAGGTCTCCAACGGCGAGGCGCGCCTCACGCCGGGCTACACGGTGGGCCTGCTCGAGCAGGAGCCGCCGCTCGATGACGACAAGACCGTGATCGAGAACATCCGCATGGCGTTCGGCGACCTGCTCGCCAAGGTCGATCGCTTCAACAAGATCGGCGAGGAGATGTGCGACCCGGACTGCGACATGGACGCCCTCATGGCGGAGATGGGCAAGCTCCAGGACGAGATCGACGCCGCCGACGGCTGGGACATCGACAGCAAGCTCGGCCAGGCGATGGACGCGCTGCAGTGCCCTGACGCCGACATGCCGGTGTCCGTCCTCTCCGGCGGCGAGCGCCGCCGCGTGGCCCTCTGCAAGCTGCTGCTCGAGGCGCCCGACCTGCTGCTGCTCGACGAGCCGACGAACCACCTCGACGCCGAGAGCGTGCTGTGGCTCGAGCACTTCCTCCACAACTACCCGGGTGCCGTGCTCGCCGTCACGCACGACCGCTACTTCCTGGATAACGTCGCCGAGTGGATCTGCGAGGTCGACCGCGGTCACCTGTATCCCTACAAGGGCAACTACTCCACCTACCTGGAGACGAAGGCCGCGCGCATCGCCGCGCAGGGCCAGCGCGACGCCAAGCTCGCCAAGCGCATGGCCGCCGAGCTCGAGTGGGTGCGCAGCTCGCCCAAGGCCCGTCAGGCGAAGAACAAGGCGCGTCTCGAGCGCTACGAGGAGATGGAGGCCGAGGCCCGCGCAAGCCAGAAGCTCGACTACACCGACATCCGCATCCCGGTCGGCCCGCGCCTGGGCGCGAAGGTCCTCGAGGTCGAGCACCTGCACAAGGAGTTCGACGGCCGCGTGCTGATCGATGACCTGTCCTTCACCCTGCCGCGCAACGGCATCGTGGGCGTCATCGGCCCGAACGGCGTGGGCAAGTCGACGCTGTTCAAGATGATCGTCGGCGCCGAGCAGCCCACGTCGGGCACCATCGAGCTCGGCGAGACCGTGAAGATCTCCTATGTCGACCAGATGCGTGAGGGCATCGACCCCGATAAGACGCTGTGGGAGGTCGTGTCGGGCGGTACCGACCGCATGCTCGTGGGCGAGACCGAGGTGCCGAGCCGCGCGTACGTGGCGAGCTTCGGCTTCAAGGGCTCCGACCAGCAGAAGCGCGCCGGCGTCCTGTCCGGCGGCGAGCGCAACCGCCTGAACCTCGCGCTCACCTTGAAGCAGGGCGGTAACCTTCTGCTGCTCGACGAGCCCACGAACGACCTCGACGTCGAGACGCTCTCGTCGCTCGAGGCGGCGCTGCTCGAGTTCCCGGGCTGCTCGGTGGTCATCAGCCACGACCGCATGTTCCTCGACCGCGTGGCGACGCACATCCTCGCGTGGGAGGGTACCGACGAGAACCCCGGCACCTGGTATTGGTTCGAGGGCAACTTCGCGTCCTACCAGGAGAACCGCGTGGCGCGCCTGGGCGAGGACGCCGCGAAGCCGCACCGCATCCATCGCAAGCTCACGCGCGACTAGGCAGGTGCGTGGCGCTAAGCTGCATTCGGTGCCGACGATCGGGGCGGCGGTCCGCAGGGAAGCGGGCCGCAGCCCCTTTTTTCGTGCTGGTTGGAGCGGGATATGGGTTGCGCGAGCGATGAGTTCGGCGCGTGCTTGGGACGCAGCTCTGCCGTGCGCACAGCTGGGCTTATCGGTCTGCAGGCTCGTCGTCGACGGTGCAGGCGTCGATAAGCCAGGGCGCGCCGTGGCTTGCCGTGTTGCGGCGGATGCGGATCGTGGCATAGCTGCGGACGCCGTCTTTCGCGTATCCCAGAGGGAACGTCGCGCGGTTGCGGGAGCATGCGAGCGTGCCGCGCAGTCGCGCGATGTGGTAGTACTCGTTCAGGATGCCCATGACGTCGGCGCCCAAAGGGAGCAGATACGAGATTTCGCTCAGCAGGGTGCCCGGGCAGAACGCGTCCTCGGTGAGGTTCTCGGGGTATCCGGCAGGAAGTTCCGGTTCGGGTGCCGGGGTGGGCTTCGGGG
>NZ_JACJMB010000052.1 GCF_016902615.1 Collinsella tanakaei
TCCGAGATCCTGCCCGACAAGTTCGACCTGCGCGACCGCGGCGTGGTGACGCCGGTCAAGTTCCAGAACCCCTGGGGAACCTGCTGGGGCTTCGCGGCCATCGCCGCCTCCGAGACGAGCCTGCTCTCCGAAATGGGGACCACCTATGCGGAGACCGGCTTGGACCTCTCCGAGCGCCATCTCGCCTACTTCGCGGTCACCCACCTGCCCGACGACGAGGAAACGGACGCGAAGTACGACGGCCAGGGCGGTGAGGGCGGCTACAACGCGCTGACCGAGACCGATGACGTCCCCGACCCGGAGTTCGCCGAGCAGGTGCTGGGGTACCCGCTCGAGAACGCGGTCCTCAACTACGGCGGCTACGTCACCTATGCAACCTCGCTGTTCTCCAACGGCATCGGGCCCGTCGACGAATCGATGGCCCCCTACAGCAACGACGAGGGCATCGCCGACCACGACGCGTACTGGTCGGCGGCGGGCACCTGGACGCTGGACGAGGCCCTGCGCGCCGGGTCGTCCGCGGCGCTCGAGGAGTCGTTCATCCTGCCCTCGCCCGCGACGTTCGACGAGAGCGGCGCCTACGTGTACGACGAGGACGCGACGGCGGCCATCAAGGAGCAGCTCTTCGAGGGGCGCGCCGTCTCGATCGCGTTTTGCGCCGACGCGTCCAAGCCCGGCGAGGAATCCGACGACGCCTACATCAACACCGAGACGTGGGCGCACTACACCTACCAGCCGGCCATGACGAACCACGCGGTGGCCATCGTGGGCTGGGACGACGACTACTCCAAGGAGAACTTCAAGACCGGGCACCAGCCGCCGGCCGACGGCGCCTGGATCGTGAAGAACAGCTGGGGCTCCGCGAGCAACGAGTTCCCCAACAAGTCCAACTTCGGCGACGACGGCTACTTCTACCTGTCCTACTACGACCAGAGCATCTCGACCGTCGAGGCGCTCGACTACGACGTGGACGGCCGGGAGACCGACAAGAACGGGACCTACATCGTCAACCAGTACGACTACCTGCCGACCCAGATGTCGTTCTCCCAGGGGCACGAGGACGTCACCCGCATGGCGAACGTCTTCACGGCCGAGGACGGCCAGAGGCTCACGAGCCTGTCCTGCGAGACGGCGCAGCCCGGCACGACCGTGACCTACGAGGTCTTCCGCCTGGCCGAGGACGCTGACGACCCGACAGACGGCGAGCTGCTCACCAGCTTCGAGGCGAGCTACGAGTACGGCGGCTACCATCTGGAGAGGATCCCCGCCCAGGACCGCGAGAAGATGGGCTTCTCCCAGGGCGACCGCTTCTCGGTGGTCGTCACGGCGCGACTCTCCGACGGCGCGTACGGCATCCTGCTCCAGGGCGCGCCGAGCAGGCAGAATCGCGATGCCGAGCTCAACAGCCTGCGCATCGGCGAGAGCCAGACGCACGCCATCGAGAACCGGGTCGTCGAGACGTTGCGTACCGGCTACCTCGAGGAGCATCCGGACGCGACGGACGCGGAGGTCTCCGAGTACCTGGCATCTCAGGAGCAGGCCATCGCAGACGACGTGGAGTCGGTCATCCAGGCGCAGGTGCCCGTGTTCTTCCGCTCGGTCGTCAACGAGGGTGAGAGCTACCTGTACTCCGGCGGCGCATGGTCCGACCTGGCCGATATGCTCGCGGGCGACAACCTTCCGATGGGCGACCTGCTCGTCTACGACAACTTCCCGATCAAGGCATACGCCGACCCGTTCGACCACGCCTTCACGGACGTGCCCGCAGATGAGTGGTACAGCTCCTGGGTCGAGCGCGCGGCGGACCTCGGCCTCATGGGCGGCTACGGGGACGGCGCGTTCGGCCCCACCGACACGCTCGCGCGCGAGCAGGCGGCACAGGTCATGTGGAACCTCCTGGGAGCGTCCGACACGGACGCGCCCGCGGCAGGGCACGTCGACGTCGACCAGGGAGCCTGGTACGCCGACGCGGTCAACTGGGCGGTGGCGGACGGCGTCATGGAGGGCTACCGCGGATCCGACGCGTTCGGCGTGGGAGAGGCGCTCACGCGCGAGCAGTTCTGCACGGTGCTCGCCAAGGCGGCGGGCGCCGACCTCGACGCCCAAACGACCGACGTCCTCGACGGCTTCCCCGATGCCGACGGCGTCTCCGCATGGGCGCGCGCGGCCGTGGCCTGGGCGGTCGAAGGCGGCGTCATCGGCGGGGTCGAGACCGCCGAGGGCGCGCAGCTCCAGGCGGGCCGCGCGATGACCCGCGCCGAGATGGCCAAGATGATGGTCTCCGCCGTCGACGCGGGCATCTTCGCCGAAGGATAACGGCACCGTCGGCGCGCCGATGCGCAGGCGGAAAAACTGCACCCACAAGGAAAGGAACAGTCATGAAGATACCGACCGGACGCAGAAGGCTCGCCTGGGCGCTCGGCATCGCGCTGGCGTGCGGGCTCGCCCCCGCCGCGGCGCTCGCCCAGCCCGCGCTGGCCGACCTGCTCGCCAACGTGACGGCGGCCTCCTCGGCGGCGCAGCGAAGCGACCAGGAGGCCGTGCCCGGCCAGGCGCTCGTCCTGTACCGCGCATCCGACTCCCAGGTGAGCCTGCTCGACGACTCCGCGAGCGCCGACGAGCTTGCGGGCGCGGGCTTCGCGGTCGCCCAGACGTGGGACTTCTCCACCGTCGACCGAGCCCTCGAGCAGGGCGCCATCGAGCTCCAGAGCGACGAGGGGGCATCCGGCGACGTCCCGGAGGGCGCGGACCTGCGCGTCGCGCTCGTCGAGCGCGAGGGCGCCGACGCCGACGAGCTGGTGGCCGAGCTCGAGGAGCTCGACTTCGTGGTGGCGGCGCAGCCGAACTACATCGCGACGGTGGATGGGTCCGCACCCGACGACACGCTGTATCGCGGCTGGCAGTACAGCATGGCCAGCGAGAGCGCCGGCATCGACCTCGAGGCGGCCCTCGCCGCCCGCGAGAGCGCGCCTGCGACCTCGGGCAACATCGTCGCCGTCCTCGACACGGGCGTCGACGCCTCCCATCCCGACCTCGCCGACCACATGTGGGAGAACCCCGGCATCCCCGGCCTGCCCGGCGGGGCGGGGTCGTGCGGATACGACTTCGCCGGCAACGACGACGACCCGACGCCGGGCACCTCGTCCGTCGACTCCCATGGCACCCACTGCGCGGGAGTCATCGCCGGCATCCAGAACAACGCGGAGGGGATCGCGGGCGCGAGCGCCGACACCGAGATCATGGCGCTGAAGGTTGCCCCCGAGGACTGCGGGGGCGTGCTGTACCTCAAAGACATCGTCTCCGCCTACGAGTACCTCATCGGCGCCGCGCTCTCCGGGCAAAACGTCGTCTGCGCGAGCAACTCCTGGGAGATCGGCTCCTACGCACCGGTGCTCGATTACCTGGTGAACCAGGCCGGAAAGCTCGGCATCCTGTCCGTCTTCGCCGCGGGCAACGCCGGCTCGGACACCGCCACCGTCGGCACCGGGGCGACCACGGGCCTCGAGAGCCCCTACGCCGTCATCATCGCCTCGAGCAACAAGTCGAACGCCCTGTCGACCTTCTCGAACTTCAACGAGACTGCCGTCGACCTCGCGCTGCCCGGCTCCAACATCATGTCCACGGTCAGCACCGACGCCGCGCACGCCTACTTCTCCCCCAGCGTGTCGCTGGCCGCGGGCAAGGACCTGGAGTACGTGAACGACTTCTCCGATTACGCCGCGGACTCATCCACCTACCGGCTCTACGTCTATAACGCCGACGGGACGCCCGCCTCGCCCGAGGCCACCGACGCGTTCACCATCGAGCAGGTCGCCGATGCGGGCCACGGCACCCCCGGCCTCAAGGTGACCTTCGACCCCTCCCGGGCCGGCGGGGGCTCCTCGTACACCATGACGCTCCAGTGGTATTTCGACAACCCGTTCGTCGGCACGTCGCACGCGGTGCAGGACTTCGCCATCGGGGCGAGCGCGAGCATCGATGCCGCGAGCCCCGCCAACACGAGACTGTATATCGTGCCGTCCCTCTACTCGGTCAAGGACGGCGTGACCGTCCCGCTCCATGGCGTGTCGACCATCTCCGAGTTGAACATCGACCTGACCACCGTCTACGACACCTCCCTATCCGCCCTCGACACCGAGTCCGACCGGCTGATCGGCGCCGTCCAGGCCTCCATCGCGCCCGCTGACGGCGTCTGGTCGAGCGAGCGGACCACCTTCTACATCGAGCCCTACGGCATCGGCCTGGTGGGCGGCGACGGCGTGGACGACGAGACGAGCGACTACGCCCCCTACGGCGAGATGAGCGGGACGTCCATGGCGACCCCGCTCGCCGCCGGCACCGTCGGGCAGCTGGAGGCGCTCGACCCCGAGGCGGACGCGCTCGAGCTGCGCGGCAAGCTGGTGGGATCGACCGTCCCGCTGAGCACGACGACCTATGGAGGCGTCGAGAAGCACACAGCGACCGACGGCCGCTTCGACTGGGACGTGGCGCTCGACGACGACGTGATCAGCGCGAACACGTGGTCCGTCGACGCCGACCCGGCGACCGGCTCGGTCACCGTCCACGGCTACGCCCTGAGCGACGCGAGCGTCACCCTCGACGGCGAGGACGTCGCGTGCACGGCGCAGACCGACAGCGAGCTGACCTTCACGGCGCCCTCCGACGCCTTCGACGGGGAGTCCCACCGCATCGACGTGCTCGACCGGTCGACCGGCCGCACCCATCGCGCCTCCTACAGCCTCCCCGCGCGCGAGGCGTCCTTCGACATCATGTGGACCGACGGCTTCCCCGTCGACACGACTGATGCCGCCACGGGCGCCCTCGTGGGCACCTCGGACGCCCTGTACCTCGCCGACACGGTCGGCACCTACCTGTACCGCTCGGACAATCCCGGAAGCGGCTCATGGACCGCATGCGCCGCGCCCGGGGCGCCGTGGCAGTCGGCGACGCATGATTCCCACGCCCCGATAGCCTACACGGCCGTCGGGAGCGACATCGTCGCCGTCACGACCGACTTGGACGAGAGCGGCATCGTCGTGCTCGCGGCGACCTACAGCGCGAAGAGCGATGAATGGAGCCCCTACCGGCGAACCGCCGCCATCGCGACCCCGGAGGAGGCCGCAGGGGCGATCTATGCCTCCTCGATCGTGGGCGCGACGACGATCGGCGACACCTCCTACGCGCTCGTGGGCGCCGCGTACCAGCTCGCGTCGGGCGAGCAGGTCATACGATACGCGATCGCCTCGCTGGAGGGCCTCGACGGGGAGCTCTCCGCGACCGAGATCCGAACGGAGCAGTTCCCGGGCATCACGCTCGCTCCGATCGCTCCCATCGCGCATGACGGCGAGATCTACGTGATCGGCGCGGTCGGCGGCGGGCGGACCGACCTCTCGACGTCGTACGTGTCGCACGCATACACCGTCGACCCGGCAAGCGGCGCGCTCGACGACCTCGGCGCCATCGAGGGCGCATCCGCCTTCACGTACTCGGACTACGGAGACATCGAGAGGAGCGTGACCGTCCCTGTCGAAGACGGCGTCCTCATCTTCGCGCACCCGATCGCGGGCTCCGGCGACACCGCGTACATCGACCTCGACACACTCGCCTGCGAGGGGACGGCATGGCTCGGCGGCGACTCCGCGACGGGCGTCTCCATCACCTCGGCCGCGGTCTTCGACGGCTGCGTCCACCTGACCGCCTTCGATCACGGGACCGATGCGGCATCCGCGACGGGCGCGCTCTACACGCTCCCGCGCGCTGCCGCAGAGCAGCTCACGGGCGCTGTGTGCCCGACGGAGGGCTACGTCGACCTCGACGCGTCCGCGTGGTATCACGAGGCGGTCGACTGGGCGGTCGATGAGGGCGTCATGCTCGGCGTCGACGCGGACGCCGGCGTGTTCGGGCCCATGGTCTCGCTCACCCGCGCCCAGATGGCGCAGGTCCTCTACAACATGGCCGGCAAGCCGGCGGTCGATATCCCGATGCCCTACAGCGACTGCGCGCAGGACGCCTGGTACCGCGATGCGGTCACCTGGTGCGCCCAGCAGGGCATCTTCGAGGGCTACGGGGGAAGTGGCGAGTTCGGGCCGGACGACCCGCTGACGCGCGAGCAGATGGCGACCATCCTATGGCGCATCGCCGAGCCCGAGGACGCGAGCGGAGGCGACCTGTCCCGCTACACCGACGCCGCAACGGTGTCCGATTGGGCATACGAGGCCGTCGCGTGGGCGGTCGATGAGGGCTACCTGCGCGGCATCGGGGGAACGACCGAGCTCCAGCCGCAGGGCGACCTCGATCGCGCCCAGGCGGCGACCGTGCTCATGCGCGCCGACCGCGCCGGATTCCCCTTCCCGCGCCCGGCGGAATAGGCGCACGCGCAAGCGAAACGGCACAGGGCCCGCGACGCACGGGATAAACCGGCGTCGCGGGCCCTTACCTTTGTTAATGTCAATCTATCTTTCGCCACTTGGGACTGCGGTGGGAATCCTGGACCAAAGCGGGACAGGAGGAGAACCTCATGTACAGCCAGGGGCAGAGGAAGCGCGCGATAGAGACCTTCATCAAATTCGACCATAGC
>NZ_JACJMB010000053.1 GCF_016902615.1 Collinsella tanakaei
GCGCCGACATGAGCGACAGTCGGCATGCAAAAGCGCGCCCGCGCCTCCGAACAGGAGATGCGGGCGCGCAGACGCTGCCGTTATGGATGCGAACGGCGCAGGCCCTTCGCGACCAGAACCGTGCGGGACGACGGGGTGCGAAGCCGAGCGCAAACCGGGCCCGTCACGGTCAGCGAAGCACGGGCAGTCCCTTACACCTCGTACTGAGGCAGGTCCTGGAGGGCGATGACCTCCATGCCGGAACCCTCGCCGGCAGCCCTCGCCTGCTGCAGCGCCTCGACGGCGGCCACGAAGGCGTTGGCCGCAGACAGGGCGGTCAGGCACGTCACGCCGCGACGCACGGCCTCGGTGCGCACCAGGTAGCCGTCGCCGCGCGAACCCGGGCCGTAGGGCGTGTTGATGATGAAGGCAATCTCGCCGTCGGCGATCATGTCGCCCACGTTCGGATGCGGGCCGCTGATCTTCTCCACCACCTCGCACGGAACGTTGCCGCCCGCGAGCACGCGCGCGGTGCCCTCGGTGGAGCAGATCTCGAAACCGAGGTAGCGCAGGATGCGCGCAAGCGAGAGGATATGGCGCTTGTCGCGGTCGTTCACCGAGATGAACACCTTGCCGCTGCCAGGGGTCGGGAGCTCGTAGCTGATGGCGAGCTGCGACTTGGCATAGGCCTCCGGGTAGCTCTTCGCGATGCCCATGACCTCGCCGGTCGACTTCATCTCCGGCCCGAGCACCACGTCGGCACCGGGGAAGCGGCCCCAGGGCATGACGGCCTCCTTCATGCAGAACCACTCCAGATGTCGGTCGTCTGCCGGAAGGTTGAGGTCGGCGATCTTCTCGCCGGACATGATGCACGCGGCGGCCTTCGCCAGCGGCACGCCCGTGGCCTTGGAGATGAACGGCACGGTGCGGCTCGCGCGCGGGTTCGCCTCGATGACGTAGACGCTCTCGCCGCGGATGGCGTACTGCACGTTCACAAGGCCGCGCACGCCGAGCGCGAGGGCGATGCGGCGCGTCGTGTCGCGGAGCTTCTCCACCAGGGACTCGGAGAACGAGAACGGCGGGATGCAGGTCGCGGAGTCGCCGGAGTGGATGCCCGCCTCCTCGATGTGCTCGAGGATGCCGCCGATGTAAACCTCCTCGCCGTCGCAGAGCGCGTCGACGTCGGACTCGATGGCGCCCTCGAGGAAGCGGTCGAGGTAGACCGGGTAGTCGGGGCTCACGCGAGCGGCCTCGGCCATGTACTCGCGCAGGTGGTCGGCATCGTAGGCGATCATCATGCCGCGGCCGCCGAGCACGTAGGAGGGACGGACGAGCAGCGGGTAGCCGATGCGCGCCGCCACGGCCTGGGCCTCCTCGAAGGAGGTCGCCATGCCCGCAGGCGGGTACATGATGCCCAGGCCGTCGAGGAGTGCCGAGAAGCGCTCGCGGTCCTCGGCCCAGTCGATGGCGTCGGGCTGGGTGCCCATGATGTGCACACCGGAGTCGGCGAGCATGCGGGCAAGCTTGAGCGGCGTCTGGCCGCCGAGCGTGACCACGACGCCGTCGGGGCGCTCGACATCGATGATGTCCATGACGTCCTCGTAGGTGAGCGGCTCGAAGTAGAGGCGATCGCTCGTGTCGTAGTCGGTGGAGACGGTCTCGGGGTTGCAGTTGACCATGATGGTCTCGAACCCGCGGCCGGCGAGCGCGTAGCTCGCGTGCACGCAGCAGTAGTCGAACTCGATACCCTGGCCGATGCGGTTGGGGCCGGCGCCCAAGATCATGGCCTTCGGCTTCGCGGCGGGCGTGACCTCGTCGCGGGCAACCTCGCGGCGAGCGTCCAGACCGGCGCGCAGGGGCGCCTCGTAGGTCTTGTAGTGGTACTCGGTCGCGCTCGGGAACTCCGCGGCGCAGGTGTCGACCGTCTTCATGGACGGCACGACGCCCAGGCCCTTGCGGAAGGCGCGCACGAAGCGCTCGTCGGAACCCGTGAGCAGCGCGATCTCCGCGTCGCTCGCACCATACTGCTTGAGCAGGCGCATGGCGTCGGCGTCGATGTCCTCCACGCGCATGCCGCGCACGGCCTCGCGCACGGCCGCCATGTCGGACAGGCGCGTGAGGAACCACGGGTCGATGCCGCAGGCCTCGTGCACACGCTCGACGCTCCAGCCGCGGCGCAGGGCCTCCACCACGTAGTGGATGCGGCCCTCGGTAGGCGTGGCGACACCTTGGAGCAGCGCGTCGTCATCGAGCGCCTCGAGACCGTCGTTGCCCGAGAACAGGCCCACGCGGCCATCCTCCAGCGAGCGCATGGCCTTGCCGAAGCTCTCCTCGAACGTGCGGCCGATGGCCATAATCTCACCCACGGCCTTCATACGGGTGGACAGCGTCGTGTCGGTGCCCTTGAACTTCTCGAAGGCGAAGCGCGGCACCTTGACGACGCAGTAATCGATGGAGGGCTCGAAGCACGCCGGCGTTGCGCGCGTGATGTCGTTCACGATCTCGTCGAGTGTGTAGCCCACGGCAAGACGCGCGGCCGCCTTGGCGATGGGGAAGCCCGTGGCCTTGGAGGCGAGTGCCGAGGAGCGTGACACGCGCGGGTTCATCTCGATGACGATGAGACGGCCGTTGCTCGGATTGACGGCGAACTGCACGTTGGAGCCGCCGGTCTCCACGCCGACCTTCTCGAGGATGGCGAGCGAGGCGGTGCGCATGCGCTGGTACTCGAGGTCGGAGAGCGTCTGGGCGGGCGCGACGGTGATGGAGTCGCCCGTGTGGACGCCCATGGGGTCGAGGTTCTCGATGGAGCACACGATGATGCCGTTGCCGGCGCGGTCGCGCATGACCTCCATCTCGTATTCCTTCCAACCCTCGATGGACTCCTCCACAAGCACCTCGTGGGCAGGAGAGAGCTCGAGGCCCTGGGAGACGATCTCGATGAGCTCGGCCTCGGTGTGCGCGATGCCGCCGCCCGCGCCGCCGAGCGTGAAGCTCGGGCGCAGCACGCAGGGGTAGCCCACGCGCGCGACGATGTCGAGGGCGTCTTGGACCGAGTAGGCGTAACCGGAGCGCGCGACCTCCAGGCCGATTTCGGCCATGGCCTCGTTGAACAGCTTGCGGTCCTCGCCCCGCTCGATGGCGGCGAGGTCGCAGCCGATCATCTCGACGCCGTAGCGGTCGAGCGCGCCGCTTTTGGCGAGCTCGACGGCGGCGTTGAGGCCGGTCTGGCCGCCGAGCGTGGGCAGCAGCGCATCGGGATGCTCGCGGGCGATGACGCGCTCCACGAACTCGGCCGTGATGGGCTCCACGTAAGTGCGGTCGGCAAGGCCCGGATCGGTCATGATGGTGGCAGGGTTGGAGTTCACGAGGACGACCTCGTAGCCCTCCTCCTTCAGCACCTTGCAGGCCTGGGCACCGGAATAATCGAACTCGCAGGCCTGACCGATGACGATGGGGCCGGACCCGATGACGAGGATGCGCTTGATGTCAGTACGTTTGGGCATGATTCACTCTTCTCTATCCCCGCGACGGAGACCGTGGGCGGGCGCCCCGCGGTCGCCATCGCTGAAATCAGCGTCGGTTTGCTCTTCAGATGACGGTCGGGAGGAAAGGCTCCACCCTACTTGGTGTCATCCGTCGCGAAGACCCACCCGGCGAGGCGGTCCTTGGCGATGTCGATATTCAGGTAGTCGGGGTCGCCGTCCATCAGGCGGCAGAAAGCCGTGAACAGGTAGTGCGCGTCGGTCGGGCCGGGCGCAGCCTCGGGGTGGTACTGCACGCAGAACGCCGGCTGGTCGAGCAGCTGGATGCCCTCGGCGGTGCCGTCGTTCAGGTTCACATGCGTGAGGCGAATGCGGCCGAAGCGGTCGTTGTCAACCACGGGGGCTACGCCGCGCTCCACCCAGAAGCGCAGATCGCCGTCGGCCGGGTGCTCGGTAACGCCGCCGGAGAGCTCCGGCACGAGAGCGCCCAGGCTCGGGAACAAGAGGCCGAAGCCGTGGTTCTGCGCGGTGATCTCCACGCGATGGCTGATGAGGTTCATGACGGGCTGGTTGCCGCCGCGGTGGCCGAACTTGAGCTTCTCGATTTCTGCGCCGCAGGCGAGGCTGATCATCTGGTGCCCCAGGCAGATGCCGAACAGCGGCACGCGGCCGATAAGCTTGCGCACCTGGGAATAGGTCTCCTCGACGGCGTCGGGGTCGCCCGGGCCGTTGGAGAGAAAGACGCCGTCAGGCCTCTCCGCCAGCACCTCTTCTGCCGACGTGTCCCACGGCACGACGGTGAGCTCGCAGCCCGCGCGCACGAGGCCCTCGAGGATACCGCGCTTGATGCCGCAGTCGTAGACTACGACGCGATGGCGCGCCGGCTCAGGCGCGGGCGCCGAGGCGAATGCGTGCTGCTCGGGCAGGTCGGCGGCGGTATAGGGGTGCGCGGCCGCGCAGCTCACCGTGCGCACGAGGTTCTGGCCCACAAGCGACGGGGCCGCCTCGAGCATGTTCGCGAGCTCCATCAGGCCGAAGAACTCGGTGGAGATGATACCCTTCTGGGCGCCGTGGTCGCGCAGATGGCGCACGAGCGCGCGCGTATCGACGCCTTCGATGGCGACAACGCCGTTTTGCTCGAGATAGGCGGGGACGCTTACGGCGCTGCGCCAGTTCGACGGCGTGGCGCACATGTCGTGCACGACCACACCGCGCAGCGCCGGGGTGTTCGCGCCGCGGGCGTCGCCGCCCGGATAGGCGCTCTGCACGTCGGCGGGGTCGATGCCGTAGTTGCCCACCTGCGGATAGGTCATGGTCACGATCTGGCCCGCGTAGCTCGGGTCGGTGAAGACCTCGAAGTAGCCCTCGAGCGAGGTGTTGAAGCAGACCTCGCCCGTCGCGGTACCGGATGCCCCGCACGAACGGCCATAAAAAACGGTCCCGTCCTCAAGCATGAGGATGGCAGGACCGCGATAGCCTTTGCTCGTCTTCGAGATGATGCGCTGCGCGAGCTCGCTCGGCGCAGCCTTTCGGGTTTCGATACCTACGGTGGTTCTGAGTTCCATACGCACGCTCCTTTTCGGTCTCTCCGAACCGGCTTAAAGGACAATAGGTCGTTTGCATTGTACGGCAATTCTCGCAGCTCCAGGTAGCTGAAATTGAATTATGCAGTACGACGCGAATACTGTGGACGTTTATGCAATTATAAGCCGCGAAATATGGAGGGCTGTCTCCAAGGGGGACGGGGTAGTTCGGTGCCATGGGGCGCGGCCGCGCCCCATGGCACCGAAC
>NZ_JACJMB010000054.1 GCF_016902615.1 Collinsella tanakaei
GCTATGGTCGAATTTGATGAAGGTCTCTATCGCGCGCTTCCTCTGCCCCTGGCTGTACATGAGGTTCTCCTCCTGTCCCGCTTTGGTCCAGGATTCCCACCGCAGTCCCCCGCTATGAGAAATTGACCGACGAGCGCAACGGTCTAGAAAATGAGGACTTCAGCCCCGAAGAGCTGCGCCGTGAACGTACCGTTACCCTACCTGAATTCTGCCATGCACTCGGCGAGCTCATCGTCGAAGCGTGTCCCGCATTTTGGCCGGTAGACACGTTAGAAAAGGATGATACCGTCGACACCATTGGATATAACTCTCTTGCTATAACATTTGGCATTCATCCACAAGAGATAGCAGGTAAACCAGAAGGTCCATTAGGGCTTCCCGAACAGTTTGGCAAAGCCGGCTTCGAGCATAACCCGGAGTCGATTGAGCATTTGCTTAACTGCATTTTAAACGAGTACCAGGAAATCAATGCTCGATTCACCGTCCATCTGCGTAAGCCTGGAACTAAAGAATCCTACGAAACCGGCAGATCAAGCGTCCAACTGCAATTTCTATCTTTTTTCGCCGCATTATGGCGCCTAAAGTATGGAAAAATCCATTCGGCAGAAGTAGAGCCACGCACGGGATACAAAAAGGGCGGATACGACCAGAGCAAGAAGATGCTATTCCCCTGCTTCGTTCTCGATATGCTCACAAATCAATGGAAGGGGTCGGGCGACTCCCGTCTCGCCGCATACATCGATGGAAAACTCGATTACTATTCTCAGGCCGCCTTTTCATCAAGCCGCTTGCAAATCGCCGCAAGCACCTACCTGGAAGAAATGAATAGCTCAGCGAGCATCAACGCCGATTCAACAGCAAAAACCCTCCTTACAATTCTTGCCAATTCGCACCGTCAAAAGTATCAGGAAAGCGCATATGATATCGAGCATCTCATTTCGCGCGACTCTTTGCGTACCAAACAAGGCGGTACGTACGCCTATAAGTATTTCAAGATTGCCGGCGGAGGACTGGGGAATCTCGCCTTTCTCTCGAAAAGCGAGAACCGTTCGAAAGGATCAAAAACACTTTCGCAGAACAAAGGCGAACTCTATTCTCTCAACGCAACGAGAGAGTTCGTTGATGATGTCTCCGCGCTTAGCGATGCAGACTATCACCTGCGCGACGGAAAATCAGAGGACGCGAAAAAATTCATTAGCAACAGGGCAAGGTGCATGTTCGACCGCCTGATTTCCATCCTCGACATAAGCTAGCATCAGCCAAAACGCCGGAATGCGGAGATTATGCAACCACAGGCCCATTATGCTGGGCACTCAGTCTTTCCACTGCCCCTCGGCATCGGTAGCCAACACAATTCGATACCGAGGGGCAGCATGCCAGAATAAGGGCACTAAGCCGCACGATATGCAGACGGCATCCAACCGCAAGATCAGAAACGGTCCCGAGTCCTACCCCCTTCGTTCAATGCGCAAGCACGACCGATCACATGCGATTGCATATGGCCTCGCCGATGCGATGGGGTATCCCGACAATAAGCGCGTTGCCCATGCAGAAGGCTCGGTTGATGTCGCTCATGCCGGTATCCGTCCATCCCTTCGGGAACCCCTGGAGCTGATCGAGCTCGTCGGGAACCAACCTGCGGTAACGCCCGTCCCCAGCGGCAACGATATGCTTGCTTCGAGAGGCGGAACCCCCCCCCCTCACTTGTTAGGATCGTTCGAGCGGGGGAATCCGTCGGATCGGGAAATGCCATAGACCCCTCGGAGTACTGGTAGGTAAAGCCCGTTCGCTTATTCACGCGCGGCTCGCTCTTCCCGCCTTTGAAGTACTTCCATTTGTCGAGCTTGTCTTCCTCCACGTAGAAGGAATCCGGCACCTCCTCGTCTGCAACGAGAATATCCCCGAGCGTCCGCCGAGGGCCGTTGTAGACCGATTCGACATCCACCGTTATGACTTCGCCATCCTGCATCACGCCGGCACGACAGAACGGAGAACGCTTCAAGCCCACACCGAAACGCTCAGAGTTGTCGAAGGGGTCCGCCAGAAGCTCGACGTGCGCCTCCCCTCCGACCCTCTTCGCCGGAAAAGCGTCCGCCATGACACCATCGTCCAACCTGGTGGACAAATCCCACTTGGCATCCGTCTTCTCAGCAAAGATGTATACACGGCGACGCTTCTGCGGAAAGCCGTAATCTGAGCCGTTGACCACGCGCCACTCGACCGCATAGCCCAGCGACGCGAAGCACGACAGGATGATCGCAAAATCACGTCCGCGCTGAGATGCAGGACTCTTGAGCAGGCGGTCAACGTTCTCGAGCAGCACGTACCGAGGGCAGTTCTTCAACTGCAGGAAGCGGTAGATATCCCACCACAGAACACCCTTCTTGCCAACGATACCCTGCGCCTGCGAGAGGGGCTTTGCCACAGAGTAATCTTGGCAGGGGAATCCTCCGACGACCATGTCGACATCAGGAATATCGATATTACCGGCCTCGTGCTCATCGAGAACGCGATGGATATCCTCATTGATGACCGAACCCGCGCCGAAGCGGGCCTCATAGCAGCGTGCGGCAAACTGGCGCGTCGGAATTCCGGGTGGCTCCCATTGATTAGCCCACACCGTCACGTACGGCCCGGCGGCAGGCATGTCGAATTCCGGGTGGCAGGAATCGCTATAGCCCTCGAGGCCGAGACGGAATCCTCCGACCCCGGCAAAAAGCTCAGCAACACGTATGACTCGTCCAGACACGCTACTCCGATCGATTCTGTTACTTACCGCCAAAGCGGTCAGCTCGTTTTGTTCCCGCCTTACTCTATCGATCTCTTCTCCGATATACCGAGCATTGATCCAAAAACATTTCTTCGTTTCGAACGATCCATATGGCGTAGGCAGCACGTCTTCCTTGTTCCTGCCGTGCGGGCGCACGTGGCAGCAGCGGTTTTCGGTCGACCTTACCGATCTCTCAGCATGCCCGTCGAGCACACGCCGTCGCATCTCCTCATAGCAGCGCTTCGCCTCGAGCAGGTCACGATCGGGCATTTGCCAAAACAGAACATCGCTAAGAAGATAGCGACCCTTCGTTTCCCTATCCTCCCGATAGACCACAAACAGATACTTCTGCTGAAGCTGAAGATAGAAGGCGCTGTCTTCGAATTCGAGCTCTGCCAAATCGATGTAGCTGAATGCGGGGAATGAAATCGACTCCTTCGGTATCCCGTCACGCTTGAGCCGAATCGTCTTCGTCTTGATGCCCGCCTTCTCGAACTCGGCGATTTTCGAGTGCTCGTCTACTCCGAGAATGTGCTTCGTGATCAAAGCGCAAAGGTTTTTGGGCTTTCTTCCCCCTTCGCGTCCATACCCGCAAGCTTCTGCCAGCTCGTCCTCGGACAGTCCGATATACGGCTCGAAACGCTTTTTCACCAGCGACAAGAGATCGAGCTCACGGTCTCTCCCCTCGCGCTCGATACGCTGCGTATCGAGCATTCCATTGAAAACAACCGTCATGTACGAGGGCTTGATTGCCCATGCGCGCGGCTTTGCGGGTATCGGCGAAAAAGGCTGTCTCGTCCGGGTTTTGCTCGAAGATGACTTCGTCGCCGCCTCCAGATACAGCGTGTCCGACCCCGAAAGTTCATGGGCATGACCGGCACGGACCTTATCGACAACGGTATTCCAGTCCTTTTTAAAGGTTGGAACATCCTCGGGAGGAATGCCCCAGAGCTCGACCAATTTGACCAAGTAGTCAACCGGATTGAGGTCCTTGTCGTATTGATAGGCAATAAGAAGAATCTTATGGAGCTTCTTCTGGAGAGAGCTCGTCTCCCACGTTTCATCCACCACGCTCATGTAGTTGATCATGCTGATAACAAGACGCTCCTTCGCAGAATACGTCCCGTTCTTCTTCAACTTGAGAGGGGTGGTTTTTAACTCAGTATCTACCTCTTTGAAATCCGGCTCAGCATCGCTATTGATGTGGTAATGAAAGTAGTACTCCTCTACCGCATTGCCGAATGAGCCCCTACGAGCATGGGGGTCATCCACTCCGCTCAGATGGCATGCCTGGCGCAAGGTCGAACCCTCGAGTTGCTTCGCATAACTCAAAATGGATTCGAGGGATTTCGAATCGTAGTATGCGTATTCGCGCTGCATGCCCATCTCCATAGAACATATGATCGATCGCCCGATTGTATCGATCGATCATATGTTCTATGTGGATCGAAGAACGGAGGTTCGTCCTGCTGCCACCTACCTCCCTCCACTACAATCCAAGTCAAAACCACTAGCTTAGGAGCCCCTCATGATCCGCCCCATCGTCACTTCCCCCATGATGCTGCGCATGCCGAGTGTCGACGCAACGCGTGATGACGCCGCAATCGGGCAGGACCTGCTCGACACCCTCGCCGCGCATACGCACGAGTGCGTCGGGATGGCCGCGAACATGATTGGGCAGCGCAAGCGCATCATCGTCGTACAGGACGGGTCTCGTGCGCGGCTCATGTACAACCCGGTCATCGTCGAGCGCGCCAACGAATACCAAACCAAGGAGGGCTGCCTGTCGCTTCCCGGCACGCGACCCGCCACGCGCTTCCGCCGCATCCGCGTGAGCTACCTCGACGAGGGCTTTACCTCGCGCACGGAGACCTTCACCGGCTACACCGCGCAGATCATCCAGCATGAGGTCGACCACTGCGACGGCGTTCTCATCTAGCCGCCCCACCCAACCCGCCGC
>NZ_JACJMB010000055.1 GCF_016902615.1 Collinsella tanakaei
GGTCCCCGCCCCGATACGCCCGGAGCCCCTCCGGTCTGCAGGTCCTTTGAGCGCGTAGCGCGATGGACCTGCAGACCGGAGGGGCTCCGGGCGTATCGGGGCGGGGACCCCGTCGGCACGTCTTCGCCGTTATTCCTTAAACGTTTCGCCTACGTCGGGTTCCTTGCCCATGCCGTCGAAACCGACGATGTTCATGGTCTTGGGATCGTATACGAGACCGGGCGTCTCCTTCCAGAAGAAGATGAGCGTCGCCGGGCTCGCGCCCTCGATGAGGGAGAGATACACGTGGATGCACATGAACACGATGAAGGCCCACATGCAGAAGTAGTGGATGATGCGCACCTTCATGGCGCCGCCCATGACCTCAAGACCCCAGGCGAACACCGGCCAGCCCGCCGTGGTGCCCCACAGGCAAAAGCCGGTGTAGCCGGTAAAGAAGATCAGGAACGGGATGAGCAGGTAGACGATCTTCTGCGGCACGCCGAGCTTCGCGGCGATGGGATGGTCGCGGCGCAGGAACAGGTAGTAGCTGATCCACGCCCACAGCTGGTGGCGGTTGTCGCGCTGCGGCAGCCACGTCCACACGTCGCGCACGACCTCGCGCGTACCCGGGGCGGGCGCGGACTTCACGATGAAGGCGCCCACGATGCGCACGATGCAGTTCACGATCAGCACGATGCCGAAGAAGACATGGAACCCGCGGGCGATACCCATGAAGCCGCCGAACAGCGGATAGTGGATGTAGAAGCCCGTCAGAATCAAGATGATCATGGCGATGAGGTTCACCCAGTGCGTGATCACGAACGGCAGCGGATGCGCCTCACGGTAATGGGCCATATGCGCCATTTACCTCACCCCCCAAGGAGACGTGACGGTGCTGAAGGTCTTCCCCGACGCGGGCTCGGACACGTGGCACGCGCACGCGGTACACGGGTCGACGCTGTGAACGATGCGCACCGCGTCGAGCGGCTTCTCGAGGTCGGTCACGTCCGTGCCCACGAGCATCTCCTCGAGCGGGCCCGGGTTGCCCTGGCCATCGGTCGGCGACAGGTTCCACGTGGACGGGATGATCTCCTGGTAGTGCGTGACCGTGTCGTTCTCGACGCGCTCGGTGTGCAGCAGGGCGCCGCGCGGCGCCTCCCACAAGCCCACGCCCTCGCCGGTCGTGTTCGTGGCGGGCGTGTAGTACTCCGCCTCGCCTGCGGCCATGAGGTCGACGAGCTCCTGCGCGTCCTCGGCCATCTTGTCGGCCACATAGGACGCCTCGAGCACGCGCGTGAGGATACGGCCCGCGACGCCGTCGAGCTTCGCCCAGGGGATGCCGCTGCGCTTGAGCGCGCTATCCATGAGCTTGCCGACGGGCTCGACCCCGCGCTGGTAGGCGGCGACCATGCGCGCGATGCCGCCGGCCTCGTAGGTCTCGCCGTCGTAGCGTGCGGCCTTGCACCACGTGTACTTGTGGTCGACGTTGCGGCCGTCCTCCGGCCACTGCGGGTCGGTGCGGCCCACCAGCGGATTCAGCGGCGCATGGTAGGCGTAGTAGGCGCGCGAGACGTCCTCGGTGATAAGGGAGACGTCCACGTAGTCGATGCCGAGCGAGCCGTTGGGGCGCAGGTAGGACATGCCGGCCGGCAGGTAGCGATCGTAGAGCTCGCGGTTCGCGGACTCGAGGACGCCGAAGGAGATGAAGCGGCCGGGGCCCTGGCCCAGATCGACGAGCTCGGGGTACTTGGCCAGGATCATGAACGCGTCCGGGATCATCGTGGCGTCGATCCAGGTTTTCAGCGACTTGATGCGGTAGATGATGCCGTCGATCTTCTCGGGCGTGGGCATAAACGACGTGCCGCCCGGGATGGACGTCATGATGTGGGGCATCTTGCCGCCGATGAGCGCGCAGATCTGAGACGCCTCGCCCTGCTTCTCCAGGCCCTCGAAATAATGGGCGGTGCCCACGAGGTCCTCAGCCGGGTCGAAGTGGTAGGCGGGGGCGCCGGAGGCGTCCTTCGCGTCGAACCAGTTGCCCGAGAAGATGGAGAGCTGGCCGTTGTCGGCAAACGCCTGCAGGCGCTCGGACAGCGCGGTGAAGTCGGCTCCCGACGTGCCATACTGCTCGCACACGTCGTAGGCGTCGGCGACCTTGGCGCCCAGGGCGTTCAGCGGGTTGATGTAGTCGAGCCCCATGAGGTTGTAGAACCACAGGATCGTCGAGTGCAGGATCTGGCCGCCCTCGGCGAGGTTGCGCACCAGGCGCGCCCCGTCGGGAATCTGGATGCCGTAGGCGTCCTCGGCGGCCAAGCACGACGCGTGCACGTGGGAAACGGGGCACACGCCGCACACGCGCTGCGAGATGAGCGCGGCATCATAGGGCGAACGGCCCTCGAGGGCGTGCTCGAGGCCGCGGTAGAGGTTACCCGAGACCCAGGCCTGGGAGACCTTGCCGTCCTCGACCTCCATCTCGATGGAGAGATGACCTTCGACGCGGGTAATGGGGTCAACGATGGAACGCGCCATCACTCATCGCCTCCCTTCTCAGTCGTGTCGGCGGGCTTGCCTGCCGCCTCCGGCGCCCCGGCGTCGCGCAACGCATCGGCCGGGTCGACCGGCTTCGCCTCGTTCTCATGAGAGCGGGCTTCCTTCTTGGCGGCGCGGATCTTCTTGAAGCGGTCGATGTTCTTCGGCTCGAGACCGCACTCATCGAGCTCGTCGTACAGCTTGGCGGCACGGGCACCGGCCTTATGGGCCTCCTCGGTACCGTGCTTGACGTCCCAACGGCGCTCGGGCTCGAAGTCGGCGCCGCCGTCGACGCGGCCGGCGACCTTCATGCCCACACCGTGGACCACGAGCGCCGCGACGACGACGCCCGTGACCGCAAGCGCGGCCGTCGTGGGCTGGAACTCGAAACCGAGCAGCGACAGGTCGCGATGGCGCTTCAAAAACGGCGTGTCCTCGTCGACCCAGTTGCGCTGCGGGTGCATCGGCTCGACGTTGCCGCAGCCGATACAGGGGCCGCCCGCCTCGACGCACCAGGAGATGGAGCGGTTCCAGCGGGTGATGGGGCACGTCGTGAACGTCTGGGGTCCGCGGCACCCGAGCGGATAGAGGCAGTAGCCCTTGACCTCCTCGGCGCTGCCGAAACGGTAGACGAACTCACCGTTCTCGAAATGACCGCGACGCGGGCAGTTGTCGTGTACGGTCTGGTCACCGATGCTCGCCGGCACGTTCTTGTCGTTGAGCTCGGGCAGGGTGCCCATGAGCGCGTACTCCACGATGACGGCGATGAGCCACTCGGGGTTCGCCGGGCAGCACGGGATGTTCACGACCGGCGTGTCGATGCCGCGCTCGCTCAAAAACTTCTGGACGCCCATGGCCTCCGAGTCGTTGGGGCGCGCGGCCATCCAGCCGCCGTCGCAGGCGCACGAGCCCAGGGCGATCACCGCGTCGGCGTTCTCGGCAGCCTCGGCCAGCGAATCGGTTCCCTTCTCGCCGCCGACGATCATCACGTTGCCGTCGTAGGCGGTCGGAACGGCGCCCTCGTAGATCAGCACGTAGCCGCCCGCTTTGATCGTGTCCTTGCGGGCCTGCTCCACCGAATGGCCTGCCGCCGCCGAGAGCACCTCGCTGTAGTTGAGCGAGATGGTCTCGAGCACGAGCTGCGGGATGTCCGGCGTATCAGTCTGCGCCAGCGCCTCCGTGCAGCCCGAGCAGGAGCCGCCCTCCATCCAGATCACGGGCAGCAGCTTTCCCGATGCCTCACCTATCTCGATCGCCTCGGCGACTTGCGGAGCCATCGTCTCGGACAGTCCGAGCATGACGGCCAGGCTGCCGCAATACTTCAGGAAATCACGCCGCGTGAATCCGCGCGCACGCAGGCGCTCGGCAAGAGACCCCGTCGCGATCGATTGCGTTCCCGCCATCCGCACACCTCCCTCTGTCATTGCGCACGCAGGCGAGCATGCGCATCCATCCCCTTCATGCATGCCTAGCTTATACGGACATCCCCCGTCCGAATGCCAGAATAATTCATGTTCATTATTGCTTAAAACCCAGTGCAACGGAAGGGATGAGGTGCCCGGCGCTCCGATCTTGCACGCTGTCATTTCATATGGTCAGAGCGGATGGAGCGGCTCGTCTGCGCAGACAGAAAACCGTACGAAATCGCTGCCGTCATCGGTGCCGCGGCAGAGGCGCGTTCGCACGCAAAAGGCCCTCCGCACCCCAATGAACTGCCTCCCATTTCTTGGACATGGAAATAAAAGTCCGAGAGATGGGAGGCTTTCTCATGTCCGTCGGCCTACGATGCAGGCACGACCGCAAGCTCAGGGAGCTCG
>NZ_JACJMB010000056.1 GCF_016902615.1 Collinsella tanakaei
ACCCCCGCCACAGCCAGCTCGCCCCACCCCACCAGCCCATTTGACATGTGTCCACGCGAGACTCTATTATCGAACAGACGTTCTATACGAGAGTGCGCGGCGGAAGGGGGATCCCGATGGGCGAAGATGGCGGCCGCATCTACCTGTGCATCGACCTTAAGACCTTCTATGCCTCAGTGGAATGCGCCGACCGCGGGCGCGACACGCTCACCTGCAACCTCGTCGTCGCCGACCCCGACCGCGGGCGCACCACCATCTGCCTGGCCGTGTCGAGCGCCATGAAGAAGCTCGGCGTGCGCAACCGCTGCCGCCTGTTCGAGATCCCCGAGGACATCGACTACATCGTGGCCAAGCCGCGCATGCGCCACTACATGGAGGTCTCCGCGAAGATCTACAGCATCTACCTGGAGTTCGTGAGCCCCGACGACATCCACGTCTACTCCATCGACGAGTGCTTCATCGACGCCACGCCCTATCTTGCGCTCTACCACACCGACGCGCGCTCGTTCGCGCGCACGCTGATGGACGCCGTATACGAGCGCTGCGGCATCCGCGCCACGGCGGGCATCGGCACGAACCTGTTTTTGGCGAAGGTAGCGCTCGACATCACGGCCAAGCACGTGGATGACGGCATCGGCTACCTCAACCGCGAGCGCTTCCGCCAGCAGATCTGGCGGCATCGGCCCATCACCGATATCTGGGGCATCGGGCCGGGCATCGCCGCGCGTCTGGCGAAATACGGTGCCGAGGACCTCATGGGCGTCGCCGCGCTCGACGAGCAGATCCTCTACCGCGAGCTGGGCGTGACCGCCGAGTACCTGATCGACCACGCGCACGGCATCGAGCCGTGCACCATCGCGGACATCCACGCCTACGAGCCCGAGGCCACCTCCATCTCGAGCGGGCAGGTGCTGCCGCGCAACTACACCTACGAGGAGGCGCACACGGTGCTGCGCGAGATGGTCGACTCGTCGGTGCTCGACCTCGTCGACCGCCACGTGGTGTGCGACGGCATCTCGCTGTACGTAGGCTATGCCGACGACCGCCGCGAGCTCGCGCGGCTGGGGGCGAGCGGCAGCGCGCGGGTGACGGACAGCTGCGGACACGTGCACACGGCCACCGGCGCCCTGCTGCCGGGCGCGCCGGCAGCTCCCGGTGCGACGCGCGGGGGTGGCACCGCCAGCGGGCCGCAACCCGGCCGAACCGTCACCCCGCCGCCTGCGTATCGCGAGCAGGCGCCGGCGCCCCACGCGCCCCAAGCCGCCCGCGACGCCGTGCGCGCCCGGCAGGCGGCGCGCGATCCCGAGGGCGCGAGCGCGAGCGCGGTGTTTGTCGGCGAACACGGCCGACGCACTGTCCGCGGCCGGCGCGCGTACGGCTACGCCGAGGCCTCGCGCAAGCTCGGCGAGCGAACGAACTCGTTCAAGCGCCTGATGGCCCGCTTCGATGCCCTGTACCGCGAGATCGTCGACCCCGCGCGCCCCATCAAGCGCGTCAACATCGGCTTCGGCGGCCTTCTGCCCGAGGAGTTCGCCACCACGGATCTCTTTCGCGACGAGGCGGCCGAGCAGGCGGAGCGCAACCTCGCGCACGCCGTGATCGCCGTGCGCGACCGCTACGGCAAAAACGCGCTGCTGCGCGGCACGAGCTACAAGCCCGCGGCCACGGGGCGCGAGCGCAACGAGCAGGTGGGAGGACACCATGCCTGATACCTCACGCAACCGCGCCGTACGGCGCATCACCTCACCCTGGGGCGATCTCGAGTTCACGCCCGTCGAGCGCGGCGGCGCAGGCGCGCGCAGCGACGCCGAATACGACTCCTCGCGCCCCGGACGGCGCGCTGACGGCCGCCCGCGTGCGAGCCGCGCCGCCCAGTTCATGCCCTTCGCGGCGCTCACCGGCTATTACGACCTCGTGCGCGAGCAGGAGCGCGTCATCGAGCCGCGCCACGAGCTGACCGAAGAGGAGGCCGAGGAGCTTTCGCGGACCATCCTGCAGGTGCGCCGCGGCGACCTCGTGCGCATCACCTACTACGACCGCGGCGGCTACCGGACGCGCGCGGGCGTGGTGCGCGCAATCGAGGAGCACCGGCGCTGCCTGCGCCTGGGCGACGAGATCGTGGCCTTCGACGATATATGGAAACTCACCCGCGCCTGAGGGGCGGCGGGCAACTACAGCTTGACCACGTAGTAGCCCGCAGCGCGAACCGCGGCCTCGCACGCCGCCTCATCGATCGGGTGCTTGGAGCGCACGTGCGCCGTACGCTCGTCCAGATCCACCGTGGCCCACGTGCCCTCGATGCCGTTGAGCGCCGCCGCGACGTTCGCGGCGCATCCCTCGCAGCTCATACCGCCGATGGGCAGATCGATCGCATAGGGATAGTGCGACTCGTCGGTATCGCTCACTACCGGCGTGCGGGTCCGGGTGTGCCCGCGCTTCTCCCCGTCCGTGCAGCAGCTCTGCCCCCTCACGAGACCGGCGACCGCGCGGCGCACGCCCACGATAAGCCCGACGGCGACAACAAGGCACACGATGATGTTGCCCGGCGTGAAGATGTCTCCCATACGTTTCCTTTCCGAGACGCTTCCGGTGAATCCAGCAGAACACAACTGTTAGATATACCTTACTTTGAACCATAGCACGAATCGCCCAAGCCGCAACCGCCGGGTGCCCTCGCAGCTGGTTCCCACGCATCCGCATCACTCATCAGAAAGTTCGATTCAGAAAACTTTTTCTTGACGAACGATGGGCTCCGCTATAAGTTTACTTTTGGTTACTTTCTTTAGCACAAACCGAATCGCACCAGGAGGAGCCATGACGCGCACCATCGACGAAACGTCCCTCGAGCGAGCCATCGTGCGACACTGCTCCCCTACGCTCGCGGGCCTCAAGCCCGCAAGTCTCTTCACGTTCCCCGGTGACTTCACCGCGCCCGATGCCGCGGCGCGACGTTGCGCTCTCGAGGCTGCCATCGACGCCTGCGCGCACCAGGTGATGCCCGCCGGTCTTGCCCTGTGCGTGCTCGCCTGGCGCTCCTGCGGAGCGCTCGTCTATGTCTATCGGCCGCACGAGCTTGCAGCCTACCTGGCAGACCGGCGCGCCGCAGTTCCCCTCTCGCGCGCAGGCTACGACCTGTCCACCCTCGAGAGCTGCCTCGCGACGCTCGCGGAACGCCTCTCGGCGATGGAGGGAAAGCGGCCCGCGGCCGCGCAGGCGACCGGGCAGCCGTGCCCGTGCACGAAACGCGGCTGCGCACGGGCGTTCCCCCACGAACTCGGGTTTTTCCTCGGCTACCCCTACGAGGACGTCTCGGCGTTCATCGAGCACGCCGGCCAAGACTACCTCGCCGTCGGCCCCTGGAAGGTCTACTCGAATCTCGAGGGCGCGCTCGCCACGTTCGCCCGCTTCCGCACCGCCACGGCCAAGATGCTGCGCGCCCACGAGAGTGGCAGCCGCCTGATGCAGCTGGCCGTCGCCACCACCCGGTAACCCGTCCGCCGCACGCGGACTCACAAGGAAAGGATAGAAACATGAGCAAGATCGCAGTCGTCTTCTGGAGCGGCACCGGCAACACGGAGACCATGGCGAACGCCGTCGCCGAGGGCGCCGCCGCAAAGGGCGCCGAGGTGGAGACCGTCCAGGCCGCCGACTTCTCCGCCGCGATGGCGCCCGACTTCGACGCCATCGCCTTCGGCTGCCCCGCCATGGGATCCGAAGAGCTCGAGGACGGAGAGTTCCAGCCCATGTGGGATGACGTCAAGCCCGAGCTCGACGGCAAGAAGATCGCCCTGTTCGGCAGCTACGACTGGGGCACCGGCGAGTGGATGGACACCTGGCGCGAGGATGCCGAGGACGCCGGCGCCACCGTGGTCGATACCGTCATCGCCAACAACGAGCCCGACGACGAGGCGCTTGCCGCCTGCTCCGAGCTGGCAGGCCAGCTGCTGTAGCGCGATCGGCGCAGGTGGGCGCTCCGGCTCAGGCCGCCTCCTCGCCGTCGCCTCGAGCGCCAGCGGTTGCCCCGCGGCCTTCATGGCAGCCCCGCGGTTGCCTGCTGCCTTCCCGCAGCCGCCCCGCGCTCCCAGCGGTCGCTCCACGCGCCGCATTTCCCTAAAAAGACACCGCGCCCGCTCCCCTGTGACGGAACATCATGATGTTCCGTTCGTGGTAAACACTTTTATCTGGGAAAACGTCGAGCACGCTTCCGGAACATCATGATGTTTCGGAAGTCCAGCCCGGCCGGGCCCACCCCACCCAGCAC
>NZ_JACJMB010000057.1 GCF_016902615.1 Collinsella tanakaei
TAGTTCGGTGCCATGGGGGCGCGGCCGCGCCCCCATGGCACCGAACTACCCCGTCCCCGATGAGGACACCCTATCGCTCCTTGAGGAGGCCGGCGAGGTTTCGCGAGAAGCGCTCGCGGTCCTCGTCGGTAAACGCTGCCGGGCCGCGCGTGCGCCCGCCGGCGCGCCGGATCTTCTTCTCCTCGTGGCGGATGAAGAGGTCCATGTCGATGGTCGCCCTCGAATACACGCGCCCGCGCACGCCGATAGCCGCCGCCCCGCGGCCGAGGACCATGCTCGCCAGCCCGATGTCCTGCGTGACCACCACATCACCTGGCTGCAGGCGCTCGACGATGGCGAAGTCGGCGCTGTCGGCGCCCACGGACACGTCGAGGACCTCCACCCAGAAGCCGGTGTGGTGCCCGTCGCGTCCGCGGGCATGCTCCTCGTCGCGCGGGTCGTCGCGACGGATGTGGCGGGCGAGGTTCTGCGTGGTGTTGCCCGCGATGACGACGGGGATGCGGGCGCGCCGCGCGCAGGCGAGCGCCTCGCGCGTGACGGGGCAGGCGTCGGCATCGATGATCAGAGCGCGGTCCCGCGGCGCGCGGGGCGTATCGTCGGGCGACATGGCCCTCCTTAGCTGTGGGACGAGAAGAACATGAACCAGATGAAGAAGATCAGGTAGGGCACGCTCAAGATATAGAGCGCACTCGCGATGAGCGGCCATGCCCCGGGCCCGCGACCGGCGGCCTCGCGCTCGGGGCGCTTGCGGCGCAGGCGCACGGTGATGGCGACGGCCCCGGCGAGCATGGCGACGGATGCCAGGGCGTACCCCACCATCACAAGGAGCAGTCCGACGCTGACGGCGAGCAGCGGTGCGAGCACGAGCGCGCAGCCGCAGCCCCCGGGGCTGTACAGCCGCCCGCCCGCCGACCCGGTCCCGCGTCGGTCTCCCATGGTGCACCCGCCTCCTCAACCGTATCCTCCGATATCAGGGTAGCAGAGGATGCGCCGCATGTCGCAGGGGCACCGGCAACCGGGGACGGGGGCAGCCGGCGGGTCGTCGCGGGCGGCAGGCGGATCGGCGCCCGCGAGGTGCGCGTGGGCTACCGCGCGTGCGCGACGATCGCGTCGCGCAGCCATGCGGCGCAGCCCTCGACGGAGCGGTCGTAGTAGCTGCGGAAGCGGTCGTCTGCCACGTAGCTCTCCGCCAGAGCGCGATGCGCCTCGGCGGAATAGGCGGGCCAGGTGCAGCCCAGCCAGGTGCGGTGCATGCCGCAGACCCGTTCACCCGCATCGCCCGTGGGATCGTCTCCCGCGACGACGACCCGCTCCAGCTCGGAGCGGATCTGCTCCTCCAGCGCGCGGAAATCCGCATACTCCTGTGTGCTCATCTTCAACATCTTCCTGTTGCTCTCGTCGACCGCGTCGTCTCCGTAGCGCTCGCGCACCTCGGCTCCGTAGCGCTTCTCGTTTGTATCCACGAGGTCCCGCATGAAGCCCTCGAACTTCTCGTCGTCGGTCATGGACCCGGCTCCTTCCAAGGTCGCGAGCGTTCGCTCGACGGTGGTGATGAGGCGCGTCAGGTGGCGTTGCTCGTCGCGCAGGCGCACGAGGTGGCGCGCGAGCAGCTCGGCGCGCTCTGCGGGCGAGGTGCTCAGCAGCGGGCCGATGTCTCGCACCGCCACGCCGCAGCGGCGCCACAGCAAGATCTCCTGCAGCCGGTCTGCGTCCGCGCTGCAGTACAGCCGATAGCCGCGCTCGCTGCGGCCCGAGGGCGCAAGCAGTCCCGCCTCCTCGTAAAAGCGCAGCGTGCGCGTGGTGATCCCCGCCATGCGCGCGAGCTCCCCGATGCGGTATCCGTCCATGGCGCCTCCTTTCGGTCTCCACGATAGCGCTTCACGTAACGGCAAGGTCAAGAGCGAATCGATCTGCTTCAAACTCGAAAGGGCAAGCTGTTAAATTGGAAGAGGTGGTTGCGTATCGACGCGTTCGAAGCGTGCTCGGTTCGGGAGGGGTTGCGATGAGAGGGCAGATACGGCATCGTCTCGTGGGCGTTCTGGGTGGGGTGCTCCTGCTGTCCGCGCTCGTCGCCGCCGTCCTCGTCGCGACGGGCGCGGTGAACATGACGTCCGCCGAGCGCCCCGAAAACCACATGGACATACTCTTCGTCGACGACGGATCGCATGTTGATCGCGACGGGGATGGCATTGAGGACGGCCAGGACAATCTCGAGGCGGCGCTCGCGTATGTTCGGACCCGGCCGCGCTATCGAAGCGCATATTATGCGAACGGATATCCGGATGACGGCTTCGGCGTGTGCACGGATGTCGTGGCGTTCGCGTTGCGCGATGCGGGTTACGACCTGCAGAGGCTCATCGCCGATGATATCGCGGCCGCCCCGGAGGCGTATGACGTGGAGACGCCCGATGCCGCCATCGACTTCCGCAGGACGGGAAACCAGCTGGTGTACTTCGAGCGCCATGCTATAAGCCTCACGACCAATCCGGAGGATCTCTCCTCGCGGCAGCCCGGGGACATCGTGGTGTTCGAGGGGCACGTGGGCATTGTCTCCGGCTTCCGCAGCTCCCGCGGCATTCCCTATGTGATCCACCGCCAAAGCGCGTTTCAGCTGCGCTACGAAGAGGATCTTCTGGAGTCCCGCCGCGGCGACATCGTGGGGCATTTCCGCATGGCCGGTTGACGGCATCTCTGCCCTGCACGCGCGTCTCCGATGACGGACGCTCCAGAGCCGCGCCGCGTTCGCGCCGCCCGTCGCGATGCCGCGCGCTGGCATTCGGGGTCGCCATGATGGTTCTGCTGTCGCGTGACTTCGACCGCAGCTGGTGCGCACGAGCGGGGAGTAGGCGCAGGGGTGGGGCGGGTCTTTTTGCATGCCGCCCGCGGTACGGGACCGGTATCCGCTTCCTGGCGTGGAGGGCCCTACCTATCTGCCCCGCTTGCCCGAGGACTCCTTCCATACGCCGTACAGGATGTCCTTCAGGGCGAGCATGGCGTCGAGCTCGCTGTAGCCGTATTCCGCCTTGAGCTCATCGAGCATCATGCGGATGCGGCGGGCGTAGGGGGTGACGTCGACCTCATTTCGGTACGAGGCGAGGATCGGGTACCTCTTCGCCCAGGCGCTCGTCCAGTCGATCTTCTCCTGCACTCTCTCGCTCGTGTGCTCGATGGCCTCCTCAACCTGGGCCACGTCCAGATCGAACGCGATGAGCTCGTCGAGCGTCATGCCGTAGAGCACGGCGAGGCGCTTCGACTGGCGGATGTCCGGCAGCGTCTCGTCGGCCTCCCATTTGCCGATCGTCTGGCGGGAGACGCCGAGGCGCTCCGCCACCTCCTCCTGGGTGAGCCCCTTGCCCTTGCGCGCATGGAACAGGCTTTCTCCGAGCGTCATGGCAGCACTCCTTCGTCCTCGCGTTTTTCTCGGTCAGGTGGATTATCCCAGCCGGAGGGCAGGCGGACCACCAAGCGGAGCCGTCATGTTCGCACGGAGAGCTGACATCGCGGGGCTCGCGGCCGCTCGCATGCGATGCGGACGATAGCGGGGCGTGGCGCGGCGGCGCCACCGCGGTTCGCGACGGGTGCGGCGGAGCCGTCTCGGGCGGGCGGGATGGGAT
>NZ_JACJMB010000058.1 GCF_016902615.1 Collinsella tanakaei
TCTCGTGCGGCACCGATTCTCGATCCGAATCCGAGGAACGGATTCGAACGGATATCGATTTAATTGATTCGATTCTGCGACTAACCATAGATAGACATCAAGTTGGATAAAGGGTAGTAGCAAGCATCTGATCGCCGGGGGCGCGAGCCCCCGGCAGGTATGCGAAACCAAGCGAAGATAGCATGGGCGCACGGCGGATGCCTTGGCACAGGAAGCCGACGAAGGACGCGGCAAGCTGCGATAATCCGCGGTTAGGGGCACACACCCGACGACCCGCGGGTCTCCGAATGGGCGAACCCGCCGGAGGTAGCTCCGGCATCCCCCTCCCGAACCCATAGGGAGGGGGAGGACAACCCGGGGAACTGAAACATCTAAGTACCCGGAGGAGAAGAAATCAACTGCGAGATCCCCCGAGTAGCGGCGAGCGGAAGGGGGCCATGGCCAAACCGGCGGGCGGGCGCGCACGGCAGTGCTTTCCCCCGCCGGGGTTGCAGGGTGCGGCGACCGGGTCCTGCCGGGCCCGGCGGTCGCGCGGAGGGGGAGCCGAACGGCCTGGGAGGGCCGGCGGCACAGGGTGACAGCCCCGTAGGCGCACCCCGACCCGCGGACCGGACGCATCCCTGAGTAGGGCCGGGCACGAGGAACCCGGTCCGAACCTGGGTGGACCACCATCCAAGCCTGAATACTCTCCTGTGACCGATAGCGCACAAGTACCGTGAGGGAAAGGTGAAAAGCACCCCGGGAGGGGAGTGAAACAGTACCTGAAACCGTGCGCCCGCGAGCAGTCGGAGCAGCCGTAGCGCTGTGACGGCGTGCCTTTTGTAGAATGAGCCAGCGAGTTGCTGGCCGGCGGCGAGGTTAAGCTTCGAAGCGAGCCGCAGCGAAAGCGAGTCCGAACAGGGCGCCATCAGTCGCCGGCCGCAGACGCGAAGCCGGGTGAGCTATCCCTGGGCAGGCTGAAGCGGGGGTAAGACCCCGTGGAGGGCCGAACGGCAGTACGTTGAAAAGTGCTCCGATGACCTGGGGATAGGGGTGAAAGGCCTATCAAACCCGGAGATATCTCGTTCCCCCCGAAATAGCTTTAGGGCTAGCGTCGGGAGTTCACCTGCGGAGGTAGAGCACCGGATCGATGAGGGGGCTTCGCCGCCTACCGACTCGAACCGAACTCCGAATGCCGCAGGCCCAGATCCCGGCAGTCAGAGCATGTGGGCTAAGCTGTGTGCTCGAGAGGGAAACAGCCCAGACCGCCCGCTAAGGTCCCCAAATCCGCGCCGAGTGGCAAAGGATGTGCGCTCGCGCAGACAACCAGGAGGTTGGCTTAGAAGCAGCCACCCCTTCAAAGAGTGCGTAACAGCTCACTGGTCGAGTGGGCGCGCGCCGACAATACACGGGGCTAAGCGCGGTACCGAAGCGGCGGGATGAACTTAATCATCGGTAGGGGGGCGTCGCGCCAGGGGCGAAGCCGGAGGGCGACCGACGGTGGACCGGGCGCGAGCGAGAATGCTGGCATGAGTAGCGAGAGACGAGAGAGTAACTCGTCCGCCGTAAACCCGAGGTTTCCTGGGCGAGGCTAATCCCCCCAGGGTCAGTCGGGGGCTAAGGCGAGGCCGGGAGGCGTAGCCGAAGCGCAGCAGGCAGACATTCCTGCACCGGGAGGGAACCGTCACGACCGACGGGGCGACGGATCGGGGTGGCTCGGCGGGGTTCTGGACGTCCCCGTGATGGAGCGCGGCCCGCGGGACAGGGAAATCCGTCCCGCGCAGAGGGCGAGGCTCCGGACGAAGCGAGTGCGCGAAGCGAGTGAGCCCGTGGTCCCCAGAAAAACCCCTAGGCAGGGTCCCCCCCGCCCGTACCGCAAACCGACACAGGTGGGTGGGTAGAACATACCGAGGCGATCGGGTCAACCATGGTCAAGGAACTCGGCACAATGGCCCCGTAACCTAGGGAGAAGGGGTGCCCGCGCGTACGTGAACGGACTGGCTCCGGGAGCGGAGGCGGGCCGCAGTGAAGAGGCCCAAGCGACTGTTTACCAAAAACACAGGACTCTGCAGAAGCCGCAAGGCGACGTATAGGGTCTGACGCCTGCCCGGTGCCGGAAGGTCACGCGGAGGTGTTAGCCGAAAGGCGAGGCACCGAAGCCAAGCCCCGGTAAACGGCGGCCGTAACTATAACGGTCCTAAGGTAGCGAAATTCCTTGTCGGGTAAGTTCCGACCTGCACGAAAGGCGCAACGACTTGGGCGCTGTCTCGACCATGGACCCGGTGAAATTGCACTGGTCGTGAAGATGCGACCTACCCGCGGAAGGACGGAAAGACCCCGTGAACCTTCACTGCAGCTTGGCATTGGCCGCTGGACGCGCGTGTAGAGGATAGGCAGGAGGCATCGATGGCCGGGCGCCAGCCCGGCCGGAGCCGCCCTTGGAATACTGCCCTCGCGCGCCCGGCGTCCTAACCCGGCGCCGTCATCCGGGCCGGGGACCGTGCCAGGTGGGTAGTTTGACTGGGGCGGTCGCCTCCCAAAGGGTAACGGAGGCGCGCGAAGGTCCGCTCGGGACGGTCGGCAACCGTCCTCCAGAGTGCAAGAGCGCAAGCGGGCTTGACTGCGAGACCCACGAGTCGAGCAGGTGCGAAAGCAGGCTCTAGTGATCCGGCGGCCCCGCGTGGGCGGGCCGTCGCTCAACGGATAAAAGGTACTCCGGGGATAACAGGCTGATCTTGCCCAAGAGTCCACATCGACGGCAAGGTTTGGCACCTCGATGTCGGCTCATCGCATCCTGGGGCTGGAGCAGGTCCCAAGGGTACGGCTGTTCGCCGTTTAAAGCGGTACGCGAGCTGGGTTCAGAACGTCGTGAGACAGTTCGGTCCCTATCCTCCGTGGGCGCAGGAGAATCGAGGGAGGCTGCCCCTAGTACGAGAGGACCGGGGTGGACGGACCTCCGGTGAACCGGTTGTCGACCAACGGCATGGCCGGGTAGCCGCGTCCGGCGCGGATAACCGCTGAAGGCATCTAAGCGGGAAGCCGTTCCCGAGATCAGTTCTCCTTTCGGTAAGGGCCCAGGTAGACCACCTGGTTGATAGGCCGCAGGTGCAAGCGCGGCGACGCGCTCAGCCGAGCGGCACTAATCGCCCGAGCTCTTCGCATATCCGCTCCCGGAAGCGGCGTCGAGAGAAGGTGCCCATCCCCGCTGTGCGGCCCTCAGGGCACGCGGACGCCCCCGGGTGGGCTGCGGGAACGCCGCCCACCGGTCAGCGGCTCTGGCGGCCGGGGCACGCCCGGTCCCATTCCGAACCCGGAAGCTAAGCCGGCCAGCGCCGATGGTACTGCGGGGG
>NZ_JACJMB010000059.1 GCF_016902615.1 Collinsella tanakaei
CGGAATCAGCGGCGAGCTCGATGGCATCGGTGTGCTTCTCGACCGGCACGGACTCGCCGGTCAGGGCTGCCTCCTCGATCTTCATCGAGGCGCTCTCGAGCACGCGGCAGTCGGCGGGAACCGAGTCGCCCGCCTCGAGGATCACGATGTCGCCCGGGACGAGGTCGGCGCTCGGCAAGTGCCCCAGCTTGCCGTCGCGGATGACCTTGGACTGGGCGGCGCTCATCTCCTGCAGGGCGGCGAGCGCCTGCTCGGACTTCGCCTCCTGGGCCACGCCCAACACGGAGTTGATGATGACGACGGCCATGATGATGACGACGTCGGCCCACTCAGCCTCGCCCTGGATCATGCCGGTTACCGCCGAGATGACGGCGGCGACGATAAGCATGATGACCATCGGGTCGGCCATCTGCTCGAAGAAGCGCTTCCACAGCGGGGTCTTCTCTTCCTCCTTGAGCTTGTTGGGGCCGACCTCCGCCAGGCGCTGCTGCGCGACGGCGGACGTGAGGCCGAGCTCAGCGTTCGAAGATTGCTCCTCGAGCACCGCATCGGCTGAGGCCAGGTATTCCTTTACCATACGGCTTGTTTCTCCTCCCGGGGATCGTGCCAACCTAACAGGTTGATGCCCGATCATAATTCCCCGGGAGCATGGGGCAAGGGCTCATCAAGGCTGCCATGTACGTTGGCGTCTTGCAATGTTGGCAATAGTACCCGATATCGACGCTACCAATCGTATGATGTGCGCGGGGTTAATGGCATGTTACGCCACGCTAAGAATTGCTGCTCGCGCCCCAAAAATGGCTGTTCTATAGAACATTGGCCCCTGTGCGACGAACACCAAGAGAACACATTCGCCCCCGTCCCCGATGGAGACAAAACGCAGGAAGGCCCCACATAGGGAGCCTTCCTGCGAGAATGGATGCACGGGAGCGGAGCCGATTTAGTCGTTCTTCTCCACCGCGCGCATGATGGCCTTGTAGATCTCGACGAGCGGAATGATGAGGAAGCCGAGCACGAGCGCCGTGATCATGCCGCGGGGCTCGAGGGCGGTAACGCCGAAGAAGATCTCGGCCAGCGGATCGAACTCGACGACGACGAGCGTGAGGATGAGCGCGAGGATCGCCGCACCCCACAGCCACTTGTTCTGCTTCTTCATGTGGAAGATGGAAGCACGACGGCTGCGCATGTTGAAGCAGTGGAAGATCTCGACCATGTTCAGCGTGATGAACGCCATCATGACGCCCTCTTCGTCGGCCGTGCCGGCCATCATGTTGGCGATGTCGATGCTGCCCATGTCGAAGTACACGCCGCAGAAGAAGCTCGCGAGCACCAGCAAGGTGATGATGATGCCCTGGACGACCGTATCGAGCCCCATGTGACCCGCGAACACGCCGTCGGTGGCGTTGCGCGGCTTGCGCTTCATGATGTCGCCCTCGGCCTCCTCCATGCCGAGCGCGAGCGCCGGGAAGCAGTCAGTCACGAGGTTCACCCACAGCAGCTGGATGGGCTGGAACAAGGTGAAGCCGATGATGGTGGCGGTGAACACCGAGAACACCTCGGCGAGGTTCGCCGACAGCAAGAACTGGATGACCTTGCGGATGTTGTCGTAGATGCGACGACCCTCTTCGCAGGCGCCGATGATGGTGGCGAAGTTGTCGTCGGCGAGCACCATATCGGCGACGTTCTTGGTGACGTCGGTGCCGGTGATGCCCATGCCGATACCGATGTTGGCGTGCTTGATGGACGGGGCGTCGTTCACGCCGTCGCCCGTCATGGCGACGACCTTGTTCTTGGACTTCCACGCCTCGACGATGCGGGTCTTGTGCTCGGGCTGGACGCGCGCGTACACGCCGTACTTCTCGATGTTCGCGTCGAGCTCGGCGTCGGACATCTTGTCGATCTCGGCGCCGGTGATGGCCTGGCTGCGGTCGGTGACGATGCCGAGGTTCTTGGCGATGGCCACAGCGGTGTCGATGTGGTCGCCCGTGATCATGACGGTGCGGATGCCGGCGCCGTGGGCCTCCTCGATGGCGGGCGCCACCTCGGGACGCTCGGGGTCGATCATGCCGGACAGGCCGCAGAACACGAGGTTGTTCTCGAGCGCCTCGGGGCTGCAGTCGGCGGGCTTTGCGCTATAGGTGCGGCTGGCGAGCGCGAGCACGCGCAGCGCCTCATCGGCCATGGCCTTGTTGGCGGCGAGCAGCTGCTCGCGCTTCGCGTCGGTCATGGGGACGATCTCGCCGTTCTCGTAGACCTGCGTGCACAGGTTGAGCACAACGTCGGGAGCGCCCTTCGTGTACTGCTCGAATGAGCCGTCGTCCTCCTGGACCACGACGGACATCATCTTGCGGCCGGAGTCGAACGGGGCCTCGCCCACGCGCGGGTGCTCGACATCGAGCCCGGTCATGCCGGCCTTCGCGGCGTCGTTCACCAGCGCGCACTCGGTCGGCTCGCCCTTGGCCTCGCCGGCCTCGGCGTCCCACTTGGCGTCCGAGCACAGCGCCATGCCGGCGAGCAGCTTCTCCTCGGAGGAGGCGAGCTCGTGCTTCACGACGGTCATCTTATTCTGGGTGAGCGTACCGGTCTTATCCGAGCAGATGACCTGCGTGCAGCCGAGCGTCTCGACGGCGGACAGGTTGCGGATGATCGCCTGGCGCTTGGCCATCTTGGTCACGCCGATGGAGAGCACGATCGTCACGACGGCGACGAGGCCCTCGGGGATGGCGGCAACGGCGAGCGAGACGGCGACCATGAAGGTGTCGAGCAGCATGTGCGGCTCGGCCATGACGTTGCCCAGACCGCTGCGCAGAAGGTCGACGGCGAAGATGACGACGCAGATGACGATGACCATGATGGTCAGGATCTTCGAGAGCTCGGCGAGCTTCATCTGAAGCGGGGTCAGCTCCTCCTTGGCGTCGTTCAGAGCGCCGGCGATCTTGCCCATCTCGGTCTTCATGCCGGTGTCCACCACGACGGCACGGCCGCGGCCGTACACGACGGTGGAGCCCATGTAGCACATGTTCTTGCGGTCGCCGAGCGGTACGTCGTCGGAATCAGCGGCGAGCTCGATGGCATCGGTGTGCTTCTCGACCGGCACGGACTCGCCGGTCAGGGCTGCCTCCTCGATCTTCATCGAGGCGCTCTCGAGCA
>NZ_JACJMB010000060.1 GCF_016902615.1 Collinsella tanakaei
CTACACCGACGTGTGGGTCTCCATGGGCGAGCCCGACGAGGTCTGGACCGAGCGCATCAAGCAGCTCGAGCCCTACCGCGTCACCACCGAGCTCATGTCCCTTGCCGATCCGTCGGCCATCTTCCTGCACTGCCTGCCCAGCTTCCACGACACCAACACCACCACTGGTGCCGAGATCGCCGAGAAGTTCGGCGTCACCGAGATGGAGGTCGAGGACGAGGTCTTCGAGAGCCCGCAGTCCAAGGTCTTCGACGAGGCCGAGAACCGCATGCACACCATCAAGGCCGTCATGTACGCGACCCTGAAGTAGCCCTCTCAATGTGCCTCCGATGCACGGCCGGACCCCGCCTTCCGGGGTCCGGCGCATCGGGTCAGTTCAGCTGCCATCCGCACCGTCCGTCCGAAAAGATCGCACGGCACGGCGGGCGGACCCGTGCGGAACTGAAACACGTTTGAAGAAAGGGGGATGAGCATAATGGCTGAGACCACCAAGAAAAAGCGTGGGATGCTCTCGTCATTTACCATTCTTCTGCTGTTGTTGGCTATCGTCGCCATCATTACCGTCATCGTCGGCACCATCGCGCCCGACCAGGTGACGCCCGCCCATGCGAGCGACTTCTTCACCGCCCCCGTCAAGGGCTTCGCCGACGCGCTTCCCGTCTGCCTGTTCGTCATGATCTTGGGCGGCTTCCTCGGTATGATGACCGAGACCGGCGCCCTCGACAACGGCATCGCGGCGCTCGTCCAGAAGCTCAAGGGCAACGAGCTCATGATCATCCCGGTCCTGATGTTCATCTTCTCGCTCGGCGGAACCACCTACGGCATGTGCGAGGAGACCGTACCGTTCTACGCGCTGCTCGCCGCCACGATGATGGCCGCCGGCTTCGACCCGCTCGTGGGCGCCGCCACCGTCCTTCTGGGCGCCGGCTGCGGCTGCCTGGGCTCCACGGTGAACCCGTTCGCCGTCGGTGCCGCCGTCGACTCCCTGCGCGGCGTGGGCATCGAGGTCAACCAGACCATCATCATCGGCCTCGGCGCCATCCTGTGGATCGCCACGACCGCCCTGTCCATCGTCTTCGTCATGAGCTACGCCAAGAAGGTCAAGGCTGACAAGGGTTCGACCCTCCTGTCGATGCAGGAGCTCAAGAACGCCGAGGAGGCCCACGGCGCCGCTGCCGCCGAGGCCGCCAAGAAGGTCAACCTCACCGGCCGCCAGAAGGCCTGCCTGGGTATCTTCGCCTTCACGTTCGTCGTCATGATCGCCGGCTTCATTCCCATCGCCGACCTGAACGAGGGCGTCGCCAACTTCTTCGACGCGGGCGCCCAGTACGAGACCGTCGAGACCGAGCTCACCGGGGCCGATCTCGCCGCCACCTACGACGAGGCCAACGGCACCGCCACCGAGCTCGACGGCGCGCTCGCCGACGAGACCGTCGGCGTCGCGACCGGCGACGTCCAGACCGCTCAGGGTTGGTCCGCGTTCGTGACCGGCTTGCCGATCGGCCAGTGGTACTTCGATGAGGCCTCCACGTGGTTCTTCGTGATGGCCATCATCATCGGCATCGTGGGCGGCCTGTCCGAGAAGCAGATCGTCAACACGTTCATCGCGGGCGCTGCCGACATGATGAGCGTCGTGCTGATCATCGCGCTGTCGCGCGGCATCTCGGTCCTCATGGCCTCCACCGGCCTCGACCAGTACGTGCTGAACGCTGCGGCCGATGCGCTCGCCGGCGTGTCCGGCGTCCTGTTCGCGCCGCTCGCCTGGCTGCTCTACTTCGGCCTGTCCTTCCTCATCCCGTCGACCTCCGGCATGGCCACCGTGTCCATGCCCATCATGGGCCCGCTGGCCGCCCAGCTCGGCTTCTCGCCTGAGGTCATGGTCATGATCTTCTCGAGCGCCATCGGCGTCGTGAACCTGTTCACCCCGACGTCCGGCGCCATCATGGGCGGTCTGGCGCTCGCCCGCATCGAGTGGACGACCTGGCTGAAGTTCGCCATGAAGCTCATCGTCGTGCTCTCGATCGTCTCCGCGATCATCTGCACGGTTGCGCTCATGGTCGTGTAGCGCCGCTGAGCCCGGCGCATTCATAGCCGTCTGACCGGTTGCGCAAGGCCGGTGAGACTCCTACCTTTCTGCCCCCTCCCGTTCCGTGCGCGGGAGGGGGCGCAGCAGTTCTTTACACGGTTCGATGGCGCCCTAGGCGCAGGCACGGGGCCGTTCTGTGCGACACGTCGGGGGGCTGAGCCCATGCGTATCGCTACGATCGGGGTGGAGGAGTGGCTGAACGCCCACGAGCGCGATGCCGTCTGGGATATCGCGCGGTCAACCATCTCGTCGCTGACCGTCGACGACCTGCGTGGTCTCGACGGCGCAGACGGCGCAACGCTAGCCGATCGGCTTCGGCGCAAGACGATGAGCTACGGCTGGATCGAGGGGTCGCCCGCCTTCAAGGAACAGGTGGCGAGCCTGTATCGGCGCGAGATCGACACCGCATGTATCCTGCATACGAACGGTTGCACGGGCGCGAACCTCAACGCGCTCATGGCTGTGGTGGAGCCGGAGGACCATGTGATCGTCGAGTGGCCGACCTATGCGCCGCTCTACGAGGCTCCGCGCGCGCTCGGCGCCCGCGTGGAGGCCTGGCA
>NZ_JACJMB010000007.1 GCF_016902615.1 Collinsella tanakaei
ACTTGGGCGCGTATCGCGCGCCCAAGTGGCACCAAACTACCCCGTCCCCAATGAAGACATAGTGGGGATGTAACGTTTCGTACACCTAATTATTCGGTACCTTGACTTTCAGTTTCGCCGTAGTAATCTTTTTCGATCGAACCAGATTACCCGCGAAAAAAAAGAAAGGAGTACCGCATGTGTGTCAGCACGGAACCCGGCCCCGACGGCAGCTCCGCCAAGGGCTTCGGTAGCCGCCGTGCGCCGGCCGATAAGCCGCAGCCGAACGACACGCCCGAGGAAGCCCGGGCCCGGCGCCTGCTGTGGGATCTTGGCTATTTCAGCCATTACCTGCACTTCCATAGCGGCGGCCGTTCCGGCAGGGCGGCCATCATCTGCCTGCTCGCCAAAAACGACGGCCAGATGTCGCAGCAGGAGCTCGGCGCCTATTTCGAGCTTCGCCCCGGCTCGCTCTCCGAGATTCTCGCCAAGATCGAGAACGCCGGCCTCATCGAGCGTACGCGCAATCCCGAAGACCGACGTCAGCTTTTCATCCGCCTGACCGAGAAGGGTTCCGAGGAGGCCGCTCGCGAGCAGGAAGCCAGAAAGCGCTTCCGCCAGCGCGCGTTCTCGTGCATCTCGGCTGCAGAGCAGGAGCATCTCGTCGAGACCCTCGATACGATTCGCAAACATTGGGAGGAAATGGATGATTAAAACTCTCATGGGGAGCATCCGCGATTACAAGAAAGCGTCGATCGCCACCCCCGTCATCGTGTCGGGCGAGGTGGTCATGGAGGTCGCCATCCCCTTCGTGACCGCTCAGCTCATCGATGCGATCCAGAATGGAGCGGATATCTCCGCCATGCTGCCCTACGCGGGCATCCTCGTGGCCATGGCGCTCGCCTCACTCGCCTTCGGCATCGGCGCGGGCGTCACGTGCTCTGAGGCTGCTTGCGGTTTCGCCAAGAACCTGCGCCACGACGTATTCGCCGCGGTGCAGCGCTTCAGCTTCGCCAACATCGATCAGTTCTCGAGCTCCTCGCTCGTCACGCGCCTGACCACGGACATCACCAACGTGCAGCTCGCCTACATGATGATCATCCGCACCGCTGTGCGCTGCCCGCTGATCCTCATCTGCGGCGTCGTCATGGCCTTCATCATGGGCGGTCCGCTCGCGTTCGTCTTCGTCATCATCGTACCGCTCCTCGGCTTCGGCCTGTTCAAGGTCGTGCGCACCGTGCACCCCATCTTCCGCGCGGTGTTCCATAAGTACGACGCGCTGAACGAGTCCATCGAGGAGAACGTCACGGGCATGCGCGACGTGAAGAGCTACGTGCGCCAGGACTTCGAGAAGAAGAAGTTCGGCGTCGCCGCCCAGGACGTCTGCGCCGACTTCACGCGCGCCGAGAAGATCCTCGCGCTCAACGCCCCGATGATGAACTTCGCCGTCGACGTCGTGTTCGTCGTCATCATCCAGTTCGGCTCCTGGCTCATCATCTCCAGCCAGGGCACGCTGCTGAACGTCGGCCAGCTCTCCGCGCTGACCACCTACGGCTTCATGATCCTCATGAGCCTCATGATGGTCTCCATGGTCTTCGCCATGATCACCATGGCCCAGGAGAGCGCCGAGCGCATCGTCGAGGTGATCGAGACCGAGCCGACCATCGAGAACCCGGAGCACCCCGTCACCTACATGCGCGACGGCTCCATCGATTTCGACGACGTGACGTTCAAGTACTCCGAGAAGGCCGAGCACCGCGCGCTCGCCGAGATCGACCTGCACATCAAGAGCGGCGAGACGCTCGGCATCATGGGCGGCACCGGCTCCGCCAAGACCTCGCTCGTGAACCTCATCAGCCGCCTGTACGACGTGACCGAGGGCTCCGTGAAGGTCGGCGGCGTGGACGTGCGCGACTACGACCTCGAGTACCTGCGCAACAACGTGGCCGTCGTGCTGCAGAAAAACGTGTTGTTCTCCGGCACCATCAAGGAGAACCTGCGCTGGGGCAACCCGAACGCCTCCTACGACGAGCTCGTAGAGGTCTGCAAGCTCGCGCAGGCCGATGAGTTCATCCAGGGCTTCCCGCAGAAGTACGACACCTATATCGAGCAGGGCGGCACGAACGTGTCCGGCGGCCAGAAGCAGCGCCTGTGCATCGCGCGCGCACTGCTGAAGCGCCCGAAGGTGCTGATCCTCGACGACTCCACGAGCGCCGTCGACACCAAGACCGATGCGCTCATCCGCGAGGGCCTGGCGCAGTACCTGCCCGATACCACCAAGATCATCATCGCGCAGCGCACGAGCTCGGTCGAGCACGCCGACCGCATCCTGATCCTGGACAACGGCCACATCGCGGGCCTGGGCACGCATGAGGAGCTCATGCGGACGTGCGACATCTACCGCGATACCTATATCCAGCAGAACCGTACAGACGGAGAGGATGGATCCGCGACGGAGCAGCCGGCAGGGCAGCCCGCGACGGATGTCCAGACCACGGAAGGGGGTGTCGCGTAGATGAGCGTGAACGAGGACGCCAAGAAGGAATACGAGGCCAAGCGCCAAAACGTCGCCGGCCGCCAGAAGCCTGCCGACGGCAAGCAGGGCGGGCGCGGCAAGACGCTCGTGCGCCTCATCAAGACCCTGTTCCAGTTCTATCCCAAGATGCTGCCGATCGTGTTCGTGTGCATCATCGTCTCGGCCGTGCTCTCGGCCGTGCCCGCCATGTTCATGCAGCGGGCCCTCGAGGTCGTGACCGCCCACTGGCAGACCGGCGACTGGAGCGCCGTCGCCGGCCAGATCGGCGGCATCACCCTCGCGCTCGTGGGGGTGTACGTCATCGCGCTGACCTCGACCACCGTATACACCCGCATGATGGCCATCATCACGCAGGGCTCGCTGGAGAAGTTCCGCGAGCGCCTGTTCGACCACATGCAGGACCTGCCCATCAGCTACTTCGACCAGCACCAGCGCGGCGATATCATGAGCTACTACACCAACGATATCGACACGCTGCGCCAGATGATCTCGCAGTCGCTGCCCAACATCACGCTGACCGTGATCACCTGCTTCTCCGTCGTGTTCGTCATGGTCTACTACAGCGTGTGGATGGCGCTTGTCGTGCTCATCGGCGTGTTCGTGATGGCCAACACCACCAAGACGCTCGGCGGCCGCTCCGCCCGCAACTTCGTGGCGCAGCAGCGCGAGATCGGCGTCGTCGAGGGACATGTCGAGGAGATCATGAACGGCCAGCGCGTCGTGAAGGTCTTCTGCCATGAGGACGCCGCCCAGGCCGACTTCGACGTGCGCAACGAGGCGCTGTTCCGCGCGAGCCGCGCCGCGAACATGTACACCAACACGCTCGGCCCGATCCTCATGAACCTCGGCAACCTGATGTATGTCATCGTGGCGCTCGCCGGCGGCATCTTCATCGCCACGGGCGTGCCGAACCTGTCCATCTCGGGCCTCGGCTTCTCTATCGCCGTGACCGTTCCGTTCCTGAACATGACCAAGCAGTTCGCCGGCCAGATCGGCCAGATCTCCCAGCAGATCAACGCCGTGGTCATGGGCCTTGCCGGCGCGGAGCGCATCTTCGAGCTCATGGACGAGCAGCCCGAAGCCGACGAGGGCTACGTCACGCTCGTGAACGCCAAGATGGAGAACGGCCAGCTCGTCGAGGTCGAGAGCGGTCGCCAGACCGGTCGCTGGGCCTGGAAGCACCCGCATGCCGACGGCACCTGCGAGCTCGTGCCGCTCCAGGGCGACGTGCGCCTGTCGCATGTCGACTTCGGCTACAAGCCCGGCCACACCGTGCTGCATGACGTGAGCGTGTGGGCGAAGCCCGGCCAGAAGATCGCCTTCGTGGGCGCCACCGGCGCGGGCAAGACGACCATCACGAACCTCATCAACCGCTTCTACGACATCGCCGACGGCAAGATCCGCTACGACGGCATCAACATCAACAAGATCAAGAAGGACGACCTGCGCCGTTCGCTCGGCATGGTGCTGCAGGACGTGAACCTGTTCACCGGCACCGTCATGGACAACATCCGCTACGGACGTCTGGACGCCACCGACGAGGAGTGCATCGCCGCGGCCAAGCTCGCCGGCGCACACGGCTTCATCGAGCGCCTGCCCGAGGGCTACAACACGATGCTGACTGACAACGGCTCGAACCTGTCGCAGGGCCAGCGCCAGCTGCTCTCGATCTCGCGCGCAGCCGTCGCCGACCCGCCGGTCATGATCCTCGATGAGGCAACTTCCTCGATCGACACCCGTACCGAGGCGATCGTCCAAAAGGGCATGGACGCCCTCATGAGCGGCCGCACCACGTTCGTGATTGCGCACCGCCTGTCGACCGTCCGCAACTCCGACGCGATCATCGTGCTCGACCACGGCCGCATCATCGAGCGCGGCAGCCACGACGAGCTGATCGCCAAGCGCGGCACGTACTACCAGCTCTACACGGGCGCCTTCGAGCTCGAGTAAGCGAGTAGATCTTCGCAGCGACGCGACCGTCGCATATGGGAAGCGGCGCGCACCCTTCGGCCGATGGCCCTCCGGGTGCGCGCCGCTTTTCTTGTCGCGCTGGCCTACTCGGAGCCGAGCACCTTGCGCGCCTTCTCCAACACCGCCTCGCGGATGAACTTCGACTTCGTCTGGCCGCAGGCATCCGCCGCCCGCTTCACGTAGTCGACAAGCGACCGGGGCATCTTGAACGTGACGACCGCAGAAGGCTCGTCCTCAGACAGGGGCGGGCGCCCCGGAGGCGTCGCGTGCATGCGGCGCCATTCGCGCTTCGTGGGACCGCCGGGAGACCCGGGGCCGAGAAAGACAGGGCCCCATTCGCCCTCCGGTATCTCACCACGATCCCACGGCGCCGCCAGCTTATCTAGCAGCTCCTCTGTTAGTTCCGTTCCGTCTTCAGTGTGAAACGGTTTTATCTTCGCCATATTCGCCTCACCTCACAGAAGACCGGGTGCTTTCCTCACCTTATTTGTCGCCCTCATCGCATGAAAGATGACCCATCGTTCCTTTTCCTCGTTCCATACGGCAACCAGCTGAATATCATGCCCTGTTGCGTCCGGCCCAATCATGACGTGCTGCGGAGGATACGGACCATGGCGTACGTGCTCCTTATACGCATTTCGCCATACATGCAAAATGTCTTGCTTGCTTAATCCATGCTGGTAAGCATGGGAAGCTACTATCGGTCTGGAACGCATGGGCACCCCCTACCTTTAGTATTACTTTATATGGTAAAACTAATTATCTTGCAGTTCAACGCTGTTTGAGCGTTGTGTTGCAAGCGTAGATGCGATCCCTTGATGCCCATTCGGAAGTGGCCGACAAAATGCCTGTCGCATTCTTTCACGAACCTATTCGGGACCTGACCGGGGATGGATTACGCAGGGCTTGAGAGCAGGTGCCGCCCGAGGCTCCCCGGTTGTTTGTCATGGACGGCAGCCCACAGAAGCGCTCCGCATGACCATTCTTCACATGTGGATCCAGCCAACTAGAATGTGTCGGATGCCCTACACGAGGCCGAAGTGCTCAAGGCCGGTGGCGACGCCATCGTGCTCCGCCGTATCGGTCACATATGCCGCCATCGCCTTGACCGAATCGAGGGCGTTGCCCATGGCGACGGGCGTCTCCACCGCACGCAGCATCGGCAGGTCGTTCTCGGAATCGCCGAACGCATAGGTGTTGTGGACGCCGTGCTGCAGATACGAGAGCGCCGAGCGAACGCCCGCGCCCTTGTCGACGCCGAGCAGGGTGCACTCGCCGGTGCCGAGGCCCAGATCGTAGCGCCCGTAATGCGCATCGATGAAATCGGAGATCTGCGCGAGCTTCGGCAGCATGTCGTTTGTGAAGGAGAACTTGCTGAAGCGCATATCCGTGAGGTCGCGCATCTCCTCCAGCGAGTGCGTGACCACGGTGCCCGGGATGTCGGTGTAATCGCCGCCGTTCGGCAGGTAGGCCGCGAAGGTGTTCGTTCCCTCGAACACAGCCTCGATACCGAGGTCGGTGAAGCGCAGAAGCGTCTCGACGAGGAGCTGCTCGTCAATCATGCGCTCCTCGATGACGCGCCCGTCCATGTAAAGGCAGGCGCCAGCGGAAAGCACGAGGCCGGCGGGCTCCAAGTCGAGCAGCGGCTGCTGCACCAGGCAGAGCGGGCGACCGGTGCAGATGATGGCCGCATGGCCGCGTGCCCGCAGACGCGCGAACGCATCGGCGACCGCGGCAGACGGGCGGGCCCGGGCGACGTTTTCCGCCGCGTTGTTCGCCGGATCATGCCAGACGATCGTGCCGTCGACGTCGAAAAAGATAACCGCGTTCGCGTCGTTGCCCTGCATGCGCATCCGTCCTTTCTTGACTGCGCGCCATTATATGACGGCGATATGCGTAGGAGCATGAGCCACTTTGGTTTTGTACGGGATGTTCCGGCGTTTTAGCTTGAGCAAACGGCGGGCCTGGGCGCTTGCCCTCTTATCTCACATTCCCCGCGCCACGTGCATAGTGCGGATTTCCCACGGTCTTACCTGCGCAGGTTCGCCACCGCGCGCCAGCATATTATGATGCGAAGAACATATTCCCAGCACGCGGCGGCGATGCGCGCGATTCGGCTGCTCCTGCACCTCGGCACAGTGGCGCACGCAGGCATGCCGCCGCATACGTTCGAAAGGTTTCCCATGGAGTTCTACGCAAGCTGCCCCGAAGGCTTTGAGTCCGCCCTCGCCGACGAGCTGCGCTCCCTGGGAACCCCGCGCGTTCGCAAGCTCAAGGGCCGCGTGTCGTTCGAGGGCGAGCCGCTCAACGCCGAGCGCGTGTGCCTGTGGTCGCGCCTGGCGAGCCGCGTGCTCGTGGTCGTAGGACGCTTCGGCTGCCGCGACGCGCGCGACCTGTATGACGGCACCTATGACATCGCGTGGGAGGACATCCTGCGCCGCGGGTCGACGATCGCCGTCTCGGCACGTGGCACGAACGATGAGTTGCGCAACACCCGCTACGCCTCGCTCTGCGTGAAGGACGCCATCTGCGACCGGCTGGCCGACGAGACCGGCGCCCGCGCCGACGTGGACACCGAGCACCCCGACGCGCACGTCACCCTGACGCTGCGCGGCGAGCGCGCGAGCATCCAGCTCGACCTGTCCGGCGATGCGCTGTTCCGCCGGCTGCCGCGCGACGCCACGCGTGCCGGCGGTGCCCATGTGCTGCGTCCCGATTACGCCGCACTCGCCCTCGCCCAGGCGAAATGGGCCGACGCCTGCCACACCGCCGCGGACACCAACGCGCCCTGCGTCCTGATCGACGCCTGCTGCGCTGGCGGCGGCATCGTCCTCGAAGCGGCCTCCATCGCAGCCGGCCGCGCCCCGGGCGCGCGCCGCGAGTTCTGGGGTTTCACCAGCTGGGCTGCGCACGACCCCATCGCCTGGACCAAGCTGCTCGCCGATGCCCGCGCACATGAGTGTCGCTGCGGCGCGATCCGCATCGTCGCCACCGACAGCGACCAGCAGGCCGTCGCCCTCGCGCGGCGCATCCTCAAAAGCTCCCACCTCGACCAGCAGGTCATCTTCACGCAGGCGAACGCCGACAAGCTGCTATCCAAACTCGGCCTCAACCGCCACGATGCCATAGCACCCGTTCTGGCCGGCACCATCGTGGCGGACACCACCGATATCGCCCTTTCCCGCATGAGCCGTACGCTCACGCTGCTGCAGGATCTGCGCGATGCGCCCGAAACCGCAGCACTGCCCCTTGTCGCACTTGAGCGCACCGATCTGCTCGAGCGAACACTCGGCGAGGACGCCATCGCCCATATCCGCATCAGGCCGAACAACGACCCGGCGCGCCTGCTGGTCTTTGGGGCCGAGGCCACGGGCGACGCCGCGGCGGCCCCCTCCCCCGCCGGCGACGGAGCGCGCGACGATGACGCCTCCGCCACGCCGCGCGCCACGGTCGACGTGGGCGATGGCTCCCCCATCCCCGTGCTCATTCCAGAATCCGACCAGTTCGCCGCGCGTCTGAAGAAGGTCGCCCGCCTGCGCCGCAAGTGGGCGAAGCGCACCGGCGTCACGTGCTATCGCGTCTACGACGCCGACCTGCCCGATTATGCCGCGGCCATCGACCTGTACGAGGGCTCTGCCGCCACACCGGGCCGGTGGCTCGTGATCGCCGAGTACGCCGCCCCGCGCTCAGTCGACCCCGAGCTCGCCCAGGCGCGCCTGCTCGATATGCTCGCCATCGCCTCGCGCGTGCTCGGCGTCGAACCCGACCATGTGGCGGCGCGATCGCGCACCCGTTCGCGCGGCGGCTCGCAGTATGCCGGCGCCGGGTCGCGCAACCGCGGCGGCGCCTCAACCGATGCTTCAAGCCCGCTCATCCAGGAGGGTGGCCTAACGTTCTCGGTCAACTTCAACGATTACCTCGACACCGGCATCTTCTTGGACCACCGCGTGACCCGCGACCTCGTGCGTCAGCGCGCGCAGGGCTGCCGGCGCTTCCTCAACCTGTTCGCCTACACGGGCACCGCGACCTGCTACGCCGCAGACGGCGGTGCCGAGCGCACCACCACGGTCGACCTCTCGAACACCTACCTGGACTGGGCGCGCCGCAATATGGAGCTCAACGGCTTCACCGGCCGCGCGCATGAGTTCGTGCGCGCCGACGTGCTCGCGTGGATCGACGATGCCAGGCGCGCGCACCGCAGTTGGGACCTCATCTTCTGCGACCCGCCGACGTTCTCCAACTCGTCGAAGATGGGCGAGCGCACTTGGGACGTGCAGCGCGACCACGTGTGGCTCCTCACCTGCCTGGCCGACCTGCTCACGCCGGGCGGTCTCGCGATCTTCTCGTGCAACCTGCGCACCTTCAAGCCCGCGCTCGACGAGCTTGCCGCGGCAGGCGTCTCGGTCGAGGACATCACAGCCGAGACCATCCCCGAGGACTTCTCCCGCAACGGCAAGATCCACCACTGCTACCTGGTCCGCCGCGCGTAGCAGCTGTATTCGGCCGGGGTGTGTCCTTCAGGGGGACGGGGCAGTTTGGTGCCATCGCGCGCCGAGCCGGCGCGCGATGGCACCAAACTGCCCCGTCCCCCTGAAGGACACACCGGAACAACTGGTACTCCTTACATACAACTCGCAGCGCGTCTACGTATAATGTGTTCCCAAGTAACGTCGTATACCACAAGGAGTTATGTTCATCATGGGTTCTTCCCTAGGACGGCGTGCCGGTTCTGATACCGGGCACGCGCATGAAATCCCGATTAGCATCGGGGCGATGCTGGTCACTCTGGGCGTCGTGTACGGAGACATCGGCACCTCGCCCATGTACGTCACCAAGGCGCTGCTCGCCGGCAACGGCGGCATCATGTCTGTCACCGAGGAGTTCATCCTCGGCGCCCTGTCACTCGTCATCTGGACGGTGACGCTGCTCACCACGGTGAAGTACGTCCTCATCTCGCTGCGCGCCGACAACCACGGCGAAGGCGGCATCTTCGCCCTCTACAGCATCGTTCGCCGCGGAGCCAAATGGCTCATCATCCCCGCCATGCTCGGCGGATCCGCACTGCTCGCCGACGGCGTCCTCACCCCCGCGGTGACCATCACCACCGCTATCGAGGGTCTGCGCACCATCCCCGAGGTGCACGCCATCATGGGCGACAACCAGATGAACGTCGTCATCATCACCCTCGTCATCGTCTGCATCCTGTTTATGGTGCAGCGCGCCGGCACCTCCAAGATCGGCCGCGCGTTCGGCCCGGTCATGACGTTCTGGTTCCTGTTTTTGGGCATCTCCGGCCTCATGCAGGTACTGGGCAACCCCATCGTCCTGCAGGCGTTCAACCCCATCCGCGGCATCATGTTCCTGTTCTCGCCCAACAACCACGCGGGCGTCATGATCCTGGGCAGCTGCTTTCTCGCCACGACCGGCGCCGAGGCGCTCTATTCGGACATGGGCCACGTCGGCCGCGGCAACATCTACGCCACCTGGCCGTTCGTGAAGATCTGCCTCATCCTGTCCTATCTCGGTCAGGGCGCCTGGCTGCTCGCGAACGCCGGCAACGTCGAGCTTCTGCCCATCACCGACCTGAACCCGTTCTTCCAGATGCTGCCCGACGCGATTCGCCCGTTCGGCGTCATCCTCTCCACCTGCGCGGCCATCATCGCCTCGCAGGCCCTCATCACCGGCGCGTTCTCGCTCGTCTCCGAGGCGAGCGGCCTGGACCTCATGCCGCACATGCAGGTCTTCTACCCGGCCGAGACCAAAGGCCAGCTTTACATCCCCATGGTCAATAACGTCATGTGGGTCGGCTGCATCGTCGTCGTGCTGCTCTTCCAATCCTCCGCGCACATGGAGGCGGCCTACGGCCTGGCCATCACGATCACGATGATCTGCACCACGCTGCTGCTGTTCTTCTACCTGCATAAGATCCGCCACGTGAAGGTGCTTCCGTTCATCTTCGTGGTGTTCTTCGTCGCGCTCGAGGGCTTTTTCTTCTTCTCCTCGCTCACGAAGTTCTTCCACGGCGGCTACTTCACCATCCTGCTGGCGGCCCTCATCATGGCCATCATGATCAGCTGGTACAACGGCAGCCGCGTGGAGCGTCGCCAGGCGAACCTGCTGCCCATCCACGACTATCTCGACCAGCTGAACCGTCTGCGCCACGACGAGACCTACGACAAGCTGTGCGACAACCTCGTCTACCTGACGAACAACCCGCGTCCCGACTACCTGGACCGCGACATCCTGTACTCGATCTTCGACAAGCATCCCAAGCGGGCGCAGGCCTACTGGTTCTTGAACGTTCAGGTGACCGACGAGCCGCACACCTTCGAGTACTCCGTCGAGAACTTCGGCACCGACTACGTGTTCCGCGTGACGTTCTACCTGGGCTATAAGGTCAACCAGCGCGTGAACGCCTACCTGCGCCAGGTCGTGGGCGACCTGTCCGCTTCCGGCGAGCTGCCGGCGCAGAAGAGCGACTACTCCGTCTACAAGACGCCCGGCCCCATCGGCTCGTTCCGCTTCTGCATGGTCTACAAGACGCTTGCACCCGAGTCCGACGTCGACCCGAGCGAGCGCTCCGCCATCGCCCTCAAGTACGCGATCCGCCGCCATGCGGGCTCGCCGGTGCAGTGGTACGGCCTGGAGAACTCCAACGTCATCTACGAGTACGTACCGCTGTTCACCAAGTTCAAGACCGTCGACCGCCTGAAGCGCATCTACCCGGAAACCGAGTAGCAGCGCAAACGGCACCCATGCGCATGACATGAAGCGCGCCCGTCGCCATCGTTGGCGGCGGGCGCGCTTTTGTTCTTGTCCTCATCGGGGACGGGGTTGTTTGGTGCCACCTAGCCCGGGCTAGGTGGCACCAAACAACACCGTCCCCGATGAGGACAAACGGAGCTGGGCGCAGGTTTAGGCGCGCAGCTCCTTCCCCATCCAATTCTTGAGCCACAGCTCCATGGAGCGGCCCATCTCGACCATGAAGTCGGAGGTGTGCTTGCGGGTGTAGATATCGATGACGCGTTCGCCCGGCGCGCTCGCATGGGGGCGGAACATCCGGTCCATCTCGGCCACCTGGGCGTCAAGCGTGGCCGCATCGGAGCGCCGATAGCGCTCGGACATGACGAGGTTCACCGTGGGGTGCGGTGTGGCGGGGCGGTCTTTGGCGGGCGCGCCCAGGATGAGCATCGAGAGCGGAAGCGTGTGCTCGGGCAGATCGAGCAGCGCGCGCACCTCCTCGGCACACTCCACGATGTCGCCGATGTAGCAGCTCCCGAGGCCCACCGCCTCGGCGGCGACCACGGCGTTCTGAGCGGCGATGACGGCATCCTGTGCGGCGATGGCGAACTCGCCGAGACCCGGCTCGCGACGCGGCTGCTTGCCCGTGCGCGCCACGAACTCGGGCGTGAAGCAGCCCACGTGCTCGAACAGGTCAATCCACTTGCAGTAGTCGACGACGAAGACGAGCGCCCAGGGGGCCTTCGCGATCATGGGCTGGTTGTCGCAGAGCACGGCCAGGCGGTCGAACGTGGCCTGCTCGCGGATGTCGATGATCGAGTACATCATCATGGCGCCCGCCGACGGCGCGCGCGACGCCGCGTGCAGCACGGCCTCGCGCTGCGCATCCGTCACGGGCGTATCCGGCGCGAACGCGCGCGTCGAGCTGCGCTGCTCGATCACCGCGAGCACCTCGTTGGCGTACGGCGTGCAGGTATCGTTCATGGGACCTCTCCTCTCGCCTTCGTATCGGCACGATGGGTATCAGTATAGGTCTGCTGCAATAGCAGGCGCGGCGGATGGAAACGGGCCGCAAGTGGACAGGCGCGCGCCGCTAGATGACCACGCGACCCGCGACGAACTTGCGCGCGATGGCGCCCCCTTCTTCGGCAAGGTAGATATAGCGCTCCACGCGCTCCCAAATCCCCAGCTCGTGCGGGGTGCGGATACCCGCATCATCGAGCACGAGCGCATCGAGCTCGTAGCCAGGTGCAAACGAGCCCACCTGCCCGAAGAACGATCCGCCGCCGACGGTGGCGAGCCAGAAGGCCTCCTGCGCGGTCAGCGGCGCCAGGCTCTGGTCGACCAGGCGCCACCGCAGCTTGGAGGCGGCGACGGCATCCGCCATGCAGCGAAACATCGACAGCGAGGCCCCACCGGCGATATCGGTGCCCAGACCCATGTTCACGCCGCGCTCGAGATACCGGCGCGCCGGCGCGATGCCGCTTGCCAGATAGGCGTTGCTCTGCGGGCAGTGCGCGACATAGGTGCCGCTTGCGCGCAGAAGCTCGATCTCCTCATCGCCTGAATGCACGCAGTGGGCCATGATCGTCTGGGGGCCGAGCAGGCCGAAATGCCCATAGGCGTCCGCATAGCAGCTGGACCAGGGGCACAGCTCGCGCACCCAGTCGATCTCCGAGAGGTTCTCGGACAGATGGCTCTGCACGGGCAGGTCGAACTCCTCGCGTATGGCGGCAAGATCGGCCATCAGGGGATCGCTGACGCTCGGGGTGAACCGGGGCGTGATGATGGGCCGTGTCCGCGCGTAGCGCCCCGCTGTGCGCTCTGCCCACACGCGCGTCGCACGGGCGGACTCCTCACGGGTTTCCCGCAGGTCGTCCGGCGAGTTGCGATCCATGTTGACCTTGCCCACATAGGTGATAAGGCCCGTCTGCTCGAGCTTGTCCATCAGAAGCTCGGTCGCCGGGACGTGCAGGGTCGCGAACACCACGGCGCGCGTGGTGGCGGAGCGTTTCAGATCCTCGACGAAGATGCCGTAGGCGCGCTCGGCATACGCCAGGTCCGCATAGTGCGCTTCCTCGGGAAACGCATGGGAATCCAGCCAGTCGATGAGCTCGAGGTCCATGCCGATACCGCGAAACGCGTACTGCGGGGCATGCAGGTGGATGTCGCTCATACCGGGTACGATGAGCTGCCCGGTACAGTCGAGACGCGGCAGCGATGCATAGGCATCGGGCAACGTCTCGAACACGCCGGCGCTCACGCCGTCGATGCAGACGAGGTACCCGTCGCGCGTGCATGAAACCTGCGTGGGCGATGTGCTGTAGCAGATGTCGCCCGCAAGGACGAATGAGTTCGCAACCATGGTCGACCCCTTGAGGTAAGAGAGTTGATGCCGCAGCGCAGCGGCGCCGCGCCCGCCTGAGCATACACCATGGGGCGCGCGGGGCGCGCGCCCGCCGGCGCAACGCACAGCTTTCGGCAGCCTAAAGGCGAGCGCGCAATCGTGCACTCCTTGTCGAATCGATACAATCTCGACAATCGTTCGGTACCATTGGCTCTTACCGGATCATGACGATGCCATAACCGCGGCATTATCACCTGAACTGCATCTTTGCGCCTAAAGGAGTATTTCCACCATGGTCGTGACGATCATCACGTGTGTTGGCCTTATCTGCACGCTCGCCTCCGCACTCGGTGCCGTAAGGCATGCGCGCGCCGCGCAGCGTACGCTTGCGCCGGGCGCAATCGGTTGGGGCGTTGCGTTCCTCCTGATGCAGGCGTTTATCGCCGTCTGGTCGGGCATCGGACTCGTGCAGGATGACGTGCTGTCCGCCCTGGTCGCGAACATCGCGCTCACGGGCTGTGCCGCGGCAAGCTTCAACCGCCATGCCATCGCCACGTGCGCCAGCGCTGCCGCCGGCGATGATGCCGACGGATCCATCATCCGCCGCCATCCTCTTGCAACCACCATCGTCTTGCTGCTGATTGCGACCGTCTGCTCGGTCCTCGCACTCGAGCTCCCCTCGAACCACGACCTCACATGGATCTACCCGCCGTGCCTGCTGCTCGAGATCTTCCTGGTGGGCGGCCTGCTCGCAGGTCTCTTCTTCCTGTTCGGCCGCCGCGGCGTCGCGAGCGGCATCCTCGCATTCGCCCTGTTCTTCATCGGCATCGCCGAGTACTTCGTCATCCTGTTCAAGTCGATGCCCATCTCACCGGGTGACCTGTCGGCACTCTCCACCGCCGCCGCCGTCGCCGGGTCGGGCTACACCTACACGCTGTCTGCCTTCTGCCTCTACGGCCTGGCGTTCTGCGCGATTGCCCTTCTGAGCTGCGAGGCGGCCGGCTGCCTGCGCCCGGCGCGCGCGCTTCGCAGCCGCCGCAGCCTCATCATCAACCTCGTCGTGGGCATCGCGCTCATCGGCGCGGTGGGTGCGCACGCGGCCCTCATCGACTACTACAACACGCTCGGCATCACCATCTACACGTGGCGCCCGCTCGAGAGCTACTACCGCCAGGGTTTCCTGCCCGCGTTCATCTCCGGCGCGCAGACCATCAACCCGCCCAAGCCCGCCGGCTACAAGGTCTCCGAGGCCGAGGAGCTCGTCGACAAGTACGCCGCCGCCTACGATGAGGATGAGGCCACCAACCAGGACCGCGCTGCGGCCGAGACCCAGTTCAACGAGGAGAAGCCGACGGTCATCGCCATCATGAACGAGACGTTCTCCGATCTGTCCATCTACCAGATGCTGCACGCCGACTACACGGGTCCCAGCTACTTCAAGAGCCTGTCGAACTGCCTGGCGCGCGGCACACTCTACGTGTCCGCCTATGGCGGCGGCACCGCGAACACCGAGTTCGAGTTCTTGACCGGCAACTCCATGGCGAACCTCGGCTCGGGCGTGTACCCCTACACCATCTACAACCTGTCCGACGTGGGCAACCTCGCCCAGCAGTTCAAGGACCTGGGGTACGACACGCTCGCCATGCACCCCAACCACGCCACGAACTGGAACCGCGAGAACGTCTATGAGGACTTCGGCTTCGACGAGTTTCTCTCCATCGACGACTTCGAGGATTCCGAGACGCTGCGCGGCATGGTGACCGACAGCGCCACATACGACACGATCCTCGAGCAGCTCGAGTCGAACAGCAACCCGCAGTTCATCTTCGACGTGACGATGCAGAACCACTCGGGCTACGAGACGAACCTCATCCCCTCCGACAAGCGGGTCGAGCTGTCAATCGACGGCATGAGCAACGCCGAGGTCAACGAGTACATCTCGCTCATCCAGGAGTCCGACCGCGCGCTCGCCGAGTTCATCGGCAAGCTCCGTCAGCTCGACCGCAAGGTCGTGGTCGTGTTCTTCGGCGACCACCAGCCCTACTTCCCCTCGACGTTCAACGACCTGTGGTTCACCGACGAGGACCCGGCAGTGCACCAGGAGCGCCTGTGGCAGACCGACTACATCATCTGGGCGAACTACGACGTGGCCGGCAACGACCAGACAAGCGAGGTCGACGACCTCTCCGTCAACTACCTGGGTGCCAAACTCATGGAGGTCATCGGTGCGCCGCTGTCCACCTACCAGAAGGCGCTCATGAGCCTGCGCGAGGCGCTGCCCGCCATCAACACGACGGGCTTCGAGGATGCTGACGGCACGTGGTACCTGACGGGCGACGACACCGGCGATACGCTGGCGGCCCAGGCGGCCAACGCTGCACGCAAGGATTACGCAATCATTCAGTACTACGAGATGTTCTACGACGGCAAGAGCATCTACACGAAGCGCAAGCAGTCGGCTGCCAACGAGACGGATCCGAACCTCGACCCGGGCACGACGCAGATCAAGTAACGGACGGTAAAGTAACGGACATCCGGCTCCTCAGGGGTCGGATGTCCTCAAAGGGGACGGGGTAGTTTGGTGCCACTTGGGCGCGCGGTACGCGCCAAAGTGGCACCAAACTACCCCGTCCCCTTTGAGGACATCCTACAAACCGAGAGCGTCCTTGGCTGCCGCGGCAATGGCATCGATGTCCGCTGCGTTCGGATGTTCGAGCGCCGCATCGAAGTTGGCAATCATGGCCTCGATGCGCGCATCGCCAGGCTTGTCGACGAGCATCGCCTCGTAGCGGGCGCGCACGGCAGGACCCATCTTGCCCTGGCACATCGCCCCGCCGAGATATGTCGCATCCTGCGGGAGCTTCTCCTCGACACCGGTAAGAATACGCTCGAAGTACGCTGGTTCGCCGCCGAAGCCGGCGGTGCCGAACAGGAAGACCCGCTTGCCGTGGAGCCGATCGAGAAGCTCGGCCATCTCAGGGGTGCAGCTTCCCTTGTCGGTCCAAAAGCCCGCAAGGACCGTATCCGCTTGCGCGACGGCCTTGGAGGCCTCCGCGACCGCGCCTGTCGTCAGCTCGGTCAGCGTCGCCTCCGCTCCCGCCTCGGCAAGTGCCTTCTGCAGGCCCTCGGCCACGAGCTTCGTGTTGCCCCCGCGGCTGTTGTACACGATTGCGTAGGTCATTTCCCTCACCCTACCCTGTAGATACTTTATAGCCATTACCCTATGTACCCATTTTGCCGCGTCGGGCGTACTCATCGGGGACGCCCCGACATCGATACGCTAGGCCTCGGCGAACTGAGAGTTGTAGAGCTCCGCGTAGGCGCCGCCGCGGTCGAGCAGCTCGTCGTGCGTGCCCCGCTCGATAATCTTGCCGTCGCGCATCACGAGGATGCAGTCGGCGTTGCGAATCGTCGACAGGCGATGCGCCACCACGAAGCTCGTGCGGCCTTCCATCAGCTTGTCGAACGCCTCCTGAACCTGTAGCTCGGTACGGGTGTCGATGCTCGAGGTCGCCTCATCGAGCAGCAGGATCGCAGGGTCGGTCAACATGACACGGGCGATGCACAGAAGCTGCTTCTGCCCGGTGGAGAACGACCCGCCGTCCTCCCCGATCATCGTGTCGTACCCCTGCGGCAGCTGAGAGATGAACGCGTCGGCATGCGCGCGCCGGGCGGCGTCAACGACCTCCTCGCGCGTGGCGTCCGGGCGCCCGTAGGCGATGTTGTCGTGCACCGTCCCCTCGAACAGCCACGTGTCCTGCAGCACCATGCCGAAGCTCCGGCGCAGGCTCGCACGCGTGATGCCGCGCATATCGTGCCCGTCGAGTAGAATCGTGCCGTCGTCCACATCGTAGAAGCGCAGCAGCAAATTGATGAGGGTCGTCTTACCGCACCCGGTGGGGCCGACGAGCGCGAAGCGAATGCCCTGATGCGCGTCGATGCAGATGTCCTGCAGCAGCTTGCGGTCTTTCACATAGCTGAAGTCCACATGCTCCAAGCGCACCTCGCCGCGCGGGTCGGTGAGCGTGAGCGCATCGGGGGCATCGGGCGTCTCCTCCGTGGCGTCGAGCATGGCGAACAGGCGCCGTGCCGAGGCGTACGCAGTCTGAATCTGCGTGATGACGCTCGTGACCTCGTTGAACGGCTTCGTATACTGGTTGGCGTACGAGAGGAACGTCTGCACCTCGCCCACCGTGAGCGGCGCAGGCACGCCGGTGATGACGCCCGCGCAGCCGATCACGGCAACGACGGCGTAGATGATGTTGTTGATGAAGCGCGTGCCCGGGTTCGACAGCGAGCTCAAGAACTGCGCATGCTCGCCCGCCGTGTACAGCTCGCCGTTGATGGCGTCGAATCCGCTTTGCGCCTCACTGCCGTGGGCGAAGGCCTCCACGAGCCGCTGGTTGCCCACGTACTCTTCGATATAACCGCCGAGCTGGCCCTGGATGCGCTGCTGGTCGGCGAAGCTGCGGTTGGAGAACTTCGCGATCAGCGAGGCGGCCAACACGGATAGCGGGGTGACAAGCACTACGACGATGGCCATGGGGACCGAAATGGAGAGCATGAACAGAAGCGTCCCCACGATGGTGATCACGCCGGTGAAGAGCTGGGTGAAGCCCTGCAGCATGCCGTCGCCCACCTGGTCGACATCGTTCACCACGCGCGAGATAAGGTCGCCATGCGGATGCGTGTCGATAAACGACAGCGGCAGACGCTCGAGCTTCTCATCCGCCTGGATGCGCATGTCGCGCACGGTCTCGTAGCACAGGCGGTTCACGCAATAGCCCTGGAGCCACTGGAAGGCCGCTGCGCCCACGACGACGAGCGCCAACTCGCGCACCAGCGGGAACAGGGCGGCGAAGTCGACGCTGCCCGTGCCGATGATGAGGTCGATACCGCGACCGATGAGGATGGGCGTATAGAGCTGAAGCACGACCGAGATGGCCGCAGAGATAAACGAGACGGTGAGCGACACGGCATGCGGGCGCACGTAGGACAAAAGCCTGCGCGTGACCTCCCAGGTAGAGAGGCGCGCCCCACCGATGTCCTCACGCGGGGCGCCGCCGCCCTCGTCGCCGTTCAGATTGTTGTTGCCAGAAACGCTCGCCGTCACCGTCGCGACGGAACCGGAAGATGCATACGGGTTCATCTAGCACCCCTCCTTTCCCAAGGTCGCCGCAGGGGTCGGACCCACCGCGCCCTCAAGCTCCTCGCGCCGCAGCTGCGACAGACAGATTTCCTCGTAGAGCGGGCAGGTGGCGAGCAGCTCCCCATGGGTGCCCAAACCGGCCACGCGCCCGTGCGACAGCACGCAGATGAGGTCGGCGTCGCGCACCGACGAGACGCGCTGGCTCACGATGACGGTGGTGAGCGGCAGCCCGCCTGCGGCGGCACCGTTTCGCGAGCGCTGGCGGACGGCATGGCGCAGCGCCGCATCGGTCTTGAAGTCGAGCGCCGAAGCGGAGTCGTCGAGGATGAGCAGCAGGGGATTTCCCACCAGGGCGCGCGCGATCGTGAGGCGTTGGCGCTGACCGCCAGAGAAGTTCTTGCCGCCTGCCTCGACGGGCGCATCGAGCCCTGCGGGGAGCTTGCGCACGAAGTCGGCGGCCTGCGCGGTCTCAAGCGCCGACCAGAGCTCCTCGTCGGATGCCGCTCCGTCGCGCCACTGCAGGTTGGAGCGGATGGTGCCGGAGAGCAGCGAGGCGCGCTGCGGGACGATGCCCGCCACGTGACGCAACTGATCAAGCGGCCAGGCACGCACGTTCGTGCCCATGACCTCAACTGCGCCGGAGCGCGTGTCGTACAGGCGCGGGATGAGCGAGACGAGCGTCGACTTGCCCGAACCCGTGCCGCCGATGACGCCGAGCGTCTGGCCGAGCCCGACCTCGAGCGTCACGTTGTCGAGCGTGTTCACCTCGGCGTTACCGAACGCGAAGCAGGCGGCATTCATCTTGAGCGCCGGCGCCGCCGCGTTACGCGCGACGTCTTCTGCGGACGGCAGCGCGACCGGTGCGTTGCCCGCATCGGTGATGCTCGGCTCGCAGTGCAGCACCTCGTTCACGCGCGAGGCGGAGGCGCTTGCCTTCGTGAAGACGACCACGAGGTTCGCCACGTAAACGATGGAGAGCAGCGTCTGCGTCATGTAGTTCACGAACGCCATGACCTCGCCTTGGGTGAGGTCGCCCACGTTCACCTGGATGCCGCCCATCCACAGGATGGCGCACACGCCGAGGTTCATGACGAGGAACGTCACCGGGTTCAGGATGCTCGAGAGCTTGCCGACCGCGATGGCCACCGCCGCCTGCTCAAACGCCGCCGTACGGAAGCGGCGGCGCTCGTGCTCCTCGCGCACGAACGCACGCACGACGCGCACGCCGGACAGGCCCTCGCGCGTGATGAGGCCGATGCGATCGAGCTTCGCCTGCATCTGCTTGAAGTAGGGCACGCAGCGCGCCATGACAAACCAGAACACCAGACCGATGAGCGGGGTGGAGATAAGGAAGATCACCCCGAGCTTGAGGTCGATCAGAAGCGCGGCGACCATGGAGCCGACCGCCAGAAACGGCCAGCGGATGAGTTGGCGCACGCCGAGCGCCACCGCAAGCTGCACCTGGTTGATGTCGTTGGTGAGGCGCGTGATGAGCGAGGGGGTGCCGAAGCGGTCGAGCTCCGCAAACGAGAACTCGTTGATACGGCGATAGAGGGCGGAGCGGATGGCGGTGCCCATGCCCTGCGACGCGAGAGCGGCCATCTTCTGGCACACGAGCGTGAAGCCCATGCCCACGACCGCCATCACGATAAGGAGCATGCCGTAGCGCAGCACGACGCCGACGTCGTGGCCGTCAACGCCCTCATCGATCATCCGGGCGATCACAAGCGGTGTGAGCAGGTCGAAGAACACCTCGAGCAGCTTGCACGCGGGCCCGATGACAAAATAGCGGCGAAAGCCGACAGAGAAACGTTTCAGCAGTTCCAGCATACCGGGATCCTAACTGGTCGCACAATCCACCGGCATGTGGCGCCAGACGGGACGGGCGACGAAACGAAGTCGTTCCGCCATCATACGCCACCAGCTGGCCTGAAACGTAACGTGAGCGTAAGGGGCGGCCGAGAGTTCAGGCAATGCGCAGATACCCCATGCGATTACGCATGAAAATGCGCCCGTGCGCTCGATGGGAACGGGTGCCCGGCAGAGGCTCCTTATGGCTGCTTCCTCCCGGACCTGACCAGATTCGGAACATATCGTCACCCGAACCCATCGAGCGCGCAGGCGCTGTAGGGGACATCATACCCGCTTGCCGCCCCGGTGGCAAGACGACGCGACGGAACCCGAAGCCCCGTCGCGCCTACTCCCTCAGCTAGTGGACAGGTCTCACGAAAGCACCCGGGCGATGCGCTCGCACGCATCGAGCAGCACGCAGCGCGGGCTCGGCACGACCATGCGCTGGAAGAACTCGCCACCCGCCGGATCGAAGTTCGTGCCGTCCTGCAACAGCACGCGCGCGTCCTCGTAGATGCGGCGGTGCAGCTCGGCTCCATCGATGCCCAGCGCACGGCAGCGGCGCTCGAAATCGAACCACAGGATATAGGTACCCTCCGGCGCGCGGACGCCCACGTCGGGCAGGTGCTCGGCGAAATACGCGATGACCGCGTTGATGTTGTCGGCGATGTAGGCCTGACACTGCGCAAGCCAGTCCTCTCCCTCCTCATACGCCGCGATTGCGGCACTGATGGCGAACGGCGAGGGTTCCGCGTAACCGCGCATCTGCCCGAAGCGCACCTTGTCCTCAAGGCAGCTGAACACCATGTTGGTCGCGGGCAGACCGGCCAGGTTAAACGTCTTGTTCGTCGCCGTGCAGGTGATGATGCGCGCTGTCGGCGCCGCCTGGGCGAGATGGACCATGGTGAACCCGGGCTGCATGAGGTCCCCGTGAATCTCATCGGCCACGATCAGCACGTCATGGCGCATGCAGATGTCCGCCAGGCGCGCAAGCTCGTCGGCCGTCCAAGCGCGACCCACCGGGTTGTGCGGGTTGCACAAGATGAGCATGTGCGCATCGTCGCGGGAGGCAAGCTCCTCGAGGTTTTCGAAGTCCATGGTGTAGTAGAGGTTGCCCTCGGAATCGGCGTCCGTATGGCGCACGAGATGGTTGTCGAGCACCACGCGTCCCGCGCCCTCGACGGCACCCGTGAACGGCGGATACACCGGACGCTGGATGATCACCGCATCGCCCGGCTCCGTGAACGCGCGCACGCAGGTGTTGAGCGCCGACACCGTACCGGCCGAATACGCAGTTAGCGATGTATCGATATCCCATCCGTCGCGGCGGGCGAACCAGTCGTGCAGGGCAGTGTAGTAGCGCTCGTTGCCGGCAAGGCCAGAGTAGCCGAAGATGCCGTGATCGACCGTGGCGTGCAGCGCATCCAGGATCGGACGCGCGCAACGGAAGTCCATATCGGCCGTGAACAGGGCGATATGGTCGTCGGCGATATGCGATACGCCGCAGTGCGCCGCGGTCTCCGCCGAATCGCTCCACTTTTCCGAATAGCTCCAGCGATCATGGCGACGGTCGATGATCTCATCGAAGTTGTAGACGATATGCTGCGACATGTTGTTCCCTTCGCATGTGGGTCATATGGTTGGCATCGTACCACGCAGCCAGCTTCGTGCCCCGCGTGCCCAATGTGCGGCGCTGAATGCACGCAGTCGCATCCGACCAGCGTCCTGCAGGCCCGTGCGCCATCTCCCGCAACGAGACAGCACATGAAATGTTTCCCAGACGATAGCCGCCCCGGCGGAAGGCCCCACCGAAGCGGTTGCCCGCCGACCCCGAGTTGCTCATTATTTCTGATATTAGGCGCCCCATCTGGCAGCCCCTATGAACCAGCACCTGTTCGGTGGACAAAAGCCCTGGTAAGTGCCGCTCGTCCCGGCTGCTTTTCCGCACGGTCCTATTTCAGGAGCCTAATACCGTCAATAGTGAGCAACAGGCGGACACATACCCTCCGCGAGCCAAGGCGACCCCGGCCAAAAGCCCGATGGATCATGCTTCTCTCGGCGCAAACGCCCCTGCGCGGCGCCCTTGGTTGCGAGACCCCATCATGAACGCCGCTAGCGCGCAGCATCCCTCAGCAGATAGGCGCGCACGGCCTCCTCGCCGGCGCAGCGCAGGTTCAGCGCGGCCTCCTCGGGCTTGAGCGCCTCATCAAGTGCCATGGGCTTGCGCACGATGGGAAGCACGAGGTCAACACCCTGCTCGAACACGGCGTCCAAGTCCACGGCACGCCCACCGCCGAGCGCCACGACCGGCTTGTGGACGCGATGTGCGCGCCGAGCGACCGCGACGGGAGCCTTGCCGTGGGCCGTCTGCCCGTCGACCATCCCCTCGCCCGTGATCACCACATCGGCCCATGCCACGTGCGTATCGAAATCCAGCAGGTCGAGCACGGCCGAACCCCCCGGAACGAGCTCGGCGCCCAGCGCGAGGAGCGCAGCACCCATACCACCGGCGGCACCGGCACCCGGCACGCCGAGAACCGAGCGGAACCGCTTGCCCGAAAGGGCCTCTGTTGCATCCCGCTCCCCCATCACCGCGGCGCGCGCGGCATCGAGGGCGCGGCCGTAGGCGACCATAGCGGCATCGAGGCACACAAGCTCGGCTGCGCGGGCATCCTCGTTTTCCGCATCAGATGCCAAACCTTTCTGCGGGCCGTAGGTGCGCACCGCACCGCGCGCCCCCACCAGCGGATTGTCCACATCGGAGAGCACAACGAGGCGGCAGTTGCCGACGAGCTCATATGCGGGTGCAAGGTCGATGCGTGCGAGCTGCGCCAGCCCGTCAAGGCCGGGCGCGACCTGCTTTCCGTCCGCATAAAGCAGGCACGCACCGAGCGCCTGGAGAAAACCGGCACCGCCGTCGCTCGTCGCGCTGCCGCCTAAGGCGAAATACACGGTGCGGGCGCCGCGCTGGACCGCATCGCGCAAAAGCTCGCCCACGCCGTAGGTCGTTGCCACAAGCGCGGCAGCAGGCGTGAGCGGCGAGAACTCGATGCCCGCCGCCTCGGCCATCTCGATAACCGCGACGTCTCCCGCCTCACCCGCACCGGACAGGTAGCGCGCACGCACGGGCGCGCCAAGCGGCCCGGTAACGTTCAGCCGGACCTCCACGCCCCCGAGCGCGGCGCCGATGGCATCGAGCGTACCCTCGCCGCCATCGGCTACGGGAAGCATTCGCACCTGCGCCGCAGGACAGGCCGCGCGCACGCCCTCGGCGACCCAGCGCTCCACCTGCGCACTCGAGGCGCATCCCTTGAAGGAATCGAGGGCGAGCAGCACCTTCGGCGCGACCGCGCGTGGCACGGGACCCCCTGCGCGCACAGGAACATCATCGGGAACCTCGCGCGACTCCGTGCGCTGCCGGGCCGCGGCGAAAAAGTCCCTCAGCACCCCGGCGCACTCGTCTTCCAGCACGCCCGCGGTGACCGAGAACGCATGGTTCAGCCGCGCATCACGGCTCAGATCGTAGAGCGACCCGACCGCGCCGCCCTTGGGGTCCGCCGCACCGTAGACGCACCGGTCGATGCGGGCGTTCACCATAAGGCCAGCGCACATACAGCAGGGTTCGAGCGTGACGTAGACCGTGCAGCCCGCCAAGCGCCAACGGCCGAGTGCACGGGCGGCGGCCACCATGGCGGAGAACTCGGCGTGGGCGGACGGATCCTCATCGAGCTCGCGACGGTTGTGCGCGCGAGCGATCACGCGCCCCTCATACACGACGACCGCGCCGATGGGAACCTCGCCCTCAGCTGCCGCGAGTTGCGCTTCGGCCAGCGCCTCGCGCATGAACCGCTCGTCGTCTTCCCGTCCGCCCACACAAGCCTCCCGCCTCTGTACCTCACTGGATTCGATGCTATCATTACATCCTACGGAGAGATGGCAGAGCGGTTGAATGCGGCGGTCTTGAAAACCGTTGAGCGCGCGAGCGTTCCGAGGGTTCGAATCCCTCTCTCTCCGCCACCCACCCATCCCCACAACTGCACCACGCGCCCGGTCGATATGCGCAAATCCGTGTAAGATGGCATGACGGTTTCACAGCCGCACCTGCACGCTCTCAATCGGAAAGACCACGCATGACCGCCTCGCTCACCATCATGTATCCCGCCATCATGGCAGCCGTCGCCGGCTCGGGAGCCGCCGGCCGCATGGTCACCATCCCCATCGGGTTCGAGATGATCGCAATCGTGGCGGCCTCGATCACCGGCGCCCTCACCGCGCGCGAAAAGCACCTCGACCTGCTCGGGTCGGTCTTTTTTGCCGTGATGTGCAGCCTCGGCGGCGGTCTTCTGCGCGACATGATCCTGCAGGTTGGCAATGTCTACATCCTGAACCAGCCGCTCGCGCTGCCCGCGGCCATGATCACGGCAGCCGTCGTCTTCCTCATCCCGTCGGTCGTGGAGAAACAGGACCGCATCATCGCCCTATTCGACATCTTCTCGGTCGGCCTGTTTTCCGCCACGGGCGCCGACAAGGCGCTTGTCTATGGATTCGGTCCGCTCATCGGCGTCATGATGGGCTTCTTCACCGCCGTCGGTGGCGGCATGCTGCGCGACATCTGCCTCGGCCAGACGCCCGCCATCTTCCAGCGCAGCAACTTCTACGCGGTGGCCGCCATCGGCGGCGCGATCTCCTACGTGCTGCTTGTCGACGCCGGCATCTCGAACATCTTCGCGCTCATCGTCTGCGTGGCGGTCACCATGGCCCTGCGCTACCTGTCACTCCACTTCGACATCAAGAGCCCGGCCGACGTGGACCTCGTCGAGGTGGTCGCGCGCACCCGGCGCAAAGCGCGTGCCGGCGCACGCCCCGAAACGACCAACCATTCCGTCGACGAACTCGAGGAGCGCCGTGAGCGCGTGCAGGCCGACATCGATCGCCGTCGTCGCTACGAGCGACGCAAAGCAGCCCTCGACAAGCTGCACAAGCACCGCCGCGCCCGCTCACGCCGACGCATCGACGTATAGGGCCGCACAGGGGACTCCTGCCCATTCACGCGACGCACCGCCTGAGCGCCCCCGGTACTCTCGACAAGCGGGACGATACGACGAGGGCCACCCCGGCAGGAGCGGCCCTCGTTTTCATAGCAGGTTGATGTGCGTCTGCGCTACTACTTGGCGTTCATGGCGCGGACGGCCGCCTTCTTGCGGTCCGTCGCGTTCAGCAGGCGCTTGCGCAGGCGGATGTGCTTCGGCGTGATCTCCACGAGCTCATCGTCTGCGATATACTCGAGCGCCTCCTCGAGCGAGAAGGTGCGGGGCGGCACGAGCTGCACGGCGATGTCGGCCGTGGAGGAACGCTGGTTGCCCAGGTTCTTGGTGCGCGCGATGTTCACGACCATGTCGCCGGGCTTGGAGCGCTCGCCCACGATCATGCCCTCGTAGCACTCGGTGCCGGGCTCGACGAACAGCTGACCGCGCTCCTGCAGGGTGCCCAGGGCGTAGGCGACGGCCTTCTCGGTCGTCATCGAGATCATGGCGCCGTTGTTGCGGTTGCCGATCTCGCCGGCGTACGGACCGTACTCGAGGAAGGTGTGGTAGAACACGCCCTCGCCGTGCGTGACGTTCATGACGCGGTTCTTCAGACCCATGATGCCGCGGGTGGGGATGCGGAACTCGATGTGGGTGACCGTCTTGCCCGCCTGCATGTTCGTCATCGTGCCGCCGGCGTTGCCGAAGACCTCGATAACCTTGCCGGCGTACTCGTCCGGGCACTCGACGACGGCCTGCTCGACCGGCTCCATGCGATTGCCGTCCTCATCCTTCTTGAACAGGACGCGCGGGCGGCCGACCTGGAACTCGAAGCCCTCGCGGCGCATGGTCTCCATAAGAACCGACAGGTGCAGAATGCCGCGGCCGGACACCTCGACGCCGCTCTTGTCGGGCAGCTCCTCGATGCGCATGGTCACGTTGTTCTCGCGCTCGTTGAACAGGCGCTCCTTCAGCTGACGGGCGCCCACGATGTCGCCGTCGCGGCCGACGAGCGGCGAGGTCGATGCCTCGAAGACGATCGACAGCGTCGGCGGGTCGATCTGGATGGGGTCGAGCTCGACGGGGTTCTCGGGATCGGTGTAGACATCGCCGATGTCGGTGGAGTCGACGCCCACGACGGCGGCGATATCGCCCGCGCCCACCTCGGTGCACTCGGTGCGGCCAAGATAGTCGAACGTGAACAGCTGCTTGACCGTGGCGGTGGCGCGCTCGCCGTCGTTCTTCACGACGAGGATCGTGTCGCCCTGGTGGATCGTGCCGGAGTACACGCGGCCGATGCCGATACGGCCCACGTAGCTGGAGTGGTCCACGGTCACGCACTGCATGGCGAGCGGTCCGTCGACATCCACGTCGGGCGCCGGCAGGTCCTCGAGGATCATGTCGAGCAGGGGGTACATGTCCATATTGCCGTCGTTGGGATCGAGACGGGCGAAGCCGTTGACCGCGCTCGCGTAGACCACGTGCTCCATGGCGAACTCGAGCTGATCGTCCGTGGCGCCGAGGTCGGCCATAAGGTCGAGGCAATCGTTGTAGGCGCGCTCGGGATCGGCACCGTCACGGTCGATCTTGTTGATGACGATCATGATCTTGAGGCCCGTGTCGATGGCATGGCGCAGCACGAAGCGGGTCTGGGGCATGGGGCCCTCGAAGGCGTCGACGAGCAGCAGGGCACCGTCGGCCATGCGCAGCACGCGCTCGACCTCGCCGCCAAAGTCGGCGTGACCCGGGGTATCGATGACGTTGATCTTCACGCCCTTGTACTCGATGGAGATGTTCTTGGCCAAGATGGTGATGCCGCGCTCGCGCTCCTGATCGTTGGAGTCGAGCACGCGATCCTCGACCTTCTGGTTCGCACGGAACGCATCGGTGGCACGAAGCAGCTTGTCCACCAGCGTGGTCTTGCCATGGTCGACGTGGGCGATAATGGCGATGTCCCTCAGGTTCTCAACGCGCATGTGGTCCCTTTCCTTCACACAACAAAGCCAGCCTCAATCGGCGGGCGCACGATATTCTCGGTAACCGGTTCGAAAAACGTATATATAGTAGCGGTTCTTAGAAGAGCTCGGGCTCCTCACCTGCAGGTTCAGGGTCGCTCCACATAAAGTTATCGCCCTCGCCCATGCCGTCGAACAGCACGTAGGCGGAGTACCCGCACGCAAGACCGCGCTCGCAGAAGCTCACGAGCACTGCGCTCAGGTAGTCGCCGTCCACGTCGATGCATCCCGTATAGGCGATGGCGTAGCGTTCGAGCCGGCGCACCTGTTCATCGGGAATGCCGCGCGCCGCGTGCTGGGCAACGAACTCCTGCGCGGCGGTCAGGCAGGCCTCTTCGCCGTCATCGGTGAATTCCGCCTCGTAGCGCACCCCGTTCGCGTCCTCGACGCACACCACAACGCCGGGATCCTCGCCCTCGGCGAGACAATCCAGAAACGCCCCGATGACATCGCAGGTCATGGCGTCGAGCTCAGCCGACACCGCACCGGGCTGTTGATCGTTCTGGGGCATCGCGCGCATCCTCTCTGTTGCATGCAGGGCCAACCGTTTTATTGTACCGTGGACACGCGAGTAAGATGTACGGCCGGAACGTCTCTGCACGAAAAGCGGGGTTTTTTTCTCAGTTGCGCGACCGCCAGAATCGCCTGGCGTCAGAGCCGCGCTGCCTCCTCGGCGATCTTTCTCGCCGCATCGCGCGTCTGCAGCAGCTCCCGCGAACGCTTCTGCAGGGCATCCACTTGGCTAGACAACAATACGGCGTCGACAATGCCCCACAGCGTGAGCATCGAGGCGATGGAGAACGCGAAGGCGCCGATGCTTCCGCGCGCGCGGGAGGACAGAAGCGCAACGATTGCTGCGACGAGCGCCATCGTGACCATAGTGCGGCGCCGCTCGCGCATGGTGCGCAGTTCCGCCACCACGGCCAGGCGCGCCGTCTCGGCAGCGTTGGCCCGGGCGGTCGCCTCGAAGACGATAGCGGATGGTGAAGCGGCAGATGCAGACGCGCGCCCCGCGGACCGGGATGTCGTTTTCGCACCCTTCAAAAGCACGCTGCGCGCCTCGTTGATGCTGCTCATCTGACGCTCGGCGCGCTCACGCAGGCGCTTGTTCGTACCGTATTTATCGGGATGGAGCATTTGGGCGAGCTCGCGATACGCCGTCGCGATCTCTTCGCGCGTGGCACCCGGTTCAAGGCCCAATACACGCAAGGCCTCGTCGCGCGTCATGCACCGTCCTCCTTCGGAATGCGGCGCCATCGCGCCGCGGACTGACTCGATATGCGAAAGGCCCCCGTCGCCGGGGGCCCTCACGTCAACAGGTGGACCGTCAGGGGTTCCGGTCCGCCTCGCGGCGTCCCGCCCCGCTTCGGCCGCCTGCGGCGCCCTCGCGCGCTGCGCGGCCGGCGCCCCCGCGCCGGCTCGCTCCGCGCCCTCCCGGGTTCGAACCCCCAGGGCGGCGCCTATGCGAAAGGCCCCCGTCGCCGGGGGCCCTCACGTCAACAGGTGGACCGTCAGGGGTTCGAACCCTGGGCCTTGGGATTAAAAGTCCCCTGCTCTGCCAGCTGAGCTAACGGTCCGCGTTTCGCATTGTACCACGCCCGGCGCGCAGACGGCTTCACAGCAGCGTCAACACATGTCGCATGCGTCTCGCACGCCAATCTCAACGCCGCGTTCATTGCACAAGCGCCGGTATCGCTTCCGCTACGCCGCGGCAACCTCCTCCGGCTTCACGAACAGATTCGTGATGATAAAACCTCCCGCGTAGCTCAGCACGAGCCCGATGCCGTAGAACACCATGGACATCACAGGGTCGTTTACCGGACTTGCCGTCATGACCGGAAATGCAAGTACGCCGGACGGACCCCAAGTGGTCGACGCAACCTGCATTACCATAACGAACGCGCCGCCGAAGCCCGCACCAAGACCGGCTGTGATGAACGGCTTGCCCATGGGAAGGGTGACGCCATAGATAAGCGGCTCGCCCACGCCAAGAATGCCAGCGGGCAGCGCGCCGTCGATCACCGAGCAGATGCGCTGGTTGCCGACCTTCTTCGCCTTGAGATAAATCGCGATCGCCGCACCAACCTGACCGGCACCGGCCATCGCAAGCGCCGGATACAGCGTCACGTAGCCGAAGGTCTCAAGCTGCACGGTGTAGAGCGCCACAAGTCCGTGATGCATGCCCATGGCCACCATAGGCAGGAACAGCAGGGCGGAAATATAACCCGCAATCACGCGCACGATCGGGTTCGCGCTCATGGCAACCTGCTGCACGATCCACACCAGACCGGTGGAAATGAAGCCGGTAGCCGGCATGACGATGAAGACGTAGGGGATCACGGTCACGATGAGCGTAAGCAGCGGCGTGAACACGATGTCGATGTTGTCGGGCATCTTCGAACGGATAGCCTTCTCGATCTTGACCATGAACCAGACGCCGATGATCACCGCGAGCACACCGCCGCGACCGGCACGCAGAATCGCGTCGAGCGGCTGGGCATCGTTATAGAGACCGACAAGCTGCGAGATCGCATCGATGCCGGAAAGCGACGTGATCATGCCCAGCATGCCACCGAGAATCGGCGTGCCGCCGAAGCGCTCTGCCGCGCGGTAGCCCGCCCATGCGGTGATGTAGGTCATGAACGCCTGGTTGATGAGCGTGAGCAGGTTGTACACCACGCCCCAGAACGTATCTTCCGCATACCCCGGCACGAGCTGCGTCAGCAGGGTCGCAAATCCCGAGCACAGGCCCGCGGCGATGACGCCGGGAATCAGGGGCACGAAGATCTCGCCGAACGTCTTCAGCATGCCCTTGATCTTGCCCTGCTTCTGGCCCGCCTTCATCGCGGCCTTGTTCGCCTGCCAGTCGCCGTCGACTGAGGTTCCCCCGCCGCTCTCGGCGGACACGGGGATGCCCATGGCGGCGCAGATGTCCGCGCATTTGCGGCACTTACCCGGGCCGATGACGATCTCGATATAGCCGGGTTTGTCATGAACGATACCGAGAACGCCCTCGACGTTCTTCAGCCCCTCATCGTCGATTTTGCTGTCATCCGCCACGTGGATGCGCAGCCGCGTCATGCAGTTCGTGGCCGCCGTCACGTTGTCGCGGCCGCCCATCCTCTCGAAACACGCCTGTACGAGCTCTTCATTCGTCATTGGTGTCGCTCCTTTCCGCTATGCATCAATACGAGTGCTATACATTCCGTACGATGGCGGCACGCACATGGCCGTCCGCCGCTGCGAGCGCTCTTTGTGCCTCGTCTGCCGTCTGGTTGTTGAGAATCATCACGATGGCCGTCTTCACGTGCCCGCCAGCTGCTTCGAGCGCCGAAATGGCCTCTTCGCGTGTGCATCCGGTCGCGTCCATGCAGATGTTCTGGCCGCGAACCACCAGCTTTTCATTCGTCTGCTGCACATCGACCATCAGGTTCTGGTACACCTTGCCGCACCCCACCATGCTGCCGGTCGAGATCATGTTGAGCACGAGCTTCTGCGCGGTGCCCGCCTTGAGCCTCGTCGAGCCCGTCAAGACCTCCGGCCCGCAAACCGGCTCGATCGCGAGCTCGGCATGGGCGCCAATCACCGAACCCTTGTTGCAAGCGATGGCGACGGTGTGGCAGCCGACCTCGCGGGCGTAGTCGAGCGCGGCGGCGACATAGGGTGTGCGTCCGCTTGCCGCAATACCGACAACTGTGTCGCGTGCGGAGATTCCGATGCCCTTCAGATCGTCAACGCCGAGGGCCTGACTGTCCTCAGCGCCTTCAACGGCGCACACGAATGCGCCGGTGCCGCCGGCCATCAGACCAACAACGGTATCGGGAGACACGCCGAACGTCGGGGGGCACTCGACGGCATCGAGCACGCCGAGCCGCCCGCTCGTACCAGCGCCCATATACACGATGCGCCCGCCCGCGCGCAGGCTTTCGGTCGCCCACTCGATCGCCTGCGCGATATGGGGCAGCTCCGCATGAATCGCCTCGATGACATGCGCATCCTCGCGATTCATCACCTGCGCGATCTCGAGCGGGCTCATCTCGTCCAGATTCATGGTGTCGGGATTGCGTGACTCGGTGGTCAGCTGCGACAGGTCAAGCATCTTCGGATTTCCTTTCCAACCCGGCCGCACCGCGGCGCTTCTCCGGATCTTCCTTGACGGTGTAGTTGCGGGTGATGATGTCCGCGCATTGCTCGTAGTTCCGCGCGACATAGACCGCATACAGCGCATCGACGACGAACAGCTGCGACATGCGCGACCCCATGGCTCCACTGCGCACGAGCGGCTCGCTTGCCGCGATGCCGAGCACGTAGTCGACGTGGCGTGCGAGACCCGCATCGTTGCCCATGCGCGTGATGGCGATGACCGGGGCACCGCGGCGATGCGCGCAGCGAGCGCATTCGATCATCTCGTCGGTAAATCCCGAGTAGCTGACCACGATCGCCAGGTCATCAGCGTGCATGTTGCGCGCACAGAGCCACTGGTTGTGCCAGTCGTCGTACACATGGCACTCCTTGTCGACCCGCGTGAGCTTCATCTCCAAATCGTGCGCCACGAGCAGGGACGCTCCGATACCGAACACATCGACCACACGGCACGAACCGATAAGGTCGGCGCAGGTACTGAGCGTCACTATATCGAGCAGACGGCTCGTCGCCTCGATGGACAGCACGTCGCCCTGCACCACCTTGTCAACGATCTCGCCCACACTGTCGGCAGGGTCGATCTCCCGCAGGGCGATGTCGGAGCGCTCCTGCATGGCGGCGAATTCGTACACCAGCTCGCGCTGGAAGCCCTTATACCCATCGCACCCGAGCTTGCGGCAGAACCGCACGACTGCTGAAGGCGATGTGTAGGTCTGCTCGGCAAGCTCCCGGATGCTCATCGAAAGCACCCGCTGCGGATCCGCTTGAACGAATTGGATGATATTTCGCTCGGATGGGCTCGCGTAAGGCTTCTGCTCCTTGAGCCTGAGCAACAAACCGCTCGTCATCATACTCGTGCTCCTCCCGTCACCTCGCATTACACCGCAGCGATGCTCTTTGGTCACCGCTGGAGCAAAGATATGAAACTTTGTTCCGCTTCTTGGTGCAAAACATCCCGCCTGTGGTGGGGTTCGAACCGTTCAGCCCAAACGAGGTATACCCGCGACACAAAAAACGGCGCTCCCGCCCCTCAGATGAGGCGGGACCGCCGATGCCGATTCACGTGAGAGTTACGACCTACTCCCAGCTCCACTGGCCGTTCACGAAGACCGGAACCTCGGTACCGTCTGCACAGATGCCCATGATATCCAGGTCATCGGTGCCGATCATGAAATCGACGTGCGTGCTCGACGTGTTCACGCCGTGGGCGCGCAGCTCCTCGGGTGTCATGTCGTAGCCGCCCTCGTAGCATTCTGCGAACCCGATGCCGAGCGCCAGATGGCAGCTCGCGTTCTCGTCGTACAGCGTGTCGAAGAACAGCGTCTCGCTCTCGCGGATCGGCGTGTTCTTCGAGATGAGCGCAACCTCGCCCAGGCGCCGAGCGCCCTCGTCCGTCTCGAGAATGCTCGTGAGCGTGTCCTTGCCGACCACGGCGTCGTACTCCACGACCTTGCCTCCCTCGAAGCGCAGCCAGAAGCCGTCTACGCGGTTGCCATGGTGGATAAGCGGCAGCGCCGAGTGCACGATGCCCTCGACATGCTCGCAATCAGGCGAGGTGAAGACCTCCTCGGTCGGGATGTTGGGGAAGAACGGATGGCCGTCGGGCGTCTCGCCGCAGCCGCCTGCCCACAGGTGCTTATCGGTCAGTCCGACCGTGAGGTCCGTGCCGTTCTCGGCGGTATAGTGCAGGGCCACGAAATGGTTCTCGTTCAAGAAGCGCAGATTCTTCTCGAACGTCGCGTTGTGCAGGTCCCAATCGCTTTCCGGATCGTCTCCGTCGGCGCGGGCGACCGAGAGGATCGCGCGCCACAGGCGATACATCGCGACCTCGGTCGGAACGTCGGGATACACGTGCTCAGCCCATGCGGGAACGGGAGCGCCGGCAATGCACCACGGATTGATGTTGAAGTCGAGTCCGCGACGGAACGCACGGCACTGGGTGTTGCGCGCCTTGGATGCGGCGGCGGGTTTCGCAGGATCGATACCGCGCAGGGCCTCGGGGTCGGAGCCCTCGACGAACACGAAGCACGCGCCCGCCTCGGCGAGGGAATCGAGTTGGATGCGCTGCCACTCGGGCGTCTGCTCGAAATAGGAGGTCTCAACATGCTCGTAGGTGAGCCGCGTGACGCAATCGTCGGACCAGATGACCGTCACGTGGCCGGCGCCCGCCTCGTATCCGTGCTTCACCAGCATGCGCACGAACTCACTCGTATCGACCGGCGCCTGGATGACGAGCTCCTGACCGGGCTTGATGTTGACGCCGGTCCTGACGACCAACCGGGCATACCTGTCGATCTGTGGCATGAGGGCCCTGATGCCCTCGCGCGCCTCCTGGGCAGTCATCTCGGCTCTCTCCATGTCTCTCCAATCTTACGGAAACCTCTGGCAGAAGGGCTTCCCTCTACACATATGGGGCGCGCCGCCGTATGCGACACGCCCCGTAGCCATCATATGCATGCGCGAGCGGTTCCACACGCGCATGAGTCTGTGCGCCACAGCGTCGCGCGGCGTTACTTCTTCTTGCTCTTGCGCTTCGCTTCGCGCTCCTCGCGCTTGGCGCGGGCGGCCGCGGCGGTCTCCTCGAGCAGCGCGTCGATCTTGGCGTCGGACATGCCCTCGGCCCGACGACGGGCATCGTTGCGCAGCGGGCGGATCTTCACCAGGTCGTAGATGAACGCGGCAATGATGCACACGTAGGCCACGACCAGACCGCCGATCTGGATCGGCGTGGAAAGCTCCGTGCTGCCCGCCGGCAGACCGAGCAGGACGATCCACACGAACACGCTCGCGATGACGCCGAGCACCAGCAGACCCCAGAACACGCGGCGATGCTTACCGTAATCGGGCTCGCTTTTCAGCAGCTCGTTCGAGGCCGTGTAGATGCGATCCTCCTTGAGGCGCAGCTCGCGCTTGCGGGCGCGCTTCTCCTCGCGCGAAAGACCGGCGAGGGACTCGCCGCGCTCGGCCTGCTTGCGCTTTTCCTTTGCTGAGGCGGGGACCACACGAACCGAAGCGGCGGCGGCGCGGGCGGGCTTGGCGGATGCGGCGGACTTGCGGGTGAAGCCGGTCATCTCGCCCTGCTGCTGCGCCTGGCTTCGCTTGTTCATAGGGTTGCGGGTACTCACTTACTTGTTCTCCTTCATGGATTCAAACTTGGTGCCCGTGAGCATCTCGTAGGCCTCGCGGTAGCGGGCCGACGTGCCCTCGATGACGTCTGCGGGCAGGTGCGGCGCGTCGCCGGTCATATCCCAGTTGGCGAGCAGCCAGTTGCGCACGTACTGCTTGTCGTAGCTGTCCTGGACCTTGCCCTCCTCATAGGTGTCGGCGGGCCAGAAGCGGCTCGAATCGGGCGTCAGGCACTCGTCGATGAGGGTGACCTTGCCGTCGATGATGCCGAACTCGAACTTCGTGTCGGCGATGATGATGCCGCGGGTCGCCGCGTAATCGGCGGCGGCGGTGTAGATCTTGAGCGAAAGATCGCGGATCTGCGAGGCGATATCGGTGCCCACGATGTCGCAGCAGCGCTCGTAGGAGATATTCTCGTCGTGATCGCCCAGGTCGGCCTTCGTGGAAGGCGTGAACAGCGGCTCGGGCAGCTTCGAGGCCTCGGTCAGGCCCGCGGGCAGCTTGATGCCGCAGACGGTGCCGTCCGCATCGTAGGTCTTCTTGCCGCTACCGGTCAGGTAGCCGCGCACGATGCACTCGATCTTGATGGGATCGGCTTTCTTGACCAGCATGGCGCGACCCGCCAGGTAATCACGGTACTCGGCGAACTCGGCAGGGAAATCGTCCACGTCGATGGAGACGAGATGGTTCGGCACGATATCGGCGAACTTGTCGAACCAGAACGCGGAGATGCGGTTCAGGACCTCGCCCTTGAAGGGGATCTCGTCGGGAAGGATGTAATCGAAGGCCGAGATGCGGTCGGACACGACCATCAGCAGGTTGTCGCCCGCATCGTAGATATCACGAACCTTGCCCTTGGAATCCGGACGACGCTCGATCGAAGTCACGTTGGTCAACTCCTCACATAGACGGGTTATGGCACGCATACGCGTGGTCCGCCCGATAGCGGAACGGCAGCGGCGGGAAGCGCAAGCTCCCCGCCGCTCCTTCACCGTATCGCGGCAGACTAGTGTTTCATTGTAGTAGATGGCGCTTCGAGTGCATGCTCACGCGGCAGATGAATCGTAAAAGTCGTACCCTTTCCAAGTTCCGACTCCACGGAGATAAACCCGTGATGACGCTCGACGATCTGCTTCGTCACAGCGAGGCCGACACCCAGGCCACCCGCCTCGCGCGCGCGGCTCGCATCGGCGCGCCAGAAGCGGCCGAAGATGCGGGACAGGTCCTCCTTGGCGATACCGATACCCGTATCGGCCACCGAGATCAGCACGTTTTTACGGTCGAGCGCAACCGTGGCGACCACCCAGCCGCCCTCGGGTGTGTAGCGCATGGCATTGGAGAGCAGGTTGATGATCGCCTGTGTGATCATGTCCGGATCGACCTCGATGGTGGCGCCGCGCCCGGCGGTCTCGTCGGCAAAGCGCAGACGCAGGTCGCGCTGGACGAACAGCTGCTCCTGGGCGTTCACGACGTTGCGCGCGAGCGCCACGATGTCGACCTTCTCGAGGTTGAGCGGCGCAGTGCGGTTCTCCATGCGCGACAGCTCGAGCATCTGCTGCACCAGGCGGGCCAGACGGCGCGTCTCGGAGGCGACGGTCTCGAGGTGCTCGGAGTCGGTGGGGTAGACGCCGTCCTGCATGGCCTCGACCGTGGCGAGCATGGCCATCAGCGGGGTGCGCAGCTCGTGGGCCACATCGGAGGTCAGACGGCGCTCGTGCTTGAGGTCCTTCTCGAGCGAAGTCGCCATCTCGTCGAACGTCTCGCCGAGTTGATCGATCTCGTCGTCGCCGCGCAGCTCGGTACGGGCGGACAGGTCTCCGTCGCGAATCTGTTTGGCCGTGCTCGTGATGCGGCGGATGGGATTCGTGAGCATACGCGAGACGAGCAGGCCGATCAGCAGTGCGATGGCCACGGCGACGAACGCCGCGATGATCATGGCGTTGAACGTGCGGTCGCGAAACATCGTGTCCGCCTTGGTGAGCAGCACGTCGCTGCCCATGACCCACAGGTTCACCTTGCCCACGATCCTGCCGTCGGAGGTGACGATCGGCTCGGTGACGGCCCCTTCGGAATCGATCGGCGCGGTGGACACCAGGCTGTGGGCCTGCTTCGACCACTCCTTGTCCCCCTCATCCGACTCCTCCTGGGAGCCGGCGCTTTCCTTCAGGCGCTTGAGCTCGGCAGCCACCGGCGCTGCGGGCCAGGTGTCATCGTAGAGAATCGTCCCGTCGACATCCACCACCTGTAGACCGATATCGCTCGAAGAAATGGTCGAATCGGCGAGCGACGCCAAATCCGACAGGCTCCACGAACCGCTCGACTCATACATGTTGGCAAGCTTCTGCGCCGTGAGCTGGGCAATCTCGGTCACATTCGAGCGCGTGTACTCGGAGAACACGCCGCTCCACACCACCGAGACGACGCACACCATGATGAGCACCGTCATGAGGGAGGTCAGCGCGAACGAGAGCGCCATGCGCGTGCCGTAGCTCATGCGGCCTCGAGAATCGGAACGAGGCGTGTTCCAGCTCGCGCGGGAACTCGCCTCGGAATCCTGCTTATTCTTCTGTTCGGTAACCAAACGTGCCGGAAGCATTACTTGCTGGTATCCTCATCCTTCTTGGGCTGCTGGGGCGCCTCGAAGCGATAGCCGACGCCGTGGACGGTGTAGAGCCACTTCGGCTTCTTGGGGTCGTCACCCAGCTTCGCGCGCAGGTTCTTGACGTGGCTGTCGATCGTGCGCTCATAGCCCTCGAAGTCGTAGCCGAGCACCTTCTCGACGAGCTCCATGCGGTTGTACACACGGCCCGGATGGCGCGCCAGCGTGGTCAGCAGCTTGAACTCGGACGCCGTGAGATCGACCTCGCGGCCCTCAACCAAAATCTTATGGCCGGAGATATCGATGACCAGGTCGCCGAAGTCGAGCACCTCGACCTGCGGCTCGTCGGCGAGATGAGTGCGACGGAACAGCGCACGCACGCGTGCCACGAGCTCGCGCGGGCTGAACGGCTTGATCAGGTAGTCATCTGCACCGAGCTCGAGACCGATGATGCGGTCCTCGACCTCGCCCTTGGCCGTAAGCATGATGATAGGCACGTCGGAGGTGTCGCGGATGGCGCGGCAGACGCGCTCGCCGGACAGCTTCGGCAGCATGAGGTCGAGCACGATCAGGTCGAACTGATGCTTCTCGAACTCCTCGACAGCGGACTGGCCATCGCCGACACCGACGACCCAATATCCCTCGCGCTCAAGGTAGGCGGCAACAGCGTCGCGGATTGCCTTCTCGTCTTCGACTAGCAGAATCTTCCTTGCATCCGAAGCCATGTTGCGGCCTCCTTTTCCTATCTGACTCGACATTCGCCCATTTTAGCGCACATTCGTGCGCCGTGCGCATCGAGGCGCCATACGGAACGCGTCGCACCGCGGAGCGGCGTAGCTGTTGTACATTATTCCCAGGACGCAGATTGTCTTCCAGCAGAGTTCAGGGAGCAGCCATGGCATTCCGGATTCGCGTCGCAACCGTCGATGACGCAGCACAGGTCGCCGCCATCTACGAACCGTACGTACGCGACACGTGCATCAGCTTCGAAACCGAGGTACCCGATGCCGCTGAGTTCGCCCGGCGCATCGCAGACACGCTCGCACGCTTCTCGTTTATCGTCGCCGAGGACACCGACACGGGAGCTATTGCCGGCTACGCGTACAACCACGCGTTTCGCTCGCGCCCCGCATACGATTGGGCATCCGAGATCTCGATCTATATCGCCGAACCCTACCAGGGCTGTGGCCTCGGGTCGGCGCTTCTGAGCACCCTCGAGGAGCTCATGCGCCTGCAGGGCATCCATATGGCCGAATCGTGCATCACCGAGGGAAATGAGGCATCGGTCGCGTTTCATGAGCGCCATGGGTACCGGCTGTGCGGCCGTCAGGAGTCCTGCGGCTTCAAGCTCGGTCGATGGCTTTCGGTCCTCTGGCTTGAAAAGCAGCTGCTTCCCTGCGACGAAGCGCCCGCCGCGCATCATGTTCCCACCGACTCCGAGGTGCAGGCGGTGCTCGAGCGCGCAAATACCGGGGTCGGCGTATAGCACGCGTGGCCGGCACCTCGAGTCGAAGCGGTGCCGGCCACGCGTTGCCTTACTAATATATATGAGGTTCGCTACAGCGCGAAGACCCGCGCCGTCACGCTGTCGGGCATGCCCTGGTCGTTCTTCACGGTCGCGTAGACCATGAACAGGTCGCAGGTTCCCTCGCTTGCCGGATAGTCGCCGTAGTCGAGCGAGCGGTCGGGGCACGCAATCATCCCGTAGGTCTGCGCGTCCGTATCGATCACGTAGTGCGACGAGCGGATCTTGACGATGTAGCGCGTCCCCTTGCCCGCCGGGCATGCAGCGGGCTCACGGCTGATGTACACATACGGACCGCCCTCGCGACCGATAAAGGTGCCCATGTTGCCCAAGCTGCCGCTTCCGCTGTAGCTCGCCTCGATGGCGAACGCGAAGCTCGAGTTCATGTACACGGCCTCGAAGGGGTGCACACCGGCGGGCAGCACCAGCTGGTCTATCTGCTTGTAGGTGCCGTCACCCACATTGAGCGCGGTCATGCCGTAGTAGGTTCCCTCGTCAGCACGCACGCGCGGCGTGATCGTCAGGATGCCGTCGGATACCCGGGGCTGCGTGGCGAAGCGCCCGGGAGACTCCCACACGTCGCGCGGATCGTCGTCTCCCACCGCCCAGGCATAGCAATGGCTCGCCTCAGATGTGCGATCACCGGAAAGACTCGGCATCTTCTGCCAGAACACCGTCGAGCCCACCGCCGTGAACATCGGCGGGTCCCAATCGGCGCTACCGCTGTCCAGCTCGACCGGATCGCTCGTCAACGTTCCATCGGCAAAGCTCGACGCCAAAAGCACCCAGGTCAGCGTCGAGTACTCCACCTCCAACCACGCGAACACCCCGTTGCCGCACCGGACATCGTGAAAGTCGTAGGTCCTCCCCCGAACCGGTGAGGAGACGAGCGTGATGAGGTTGCCCGAGGTGAGCGACAGCACGCCGAGCGTATTGATGGAGGTGGCGGACTCCGGCGCCATCATAGCCGCCGACCACACGCCGTCGGTGTGATACAGAAGCGTTCCGAGCGGCAGGGTCCACGTGGCACTCAGCGTTGCGGCCGCATCGGCGCTGGCGTACTCGTCCAGCGCGTCGATGATCTGCGAATCGTCATCGATTACCTGCGGCTCGCCGGTGTTGTCGTTCTCGTTGCCATCGTTGCAGCCGGCAAGCGAGACGGCAGCGGCCGTCGCAGCCGTCGCGGCTGCTCCGCCGATCAGAAACCGGCGCCGCGTCACGCCGTCTTTGCCGAACAGCTTCATTACATCGCCCTCGATGCAGCCTCGGTGAGGGCGCGCGTCAGCTGGTCTGCACACGACGTCTTGCGCGGACCGCAGGTGTTGCCCGCCAGAAGCTCAACGATGTGCTCGACCGGCTGGCCGGCAACGAGCTTGGAAACGGCCTTGAGGTTGCCGTTGCAGCCGCCCTCAAACGATACCGCCTCGATGGTCTTGCCGTCGTCGGTCAGGTCGACATGGATGGCGCGGGCGCAGACGCCACGCGGCTTGAAGTCAAGATGAATCATCGGTACCTCTCTCAAATCGTGACGCCATTATACGGGTCGTGCTGCCCTGATACCCAGCGGCACCCCAAATGACACAAACGGGGCGACCCCTCACGGAGTCGCCCCGTCTTCATGCGCGCTGCATGTACGAGCGATGTCGATACCGCGCGCTTATCAGCGTGTGACTACTCGGAAGCCTCGAACAGCATCGGGGTAGTCCAGCCCTCGGGCACAGCGCCCGTCTTGCCGTCGCCCAGCTCCTGGACGACCCAGCCCTCGGGCACGCCGCCCTCGCCCTCCCAGGCACCGACCTGGTGGCAGCTCGCGCAGGTGAAGACGCTCTGGTCGTGCATCAGGTGGCAGGAGTTGCACTGCTGCACGCCGTGGTAATCGCTGTGCGGGTCGAAGCTCCAGTCGGCGGTGGAGGACTCGGTGGCGCCCGGCATCACGCCGGCCCCGGCGTGGCAGCCGCTCTGCAGGCAGAAGTCGTTGGAGAAGGCGACCTTCTCGAACGGCTGCGGGTAGTCGCCGGACAGCTGCACCTGGACCTCGTGCACCATCTGGGGCAGCGTGGCCTCATGGCAGCCGAGGCACTGGTTGTTCGCGGCGGCGCGGTGCTTGTAGACCAGCGAATCCGTGTCGTTCACGAACGTGTCGTAGTACTTGCCCATCGTGCTGTGGCAGATGGTGTCGCAGCACTCAGGGGTGGCATGCCAAGCCCAGCCGGCAACACCGATGACCGTCACGACGACGACCAGGGCGATGACGATGGGAAGGCGCTTGCCCTTCCAGTTGATCTTCTTCTTCGGAGCCTTCTCGGTGGCGGTGGCCTCCGTGGTCTCCTTCTTCTCGTCAGCCATTGTGTTCTCCTCTCGAGCTGCGCTTAGGCACTCAGCGCCGGGTTGTCACCGCAGTACTTCTCGAGCACGTGGTCGTACTTGCGCGTGCGCTCGTCGTACTTGGCGCCACCCTCGGTGAGCAGACCGAGCTCCTCGAGGTCGGCCTCCTGCTCGGTCAGGCCGAGGTCCTCCAGGCACTCCTTCGTCGGGCAGCCGAGCTCCTCGTCCCAACCGAAGCGCTTGTAGAGCATGGTAAGGGCCGTCTGCCAGTCCTCGCTCTCCATCTTGTCGGTGCCCTCGGTGAACGGCTCGATGTCCGGATCCTTGGTGAACGGCCACTCGGTGATGACGTCGTGGACGTTGCGGAAGTCGTTGCAGCCCATGTTGCCGTCAGCGTCGGTCATGCCGCGGGCGGTGTTGACGCGCTGGAGGGTCATGATGCGCTCGCCGGCCTTGTACAGGTCGTCGATGGTGACCTCCTGGCCGGTGACCGCGGTGTAGAACTGGGCCTCGAGGTCCAGGTCGCCACGGTAGCTGCGGTCCTTGTCCGGAGCCATGGCCATCGGCCACACCCAGTTGCACAGCGTCAGCGAGTCATGCAGGACGTCGGTGACGATGCACCACCACGCGAACTCGGCCTTCGCCTCGTTCATCGGGGTGTAGTTCTTGTCGGGGTCGACCGCGTCCTCGCTGCCCCACATCTCCGCGGCCATCTCCTTCTTGAGGTCGATGGGCAGGCCGCAGCCCTGGAAGTTGACGGCGGAGTGGATCATGTCGTCACGGTTGAAGACCATGTTGTACAGGCCGCCGACCTGGGCGAAGCACTCGATGGCGTGATGGACCGGCCAGCCGCGGTAGTTGATCAGGCAGGAACGGGTGTCGTCGAACCACTTGGCGTCGTTCCACTTCTCCGTCCAGACAAGCGGGCCGTGCCCGAGCCAGGCGATGGGCTTGTTCTCGGTGTCGTTGGACGCGATGTCGGAGAGGATCTTGATGAACGGCGTGGGGTCGCCGGCCATGATCTGGTCGAAGCCGTACTCGGCGAACTGGTCGCCGAGCTCGCGCTCGAGGATGCCGTCCACATAGGTGTGGGCGATATCGCGGTAGAGCTGGGCATAGTTGCACCACAGGCCCAGATCGTCAACGACAGCCTGGATGAGCAGGTTGTACAGGATGGACTGCTCGGTGAGCGTGCCTTCCTCGGTCGTGGTGCCGGGGACCTTCATCATGCTCTGCATGTAGCTGGAGAACGGGAAGTTCGGCACGCAGGTGTTGCCCATGGACTCGTAGCCGGTCATCTCGAGGATCTGCGGCTGCTTCACCTGGGCGTAGCAGCGCACGGGGCAGCCGTGGCAGCCGGCCATCTTGACGGTGTACTTCTCAGCCTCGGGTCCGAGGTCCTTCGTGGACTTCATGCAGCGATAGCCCATGGTGTTGGGCTCATGCGGCTTCGGCTCGCCGGTCTCGATGGGACCGCCCTCGGCGGCAGCCCAGTACAGACCCTTGCGGGCCGTCCAGCGGGAGCCCTTGTCGTAGTACTCGGCCCAGGACTGCTGGGTGGAGGGCACGACATGGTTGTTGTTGGAGCCGATGACCTGGTCGATCATGTAGTCGGACAGGTCGGCGACCATCTGCGGGTCGGCGACGTTGACGCCCTTGGTGCCGCGCACGACGACCGCCTTGACGTTCTTGGAACCGAGCACCGCGCCCAGGCCGGCACCCGCGGAGTGGCTGCGGGTGTTGATGACGCAGGCGTACGGAAGCAGGTTCTCGCCCGCCGGGCCGATGGCGGCCACGCAGACGTCGACGCCGTGCTTCTTGCACAGGGCCTCGTTGGTCTCACGGGTGCCCTTGCCCCACAGGGCGGAGGCGTCCTCGATCGAGATCTTGTCGTCATCGATGTAGATGTAGACCGGCTTGTCGGCCTTGCCCTCGATGATCAGGCCGTCATGGCCGGAGTACTTGAGCTTGGCGCCCAGCTGACCGCCGCAGTGGCAGTCGACGACCAGGTGGTCGGTCGTGAAGGTCGACAGGGTGGCCCAGGTGGAGCGGCCGGCCAGCGGCACGCCGGAACCGGTCAGAGGACCGACGCAGAGAACGGCCTTGTTCTCCTCGTCCATCCAGTCGACGCCGGCGGGCACCTCGTCGTACATGATCTTGTTGGCGAAGCCCATGCCACCGATATAGTCCTTCTGCATCGCCTCATCGGACTCTTCGGTGATCTCGCCAGTCGAAAGGTTGACACGGGCGATCCAGCCCATCCAACCGTAAGAGACGTTATCAGCCATTGCGTTTCTCCCTCTACGTTACGCGATCTTGCCGCCGGCGACGAAGTCCTGCTCCTCGCTGACGAGCGGCAGCGGATTCTCCTGACGGGTTGGGCCGGAAGCGTGGTTGACGTCCTCCCACTCGACAAGCTCCAGGGCGCCGTTCGGGCACTGCTCGGCGCAGCGACCGCAGGCGATGCACTTGGAAGACTTGCCGGTCACGGTGTTCACCGTGGGCATGTGCCACGGGCAGGCGGCAACACAGGTGCCGCAGCCGACGCACTTCTCGGGATCGACCTCACGCACGCCGTTGTCGTTCGTGACGATGGCGCCGTGCGGGCAGGCGGTCTGGCACAGGGCGGTGGTGCACATGTGGCAGGTGCGGACATTCCACTCCATGGAGTAGTAGATGCCGTCGCCACTGCCGAGCTCGCTACCGTAGAAGTAGCCGTCGTTCACGTGGATGCGGGCAGCCGCCGGCTGCGCCACACCGTCGTTCAGAAGGGTGCAGCTCATCTCGCAGCGCTGGCAACCGGTGCACTTGGAGCGGTTCACCTTCAGCACGTGAGACGGGGTCGCATAGTAGTCGATCTTGCCCTTCGAACTCGTCGGAGCCGCTGCAGCGGAGTCGGGGAGCAGCCCCAGCGCCACCATGCTGGCCACGAACGCGCTCGATACCTTCACGAACCCGCGACGGGTGAAGAAGGAGTCGAGACGGTCCGCGCCGGAGCCCACATGCTCCAAAGCGGTGTTCTCTTTCATAGTCCCCCCTTTTCGGTCTTCGGCCGCGGCGCCCAGGGCAGACGCCGGACCCGTTTCACGACATAGCGCACGGCGATGTGCGCCATAACATGTCCACACTATTTTCTCTATGCGCGCGCGTATACCGTCACCTCCTTATGGGTAATTTGACCCAGGCGGCGAAAAATGGACGATTTGGCTGTCACCTGGAAGAGGGTATGCCGATTACCTGCGGGTGAGGCCTATCTCCCACCGAGCTGATGGGTGGAGGATTCCGTCAGCGAAATCGACGCGCGCACCATGCCATCACATCATTTGACCGAACCAGATATGCGGATAGCTCTGCGCGAAACGCCATATACGTCATGCATTTTACCTGCGCTGATTCAATGGCACCGAACCACATCCGCACCACAACACTGCGCTGGTGCATAGAGACGCAGACGGTTCGCGTCACCGTCGCGGGGCGCTCCGGCTTCTTACGCCGTACGTCCGCAGGGAGTGTGGCAAAATGGGAGAGTTGTCACACGCGGGCACGCCCCGCAGGAGGTATACGCCAATGCTCTCTGAACGCTTGCTCTCGAAGACCATCGGTTTCGGCGCGACGCATCTGCTGCGCTCCAAGAACGCGGTCAGCCCCATGGTCCCCGCGCCGCAACACGGTCATGAGTATCTGCTCTACGTGCACGTCCCGTTCTGCGACGTGCTATGCCCCTACTGCTCCTTCACGCGCTTCCCGTTCAAGGAGGACCTTGCACGCCGCTATTTCGAGGCCCTGCGCGCCGAGCTCAAGATGATCCACGACTTGGGCTACGAGCCGCCGAGCGCCTATATCGGCGGCGGCACGCCCACCATCATGATGGATGAGCTCGAGCGCACCATCGACTACATGCGCGAGCTTTTCCCCACCATCAAGGAGGTCTCCAGCGAGACCAACCCGCCGCACCTCGACCGCAAGCGCCTGGAGCGCATCTCGCGCATGGTGCAGCGCTTCTCGGTAGGTGTCCAGAGCTTCGACGACACGCTGCTCAAGCGTATGGACCGCTACGAGAAGTACGGCAGCGCCGCTGAGATTGTCGAACGCATCCAGAGCGTCCATGACATGTTCGACACGTTCAACGTCGACATGATCTTCAACTTCCCCGGTCAGACCCCGGAGATGATCCTGCACGATATCGACGTCTTCAAGACAACCGGTGCGAACCAGATCACCTACTACCCGCTCATGGCGTCGCCCGGCTCGGAGAAGCTCATGGAGACCTGCTTCCACGGGCAGGTCGACTACAGCCTGGAGAAGACGCTCTACAACACGCTCTTCGACCGCATGACCGCGCCCGTAAGCGAAGGGGGCGCCGGATTCTTTGCCACCGACGTCTACACGTTCGCCGCCGACCGCAACGCCATGATCGACGAGTACGTCGTGGACTACGCCGAGTACGTCGGCGCCGGATGCGGTGCGTACTCGTTCCTCGACGAGCACATCTTCAACAACGATTCCTCGGTATCCGGCTATATCCAGCGCATCGAGAGCGGCAACATGAGCGTCGCCTCTTGCATCGAGATGGGTCACGCCAACTGGAAGCGCTACCGCATGGGACGTGAGCTGTTCGGCCTGCGTCTCGACAACCGCGCTTGGCGCCGCGACTATGGCAAGTACATCCAGTACGACATGCCGATCGAGTACGGCTACCTCGCCGCGAACGGCGCGTTCGCCACGAACAACGCCGACGAGCTCACGCTCACACGCCGCGGACGCTACCTGGTCCTTGTCATGATGCGTCAGATCTTCATCGGCATGAACACCGAGCGCGATCGTCTGCGTACGCAGCTGCCGGCAAACGAGCGCAAGATGTTCTCGGACTCCGCCGAGCGTCAGATCGCCGCCGCGCGTGCAGCCGATGCGGCGGAGCATCGCGCCAACTAAAACGAAGCTGACATCAAAACACCTGTTCAGTGCGGTGTCTCCATGGGGGACGGGGTAGTTTGGTGCCATGCGGGCGCGACCGCGCCCGCATGGCACCAAACTACCCCGCCCCCCATGGAGACACCTTCGAAAAGAGGTCCCTCGTCTACTCGATTTCCCCGCAGGCGCGCATGTACTCGTCGACGCGCTCGTCGCGCAGCGAGCAGTTCTCGGTGATGATGCAGTCGACGGACAGGATCTCGCAGGTAAAGAGCTCATCGAGCTCCGCCTGCGCACGCTTCACGCGAATGAGATAGTCGCCGATCACCGCCTTGACCGCACAGGTGGCCAGAATCAGGGTGTACATCTTGGATGCCGGAACCCCACCCAGACGCTCCTTGATCTCGTCTTTCGTGATGGCGAGCGCTTCGGCGAACGTCTTGCCCGGCAGCATCTCGGCCAGCGCCGCCGCACTGCCGATGGCAGCCAGGCAACCGTGGCTCCTGAATCCCACCGGCCCGAACGTCTCGGTCTCAGGATCGATGACGGCAAACAGCTGCATCTGAACTGTGCCGCGCTTCTCCTTGCCCACGCTGCAGAAGGCGTTCGCGCCATCGGGCATGCCCCCGTTGGGGGTGTCGGCGATCAGGTCGAGCAGCTTATCGGAATACTCGGTGATCGGCGCGTCGTTTTCAATCTGATACATATCGGGGGTACGCAGGAAGGGCGTGTCCTCGGTCAGTTTCCGCTTGGGCATGGGTCTCTCCTCTTTCGAATTTCCCTCATCGCGGGCGCAATCGCGCCTACGGGTTCATCCCCTTCTCCACGCCGTACCATTCCGCCAACGCCTTTCCCTGGGCGTCGGACAGGTAGAGGGTGGAGTAGAAATACGGCTCGTTCATGCTCGTGCGCACCATATGGATGTCATCGAACGAACCGGACTGCTGCACCTGCTCGAATACCTCGAGCGTCTTCGACTTCGCCCACAGGTACGGCGCGTTCATGAACGAACCGATCGACACGGGGCGCGGGTAGTTCTTCGACTCGCTGCGCACGACATCGACGAAGGTCGCAACCGCGCTGTTCTCAGCGGTCTGGTAGAGCGCGTGAGCGAAGCTGTGGGACATCAGCGCCTTGGAGTACAGGTAGATGCCCTTCTTGCCGAAGATAAGCACCAAATCGGTCACGTCGAGCTCGGGCAGCGGCTCGTCGGGAGAGACATCGGCCCCCTCCAGCTGGACCGTCAGCGGCTTGGGCGCCACCAGCTTGCCCATGGCCGGCGTATCCTCGGCATGCTCATGCGTCTCGATATAGGTGAGCACCTGCTCCTCGAACGCACGGCCATCCATGCCGGCGGGCGCGAGCGCAAGCTTGCGCCAGCGCGATGACTTCGTGAGCTTGCCCTCGTACGACCGCTGACGCACATCGGTCAGCGCCTCGTCCATGGCGCGGATGAAGGCGTTCTGGGCATGGATGCGCTCAAGCTCCTCGGGTGTGACCTCGGGAGCGCCGACAGGCGCCGCCGCGACCGCCTCGTTGTCGAGAGATGCGGGGCCGGCCAGCTCCTTAGACTGCTCCTGCACTCTTGTTCACCTCGCAAAGTCCCGTATTCGAATCAGCATGGTTCAGTGTAGTACAAGCTATACTTTTATATCGCCTAAAACAGGTGACAGAGACCTTTCGCACAGGGTATGGGGGTAGAGGTGCCGCAACGCGAGGACAACCAGGCGATGCCGCCGATCTCGTTTGAGACCTACCGGGTTCTCATCCCCTCCATCGTGGGGCTCGCGCTCGCATCGACGACCATCAACATCGTCGTCCAGCAGGCGCATCGAACCACGGGCGCGGCGACGTTCAACGGCACGTCCATGGTCATCGCCGCTCTCATGTGCGGGTGCCTCTTCTTGGCAACGCTCATGGTGAAACGATTCACGAAGCGATTCGTCTCGGTGTTCGTGCTCGCTTCCACGCATATCGCTGCGCTCTGCTGCCTCGCGCTCGCGCTGCTCTCCGCCCAGGGGACCCAAATCGCGTTCGAACTGTCCGTCATCCTGCAAACCGGCGTCGCGCTCGGGTCCACCTTCCTCAAGTTCTACTGGCTCCGCAAGCTGCGCGGTACGTCCGCCCAGGCCGCAGTCATCGTCGTGTTTTGCGCACTCGCCCTCTCCGAGTTCATCACCTTCGTGCTTAGCTTCTCAAGCGAGGTCGTGTGGTACACCGCGGGTATGCTCCTCAGTTACGCGCAGTTCACCGCCGTTCGCGCATCCCGTGTGCTGGGCGCGGCGGGCGACCCCTTCCCCGCCGTGTCCGAGTCGTATTTCGGCACCAACGAGGACCGCTTCTCCAACCGCAGCTTCCTTGCCGTCGCTGCCCTTGGCATCTGGTGCATCTCCATCCCCATGGGCATGGGACTGGGCTTTTCCGCGGGAGACGCCATCTACATGAGCACCGTCCCCCGCTTCATGGTCCTGCTGTTCGTCGTCGGCGTGTCCCTCCAGTGGATCCGCTTCGGCCTTGCCTCGCGCATGCGCGCCATCACGACGAGCATCTGGGTCGTGATGCAGATCTTCATCGCCCTGGGCGCCATCTTTTTCGCCGTGTGGCCCAAGACGGTCTCGGTCGGTGCCGCGTTCGTCATGAGCTCATCGCTCATCCTGAATGCCTTTGTCTGGTATCTCACCATCGCGTTCATCAGCTTCGGCTGGCGCGACCCGTTTTACTACTGCTCGGCCGCCTGGATCGCCAAGACGATCCTGGTCATTGCCGGTATGCGCGTGGATGCCGTCATAACCCGCCTCATCCCCGATAACACCCCGGTCATCATCTCCATTATGAGCCTGTTCGTGCTCATAGCGGCGCAGGTCGTGTTTACCCGCCTGCTCGCCTCCCCCACCGAGCGCGCCGAGCGCCAGCAGGCGGCAGCTCCCGTAACCGAGGAGGATATCCGTCGCATCCCGCTCATGGGCGTGCTCGCCATCGCACCGCAGGAGCAGGCGCCCATGGTCCAGCAGACTCCCGACGTGCATATCGCCACCTCCGTCATGGAAATGGGTCAACGTTTCGGCCTTACCGGACGCGAGGTGGAGGTTCTCACCCTCTACGCACTCGGCCACACGCAAGCGCGCGTAAGCGAGGAACTGCAGCTTTCGCCGAACACGGTGCACACGCACATCAAGCGCATCTACGACAAGACGGATCTCCATTCACGCCAAGAGATCCTGGACTACATCGCCGAGTACGGAAGCCCCAAGCGCTAGATACGCCGGTCCCGCACGCTAATGGACCGATGTCGCATGAAAATGCCCCGATAATCTGTTTATGAATACATGATCTGTATACCGTACATTCTACGATATGTTATCTCATAGTCTTCTATCTGCACCACGCAAGGAAAACGACCGCACCGCGCAGCATATGCACGGTGCGGTCGCTCAATCACGACTCGCTGTAAGCATCAATTATGGAAGCTAGAACTCCAGCAGCTCCAGGCGATCGAAGACACGGTCGATGCGGGTCAAGAAGTCCCAGGGATCGAAGATCTCGTCGAGCTTCTCAGCCGGCACCGTGCAGCGCGGATCCGCCTCGAGCTTCTCGCGGAACGTCGTGCCCGCCACGCACTGCTGCACCTCGCGCCACGTTGCCATGGCGTTCTCCTGGACGATAGCGTAGGCCTCCTCACGCGTGATGCCCGTCTCGACAAGCGCCAGCAGCACCTTGGAGGAGAAAATCAGGCCGCGCGTCTTGTTGAGATTCGCCTTCATCTGCTCCGGGTAGAGGATGAGGCCGTCGATGACGCGGATGAGACACTGGAACATGTGGTCGAGGGCGATGAAGCTGTCGGCCTGGGCCACACGCTCGGCAGAGCTGTGCGAGATGTCGCGCTCGTGCCACAGAGCCACGTTGTCGAAGGCGACCTGTGCGTTAGCCTTCACCACGCGGGAGAGGCCGCAGACCTTCTCCATGGTGATGGGGTTGCGCTTATGCGGCATGGCCGAGCTGCCCTTCTGGCCCTTCTTGAACGGCTCCTCGGCCTCGAGGGTATCGGTCTTCTGGAGGTTACGCACTTCGGTGGCGATGCGCTCGCAGGTGGCTGCCGTCGTGGCGAGCACGCCGGCGAGATATGCGTGGTGATCGCGGCTGATAACCTGGGTGGACAGCGGATCGTGAACAAGGCCCAGGTGCTCGCAGACATACTCCTCCACGAAGGGGTCGATGGAGGAGTAGGTGCCCACCGCACCGGAGATGGCGCCGAAGGCAACGTTGGCGCGAGCGTCCTTCAGACGATCGAGGTCGCGCTTGAGCTCCCAGGCCCAGCTGCCGAACTTCATGCCGAACGTCATGGGTTCAGCATGGATGCCGTGCGTACGGCCGACGCACAGGGTGTTGCGCTCCTCGAACGCGCGGCGCTTGCAGATCTCGCCGAGCTTCTTGCAGTCCTCAATCAGGATGTCGGTCGCCTGAACGAGCTGATAGCACAGGGCAGTGTCGCCCAGATCGGAGCTCGTCATGCCGAAGTGGACCCAGCGGCTCGGCTTGGGCTCGCCCTCGGGGACGTCCTTGTCGATATACTCGCCCATGTTGGTGAGGAAGGAGATAACATCGTGGTTGGTCACGGCCTCGATAGCGTCGACCTCTTCCTTGTTGAAGGCGGCGTGCTCGCGAATCCAAGCGGCCTCCTCCTTGGTGATGCCGATCTTGCCGAGCTCTGCCTGCGCCTCGCATGCGAGCACCTCGATCTCCTGCCAGATGGCGTACTTGTTCTCCAGCGAGAAGATGTGGCCCATCTCCGGACGGGTATAACGGTCGATCATGGCGGCTCCTTTTTGAGTATTGGCACGCTGTTGGTACCTCTCTATTGTACGCGGCGCAGGCGTTCTTTTCTCTTCGCCGTTGGGGGCGGGCACATTCGACAGATTTGCACGGCCTGCGACCTCGCGGTTCGAGTCATGGCGGCGCACGCACAACAAAAGGTCCCCATCGCTGGGGACCTCGTCATGTACTGGAGCGGGCAACGGGACTCGAACCCGCGAGTGTCAGCTTGGGAAGCTGATGCCTTACCACTTGGCGATGCCCGCATATGCGTTCGCCGGGGCTAACCGACGTAAGGGATAGTATAGCCCGCCCGTTTTCACGGGACAAGGTTTCGAATGGGAAACAAACTCGAACAGCATGAAATCGGCTCACCTTGCTGGTTTTGTGCGCGTGCGCTGCAGCTGGCATCGACCATCTGCCGCCAATGCCTCTAAAACCACCCGATGAGGGATCTGACCTGCATTGTTGGAAATGTTTAGGACCGCAGACGGAAGCGCGTTCGACATATGGCAGAACCGGCGGGATATCCACCAAGTACGCCCTTCTACGATCTCCCTCACCAGTCTGTGAAGGAGGTCCGATATGAGTCCATCGACTTGCGGCGGCAACCGATTGAACGCCGCCGCATTCCGTCACCTGATACCGAACGAAATGGCGAAACCGCCCCTGCGTGTGCTCGACCGCATCAGCGCATCCGTGAAATCGTTGATCGGCGCCATCCTGTTGTGCGTCATTGCGTTCGTGGGCATCGTCCTTGCAGCATATCCGCACGCCGCTTGGGCAGACCCGCAATCCATCGTCGTGGATTCGCTCATCCCCAACCCCTACTCGTATGGCGGGGCGGGAAGCTTCGTCCGGACGAGCAACGGGACGACTCCCGTCGCATACTGCGCGCAAGGCTGGCTCATCACACCGCAGGAGGGCCAGAAACTCGAGCGTCATGGCGATCTCGATATCCCCGAACTCGATTACGTGATGTATCACGGCTACGACGGCGAAACCGTCACCTCCCTCTACGGGCTCGATGAGGAGCAGTCCGAAGCGGCAACCACCGCTGCGGTCTGGCTCGCCATCGGCAACCAGCGTGAGGACATCCTGGGGTACACCGCATCCGATAGCGAAGCGACCCATGGCAACAAGATGTACCTCGAGCGCTGGCAGCGCCTTGAGAACGAGCAGGTCAAAACCGCTGCCATGGACCTGTATGAGGACGCAGTCGACTACCGCAACGAGGGAGCTGGTGGCGACGAGGACGGATGCGCCGTCCTGTGGCTCAACCGCACCGTCAACAACAGCGACGGCACCGCGAGCTACCAAGCCCTCGTGACTGCCAAGAAGACGATTGCCGTCACCTTCCAGAAAACGTCCAGCGCACCCGACATCACCGAACTGAGTTCGGTGTACTCGCTGCAAGGCGCCACGTACGAGGTCTACCTCGCCGATAGCGAACAACTTGTCGACACCATAACCACCGACGAGAATGGACGGGCAACGCTTGCGCTTGAGCCGAACACGTCGTACTACGCGGTGGAAACGTCTGCCTCGACCGGCTACGAGCTCACAAACGAGCACATTCCGTTCAGCACCGGCACCAGCTCCCAAACCGTTGAGCTCACAAGCACCCCGCGCACCTTCGCCTTCGAGATCACCAAGAAGGATGCGGCAACCGGTGGAGCGGCGCAGCCGGGCGCATCGCTTGAGGGCGCAGAATATACGCTCTCCTCCATCACGACCCATCGATTCGCCACCAGCGGAGCAACCGATAGCGAGGGCCACCTGACGCTCGAGGGCATTCCCCTGGGTAAGTTCCAGATTGTCGAAACCCGGCCCTCGCTCGGTTATGTACTCGATACCGGCGTGAAGACCTATGAGGTAACGCCGGAAGATGCCGAGAACGGTGAACCGTTTACCCTCTCCCCTGCCAATGACTTCCCCGAAACTCCCATCGCGTGCGACATCGAACTCATTAAGACGCTCGATATCGGACAGCCGGACGATCCGGACTACGGCTCCACCGCAGCCGAAGGCATCAGCTTCCAGATCATCTCCAACACGACGCATGAGGTCGTTGGCACGCTGACCACCGACGAACAGGGCATGGCAACGAGCGCTGACATGTGGATGGGCGCGGGCACACGCCCTGCAGACGCTGCCGGAGCACTGCCTTTCGACGCCGCGGGCTACACGGTGCACGAAGACCCCGCAACCACGCCTGAGGGATTCACCGCACTTGAGGACTGGACCATCAAACCCGAGGACCTCGTCAACGGCGCAACGCTTCACTTCGCCGTGACCAACACGATGGTCACCTCTCGCGTCACCATCGTCAAAACCGACGCCGCAACGGGCCACCCCGTAACCCAGGCCGGCTTCTCCTTCACCGTGCTCGACGGCACGGGGCAGCCGCTCGATGAGAGTGCCTGGTACCCCGAGGCACCGGCATCCGACACGTTCACGACTGATGAGACGGGCCAGGTAACGCTACCTGCATACCTGCGCGCAGGCACCTATCGCATTCGCGAGACGAATGCGGTGGCACCCTATGTGCTTCCCCAAGAGGACACCGTCCTCGAAATCAGTGAGGACACGGGGTCACCCGAGGCAGCCGTATCTGTCGCGGATAGCACCGCCACCGGATCGGCCACGATCACGAACATCTGCTCCGTCGACGGGCAACCACTTGCCGGCGCTGAGTACGACATCGTCGCGCAGAGCGATATCGTCGCCCCCGACGGCACGGTTTTGGTTCCTGCCGGCCAGGTCGCAGGACATGCGACCACCGGCGCCGACGGCACAGCCCACATCGAAGGCCTGCCCCTGGGAGGGGAACGCACCGGTTACACCCTCGTACAGACCGAAGCGGCACCCGGCCACGCCCTCAACACAGAGCCCATTCCGTTCGAACTCGCCTACCAGGATCAGCAGACACCTGACGTCGAGGCCCGCATCGAGGCGGTCTCCGAGGCGACCGGCATCACGATCAGCAAAGTCAGCGCGCATGACAAGACAAAAGTACTTGCCGGCGCGACGTTCAATATCGTCCCCGTACAGGACGACGAGCAAGCACCAGACAGCAACGACAGCACCGATGAGACCGCGCCAGACAGTGACGACTCCACCGAAGGAGAGGATGTCGAAGCCGACGCAGAAAATGAGCGAATGGAGGACGTCGAAAATGCGGCGGAAACGAACGCTTCCGCAGAAGACGGCGACCCTGTCGAAGATGCGCCAGACGATGAAGCTGATGCCGACCAGGCCACGGAGCCGTCCGTCAACCGACCCTCCGGAAACAATGACGATGCAGCAACCGACGAGGACGAGTCGACACCGTCCGATGACGGAAGCGACACCGATGCCGCCACACAGTACGTGACCGACGAGACCGGTACATGCAGTGCGCTTCATCTTGAGTCGGGAACCTATCGCCTTATAGAAATCAAGGCTCCTGCCGGCTATGTCTCGGACTCCGATGGGCTCACGTTCACCATCGACGAAAACGGATTGATCGATGGCCAAGCGAACCTGCCGGTCCATATTGCCAATGACTGCACCAAGGTCGACATATCCAAGCGCAGCAAACTTGACGAATCGTTCGTCGTCGGTTCACAGCTCGTCGTGCTCGATAGCGAGGACCAAGCTGTCGACAGCTGGACGACTGAAGCAGCTCCCCACCGCATCGAGGGCATCGCACCAGGGTCCTACGTTCTTGCTGAGAAAACTGCGGAGGGCACCTACATCGAGGACACCAAGCTCGAATTCACCGTCAAAGAAACAGCCAGCGTGCAGACAGTCACCATGTACGACGAGGCACCCCTCATCTGCGGGCAGGTCGATAAGCGACAGGAACTCCTAGATGACGAGGGAGGGGCAGGAAGGCTCGTCTCCTACAGCATCGACTTCCGAAATCTCAGCGACACCTGGGTCGACGAATTCACCGTCACCGACGAGATTGAGGCGGCAGCAGATGGTATCGCCGAGGTCGAGACCATCCGGTTGCCTGATGTCACCGGTGATGTCGATGGCCTGGTCAACGTCTGGTACCGGACCGAAGGCGGGTCGGAAGGACCCGAGGCATCGGATGCCAACGCGACGCTCGACGACGGACACGCCAACCCGCAGCTTGAAGACCAGGCGATTCAGATGTCCATCGGTGAAGATGCCCGGGCACTCGACTACCAGGGCTGGAGGCTCCTGAAGGAAAACGTGGAATGCTCCCATGACAACGCCGTCTCCGCCGATGATCTGGAACTTCAAGAGGGAGAACGCATCGTCGCGATTCGATTGGAATTCGGTGCGGTGGAGGCCGACTTCTCCACGAGCCCACAAACCTGGGACCGCTCGGACCTGAAAGATTCGAATGACTCGTTCACCCCCGTCCAGAGCGGCGAGCAGGATACCTCTCAGCCTTTTGTTGTCCGCCTCGCAACCACCGATGCGTTTCGCGATGGCGCGGAACTCTCTAACACAGCATCGGTCGATTTGTATCGAAGTGGCGGAGGAGATGGGCTGGAAGCTCACGACACCGACCGCGTCACGCAGACAGCCGGAGCCGCAACGTGGGACCTCGATCAAACGGGGCTTTCAATCAGAGGGTTTCTTATGGTCGCCGCGACTGCCGCAGGCGTCAGCGCAATCTCCGTCGTCCGGGGAGGATCTCACCGCACCACGCGTAGCACTCGAAGGAGATGGTAATCATCATGGTTTCACGTGACACATCGAGAAAGCCGACCGCTCGGCGCATCGCAATAATTGGCGCACTGCTTGTCGCGCTTATCTGCCTCGGATGCCTCATCTGGCGCTTCGTGGGCACAGACAGGGGGCAGGTTGGCACCACCATCGGCGATTACGAAGGACTGACCCGCGAGGAGATCATTGAGGAGCTCAACCGGTCAGCACGCGAAAACATGATGACCATCTCAGTTGCCCCGAACGCAACGATTCAGGCTGACGGCACGGTCAGGGTGAACGTCATCAACGTTTCCGAGAACAGGTTCGCCCAGCGATTCTCAATCATTCAGAACGACGAGGTTCTCTACACATCGGACCAGCTGAATCCGGGACGAAAGATTGAAACCTGCCACGTGAACGGATTGGAACCTGGGTCCGCCAGCATCGAAATCCAAGCCGTCGACCAGGAAACAGGTGAAGATCACGGCAGCCCCATGCGGGTCAACATCGCGGTCAATGAGGCATCAGCCTCGTAATCAGGCATCGGTAACCGACGATGCCGCGAAGAGAAAGGGATTGACCATGAAAGAACAGATGCATCGAGCTTTGCGACGTTGCACCGCTTGCGCCTGCGCGCTCAGCGCATCGGCGGCGCTCCTCGCCCCGGGAGCGGCATTCGCTGCATTCTCAGATGACGGCGATAAGAACACAACAGAGGTAACCGTTGCGGCAGCGGATGGCAACCTAGAATTTACTGTCCCCACCGTCATTGCCTTTGCCGCCATGCCGGACGGTAAGCTTCAAGCGGCGAATCCCGAAAACCTTGTAATCGAAAACCGCTCGATTTTCGCCATCCACGTAACCAATATGGCGGTGAGCGCTGAATCGCCCTGGACGCTTGTAGAGGAAGCAACGACATCTGGCGTCAACAATTCAATCAGCTTTAAGGTTGGTCCAAACATGAATGCCAGATCCGCATACGAAGCGTCTCACCCAGGTGGAATCGACCTGTCGGGAGATGCAGCTTGGGATATGGGATTTGCTAATTCAGAAAGCTCATCGCTCGAACTGAATGCGGCGGGCAATATCTCAAACACGACGCAGGATCTCTCCCTCGATGGCGGCGTAAAGGCGGCGACGATCACGTGGACCATCGAGGCTGGTCAGCACCATGATGCGCAGAGCAGCTAGCCTCCGAGATATCGCTGCCCGGATTTGCCTGATTGCTGGATGCGCACCACTTCTCTTCGGCGCACAGCCAGCGTGGGCGGGGCAGACGGTCACACCAAACATCACACCCGACTCGGGATCAGGCGCAACCGATGTCACCATCACCGGCGTCGATTCGCCGCAAACCGACCAGGACAAGGCGACCTCGTCGAAACCCGCAACGACGGGAAACGCCAGCAGCCCAACTGGTGACCTGGCGCAGACCGGCGTCAACAACCCTCTCGCCATGCTCGCTATCGCCGCATGCGGGTCATGTGCGCTCTTCGCAGCGACATCGGAAAGCCCATCGCGTCAGCGCCAGTAACCAAACCGGAAGGAAAGGGGACCGCTTCATGAATCGAATCATTCACACGACCCGTGGGGCGGTCCTCCTCCTCGCTTGTCTGCTCGCAATCGCTTTGCAGCCGATAAGCTCTTACGCCAGCGACCTTGCCGATATCGCCGACTACTATGGGCTCCGACCTCCCGTCGACGCCACTCCTCGAACCATGTCCCTTGCACGCACCATAGAGGAGAGTCCGACCGGCATATGGATCCAGGATGACTCAGAGGTCATCAACGGGGCAAAGCAGGTAAACGAGTACCGCATCGCGGCAGAGCCTGACGATCAGGGCAACATCTTGATCGAAATCAAAACGACCATTTATAACATCAGCCTCCCTACCGTCATGTGGACCACGACGAAAACCATTTATTGCGACGGCGTTGAGGTTGCATCTATTCCTGAGAATAGAGAGGAGGCCGGTAAGGGCGAAAGCATTAGCCAAGGCACCTCCTTCCGACTCTCCAAGGGCGGCGTGCACCACATCACAAGTATCGAGATACCGTTTCGCGGCGGCACGCAAACGAAGGCGGGGTGGGACTTCTACGTCTATGTCCCCTATGTCATTACTCCGAGCGTCACCGAGGGCGGGAGCATCAATCCCGACAAACCGACCTATGCGAAACCGGGCTCATCCTTTGCTTGCACCATCACACCAGACGCTGGATACCGCACCGAGCAGGTCCTCATCGATGGCACGCCCTATGGACCGATTTCGTCGTTCACGTTCAACAACGTCGATGATGATCATTGCGTCGCCGCAACATTCACCAAGGTCTGGACAGTCGTCTTCCTCGACCGCGACGGCGTTGAACTCGATCGCGTCGTTGTCGATGATGGTGCAGATGCAGCACCGCCCGCTATACCCGATATCGAGGGGTATGCCTCCTGCGGTTGGGATCAGGATCTGACGCAGATACACAGCGACATGGTCGTGCAGCCCGTCTACGAACCGGTCATCACGGTTCGCGTACCGACGACAGTCGCATGTACGCTTCTCCCGTCAGGAGAGGTTGTCACAAACGATAGTTACGCCATCGAGAATAGGTCGTCAATCCCCGTGCGCACCTCCAGCATCGAGGTGTTGCAACAGGCGCCGAACACCGCAGTCGAACTGCTTGACGGCGAAAGCGTTGCGTGGTCGACCGAAGACGGGGGACCAGGGTTCTCGATCGATGCCAACGCTTCCAAGAACCTCACCTGGAACGTCGCACCGTTTGACGCAGAGCTCAACGCCGAACTTATCGCCGCAGCAGCTCAATCACCCCAAGAACTCTGCTTGGTGAGTTTCACGTTCGAGGCGGAATAGATGATGCGACTCATTCGGCGCGCCATCCACATGGGCGCCCTGTTCATCAGCGTGGTCTGTGTCATGTCGATCGCGATCCTCTTCGCTCGCAGCATCATCAGCGAGCGGGCGTATGAGAACCTTCGCGCAGCCAGTCTGTTTGATGCGTCATCGCGTGCCGGACAACCAGATAGCGCACCACAGGACGCGATCACTGAGCACATTGCCGCATGGCTTGAGGTGGAAGGAACGCATATCTCCTACCCTGTCGTCCAACCCGTCGCGAATCTCCCCCGTGACTGGTACCTCTCCCATAATGTTTGGGGAGAATGGGATCCCCTAGGGTGCCCCTACCTCGACCGGCGTTGCGACCTCACAGGACAGCACCTTATGGTGTTCGGTCACCATATGCAAGGAACCGACCAGATGTTCAGCGAGCTTTCCGAGACCCGTCAGCAAGAGGTGTTCGACAGCATCGGGGCGGCAACATGGGACACTCGAAACGGCACGGCAACAACATTCGATCCCCTCTTCGCCTTGAGCGTCGATGCATCGGATTCGGAAATCCAACGATTCACCTTTGCCAACGAGGGCGAGATGCGCTCTTGGCTCATCAGCCTGTCAAAGCGCGCCGAGGCCACCTCGCCCGATGCCAAGACGCTCATCGAGCGCGCAGCGCGCGTCCTCACGCTTGTCACCTGCTCGGAAGCGCAAGCGGGCGGAAGAACCAGAACCCTTACAGTGTTTGTTTCGCCGGATACAGCATCACGATAGGCCGCAAGCTCTATGCAACTCAGGACGCATCGGCCGCCGAAGCCTCACCGGACTCCGCGGCGACCTCCGCCGCATGCACGGACTCAGGTGTCGACCCCTTGATGCCGACAAAATACGCAAGGCCGAGTCCCAAGGCGACGGCGATGACAATCCCAACCAGATAGAGTACCCAATGTCTCCTGATGAATGAGAACACAAGCCCTCCCGAAGTCATCTTCCATGCACCGTATACTACCAGCAATCCTCGCCGCCCAGCGTTCCATGGCAGGCACACTTCGGAAAAACGAGATGCAGCCCATATGGAGACGGACGTACGCTGCAGAGTCTATACCCTGATTTTTGGGTATGAGAGCCACATCACGCTCATGTTCCCGAAACGAGAGGAGACCAGCATGGCCGAAACCTCATATGAGCTGTACATCATGCCCGGATGCCCGTACTGCCGTCGTGTGACAACATGGCTCGACGAGCACGGTATCAACATTCCCCTGAAGGACATCACCACGGATCACGATGCGGAGCAAACCCTTATTGCGGTAGGTGGCAAGCGCCAGGTGCCCTGCTTGTTCATCGATGGCGTCCCCCTCTACGAATCCGCCGACATCATCGAGCATCTCAGCAAGATATTCGACTGCTAGCAGATCGACCGCGCACAACATTTTCGGTAGATATGAGAAAGCGGTCGCATCCCCTAAAGGATGCGACCGCTTTTCATGTACCGATGCGCTGTTCCTACGAACGGCGAATGACCTCGGTAATCACATCGGCAGCAAGTGCGATGTTCGACGTGTCGACGTTCAGCGAGATGTCCTCTTGGCTGTGCGAGCACGCTAAGCTCGGTCCCTCGACACCAGCAAGCGTGCAAGCACGCAAGCTCATCTCCATCGCCGCGTGCGCGTCCGTGTCGAGATACGGCATATCGACGGACCCGATCTCGTGGTGGAAGTCAGACGATACGCGCGAGATGAGACCCATGATGCGCTTATCGCCCTTGAGGACCCGGCGCTCGCCCTCCGTCTTCAGCATGGCCAGACGACCGGCGCCGATGCACTCGAGGTTGATCAGGAACACACCGCGCAGCTTGTCACGATGCGCATCGAGGAACTCGCGGATACCGGCGTTGCCGTTCTCGGACGATCCAGTTGCCACGAACCAGATGTCGTGTCCGAGTAGCTCATCGTCGCCCAGCGAGGCGACAGCACCGCGCAGCTCGTCCTCGGTGAGGGTACCGTCGCTCGCGGCGCCACCCTTCCAGCTGTCGTCGCCGTTGAACTTATCCCACGAGCCGATATTGCGACCGGAGCTCTTGGCATCATAGTCGTCATCGACGCCGAGCCACTCGCTCATGCTTTCCTCGTCACGCTTCTTCTTGCGTCCGAACAGACCGCCGAGGCCGCGCCTCTTCTTGCCCTGCGTCGGCGAGGGAGCAGAAATGGTCTCGAAGGAGCCAGACGAGGGCTTCGGGGTTTCCTCAGAGCTCACAACCGTGAACTGAGCCGTTCCGCCCTTTGCACTCGAAGAGGTGACCGAGCTGCTCGAGCTCGCCAGCGGGTCGATCTTCGCCGCCGCAGGATCGGGCAGGTCGAACAGGGGCGAACGGCTGCGATTCTGCGGGACGGCATCGCCGGTCGGCGTGATATCCGGCAGCTTAATGGAGCGCTGACGGCGCTGCGGGATATCATGCTCGATCTCGGACATGATCGAATCGACCGTCTCGGTCTCTCGCGGAGCCTCAGGTACATCGGGTACGGCGGGCATGGTTCGATCGATGACGCTCGCCATATCGAACAGCTGCGTGCTGCCCGCCAGCGGCTTCTCCGCAGATTCGGGAGCAGTCTCGTCCGTCTCGACAAGCGGCAGGTTCGGTATGCTGCGAATCTCGTGACGCACGGGCTCGGAAGCCGGCACGGGCTCGGTTTCGGCAACGGGTACAGAGACGGGTTCGGGCTCGATGGCGGCGACATCCTGATCAGAAGCCGCGGTTTCAACCGCGGTGACTTCGGGGGTCTCGTCAATCTGAACAGGCTCGGGCACAGCAACCTGGTCGAAGACGAGCTCCTCGACCGTCTCCACGGGCTGCTCAGCGGAATCCTCGACAGAAATCTCGGAAAGCTCGGGCTCAGGCTCGGCAACGTCAGAGGGCTCATCGGTAAGCACCGGAACCTTGAACTCGACGGTGTGGTCAAGGTGGGGCTGACCGTCCTCCGTCGCGCCGAAGACGACTTCGTCCCCATCGACCACCTCGGCAGAATCATCCTCTTCGTCAACGGGTTCGTAGATAGCCTCCATGATGTCGAGATCCTCGGCGAGGGGCTCGAAATCGAACATCGACTCATCGAAATCGATGTCCTCGACGGGCTGTTCCTCCTCCTCGTCGGCCTCCTCGGTCTGCTCCGTTTCAGCCTCCTCCGTCTGCGCAGGCTCCTCGACAGCCTCCTCATCGGCATCATCGAGAATCTCGACGTCAGCCTCTTCGATAACAGGCTCCACGTACTCGGTCTCGATGGCGTCGGGATCGGAGAGCGCGGCCATGACAGCCGTGGCGTCAGGCTCGACCGCAGCAGCGGACGCATCGTCGACAGCACCGATGGTCCACGATCCGTCTTCCTGCTGCTCGAACGGCAGATGCTCCACGTTCACGTTCGAGAAGGGGCTGTAGAGCTTCTCCTCTGCGTCGCCATCCGCATCGGGACCGGCAGCAAAGGGGTCGACCTCGTTGGTCTGTACCTCGGTAACCTCGGGCTCCTCCACCTCTTCATAGCTACAGGTATCCTCGGCGACGTACTCCTCACCGGCATCCTGCTCGGCGACCTCAGGGTCCTCGGCAGACTCCTCGAGCTGCTCGTAGGATTCGACCTCAGCGTCATCTTCGGTTTCGACCTCATCCTCGATGGCGTCATCGTCGTCGGCAGCGAATTCGTCGTACTCCTCTTCGTTTTCCACCTCGTCGACAGGGAACATATCCTCCTCGTCGATCTCGGCATCCTCGCCCTCATCCTCGTCGAGGACCTCGTCGTACAGCGCCTCCTGGGCTTCGTCGTAGTCGTACGCATCGTCATCGGTAGGCTCGCCATCGTCGACGGAGGCATCCTCGTCACCGTCTGTGACGACAATCTCGTCCTCGTCGTAGTCTTCAGAGTCATCCTCGTCATCGACGGTCTCGAAGATGGCCTCCATCGGCACATCGAGATCGTCCTCCCAGGCGTCCTCGTCCTCATCCTCGTCGGGAACATACACAGCAGCGTCCTGCTGACCATACGTCGAGGCCGTGTAGCCGGGAACGTCGACCTCCTCATAGCCCATAGGAGCCCCATCGGCCCCCTCTTCATAGGCGTCGTACGCATCGTCCGCCTCAGCCTCGGCTGCGTAGTCGTATGCCTCCTCAGCGGGAGCGGCCACATCGGATTCGAAGTCGTCCTCCTCAGCGTACGCTGCGGGCGCAACAGGCTGCTGAACCTCAGCGACCGGGGCGACATCGATGGGGGCAGACGGAGCAACAGGGGCGGAATCGAGCACCGGTTCAGAAACGGGCTGTGGAACCGGCACGTCCGCGATGGCGCGAGGCGCCTGCTCGGCAACCGGAGCTGCCGGGACCGCAGCGCTGGCTGCAGGCACAGGCGCGGGCTCGAGCACAGGCTCGGGCTCGAGCTTCGGCGCGGTCTGACGAATCTTGAAATTCAGCACCGCCTTGGGCTTCGGCTTGGGCAGTGCATTCGGCTCGTACTCGATGACGCAGGTCTCGGGCACCATGCCGAGGCCACGCAGCGTGTCGAGACCGAAACGGATGCAACCGGCGTCGTTGACGAGCGGCGGCTCCTCCTCGTAGGTCTCCTCGGCAACCTGCTCAACGGGCTCGGCAGCAGGAGCCTCTTCAGCAGGAATTTCCTCTTCCGTCTCGGGCTCATCCTCGACCGGCGCGGGCGCCCTATCGAGCGAATCGAGCGCGGCCTGGGCACCCTCGTTGGGTGACACGTCGACCGGCGCGTCAATCGGCCCGGGCAAATCGACCGCGGGCATCTGCACCGTCGCACCCGTGAGCGGAATGACCTCGTCCTGGTCGGACTCGTCAGTCGCCTCAGGTGCAAGGGGGAACCGGGTCTGCTGCTGCGCGTCCTCGTCCGGCTCCTCCTCGAAGGTCTCCTCGGACACGCCGCGCTCGATCACGGGAGCCTGACCGTTTGCGGCCGCGGCCTCCATGAAGGCATCGTTGAACTCGCGACGCTGCTCGGCCATGTAGGCGGCAAACGGCATGTCCTCCGGGAACTCCTTAGCACCCTTGAACGGCGAGACGGCGTCCATGACGCCAAGCATCGCCGCAACGGAGGATTTGTTGCACACCGCGCCGCTCGTGTAGGGCAGCACGTAACGGTTCGCGAGCACGGAAAGCGCGCTCACAAGCGGCACGAGCGAAATCAGCAGGGCCACGATCCACAGGATGAGGCTCGCGACCGTCGGGATGGGGAGCAGGCGCACGATGGCGACGGCCACGGGAATGACCATCGCGAACGGCAGCAGCTTCACCAGGATCGGGCGATAAGCGGCAAACGGCATCTGCGCCAGGAAGTCGGCACGAGGCGAATCGTAGTGCGCCACCACGACGACGGGGCGGTTGCGCGGCGAGGCCAGAGGGCCCGCTGCCTTGTGATACGCAATGACGTTCTGAGAAAGACCGCCCGCACCGATGCGCGGGAAGGTCATGCGACCGAAGCGCTCGAGCATGAACAGCACGCCGCAGACGACAACGAGCAGCGTGCCGACGAGCCCGATCGCACCGCCGAAGCCCGTCAGCAGCACGCCGATGAACAGCAACAGGCACAGCACCGCCCGCACCAGCTTGGATGAGGACGATGACGTAAACTCCTGAACCTCGGGTTCAAAGCCGTGGTTGGAAAAGATGCGCGCGATCTCCTCAGCGGCGGCGCGCTCCTCCTCGCTGCATGCGGGGGTGATACCGACGCTCTGAAGCAGGTGGTTCAAGTATTTCTGAGTATTCGCCATGCGGGCTCCACATCGTTATGTCCTAATATGCGGACGGATGCGCAGACATCCGCCCATATATAGTCGAAAGTATACCCTGAACTCTCGGACCCCGCAGCAGCACATACCTCTCGCGGCGTTCTGCCACCCGTTCATCCACCTATCTTCACATCGACTAGAATAGTGGGCTGAACCACAGCTTTGCACCTTGCGGCAGAAAGGCGGTGCCGCCCGATGGAACCCGACCGTACCGACGAGATGGAGGAGCCCGAGCTCAACGAGACGGCCCTGCGCATTCTCAACCTCCTGTTCATCCTCAACTCGTCGTCCGTCCCGCTCACGACCGAGGAGATCGTCAGCGACTCCGACGTGGGCTACGGGTCGCCCAACCGTGCCTCCGACCTGAAGAAGTTCAAACGCGATCGCGAAAAGTTGGCCGAGCGCGGCATCAACGTGAAGGAGATCAGACCCGCAGGCGCGGCACAAACCGAAGAGAGCCTGTGGACCATCGACCGCTCGAGCACCTACGCGGCGCTCGGCGCCATCTCGCGCGATGACGCCGATGCGCTGCTGCGCGCGGTCGACGAGTGCCTGTCACGACAGGACATCCCCTTCCGCCGGGCTCTTGTCGACATCCGCCAACGCCTGGCGGCTATGACCTCATCGGCGGAAGCGGGCGACGCCGTCGCGGGCGAACAGACCACCGCGAGCCCGGCCGCCGACACGCTATGGAGCGCGTTTGCCCTGCACCGACGCGTACGCATCGCCTACGTCGACGCCCGCGGGCTGGAAACGCAGCGCGTGCTCGCCATCTGGGGCATCTTCATGCAGCACGGCCATATCTATTACGTCGGCCTCGACGATCAAAGCGGACAGGTCCGGACGTTTCGCGGCGACCGCATCACGCGCGCCTGGCGGCCAACCGGCAGCTACACGGTCCCCGCCCGGTTCAACGTGCGCGACTACCTGTTCCTGCCGTTCGACATCGGCAGCGGGATGGCGACGAAGGTCACCTTCTCCCTTCCGATAGAAATCGAAGCCACCGAGGTACGCGCGCTCACCAAGGAACGCGGAGAGCTTGTGCGCGACGAGCAGAAAAAGCGCTGGCTTTGGACCATCAAGGCGGGCGACGTCGACGCCGCCGCGCGCTTCGGCCTCGCACATGCGCAGTCCGGCATGCGCCCCGTCTCTCCCGCAAAGATCGTCAACGCGTGGAACGCATGTATCGACAAGGCGGTGACGCTCCATGGCTAAACCTCATCTCACTGCCGAGCAGACAGTCGCCTCCGGCATCCGTCTTCTCGAGGCGCTCTCCGCAGCGCCTGGCCAGACGCTTGCGGTTGGCGGTGCATGCGAGCTCCTCGCCTGCACGAATGCCGAGCTCGAGCAGATCGTCGACACCCTCTCCAAGCTCTCGAGCCGCTCAAGCGGGGCGCGCGCGGCCATCACGATCGCGGACGGCCGCGTCACCTTGCATGGCGATGCCGCCCTCATCATGCCCCGTCGCTTCAGCCTCGAGGAAGGCATGGTGCTCGCACACATTCTCGATGTCCTCGACCTCGATGACGAGACGCGCGAGCGCATCCGCGCCGCGGTGGGGCCCGCCCAGGGCGCGATGAGCGCACCGGGCATCGTCGAGCCCGCCCGCTACGGTTCGTGCTTCGCGCGCCTGAGCGAGGCCATCGAAGACGGCATCCGCTGCACCATGACCTATCGCTCGCTCACTGAGGGGGCGGCGCGAACCCGAACGATCGACCCGTTAGAGATCCAGGAGGAGCATGGCGAGGTCTACCTCGTCGCTTGGGATATCGAGAAGGATGCAGAGCGCCGCTATCGTCTCGATCGGGTCGGCGAGGTGACGTTCACCGAGGAGTCGGTTGAGCACCATGGGGCGCTTTCGCACAGCGCGTCGGAGAGCTTGCGTGCGCAGGGGCTCGTCGCACGGCTCGTGCTGCGCCCCGGCGCACGCACCTTCCTGCTGGATTGGGCTGGCGCGGCGGATATCGAGCCGCATGAAGACGGCTCGATGGCATTCAGTCTGTACTATTCATCCGAATCTTGGCTTTTCGACCAGGTGCTCGCTGCCGCAGGCGAGCTCGAGCTGATTGAGCCCGCAGAGCTGCGCGAGCGCCTTGTTGACTACGGGGCGAACCTGCGTGCGTAGATACGGGCGCACCCGCCATCACCCCGTCGCGGGAAGATGGCGGGTGCGCTGCGTTTTGCATGCCTTGGCCTGCTATTCGCCGTGCGCATGACGCCACAGCTCGAGATAGCGTCCGACCTGAGCGCTCTCGATACGCTGATAACCCGACGTGGGCAGCGAGTTCAGGAACTTCTTGCCATACCCCTTGGTGACGAGGCGCGAATCCGCCAGCACCAGCACACCGACATCGGAAGACGACCGGATCAGACGTCCTGCCGCCTGCTTGACCTCGAGCACCGCCTCGGGCAGGGCATACTGCGCCCAGGCGCGCTCCTCGCGCCGATCGCGCTCGCAGGCCAGCGGGTCCGTCGGACTCGAGAACGGCAGCTTGGGGATCACCACGCACCGCAGGGTGTCCCCGGACGCGTCGAACCCCTCCCAAAACGCCTTGAGGGCAAACAGGGAGGACGACTTTTCCGATATGAAGTGCTCGCGCAGGTGGCGTGCCGACGAGTTGCGCTGCTGGCATGCGAGCTCGAGCCCGGCGGCGGCGAGCTTGGGCTCGACGCGCGCGTAGAGGTCCTCCATGTCGCGACGGTTCGTGAAGAGCGTCAGCGCCGAGCCACCCATCGCGATATGCACATCGACGAGCAGCTGCTCCATGGTGTCGAGGTAGGCGTCGCGGCTGCGCGGGTCGGGCACGTCGCCCGCAACCACGACCGTCATGTTCTCATCGAAGTCGTAGCTCGAATCGAGATGCAGGGTTTTCGCGGCCGTTCGGTCAAGACGATCGAGCCCTACCGACCGCATGAAGTGGTTGAAATTTCCCGCGATGGAGATGGTTGCCGAGGTAAAGATCGCCGTATGGACCTCAGGAAGCCACCGTTCGGCAAGCATCTCGCCCACGTTAATCAGCTCGGCGGTCAGCGACTCGCCTCCTGCACGCAGGCGCCGATTGACCTGCAGCGAGTAGACATAGCGGTCGTCCTCGCCCTTCACAATCAGCGAGAGCCCCTCGAGCATCTCCCCCAGACGGCGCGTACCATCCGCGACGTCCACGACGAACTCGGGCTTCTCAGCAGATATCGCCTCGACGAGGGAGGTGAGGTTCTTATGCGCCTCCTCAAGCGCATCGAGCGCCGTAAGCGCGGCAGGCAAGAAATGCTGCCAGGCATCGCCCTCGCGCACAGCAGGCCCGATCCAGATGTTGGCGTTGTCGTAGCCGTCGCTTCTCCCCCGCCGTGCCAGATCGCGTACCCCGTCGAATACCTCGGCCATAGCCAAGGAGGCGCGTTGTACCGTCGCGGTCGCCTTCGCGGACAGCCCCATGTAGAGTGTCGCGGCGTCCGAGCCCGCCAGGTTACGCACCAGCTGACCCAGTGCACCGGAGCGCTCGCCGCCCAGACGCTCGAAGATCGCTCGCGATTCGTCAGCCGAGACGGTAACCGCCCACTGGCGGCGCGCCTCTCGCTCGACCGAATGGGCCTCATCGATGATCCAGTGGCGGATGGGCGGCAGGATCTTGCCGTCAGCGGCAACGTTGCGGAACAGCAGCGAGTGGTTGGTCACCACGACGTCCACGCGCGCCGCACGGCGGCGTGCACCGTGCACCAGGCAGCGATCCGGGAAAAACGGGCACAGGCGACGTGCGCACTCGCGCGACGGCGTGGTGAGGTCCGCCCGGCTCACGCTCTTCCACCGGATGCCCAGGCCATCGAGGTCGCCGGTCGGCGACTGGCAGACATAGGCGTAGATGACCGCGATGGCAGTCAGGGTGTCAGCGGGATCTTTTGCCGTATGGATCTCTGCATCGGAGCGGCTGAGACGCTCGAGCTTCCGCAGACAGGGGTAGTGGTCGTAGCCCTTGAGGGCGCAGAACGTCAGGCCTCCATCAAGCTCGCGCGCCAAACGCGGCAGTTCATGGTAAATCAGCTGGTCAGCAAGGTTATTCGACTTCGTCGCGATACCGACCGTCACGTTGTTGCGGCGCGCGGCGTGGGCGAAGGGGATGAGATAGGCGATGGACTTGCCGACGCCTGTTCCTGCCTCGATTACCCGATGGGTCCGCGTCTCGAGGGCGTCGCGTACCTCGCACGCCATCTCCACCTGCTCTGGACGGGGCTCGTAACCCGGATACATCCGGTCGACCACGCCGGTGGGCGCATAGCACGCTTTGATCTCGTCGGCTGAGGGCATCGATAGAAACGGCAGTTCATCGGCATCGATGCGCTCATCGGGAACCTGAGCACGCAGAATCTCGGTACGCGCGGCGGGAAGCGAGAAGATGCCGTCGGGGTCCTCTCCTGCCAGAAACGAGAAGATGGGGCGATAGCTCCACGGGACATCCGGGTGCATATCCGCAAGACGGCGCATCAGGCCGCGCGGCAGGTCGGTGAGCGCCACCAGGAGGATGCGCCACACGCCGGCGAGCGCCTCGACGTCGTCTATCGCCCGGTGTGACACCGCATCGCAGTCGAATAGTTCGGCCAGAACGGACAGCTTATGTGATGCCAAGCGCGGCAGGGCGATGCGGGACAGGGCCAACGAGTCGATCCAGATGTCGCTCACCTTGACACCGCCGCGAACCGCCTCGATAAACGAGCGATCGAATGTCGCGTTATGAGCAATGACAGGACAGCCTCCGACGAAATCGGCGAGCATGGCGACCGCCTCCTCGGCGGACGGCGCATACTGGACATCGCTATCGTGAATCCCCGTCAGGCGCACGATTTCCTCGGGAATCGGCATCCCGGGATGCACGAACGTATCGAATCTGTCGACGATCTCACGGCCACGCAAGCGCGCGGCAGCAATCTCGATGAGGTGGTTGTCCTGTACTGACAGGCCCGTCGTCTCGGTATCGAGGATGATGACGTCCTCCTCGATCAGCCCGAACGACCTCGTCTTCGCACGCTCGGCGAGGGTTTCATATGCCGCCACGACCGCGTCAGGCGTCCCCGCCATCACGGCCTCGGCCATCGTTGCTATCGGCACACGCTACTCCTTATCGGCGCTCGTGGCGCTCAATCGCCATCTCAACCAGGCGGGCGCACACATCGCTGAACTCCATGCCCGCGTGAAGGACCTCATCGGGGAACAGCGATGTGTCCGTCATACCCGGAATGGTATTCGTCTCCAGAATAACCGGACCGTCAGCGGTAACGATAAAATCGCTCCGCGAGAACCCGGAGCACCCCAGAGCGCGATGGGCGCGGCACGCAAGTTCCTGCGCACGCGCGTACACGTCTTCGGGCAGACGCGCCGGAATCCGGTGAATGTCATCGGACACGATGTACTTCACGCTCAGGTCGTAAAAGTCCACCGTGTCGGGAGTGCAGATTTCAACGATAGGCAGCGCCTGAAGATCCTCGTCGCCAAACACGCCCACCGTGATCTCGGTTCCCTCGAGGCACGTCTCCACCAGCGCCTTGTCGCTATACTCAAGAGCGCGCGCGATGGCACCGGCAAGCTCGTCGGACTTCGTCACCTTCGTGACACCGTAGCTCGAGCCATTGATTGCAGGCTTCACGAACAGAGCGCCGTCGAGCTGCTCGAATACGGCTTCAGCGTCGACCTGCTCCCCACGGTGAACCGTCACGCCCGCAGCAATCGGAATGCCCGCTCGTTCATACAGCACCTTCGAGAGCTCCTTGTCCGCGCCGCAGACGCTCGAGGTGGCATCAGACCCGGTATAGGGAATGCCAAGGTATTCCATGAGATGCTGAATCATGCCGTCTTCGCCACCCGTACCGTGCAGCGCAATGAAGGCCGCATCGAACGAACCGGTGCGCATAGCGTCGATAAAGCCGTCGTCGGCGGGGTCAAGCATCTCAACAGACCCAAAGCCCGCCTGCTTAAGAGCGTTGACCGCATTCTTTCCCGAAGAAAACGAGATCTCGCGCTCCGCCGACATACCGCCGGCCAATACGGCAATGTGCATATCGGCACGTTGGCTGCTCTGCATAATGGCATCTCCTTTATGGCGTACCCGGTCGCATGCCCTGATGTTGTTTATCCACTGCGCGCGACTCATGCGGCCGCGAGCCGCGCGTTATTTTATTGTATAGGTATCGTAAGCTGTATAACCTTCGAAAGGTGCCGCATGGAACGTTCTCACCGTCTTCGCGATATTCGCTCCTTAACCGAGGAGGAAATCGCCGATCTCGTCAAAGAGCTCGGTCAGCCCGCGTTTCGCGCCAAGCAGATCTGCGAATGGATTTTCGCCAAGCAGGCCGGTTCGTTCGACGAGATGACCAATATCCCGAAGAAGCTGCGTGAAGAGCTCGCTGCCCGATTCACGTTTGCCACCCCTACCGAAATCACGAAGCAGGTTTCCCATGACGGCTCGCGCAAGTATCTTCTGCAGTTCGCGGACGGTACCTCCGTTGAGACCGTGGGCATGCCGAGCCGCAACAAGCTCTCGGTCTGCGTCTCGACACAGGCGGGCTGTGCTATGGGCTGCGCGTTTTGTGCCACGGGCTTCAACGGCCTCACGCGCTCGCTAACTGCCCGAGAGATTGTCGACCAGGTCATTCATGTCTCGCGCGATTTCGGTGAGCGCGTCACGAGCGTCGTGTTCATGGGCCAGGGCGAGCCCTTCGTGAACATGGATGCCACGGTCGAAGCGCTCAGGATCCTCAATGACCCCGACGGCATGGCTATCGGCGCGCGTCACCTAACGGTTTCGACGTGCGGTGTCATCCCCGGCATCCGTCGATTCGCCGAGCTTCCCGAGCAGTTCACCCTTGCCATCTCGCTCCACTCCGCCGTGCAGAGCACGCGCAACAAGCTTATGCCCGGCGTCAAGAAGTACACGCTGCCGCGCCTCCATGAGGCCATTCAGCAGTACGTCGAAAAAACCGGCCGCCGCCCCACCTATGAGTTCGCCATGATTGAGGGAATCAACGACACGAACCCCGAGATGGAAGCCTTGATCGACTTCTGCCGCGGCACGCTCTGCCACGTCAATCTCATCCCGCTGAACGACACGCCCGCCTCCCTCATGAAGCCCTCCCCCATGAAGAAGATCGAGACGCTCCAGAAGCGCCTGCAGGTGCACGGCGTGGAGGCAACCATCCGCAACTCTCGCGGCAACGATATCGACGCTGCCTGTGGACAGCTGAAGCAGAAGCACCTGGCGCGTTAGGCATCATACATGTTTCATGTGAAACATGTTCGCCTGCAAAAAGGCCGAGTTCACAAGGAACTCGGCCTTTTATATTTACTGTTTACTAATTAGTAATTTTTACTATTTCTAGTAACCCAGTGTCTCCCATTGATTCTCAACCCACTCTTGGTTGATCTTCGGATTCTTGGTGAGCTGAGCGGTGCGCAGGGCGACATCCTCAGTCATGTCACCGACCTTTTTCTTGGATGTCTGGTACATATCTTTAGCCCCGCGCGTCAACCTTCCGCGAAACTCCTCATCAGTTGCGACCTTATAGCCGATAAATGCACCAGCGGCAACCACAAGCCCAGCTATAACTCCCCCGAGAATCCTAGTCTTCATCCTCAACCTCCGATACCGTTGAGTCATTCATGACACGGTTCAAGATGCCTGCGAGTTCCTCTTCATCCTTGAACTCGATCTCTATCTTGTTTTTCCCGCGCGAAGACTTAACTTTCACGTTGGTGTTGAATACCTGACGGAGAACACGAGCCGCCTTCTTATAGGACTGAGGCGTCACCGGTCGAGGAGTTTTAGGTGTATCTCCGACAGAAAACAACGGTGCAAGGTTTTCAGTCGCTCGAACGGACAAACCCTCTTTTACAACCTTATCCGCCAGCTTGATTCGCTGTTCTTCAAACGGAACAGCAAGAATGGCTCGCGCATGGCCGGCGGTCAACTTGCCCTCGAACAAAAGATCTTGAACGTGCTGAGGAAGATCCAGCAGGCGAAGAGAATTGGTGATAGTGGAGCGAGACTTCGACACCGCCCTAGACAGAGCCTCCTGAGTCATCCCGCTCGCCTTGATGAGCTCACGATACCCTTTTGCCTCTTCAATGGGGTTAAGGTCTGAGCGTTGCAAATTCTCGATGAGTGCCAGCTCGAGCATCTGGCTATCATCGACATCGCGAACGATCACAGGCAGCTCGGTCAAACCGGCAATCTTCGATGCTTGGTAGCGGCGCTCACCTGCGATGATTTCGTATCCGGTCCTATCCTTACGAACCAAGAGCGGCTGTAGAACACCATGGGCACGTATGGACTCGCTGAGCTCCTCGAGTTCCGTTTCATTAAAATGGGTACGAGGCTGATTCGGATTTGGATGAATCTCCTCTACCGAGATGATGTTATCCGGCTGCTGCTGGGCACCCGCCTCCGACTGCGCCTCTTGGATAAGTGATCCAAGTCCACGACCCAACGCTTTCTTTTTCGGACTAGGCACGCTTCACCACCTCTTTCGCAAGAGCCTTGTATGCAAGTGCTCCCTTATTCTGGGGAGCATAGGTCACCACCGGCATACCGAACGAAGGCGCCTCGGACACCTTGACTGAACGAGGGATGCACGTCTTGAACGCCTTGTCCCCGAAGTATCCCTTCACTTCATCCACAACCTGATTAGACAGTGAAGTACGGCCGTCATACATGGTCAGCAGCACGCCAAAGGTATCAAGCGACTTATTGATGCGAGACTTAACCATCTTCATCGACTCGAGAAGCTTGGTCACACCCTCAAGCGCATAATACTCACATTGGATTGGTATCAATACACTGTCGGCAGCAGTCAATGCGTTAATCGTTAGCAAGCCAAGCGATGGCGGGCAATCAATAAAGATGAAGTCGAACTCATCCAGGACTGGCTCAAGCAAGTCCTTCAAGCGCGTTTCACGTGCCATCGTCGAGACCAGCTCGATTTCTGCGCCAGCAAGCTGAATGGTCGCCGGCACAACATATACTTTCTTGCAATCAGTATCCTGAATGATCTCTTCAACCGGAACATCATGCAGCAGTGAATCATATACGCAATGGTCCAGCTGCTCCTTTTCGATACCGAGGCCACTCGTAGTGTTCCCCTGTGGGTCGAAATCCACAACAAGCACCTTGTAATTAAGTTCTCCAAGGGCAGCAGCTAGGTTAACTGCAGTTGTAGATTTTCCGACTCCGCCCTTCTGATTGATTATGGCAATGACTCGCGTCGCTTTTGCCGATTTGGAGCGTTTTGTGTCCTTAAATCCCACTGCGCCCTCCTTGGTGCACCTTGACTGCATGCTGAAAGCTGGTTTCACGTGAAACATCGCTGTGTATCCGCGTGATTATCGTTCATTATGTTTCACGTGAAACCTGTTCGCAAGATTCACCTAATCCGCTCGGTAAAAAACTTTCGAAGTCCCTAGCCCAGTTCAAACATCCACCTTACACCAGCAGCTGATAACGGCGTTATGGCTATAAGCTCAATTCACTACGCCACGGCCCTTCATCAATCTTCATTTCCATTGTTGGCATATAAAGTAGTTCATCCATGTCGATACAGGCTATTGTGGACACACGTCACTCCCGCTACCTTCAAATAAAAGCAGAACACGCGTGGCGTCAAAGACACCTCAGCGCGACCACATACATGGTGCTTTGAGGATGTGATAAGCCACTACCAGCTTAACGACGGTACCCCTACTCCCAACTATACGAATTCTGAATATGCAGGGCCAACTGTCTTCAAAGTGAGATAGGCTTTAGTCCCCATGCTGTTGAAAGCTGCATCGGCTTTGCCAAATAGCAGTAAACCAGCTTTTGTGAGCATTAGCTCACCATCTATTTCTACTGAATTTCCAGTCATCACAACATGCCATGTTTTCTATGACTGCAACCTGCACGTTGCAAATTCTTCGTATTAACTCCGGTGAGCAGGCGAAACACTGGTCGTTTCACGTGAAACATTCCCGCAGGCAACAATCATCCGACTAACTAGCTCGTTTGTCACGATAATCATCTCTGAAGATTGAATCGTCTCGAATAGAATCGAAGATCAACAAACGAGCACCTATCATGCGCGATAACACAACATAATCGAGCAAGTGGTCTTCTTACGCGAAAGTCGCAGTAGAAATATGGCAATGGGCTCGCATTCAGTACAAAAGGCTCCTCAAAACTCGCATCGCTCTAATGAATAAATCAACAGTTTAATAGCAACAATAGCGTCTAACCCATGGGGACCATGTCAGACGGTCAATGACAGGCCAAGGGGTGAACGAGTGATAATCGCTGCATCAGTTCGAATGAGGTGAGACATGAAGACGCATGCACTTAACGCGAAGGTATCCAACGCATCTGAACCCATATACCGACTTATCAGCTCAATAACTTCAATATCGCTAGATTGAAAACACCTGTATGGTGTTCCCGATCATTGTATTGTGTGGGCGAAAAACATGACGAACGCGGATCGAGATCCAAAAGATGTACCGCCCAGCACGCATCAGCTCCAATCTGCTTATCAAACAACACTCTTTTGCAAAGTACTGATCCTTCCAGGGCCGTGGTGCCCGACAGACCCGATTACGACACAGCAGCATGATCGACAGTGTGGATGCAGAGCCCTGTATTCTCACCGCATCACAGATTGGCACCCGGCACTGCATAGCATGAACCGATCAACCGCTGGGGGTTTGGCCCAACAATCGGTGTGCATGGCTCCAATCTGCCTCAGGGCCATGCACCAACACTCAGGTTCACGGGCCCCGCAGAAAAGGCTGAAACCAGGGCAACCGATTACTCGCGAACGTGCATCACCTTGGATGGAGTGTTGTTGACCAAATGCAAGCGGTGAGCTTGTCCCTCCTCCGATATGCAATACATCGATGAGATACGAGCGCTCAATGAGAGAACGTCAGGACACCCGCGGCGGCTTTAGATACATCAATCTAGAACACGAAGCTCAGATCTATCACTTATTGTGGAGTAGTCATCCGACAGAATGGTGTCAAACAAAAGTGCCCGGTGTTTCACGTGAAACACCGGGCACCCACTTACGCAAGAGGTTGCTTTCGGGCCATGCCGTCAGCGCGCGGAAGCTTGACGGAAGGCTTATGGAGGAGCCTGAAGTCGTAAATCTCTCTATGACCATAGCCCCCAGGCAAATCGATACTATGAACGTCATACAGTTCGAATCCGCAAAGGCGAGCAGCCTTGCGACCACGCTCCACCTCGTCCTCGTCAGGATTGCCCTTGGACACCAAGAGCTGACCGCCCCGCTGAAGCAGCGGGGCCGCATACTCAAGTAGGATGGGCAACTGAGCTAAAGCACGTGCAACCACCACATCAGCCTCGGCGCGATGCGACTGGGCAAAGGTTTCCAGCCGATCATGCACCGCAGTAAGGTTGGAAAGGCCCAACTGCCCAATTATCGCGTTAACTGCTTTGACCTTCTTCCCCACTGAGTCCAAGAGGACACCATGCTGTCCGGTGATAATGCCAAGAGGCACACCGGGGAACCCAGCTCCCGTTCCCATATCGACAAAGGAGAACTGCTCGACGGCAAGAAAAGGAATCAGGGTCAGCGAATCAAGGATGTGGAGCGTCAGGGCATCCTCAAGATCAGTAATGCGCGTGAGATTGATATAGCTGTTGATCTGATCAACATACAGCAGATGCTCGATGCAAGCCGCCACTTGAGCACAGGACATCTCGACCCCAATCCCCTGGGCCAAGTCATTCAGACGAGAGCAGAGAGACTCCATGCGGTCAGGTGAAATCTCAAGCGGCTGAAGCACAATGGATCGAGCAGAAGACTCAGTCATAAGACACTCCAATTAAGAAGAAACTGACAGAAATCAGTGTAGCAAGAACTTCAGACAAAAAAGAGGGACGCACGAACCGTACGTCCCTCTCAACATCGCAATCGTCAAACGTTAGCGAAGCGTGATGACAACGCGCCTCTCAGGATCGGAACCCTCGGAGTGAGTGTCCACCCGAGCATTATCGCGGAGCGCGATGTGTACCAGGCGGCGCTCATAGGCAGACATCGGGGGCAGCGATACAGACATGTGCTGGCGCACCGCGCGGGAAGCGGCGGAGTGAGCCATGGAGATGACCTTGTCATGTCGACGGCTCTTGTACCCCTCAACATCAACCGCGACGGGGTAGCGGAAGCCCAGCTTACGGCTCACCAGAAGCGAGAACAGCGTCTGCAGCGACTCGAGCGTCTTGCCATGGCGGCCGATGAGCACCGCAAGATCAGGAGCGGTAACGTCGAGAATCAGCTCGCCCTCATCGCCATCGTACTCATCAATGGGAGAATCCTGGGCGTCAAAATAGAACAGCAGGTCGCGAAGGACAGACACCGCGAGGTCGGCAATGGTGTCGAGCTCTTCGTCAGTCAGCGCCTCGCCGGCCTTATAACGCGCAGCAAGCTGAGCGTACTCGCCCGTAACCTCCTCAGTTTTCTCGTGAAGCTCTTCAGACATCTTACACTCCATTAGTTAGGTACCTAATAACAGTCAGCACTACTTCTTCTTGTGCGGACGCTGCTTGCGCTCGCGACGCACGACGTCGACCTCGATGGGCGCATTAGCCATGCGCTCCTCCTCCTCGGCCTTCGCCTTGTCGATGACGCGCTGGGTCACGAACAGCTGCTGGACGACCTGCCAAGCAGAAGAGACGTCGTAATACAGAAGAACACCGGCGGGCAGGCCCCAGCCGACCCACAGCATCATGACGGTCATGACGACCGCGGTCATGCGCATGGTAGACGCCTGCTGGCCCGTCTGGTTGCGGGACATCCACAGCTGCGGGATGAGCGTAAGGACCGCGAACAGGATCAGAGCGATCAGATACGGCGCGGAGACGGCCAGGCCCTCACCGAAGGTGCCCGCAGGGGTAGCCTGAAGATCGGGCAGGATGTTGTAGAACGAGAAGTTCTCACCGGAAAAGTACTGGGGAAGGTTCCTCAGCAGCGTGAAGAGCGCGAACAGGATCGGCATCTGGATAAGCAAGGGCAGGCAGCCGCCGAAGGGGTTGAACTTGTTCTCGGAGTAGAACTTCTGCATCTCCTCGGCCTGACGCTGCGGGTCGTCAGCGTAGCGCTCCTGGATCTCCATCATCTTGGGCTGCAGGACCTGCATGCGCGCCGTCGATTTGGACGATTTGACCATGAGCGGCGTCAGGAGCAGACGGATGATGACCACCAGGATGATGATCGAAAGGCCCCAGTCGACCGCAAAACCCTGAATGAGCTTGAGAATCTGGAAGAGAATGTTGACTATCCAGTCCCACATGTGAAATTACCTCCGAATGTTGCAAGCGCCGTGTTACGGCACGGGGTCGTATCCGCCGTCGTGAAGCGGATTGCAGCGCAAAATGCGCCGTAATCCCAACCAGCACCCCTTGAGCAGGCCGTATTTCTGAATGGCCTCGAGGGTGTACTGAGAGCACGACGGGATGTAGATGCAGGCGTTGGGCAGCATCGGCGAGATGGTGCGTTGGTAAAAGCGCACCGCTGCAACGCCCAGGCGTCGCGGCAGGTGCGCAAGAACATTAGCTTTGTTGTCCATCTAAGCCTGCCCGTGTGCACAGCGATGTAAGGGCGGCCTGCAGCTCGCATGGAGAAGCTGTTCGCGATCGATTCGTCGCGAACAGGATGACGTCATACCCGTCGCGAGGGAACTCGCAGGCACGGGCAGCCTCACGCAAAACGCGCTTCGAGCGGTTGCGCACGACGGCGCAACCAAGGCGCTTTGCAGCAACGAAGGCGACCCGCCCGGGATCGCCTTCGTTGACGGATTCGCATGCGATCATACGCATCAGAGGATGCTTGTAGCTTCTCCCCTGGTGAAAGACGCGCTCGAATTCCAAGCGAGACTTTATCGTCCTCATGCGAGAAGCATTGTCTTAGTTATCGCTAACGGTAAGACGCTTGCGGCCCTTGGCACGACGACGGGCGAGCACGGCGCGACCGCCCTTGGTGGCCATACGGGCGCGGAAGCCGTGGGTCTTGGCGCGCTTACGCTTGTTAGGCTGATACGTACGCTTCATGGTTGACATCCTCCTGCTGCAATTTAGTGCTGTTTGCACGGTATAGACACGTGAGCTTGAAGATTGTAGGGAAAATGGAACGACGATGTCAATAAATGCAAGCTAAATGTACGTATTCCCTTCATCTCAGCGCATGAACTACATACTGGCCCACCCAACGATTTCAGACCTTTCAGAAGCTTTCACCGACTTTTCCACAGGCCAGATGGAAAGTGTTAATAACTTTTCATCCGTTTTCGATACTTTTCAACAAGTTGGGAAAAGTTGTTGAAAGCTGCAAAACCTCTCGCAACAAGCTGATATGCTTGTGCCACCGCGCCCCTTCGAAGATTGCGACTCCGCCCATGTCTGACGATTTCTACCCTTTTGTTGACTCCGGGGATCCCGCCCCGGACAACGCGCACCTCACTGGGCGCGTCGATAACGCCGAAGGAGATATCGCCAGGTCGGAGCGCGCAGACGCGCCGGACGGTGCGACGGCGCAGGTCAGCTACGCCACCCGCATCGCCATCTATGACGATATGTTTTCCACACCGCGGGTCATCGTGATCGCGCCGCAGGACGTCAGGACCTACCTTGAGGAAATCACCAACACCGTCTACCGCTGCATGAAGGAGCAGGGCGGCGGCATCTCCCTCATGGTTATCCGCGAGATCGTGGAAAACTTCATCCACGCAAACTTCGTCGAGCCCATCATCTCCATCCTGGATGACGGCAACACCATCCGCTTCGCCGACCAGGGCCCGGGCATCGACGACAAGGAACGGGCTTTCGAGTTCGGCGTCACGAGCGCCGACCGCAACCAGAAGCGCTATATCCGCGGAACCGGCGCGGGGTTCCCCATGGTCCAGCAGTACCTGGAGCATGCCGGCGGAGCCGTTTCGATCGAGGACAACCTCCATCAGGGCACGGTGGTCACCGTGTCGATCGACCCCGCACGCGTCGCCGAGATCGAGCGGGCGGGCGCCCGCGGCGGCGCGGTACGCGGAGCGCACGAGCAGGCAACCATACCGACGGGCGCAGCCATGCCGGCCACCGGCGCGGCGCCCTCGGCACCCACGCAGCCAGGAGCACCCTACGCGGCGCAGATGGCGCCCGCAGGCACACCTGAGTACGGTACGCAGATGCCAGGGCCGGGCGCTGGCCCCGATATGGGATACGCGGCTGCGGCCGGCATGGGCGCCTATGGCATGCAGGCGCCCGCAGCCGCCCCACAGCAAGCAGGCCTCTACGCCCCCTATCCGCAGCAGGGATGGCCTTGGGCGTCCCAGCAGCCAGCGGCGTGGCAGAACCCGTCCGGTTGGCCCGCCTACCAGCTAAATCCCTGGGGGCAAGCACCCGGTGCGCCCTGGGGCGGCCAAGGGCAGGCGCAAGCATATCCTCCCCTAGCGCAGTCGCAGCCGGTGCCGGCCACCGAGCCGTTTGTGTCTGAACGCGGAGCGCTTGCCATTAGGTTTCTCGTCGAGCACGGCAGCTGCGGCCCGACGGACCTTGCAGGCGCCTTCGGATCCTCGGCTCCAACGTGGTCACGCGAACTCGAGGGGCTCGGCCAGGCTGGGTTGGTTATCAAACGGGGCCAGAAGCGCTTTTTGACCGACGCCGGTCGGGCCTGGGCGCAGGCGCACCTTTCGTAGAGAGAGTCGGTGAAGTATGGATAACGAGGCACGTTTGCTGCTCGACGACGTCATCGCGTTCTGCCAGCGCGACGGCATGGACACGCGGCTTATCAACATGCTCGCGAGCGCACGGGCGACCGAGTTCACCGAGGACTCCCTCACCATCGAGGCGCCGAGCCGATTCGCCTATTCGTACCTGGTGAAACAGCGTCAGATTATCGAACGATACCTCGAGGAGATCGCGTTCGCGCCGTTGGCGCTGAACGTCTGCGTGCCGCAGGTTGCCGCCGGTACGCCCACCTCGCGCACCGAACCCGTCCAGGCACAGGGCGCCGAGGACGGACAGCGCGCGGCCGTGACTCCGATGGCACAGACGCAGACCGTTCCGGTGGCAGACGCCACTCCGAGCCCCATGGAGCGCACCATCGCCGCCCATGGGGGCGCGCCGGCTGCCCATAGCGGCCCCATGCTCGCCACCGATGCGTCCGCCGACGCGCGGGTGAATGTCAACAACACGATCTCCCCCGACCAGTTCAAGCGCATGATGGCGGACCTCAAAGCGGGCGGGGCGGCGCCGGCAGAGCGCACGCACGCGCCACAGGCCGCGCCCGAGCCTGCCGCCGAGACCCCGGAGGACTCCTACCCCGCTGTCGGCATCAACGCGAAGTACACGTTCGAGAACTTCGTCTTCGGCGACGAGAACAAGCACGCCTATCAGAGCGCCGTGCGCTTCGCCGCCTTCGCCGACGAGCCGGGTCAATGCACAAGCCTGTTCATCTACGGCAACTCAGGTCTGGGCAAAACCCACCTTCTGTTCGCCATCAAGAACTACCTGGCCGCCGAGAAGCCCTACATCAGGGTGAAGTACGCCAACAGCCAGGCCTATATCGACGACTACATGCGCGACCTCGGCGCCCAGCGCGGTCCGGGCGAACCCATCATGCGCGAGTACCGCGCCGCCGACGTCCTCATCATCGACGACATCCAGAACATCATCGGGCGTCAGGCGTCCATCGAGTTCTTCTTCCAGCTCGTGGACGAGTTCATCCGCGAGAACAAGAAGATCGTCATCGCGAGCGACCGCGCGCCCAAGAAGCTCGGCATGGACGAACGCCTGACCAGCCGCTTCAACTCAGGCATGCTGTGCCTCGTCTCCGAACCGGGCTTCGAGATGAAGTACGCGATCCTCAAGAACTACTACGAGCACACCATCCTGGGCTCCGCCGCGCGCCCGCTCGGGGGCGCGACCTCGTCGCTGCTCGACGGCATCGGTCTCGAAGAAGGGCACCTCACCGACGACCACCTGCGCCACATGGCCGAGATCTCGGGCAACAACATCCGCGAGCTCGAAAGCTTCTGCGAGCGCTGTGCCGGTCTCTCCTACGAGAAGGAGCAGGCGGGCGGCGAGCTCACCGCGAGCGACATCGACGCGATCGCCGACGAGTACTTCGACACCGCGCACAAGGTCGTGCGCGTCGACACCGTCCAGAGCGTCGTCGAGGAGTTCTATCATGTAAGCCACGAGGACATGATCGGCCGCAAGCGCTCGAAGAACATCGCGTTCCCCCGCCATGTCGCCGTCTACCTCACCAACACGCTCTGCGAGATGTCGCTCAAGGCCGTCGGGTCGGCCTTCGGGCGCGATCACACCACCGTCATCCACAGCCTGGAGGTCGTGGAGACCAAGATGAAGGAGGACGCTCGTTTCAACGAGGAGCTGCAGCAACTCAAGAACATCATCCTGATCAAGTCATAGCCTGTGGAAAACCGGGGGATTACGAAGGGAAAAAGTGTTGGAAGATGGCAAGGGCACGGGGACAAGCGCAGGGGCGCAGGAGCTCTGTTGAAAACCGGGTATGTTATCCACAGCGCCCTCTCAACAAATCCACCGGCTCCAAGCAGGGGATTTGGCAGTCATCCACACCGTCAACGACCTTATTACTATTGTTAGATAGATATATATAGAGAAAGATATAAAAGGAAGGACCGCAAGGACATGAGATTCACCGTCAGCCAGCCGGCACTCTCCGAAGCACTCGGCATCGTCATGAAGGGCGTCGCGAGCGCGAGCACACTCCCCATCCTCTCAGGCGTCCTCATCAAGGCCGCCGACGGTGTCCTTGAGTTCCAGACATCGAACTACACCATCTCGATCCGCCACCGCGTCGCCGCGCGCGTGGAGGAAGAGGGCGAGACGGTGATCCCGTGCAAGATGCTCTCCAACATCACCAAGACGCTGCCGGATTCCCCCGTGTCGTTCGAGGTCGTCGAGCGCCAGGTCTCCATCACGTGCGAGAAGAGCTCATTCCGCCTGAACACGCTCGATCCGACCGACTTCCCCGAGTTCCCCACGCTCGCGCTCGAGCGTTCCGTGGAGCTGCCGTGCGACATCCTGTCCGAGATGGTGTCGCGCGTGTGGCGCGTGACCTCGACCGACAAGAACCGCCCGGTTCTCAACGGCGTGTACATGACGGTGGAGAACAACACTGTGCGCCTCGTGGCCACGGACTCCTATCGTCTGGCGGTGTGCGACACGCAGGTCGAGACCTCCTCGCTCGAGGGGAGCTTCGAGCTGAACGTGCCCGCCGAGGCGTTCAACGACGCGCTGAACATCATGGGCGGCCAGGGCACCATCATGGTCGGCTCCACCGACACGCAGGTCGTGTTCGCCGCCGGCAACACCACGTACGTGTCGCGCCGCATCGAGGGCAACTACCCCAACTACAAGGCGCTGCTGCCCGCGACCTGCGCGACGACCGTGAAAATCGACGTCGACGCCTTCTCGGCCGCGCTCAAGCGCGTGGCGGTCGTGGCGCAGGCGAACTCCGCGGTGAAGTTCGAGATCTCGGCGGAGACCAGCACGATGGGCCTATCCGCCATCTCCAACGATCAGGACCAGGCGCAGGAGACCGTGGATGTCGAGGTCGAGGGCGCATCCGGCATCATCGCGTTCAACTACCACTACATCTTCGGCTGCCTGAACGTGCTGTCGCATGAGAAGGAACTCACCCTCGAGCTGCAGAGCTACAGCCAGGCCGGCATCTTCAAGAGCTACGACAAGATCAACTACCTGTACCTGGTCATGCCGGTGCGCATCTAGAAGTACCTGTAGGCAGCACGGCGCTGTCCTCTTCCGGGACGGGGTTGTTCGGTGCCATCTGGCACCGAACAACCCCGTCCCGGAAGAGGACAGCGGAAAGACGGATGGGGAAAGGGGACCGGTGGGCATCTTTGCGCGAACGCTGACGGCGCAGAATTACCGCAGCTACATCTCGTTCGAGCTTGCGCTCGACGAGGGCGTGACCGTGCTGGTCGGTCCGAACGCGGCGGGCAAGACGAATCTCGTGGAGGCCATCCAGCTGCTCACGGCGGGCCAGTCGTTTCGCCGCCCCTCCCCCGTCGACCTCGTGCACGACGGGGCGACGCGCGCCCAGGCGAGCCTGCGGCTCGAGGGCGATGGCCGTCTGGTCGATATCGGCCTCACCTCCGAGCGCGGGCGCCGCTCGTTCACGAAAAACGGCAAGCGCGTGACCGCGTCAGGCGTGCGCGGCATCCTGCCGAGCGTGCTGTTCTGTCCCGACCACCTCGATATGGTGAAGCGGTCCGCGTCGGTGCGCCGTGCGGCACTCGACGACTTCGGCGTGCAGCTGAACGAGAGCTACGCGCAGCTCGTATCGAGCTACGAGCGGACGCTCGAGCAGCGCAACAACCTCCTCAAGGACCGATTCACCTCGCGTGACCTGCTCGCCGCTTGGGACGATGCGCTCGTCTCCGCCGGCGCTGCGGTACTCGTCCACCGCATCGCCCTGCTGGAGCGCGTGCGAACGCGTCTGATCGAGGCGTATCGCACGATTGCTCCACGTGAAACCATTGACGTGCGCTACCGCGCATCGATCGGCGGCATCACGGCCGATGAGGCAAAGGACCGTGATGCGGTCATGACGCGGATCGCCGACGCGCTCGCCGAGACGGCTGACGAGGAAGCGCGCCGCGGCCTCACGCTCGTCGGTCCGCACCGTGACGAGATCGTCTTCATGATCGATGGACGCGACGCCCGCTCCTTTGCGAGCCAGGGGCAGCAGCGCAGCCTCGTGCTGGCGTGGAAGATCGCCGAGGTCGAGGTGACGCAGGACATCCTCGGCCGCTATCCGATTCTTCTTCTGGACGACGTGATGAGCGAGCTCGACGAGCGTCGCCGCGAGGCGATCATGCGGCTCATTGCCGGTGAGATCCAGACGGTTATCACCACGACGAACCTGGGGTATTTCTCTTCCGACATCCTCGATGGTGCAAAGGTGGTGCATATCGGTGAAGCGGTCTGATCGCGCCGGCGAGACGCATTCCCTCTCTGAGTTCCTGCCCATCGAGCGCCGCCGCATCATGGATGGGGCCACCCCGCAGCGCCGCGAGCAGATGCGCGCCGCCGAGACGAGCCATGATGTCTACCGCGCGTGGAACGAGGTGTGCGGGGGCACGCGCGAGGGCGCGCATGTGACCGGGCTGCACTACGTTCCCGAATCGAACGAGCTGATCGTGTACGTGGACGGTGCGACCTGGGTGAGCGAACTCACGATGATGCGCGAGATCATTCGCGCGCGCATGTACCGCCGCGGCGTGAACGTCGACGACATCAAGGTGAAGCGCTCGCGCGAGGGCTATGAGCGCCGGTTCCACCCAAGCGCAGCCGCCGCGCCCACCGCCCACGAGAAGAAGACTCCGCCGCCCGCGACGCCGCTCGATGCTCAGGCCGAGCGCGAACTCGACGCGCAGGTCTTGCCGATTTCCGACACAAAACTGCGACAAGCCCTCAAAAACGCCATGAAAGCGAGTTTTGAGCACAAAATCTCAACCGAGGGTCCAAAAACGTCGTAGATGGCGTCTGGTGGTCTTGTAGGGGTATTTGAACCCTGATGAGATACCCTAGCAATTCATCTAAAATATTGAACGTTAATGACGCTTCTTGTGACTAAGGAGATGTGCGTGGCGAAAAAGAACGAATACGACGGCAGCGAAATTAAGATTCTCGAGGGTCTTGAAGCCGTCCGCAAGCGCCCGGGCATGTACATCGGCTCGACGAGCTCGAGTGGTCTGCATCACCTCGTGTGGGAGATCGTCGACAACTCCGTCGACGAGGCCATGGCTGGTTTCTGTACCAAGATCGAGGTGACGGTGCACCCGGACAACTCGGTCACGGTCGTGGACAACGGCCGCGGCATCCCTGTGGACAAGCATCCCGTGAAGAAGATCCCGACGCTCGAGGTCGTTATGACCATCCTGCACGCCGGCGGCAAGTTCGACAACTCAGCCTACAAGGTGTCCGGCGGCCTGCACGGTGTCGGCGTGTCGGTCGTGAACGCGCTCTCGAAGAAGATGGTGGTCCAGGTTCGCCGCGACGGCAAGATCTACGAGATGCAGTTCGCCCGCGGCAAGACCACGCAGAAGATGATCGAGGTCGGCACGTCCAAAACGACGGGCACCACCACGACGTTCTGGCCGGATGACGAGATCTTCGAGACGACCGTCTACGACTACGATACCCTGCGCAACCGCCTGCAGGAGACAGCGTTTCTGAACAAGAACCTGAAGATCGTCCTGACCGACGAGCGCGAGCTCGCCCCGCGCGTCGACGAGTTCTGCTACGCCGGCGGTATCGTGGACTTCGTGAAGTTCCTGAACGAGGGCAAGGACATTCCCGACGGCCTGAAGAAGCCCATCTACCTGTCCGGCGCCTCCGAGCCCGGTCTTCCGGTAGACCGCACCGGCGAGGTCGAGATCGCGATGCAGTGGAACACCTCGTACTCCGAGACGGTCATGAGCTTCGCAAACGACATCTACACCCCCGAGGGCGGCATGCATCTCGAGGGCTTCCGCACCGCGCTGACCTCCGTCATCAACGACTACGCCCGCAAGCAGAACATCCTGAAGGAGAAGGACGCGAACCTGACCGGCGACGACGTCCGCGAGGGCCTCGCCGCCGTCATCTCCGTCAAGCTCGCCGACCCGCAGTTCGAGGGCCAGACGAAGGCGAAGCTCGGCAGCTCCTTCATGCGCACGCTTGTGCGCAAGGTGGTCTCCGATGGCCTGACGGACTACCTCGAGGAGCATCCGAAGCAGGCCCGCGAGATCATCAAGAAGGCCCAGCAGGCCTCCAAGGCGCGCAACGCCGCCCGCAAGGCGCGCGAGGCCACGCGCCGCAAGAGCCTGCTCGAGACCGCCAGCCTGCCAGGCAAGCTGGCCGACTGCTCGGTGCGCGATGCCGAGATGACCGAGCTCTTCATCGTCGAGGGCGACTCTGCAGGCGGTTCGGCGAAAGATGGCCGCCGCCGCGACATCCAGGCAATCCTGCCCCTGCGCGGCAAGATCTTGAACGTCGAGCGCGTGGGCGACCACCGTGCCTTCTCGTCGGACACCATCCAGTCGCTCATCACGGCTATCGGCTGCGGCGTGACGACCGGCAGCGGCGACGGCGGCGACTTCGATATCACGAAGGCCCGCTACCACAAGATCATCATCATGACGGATGCAGACGTCGACGGCGCCCACATCCGTATCCTGCTGCTCACGTTCTTCTACAAGTACATGCGTCCGCTGATCGATGCGGGCTACGTGTACGTGGCGTGCCCGCCGATCTTCGGCATCAAGGTGCGCAACAAGATCCATTACGTCTATCCCAACGGCCGCCAGCCCGAGGAGGAGATCCTGCGCGACACCATCAAGAGCCTGGGTCTCAACCCCGACGAGGCGGAGGACGAGGCTGCCGGTGGCAAGATCACCAAGAAGCGCCGCGGCTACACCGTCCAGCGCTACAAGGGTCTGGGTGAGATGGATCCTAAGCAGCTCGCGTCGACGACGATGGACCCCAAGACGCGCATCCTGCAGCGCGTGACTATCGAGGACGCCGCCGTGGCCGACCGCGCGGTGCGCGAGCTCATGGGCAACCAGGTGGAGTACCGCCGCGAGTACATCGAGAAGCACGCCCACGACGCGCGCTTCCTCGACGCTTAAGCGCACTGCCGGCCGCATAGGTGCCGGGAGCGCTGCTCTTGGTGTCTCTGCGGCCGGCGCGACCTGCGCACGCGAGATGGTAAACGATGGTGACGCGGGCCTGCCCCCAGACGTCACCAACAGGAGGTAGTACGTGGCAGACGATATGAACAACACGCCGGGCGCCGGCGATGAGGGCACCGAGGGCCTGCCTGAGGATCTCAAGCGCCTGCTTGCCCGCGCCGAGACGCAAAACGACGACGGCGAGACCATCGGGTACGACCCGGACGCCGATGACGATGAGGAAGAGGAGGAGGACGGCGAGCTCGAGGAGAGCTTCGGCACCGTCGACCGCGGCGAGGCCGCGGGAGAGGACATCAACGGCGGCCAGCTCCAGATCTCGGAGTTCGGCCACGAGATGAAGCAGTCCTTCATCGAGTACTCGATGTCGGTCATCACCGCGCGCGCCCTGCCGGATGTGCGCGACGGCCTGAAGCCGGTCCACCGCCGCATCCTCTACGCCATGAACGAGTCGGGCATCTATCCGAACCGCCCGCACAAGAAGAGTGCGTGGACGGTCGGCGAGGTTATCGGTAAATACCACCCGCACGGTGACTCCGCGGTGTACGACACCATGGTTCGCCTGGCGCAGTGGTTCTCCATGCGCACCCCGCTGATCGACGGTCACGGCAACTTCGGCAACATCGACGGCGACTCCGCGGCGGCCATGCGTTACACCGAGAGCCGCCTGGCGAAGCCCGCCATGGAGCTGCTGCGCGACCTGCAGAAGGATACCGTCGACTGGCAGCCCAACTACGACGAGTCGCTCGCCGAGCCGCAGGTCCTGCCCGCGCGCTTCCCGAACCTGCTCGTCAACGGTTCCTCGGGCATCGCGGTCGGCATGGCGACGAACATCCCGCCGCATAACCTCTCGGAGGCCATCGAGGCCACGTGCATGCTCATCGACAACCCCGATGCGACGACCGATGAGCTCATGACGGTCATGCCCGGCCCGGACTTCCCCACCGGCGCCCGCATCATGGGTTCCGACGGCATCCGCCAGGCCTACGAGACCGGGCGCGGCTCCATTACCGTGCGCGCGAAGGCGCATGTGGAGTCCACGAAGACCGGCCGCAACCGCCTTGTGTTCACCGAGATTCCCTATCAGGTGAACAAGGGCAACCTCCAGGAGAAGATCGCCCAGCTCGTGAACGAGAAGCGCATCGAGGGCATCTCCGACATGCGCGACGAGTCCACGCAGAAGGGCATCCGTCTTGTCATCGAGCTCAAGAAGGGCGTCATCCCGCAGGTCGTCCTCAACAACCTGTACAAGTACACCTCGCTGCAGAACACGTTCGGCGTGAACAACCTTGCGCTCGTGAACGGCGTGCCCAAGTGCCTGAGCCTGCGCGAGATGCTGCGCTGCTACATCGACCATCAGGTCGACGTGGTGACCCGTCGCACGCGCTTCGACCTCAAGAAGGCCCAGGCCCGCGCACACATCCTCGAGGGCTACCTCATGGCGCTCGACCATATCGACGAGGTTATCTCCATCATCCGCTCCTCGCGCACCGACGCCGAGGCGAGCCAGCGCCTGATCGAGCGCTTCGGGTTCACCCCGGAGCAGACGACGGCCATCCTCGAGATGAAGCTGCGCCGCCTGACCGGCCTGGAGCGCGACAAGATCCAGGAGGAGCTCGACGGTTTGCGTCGCGCGATCGCCTACTACGAGGACCTGCTGGCGCATGAGGAGAAGATCCTCGGCGTCATCAAGGAGGAGATGCGTGAGATCTCCCGCAAGTTCGGCGACAAGCGCCGCACCGAGATCTGCGCCGCCGAGCGCGATCTGGACGTGGAGGACCTCATCGCCGATGAGGACATGGTCGTCACCATCACGCACACCGGCTACGTGAAGCGCATCCCGGTGGCCGCCTACCGCGCGCAGAAGCGCGGCGGCAAGGGCGTGACCGGCGCGAACCTGAAAGAGGACGACGTCATTGAGGAGATGTTCATCGCGAGCACCCATGAGTACGTGCTGTTCTTCTCCAACCGCGGCAAGGTGTACCGCCTGAAGGTCCACGAGCTGCCGGTCGGAACGCGCCAGGCGCGTGGCACCGCGATCGTGAACCTGCTGCCCTTCGAGGACGGCGAGAAGATCGCGAGCGTCATCTCCTGCCGCGAGTTCCCCGACGACGAGTACCTCATGTTCGCCACGGCGAGCGGCATGGTGAAGAAGACCGTCATGAGCGCGTACGATCGCAGCCGCCGCGACGGCATCATCGCCATCAACCTCAAGGCGGGCGACGACCTGCTCGACGTGCGCCGCGTGCGCGAGGGCGACAAGGTCATCCTCGCCACGACGGCCGGCAAGGCGATCATGTTCAATGAGGACCAGGTGCGCGCCACCGGTCGCGACACGAGCGGTGTGCGCGGCATCACCATGAAGGGCGACACGACGGTGCTCGGCATGGAGATCTCCAACGGGCGCGGTGACCTGTTCGTGATCACCGAGCGCGGCTACGGCAAGCGCACCCCGGTTGCCGACTACCCCGAGCAGAACCGCGGCGGCCAGGGCGTCTACACCATCCAGATGACCGATAAGAAGGGCAATCTGGCGGCGATGAAGACGGTCGGCCCGCAGCACGAGCTGTTCATCATCACCGAGGGCGCCACGGTCATCCGTGTGAAGACCGACGAGATCTCGAAGACCGGCCGTGCCACCCAGGGCGTCAAGATGATGACGGTGGCCGACGGCGATCGCGTGACCGCCGTGGCGCGCATGACGAGCGCCAAGAAGAAGCCGAAGGCCCCCGCGGTGGCTGAGGGCCAGGAGTCGCTCGATCTGGCGGCAGCTGGCGCTATGGACGCTCCCAACGAGGAGGATCACGTGGACATCGGCAGCGGTGACGAGGCGCTCGAGGACCTGATGGACGAGTAGCGTGCTCTCCCCTCTCGCTGAGCTTGACAGGGCCGGAATCCCATTCGGGTTCCGGCCCTGCTTTGTCTCCATCGGGGACGGGGCAGTTTGAGGACACCCTGCGCCCGGATGGGCGCAGGGTGTCCTCAAACTGCCCCGTCCCCGATGGAGACAACGGCTGCACCACGGCTGATGTATGACCGAATCACTGCAGGTCACGGGTGCGTCAAGACCTTTTGACGAGTCGGTCGCACCGATTCGCATCCGATGTCGGGGGCTTTTGATGGTACGATGCGCCCCGTCATGGAATGCTGCGGGTTGAACCTGGTTGGCCGAAGATCTGGAAGGAGGGGGCCGTGGAGATCGGGAACCACATCAGGGCGCACCGCACCGAGGCGGGCATGTCCCAGGACGATTTGGCGGCGCGCGTGTACGTTTCGCGCCAGACGATCAGCTCGTGGGAAAACGACAAGACCTACCCTGACGTTCAGAGCCTCCTGCTGCTCTCCGAGATCTTCGGCGTAACCGTTGACAGCCTAATCAAGGAGGATGTGGCGACCATGACGAAAGTGATCGATTCAGATGTCCGGACCATGAAGCGGTTGGCGTACGTGATGCTTGCGTTCATGGCGCTCACAGTCATCGCCGGCGGCTGGTTCACCTTCCAAGTGGCTGTCTGGGATTGGCCGCTCGATCACGCGCTTCCGACCATAGTCGTCGCGGTGTTGCTCTGGGGCATATCGATGTTCGCGGCCGTTTGGATCGACCGCATCAAGAAGCGCCATGACCTGATCACCTATAAGGAGATCCTTGCGTACTGGCGCGGAGAGTCCATCGATCGCGATACCGAGCGCGGCCGCCGCGAGCGCGCCATCCCTTCGTGGATGAAAGCCGTCCGTACGGTCGGCTGGACGCTTATCGCCCTGGCAATCGGGGCGTTTGTCGGCTTTCTCGTCTCAGGTGCCATCGATAGGCTGTTTGGATAAGCGCGGCACGCTCGACCACATACCGCGCCAGCGATTCGATATTGATTAAATCATCAGATGAATGAGAGCGCCCCGTTTCGCATGGTGTTCATGCGAAACGGGGCGCAGTGCTGCCGGGTGTTCCGGGCACGTTAGAAGTCGTCGGGAGTGACGGAGCGGGCGAACTCATCGAAGCGTTCGAGCTCCTTCTCCTTATCGTCTTCCGTTCGATACGAGATGCTGCCGGCACGGTTCATGACGTCATCCTCGACAAAGATGGGCGCATTGGTGCGGACGGCGAGTGCCAGCGCGTCGCTCGGGCGCGCATCGACATGCCGCTCTTCCCCACCGTTGTTCTCGAGCACGACGGATGCGTAGAACACCGGAACGTCCACGCGGTTGATCTCGATGCGCTCGAGCTTTCCGCCGAGCTTTTTGATTACGTCGAGCATCAGGTCGTGCGTGATGGGACGTGCGCCCTCTGAGCCCTCGATACCGCGGCTGACCGCCGCGGCCTCGTAAGAGCCCGTCTGAATGGAGAGCGCCCGCAGAGGAGCGTCCGAAGACCCCTCAGCACCGCGCTCGCGCAGCACGATGGCAGAGGGAACGGGGCCGGCGGCCATAATAATGGTCTCGATATCAACGCGAATCATTATGGCACCTCCTATGGCGTCGTGGTTTTGCCGAAATCCTATCCGGCTCTTACCGGTCTGTAATAGTACCCAAAACGGCACGTTGTCTCGGTCTCCGCTGCCTTTTTTCATGCCCTCAAAATTTTTTAAAAATAGTTGTTGACTCTCAAGACGGGTGCGCGCTAATATATTCCTCGCGCGATGGACCTGTAGCTCAGTTGGTTAGAGCGTCCGGCTGATAACCGGGAGGTCACAAGTTCGAATCTTGTCAGGTCCACCACTTCTTTTCGCAATAAACACCCCACCGAGAGCCGAGTCGCCGGTGGGGTGTTTATTACTAACGGGGGTTTAGCTCAGCTGGGAGAGCGCGGGCTTTGCAAGCCTGAGGTCAGGGGTTCGATCCCCCTAACCTCCACCATATGATTGATGACCTCGCTCCTGCGAGGTTTTTTCTTTTTGATAGATATGTTCCTTTGGGTATGGCCTCTCCCCTTCTTTCTGTAGAACTTCTTGGGTTGCGTCCTTGTGGGCACGTGGCGCGTCCATCGTCGCCGCTCATCGTCGCAATAAGAACGGGGTCCACGGGACCCCGAAAAACGACCTCACCAAATGCCGTATACGGCCATTTGAAGGCATAGTCCTACTCAGTGTCCACACCGGGACCAAGAAGGCCCTTAAATCCTGTTAGACGCTCCCAAACGCCAGCACTGGCCATCAAAACGACGCGATCGTGCGAACGACGGGTTTCGTCTTGGGCCTCCTTGGCAGCGCTCTGGGCGTTCTCGAGCGCGCACGAGAGTTCTTTGATCTGATCATCCTTCGTCTTCAGCTGAGCGTTCAGTCCCTCGATTTGAGCCTTCAGATCCTCGATACGCTCGCGGTAGACCGACACGATGGCTTCGATGTCGACCTGCGGCTGCTGTTCTTTGCCTTGGGTATCGTCGCCTGATTGACGCGACTCGGTGTTTTTGGTCAGGTAGTCCGCGAGCATGGATGCGCCCTCGGCATCGATGATAAGGGCTCCTCGTGCGCCATCAGGGCTCGCGTGACCCGATTCGCGCAAGCCGAGCTCCTTGACGGCTCGCATGACGGTCGATTTGCCGCGCCCCGTGGCGTCGGCAATCTCCTTGATGGTCGGCATCGCTTCTCCCCTTCCCTATCGGCTATCGCATCATGCGAATCGATCGCATGATTCAGTTCGCTTCAATGATTATACGGCCTTTGCGCCACGTGGTGCGTCCAAAACGATTCACGTGGAATAGACCTGGCTTGTTCATGATTTGAATCGGAGGAAACGAACCGTACTGATTCATGTTACGTGATGATTGGGCAATTGACTGAATGTGCACTGCCGATGCACCGACCCGGTAGCGCGATAGTTGGTTCGTCCGACGGAACGCACCTACCATTGCATCTTTCTGAATCGGTATAAGACCGCTTTGTTTTAATTGACGCGGTGGCTGAGTCGAATCGATGGGCAGGAGGATGAAATATATGCGGCGGCTGTTTGGTGTGGGACCGCATTGGTTGTCTTCTTATGAATCGATTGGATTGAGTCAAGCTCCGATATGGCATTCAATGTGTAGAGTGCGTCACTCTCCTGTTGTTATGAGGGCTACGTAGTCGTCTATCGAATTCGATGATGTTGTCTTCTGCGGTGTCTGGTCTTCTTCAGCCTAAAGAGGTTGCACTTGTGACTGCGTCAAACCACGCGTATGGGGATTTGTGATGGGGCGGACCCTGCACCAAAGCTAAATAGGTGCATCGAACCGCGTGCATTATTGAATTGATAGGAGCCAAGCGGCACAGGTCCAACTTGCTTTGCTTGTGGTCGCTCCAAGGAACACGAGCGGAATCGGTTATACGGCGCGTTGCTGGTGCGTTGCAGGCACAGTAGTTGGTGCAGATGGTACCTGATTCCATAAAGGTGAATCAGACGCGCTTCAATGGGGCGGATGCATCTGTTTGTGCACCAGTGACCCAGTCCATCAAATTCAAAAGCATCCTGTGAAAGCGAATCGGTTCAATCCTTTAGAAGGATTGCGGTTGCGTCTGGTGCGTTGGATGCGAACCGCGTGCCAACTCGCTGACCGAGTTGGCAATGCGCGTCATGGATTGGGTCTATGCGAATCCAAAGAGAGGTTGATTGCGTCTCACGACCGGTGCTCGCCTCGCCGCGTCCGCTCGAGAGCTGTGGGCGAGGCTTCCTGGGGCAAGCGTTCGCACCGCACGCTACACGGTGGCGCATCGCCGGCGGACGCTTGGGCGGTGGGTTACATAAAGTACCAATCCAGAGAGACAGTTCCTGACCGGATCGATCCCGCGGGTTAGAACCATATCTCGTGCTTAGAGCACGACTGCAAACAGCAACGCGTGTGAGATCGGTCGTATCGAGGGGCTTTGGTGCCGTCAGATGCAAGTAGGTGGCCGACATCGGTTTTGCGGGGCTGCCGTCACAGGAAGGCGGGAGACCTGTTCTGGAGCTTGGGCCGAGTCCGTCGTCCACACCATCTGCGCCTCGGCGTCAATCTGAACCATGATGCTGTGACACGACTCAATCAAATCGCACCAAATTGTTATTGGACCAGATTGAATCAGGTGTAGACCAATATAGTTGCAATAGGTAATCAACAGGTATTTTAAGCGATATCATCAAGACAAGATTGCGCCAAGAATACCGAATATGACCGAATCAAATAGATATGTACGACAGGCGCATTATCAGTGTGATGCGGTACGAGAATCGGAAAGGAAACTGCATCAAGGCGCAGTATCAGCGCCCGCGAGAATTGGTGAGCAACGTGCCATGAGAAGGGCTCACTCCGTCATGGAGAGAGGGTTGGAAAAGGGCGGGGGAGAGCCAAGTCGTGCGCTCCCATCGCGAGCTGCATCCTTCCGAAAAGTAAAGAGATGCGCGAAAGGTTTACAGGCGTGCCACACCCACCGGCCAAATCGGCCGTCGGGCGGTAAATGTCAAAAACATTGCCCTCATGAGGTACGATGCGAGTGGGTGCGCACGTTGTGCAAATCCACTCCGCAGCACGGAGTTTTATCGCGATGTATACATGCCAAGGGAAAGGTTCACGCAATGGCAGATGTACATGAGCTCCTCGACACATGGATTGCCAATGTCAAGGACGAGGAACTGCTCGCTGAGCTTACGCAGATGAAGGAGTCGGGCGACGAGGACGCCATCACCGACGCGTTCTTCCAGGATTTGGCGTTTGGCACCGCTGGCCTGCGCGGCACGATCGGCGCTGGCACCAACCGTATGAACATCTACACCGTCGGCCGCGCGACGCAGGGCTTCGCCAACTACCTGAACGCGACGTTTGAGAATCCTACGGTTGCCATCGCACGCGATAGCCGCAACAAGGGCGAGCTCTTCGTCAAGACGACCGCCTCGATCCTGGCTGCCAACGGCATCACTGCGTATGTGTACCCGAGGATCTCTCCGGTTCCGACCCTGTCCTGGGCTACCCGTTATCTCAAGTGCTCCGGCGGCATCTGCATGACCGCGAGCCATAACCCGGCGCCGTATAACGGCTACAAGGCCTATGGTCCCGACGGCTGCCAGATCACGAGCGAAGCTGCGGCTGCCATCTCCGCTGCTATGGAGGCTACAAACCCGTTTACCGACATCAAGATCATGGACTTCGATGAGGCTGTCGAGAAGGGCCTCGTCAAATGGATCGACGACTCCGTGCTCGACGCTTACTACGACGCCGTCGTGGACAAGTCGGTGAGCAACCTCACGCCCGAACAGGTTGCTGAGGCTCCGCTCAAGCTCGTGTACACTCCGCTCAACGGTACGGGTCTTATCCCGGTCACGACCGTCCTGAACAAGGTGGGCATCACCGACATCACCATCGTGCCCGAGCAGAAGGACCCGGATGGAAACTTCCCGACCTGCCCGTATCCGAATCCGGAGATCCGCGAGGCCATGCAGAAGGGTATCGATCTGTGCCAGGAGGTCAAGCCCGACCTGCTGCTCGCGACCGATCCGGATGCCGACCGCGTGGGCGTTGCCTGCGCCGACGGCGACGATTACACGCTGCTGACCGGCAACGAGATGGGCGTGCTGCTGCTCGACTACATCTGCAAGATGCGCGCGGAGCGCGGCGAGGACCTGTCCACCAAGGTCGCGGTGACCACGATCGTGTCCTCCGCCATGGTCGATGCGCTCGCCGAGGAGTACGGCTTCGAGCTTCGTCGTTGCCTGACCGGCTTCAAGTACATCGGTGACATCATCACCAGCTTGTCCGATGCGGGCGAGGTCGACCGCTTCATCTTCGGCTTCGAGGAGAGCTACGGCTACCTGTCCGGCGACCACGTGCGCGACAAGGACGCCGTGAACGCCTCCATGCTCATCTGCCAGATGGCTCAGTACTACAAGCTGCAGGGCATCAACCTGGTCCAGGCCATGCGTGCCCTGTACGAGAAGTACGGCTACTACCACAACAAGACCATCTCGCTGAGCTACCCGGGTGCCGACGGCGCTGCCAAGATGTCCGGCATCATGGCTGGTCTGCGCGAGAGCGCTCCGACCGAGATCGCAGGCGCTGCGGTCGAGGGCGTTGTGGACTATGAGACCGGCGTGAACGGCCTGCCCAAGGCGAACGTCATCGAGTTCGACCTTGCCGGTGGCGACAAAGCGATTGTCCGCCCGTCCGGTACCGAGCCCAAGATCAAGCTGTACATCTTTGCCAAGGGTGAGGATGCTGCAGCCGCTGACGCGCAGATTGATGCCATCGAGGCTGCCGGTCGTGAGCTTCTGAGCTAGAGGGCCGGTGTTCTTTATTACGCCATCGACTGCGTCATGAACCGAGTCAGACCAAACCGTTAGTGAAAAAGGGGAGTGCTTTCGAGCGCTCTCCTTTTATTTATATGGAGCGCGCGCAAGCGACATGGTGCTTGTCATACAGGCGCCGCGGTGGGGCAAGATGGCAGGGTTGATGGAGGGTCGGGCCTGCCCGAGATGCACGCTGTGAAGCGTGGGATGCCGATGGGTTGCGGGTGACCTTGACGGCGTGACCTACGACACGGCGGTCCACACCGCGGTCGTCACGGTCGTCTACAACGGCGACGGAACGCTGACGGCCACCGTCACCTATGACGGCTCCGGTCAGGCCCCGACGTTCGTCAACACCTACCAGCAGCCTTTCATTCCGGAGGAGCCCGGCACATCCAAGCCTGGCAAGCCCTCCTCGAGCATCCCGCAGACGGGCGATTATACGCTCGCCACGGTGGGCGGTATCGGCATCGCGGCCGTCGCCCTGATTGCGGCCGGCCTGTATCTGCGCCGTCGTACCAACCGCTAGCGGCTGTCCGTTGAGCGGAGCCGGATTGAATCCGGCTCCGCTCCTACGATTCCTTTCTCTTGATGCATCGCCCCCTGCGGGCTTTGCATAGTACCGCGCGATGCGTGGCGATGCGGGGCCGGCCCCAATCATCCGCCTGCCCGCACGGATCGGCCCGTCCCCTCCCGACCCGGGGCGTGGCCGCGTAATCCGGAAGCCGGTCCCGACCCCCGGCTCCGGTTTGGCCCGGCACCGACCCGACCCAGGTGCCGGGCTTTTTGTGTTTCGCTAGACAGCTTGTTGCCTTTATATGCTGATGAAGATGACGTTTCGTGGCGTCTAAGCAGAAGAGAAGACGGCGCCTCGGTCACTTGCGGATTCGTCTGATATGCATGTGACCGAGGCGCCGGCGGTTTGTCTTTTGTTTTGTGCCCCGCGCTAGACGGCACAGCTCCCCGACATCAGGCGAGCCCGCTTGATGCAGCGCGGTACGCGCTCACACAGAGCGTCGATGTCGGCATCGCATACATCGTCAGCAAGTGACAGGCGCAAGGTTCCGCGTGCCCATGCCGGGTCATCGATGCCCAGGGCGACGGCCACATGCGAAGGGTCGGTAGAGCCCGTGGAGCATGCCGATCCGGTGGCGGCGGCCACGCCGGCACGGTCGAGCAGGACCACGAGCAGCTCTCCGTCGACATCGCGAATCGCGAACGACGCGATGGAGGGGAGCCGCCACCCGGAATCGGGATCCCCGGTGTAGCGAACGTCGGGACAGGTATCGAGTACATGTTGTACAAGGCGGTCGCGCAGCTGCGCGACACGGGTGCGGCGGTCATCGAGGCCATCCAGCGCTTCTGCCAGCGCAGCTTCCATACCGATCGCGCCCGCGACGTTTTCCGTTCCCGCGCGCATGCCGCGCTCCTGTGCACCACCTTCGATAAACGGTGGGATGGAGAAGCTCTCGCGCAGGTAGAGGGCACCGACGCCGCGTGGTCCGTGGAACTTATGGGCGGAAAGCGAGAGGGCGTCGACACCCAGCGCATCCACGTCCACGGGGATGTGGCCGACGGCCTGCACGGCGTCGGTGTGCATCGGCACGCCGTGGGTGTGGGCGCGCGCCGCGAGCGCGGGGATATCCTCGATGGTCCCGACCTCGTTGTTGGCAAGCATGATGGACACGAGCGCGCAGCCGGGCGCGTCGATGCCCGCGGCATGTGAGGCTTCACGGGCATCGACGAGGGCGCGCTCAAGGTCATCGACGCGCACGTGGCCCATCTCATCAACGGGCAGCAGCACGATGCGTACCCCGTCGCGCTCAAGCGCGTCGCAGGCGTGCAGGATGGCGTGGTGCTCGATGACGCTGGTGATGATGCAGGTCGGTGCGGTCGTTCCGAATCGATCGCGATAGCGCTCGACGGCCCCGTGCAGGACCCAGTTGTCAGATTCGCTGCCGCCGCTGGTGAAATACAGCTCATGTGCGTTCGCACCGAGATGCTCCGCCATTTTTGCACGTGCAACCTCAAGCGCCTGCGCAGCTGCCTTGGCGATGCGATGGATGCCGCCGGGGTTGCCGAACTCAGTCGTGAGGTAGGGCATCATCGCCTGGAGCGCCGCAGGCGAGAGCGGTGTGGTGGCGGCGTTGTCGGCATAGATGTAGGGCTGGGACTCATCGGACATGATGCAAGGCACCTCTTTTGTTCATGTAGACGGCGAGGCCGCGTGCGTTAGCGGAGGAAGAACACCCACACGACGACCGCGATAACTACCAGGATCGCAACGATGGCGATAAGACGGCGCGTGCGCTTGCGGGCCCGCTCGCGCCGGGTGAAGATCGACTTGCCCCGTTTGGGAAGCTCGAGGTAGCGATCGTAGTGAAGCCTCGGCTTGCCACCTTCGCCACCAGCGGCTCCACGCTTGTCCTTGCCGCCCTTCGTCTGCGGCAGATACTCCGGATCGCCTTCAGCCACACCCATATGGACGCGCCTCGGCTTCTGCAGCTTGTCGAGCGTCACATAGCGCTCGCGCGTGACGTACGTCGTCTCGACATCGTCGATGGGCTCCTGGGTGATGTGTCTGGTTTCGTGACGGTACGCAGGTCGAGAGGGGGAGGGGCTCGCCGGCGGTGTTGCCGGTCCATGTTGCTCAGGGTATGGGGTGGGGAAGAGGTCCCCGGTCTGATCGCTCATGTGCTGCCTCAGAACAGATGCGGTACGTGACCTCATTGTACGGTTCGGTTGCCGCGCCGGCGAGGAATTAAGAAAACGCTCATGCGGAGCATGCATTGACCCTTCGCCGTCCAAGTGCGGGCTGAGGGGCCTCCGGCATGTCCTCCTCAAATATCTTAGTCAGTTAGACTTAGATTTGATGATATTGTGACGCTTAAAAAATCTCTATCGGGTTGAATACATCGTGGGGACGCGGGAATAACTAGAAGCGAACAAAGAAGTCAACGCGTCCCAAGGGGAGCGCGGACATCACTTAAAGGAGTGATTGATATGGCAAGCATGGTTCCTTATCGTTCGGTTTTCGGTCTTCGTCCGGCGACGTCTCTGCTCGATGCCTTCGATGACATGATGGATTTCGCCAACGCGCCGCTCGCGACCAAGGCGTTCCCGATCGATGTCGAGGACAAGGGTGACGGCTACGAGATCAAGGCCTACCTCACCGGTGTCAGCAAGGATGATATCGACGTCGAGCTCAACGAGGGTCGCCTGTCCATCGCCGTCAAGGTCGAGGACAAGGAGGAGGACAAGGGCAAGAACTACCTGCAGAAGGAGTTCACCTCCTACAGCGCGACCCGCGGCGTGTATCTGAAGGACGCCGCGTCCGAGGGCCTTTCCGCTCGCTACGCTGATGGCGTCCTGACCGTGAACGTCCCGAAGATCGTTGAGAAGAACAACGTTACGAAGATCGCCATCGACTAGCCTTCGCACGCATAGCTGACAGGGCTCAGCAAAAAGACTCGGCAGGGGACCGGAGCTTCGGCTTCGGCCCCCTTTGTGTCCTCATCGGGGACGGGGTAGTTTGGTGCCACAGGGGGCGCGGCCGCGCCC
>NZ_JACJMB010000061.1 GCF_016902615.1 Collinsella tanakaei
TCGGCCGAATATTTGGGCGACGGATGTCCCATCCTATGCCCCCTTTCCCCGTTTACGACATCATGCCGAAACGGAACTCCGTGTGTCAACGGGAATGGGGCAGATTCAGGCGTCCCAGTCGGAGTACGACCTGCCCTCGGGCAGGTCGCCGGCGTGCGTCGAGTAGCGGTTCCTCGCGGACGCCGGGAAGAGCGGGTGCGTCGCCAGCCGCTCGCCGGCGAGGAAGACCTCCACGGTGGTGTCGGTGACCCTGAGGTCCACCGTCCTGCCGACCGCGAGGTGGCTCACGGAATAGTAGTTGTGTTTGTACGCGACGTGGCAGTTCTTCTGCACCTTGCGACCGTAGACCCACTCGCAGACCTCGTAGGGCACCGCCGGCAGCGGCCTCAGCAGCGGCCCCTCCTGCTCCTCGAAGACCTCCCGGCGCGTGCCCTCGCGCTTGGAGAAGGGCCTCGAGTTGTGCTCCTCCAGCCTGGCCGCGACGGCCCGTCTCAGCTCGTTGAAGTCGGTGAACACGGTGTCGCGGAGGGCGGCGACGATCTCGGTCGCCGCCTGCCACACCTCGTTCTCCACGCTCGGCTTGTCCCGAGGGGTCCTCACGCGCGCGGGCATCACCGCCGACCCGTAGTGGGCGGCCATCTCCCGGTAGGCGCCGTTGAGCTCGACCTCGCCCTCGCGGGGATGGCCCTTCACCCCGGTCTTCAGGTTGTCGGGCACGATGCATGGAGTCGAGCCGCCCATGTAGGCGAAGGCGTGCACGTGGCACCGCAGCCATGTATCCTGCCTCATGTCCAGCGTCGGCTCGACGTAGGACAGGCGGCTGAAGGGCAGGCAGGCGACGAACAGGTAGACCCTCGACACCTCGCCCGTGGCGGGGTCGACGAGCGGCATCGTCGGCCCCGCCCAGTCGACCTCCATGATCCTTCCCGCCTTGTGCCCGACGCGGCTCACAACCTGCTTGCTGACGGTGAACTCCCGGTAGCGCTTGCAGAACCGGTCGTAGGACATGAAGGGCCCGCCCTTCGACCTCTGCTCGTCGCGGTACTCGGCGTGCAGCCGCTTCAACGTGACGCCCACGCGGGCGAGCTCGCGGTGGACATGCTCCCAGTCGGGGTCCGCGTAGACCGGCCCGTCGTGCACCCTCTCCGGGAACAGCAGCGCGTAGGCCTCGGAGTCCGACATCGGCTCGACGTCATCCCAGGAGACCCCCTTCTCGTCGGCGGCGTGGAACGTGTCCATCACGCTCGTCTTGGAGACCGACTGCGTCCTTGCGATCGCATTCCCCGACAGCCCCGAGGCCCTGAGCCTCAATATGCCCCTCACGGGTATCCTTCTCGCCATGCTCGATACCTCCTTGTCTCGCGTTGCGACATGGCGCCGCGAGCGTAGCGCGGTCGCCCGGGGCCGGCGCCGCAGCCCCCGCGGGCGGTATCGATGCGGAATATCGGCGGTATCGAGCGGGAATATCGGCGGGGGCGCCGGGCGGTATCGATTCGCGCTACACCAGGTACCGAGAAGGACGATTACTCACTTTTAATACGTGAGCGTGCCGTCTTCATTTGCCCCATGTTTTTCACCTTTATGGTTTCACCTTGGGGTTACTTGGTTAGAAATATTGACCTTCGGGAGCGCCGGTCCATGGGTTTAGACTTCTTCGCGCGCTTTCAGGCACCGATGGATCGCTCCTGTCCGATGTTCTTCTCGTTTTTTCAGGATACCGGTTCTGAGCACCCTCCTATAATTGTTCGCTTTCATATCGCCGCGGCATATCGATGCTTGTCTCTGCCTTTCTTTTTACGCATGGCAAAAACTGGGATTTCCCTGCCGCTTATTCTTAGCCGTCATTTGTCTTTAAGGTTTACGTATGGCGCTTCATCCTTTTTCTGGCTTAACAGGATTCGGGATGACTGCACTTACAGTGCCAGGATGGCCCTACAACTTTTGGTGGTTAGTTGGGCGAGCTTGCCGTTCCTCACGAGTGCGCATGGTTCTAGAAGAGGATGTCTTGCAATACTTGGCGGTAGAGAGATTCGCTTTCAACCAAGGGGGAAAGTGCCGCTTCGGATTTTGGTGTTGCTTCAAGAAATTCGTGGTCTTGTACGACAGTGGCAATTGCTAGATCCGACTGTTCAAATCGATCCCCTAAAGAGTTGGCGTGAAATGGAATCGGAACTGGGGCTCACAGACAATGAGGCCGAATACCCTGCGAAAGCTTGAAAACTGACGGGCGCGGATGAATCCTGAAGCGTCGTGGAATCCGACACAAAGAAATAGATCGGGTGCTCATTCACGATCGATCGAATCGTCTCATAAATCATGTGGGGAAATGAATGAGTCGAACAATGGTGCGGTTGTACAGAAAAATGCGCAAAAATGTGGGGACCTTCTCGTATCGAAGAGGAAGCAGCGAGAATTCAGCAGCAGCTTCCTATCTGATCCCGCCTTCACGAATCCCCAGCTAGGGGCGCCGCCGGGTCGGCCGCCCGCCGAATAGCGGTCGCCGTCCGTCGAATCGGATGTGTAGAGGATGTGAAGATGTG
>NZ_JACJMB010000062.1 GCF_016902615.1 Collinsella tanakaei
TAGTTCGGTGCCATGGGGGCGCGGCCGCGCCCCCATGGCACCGAACTACCCCGTCCCCGATGAGGACACCCACTTTAGAGCAGAAGGCCCCAGATGACGGCGATGATATAGAGCAGCGCGAGGATGATCACGTTCTCGCGCGCGTTGTGGTTCGTACGGAACAGCACCAGAAAGCCCACGCCCGCGCTCACGAGCGTGCCGGCCATGAGCGCGCCGAACCCGAGCACGCCCTCCAGATAGAGCTGCGTGATGACCACGCTCGCTGCGCAGTTGGGGATGAGACCCACGAGCGCGCTCGCGAACACCGACAGCGTGGAGTTCGCGGACAGGAAGTCGGCAAGCGCGTCCTCCCCCACCGTCTCGAGCACCGCCACGAGCACGAACGTCACGATGAAGATGAAGACGCTGACCTGGATGGTGTGCGACAGCGCGCTGCGCACGATCGGCCACACGCCGCCATGCGCGTGGTCGTGCCCGTGGTCATGGCCCGCATGACCATGCCCGTGCTCATGCTCATGGTCGTGGTCGTGCGCATGCCCGGCATCCGCGCGACCGTGGCTGTCATCGCACCCGCAGTGGTCGTACTCACACAGAAGGTGGATCCGGTCGGCCGACTCGCCAGCCGTCGCCATCTCGTCGATCAGGTCCTGACCGGCACCCGTCCCCTCGGCGGACCCGCGCGCAAACCGCCGCAGGGCTCCGTGGACGCGCGGGCTGCGGCGCAGCGCACGCAGACCGATATCGATCAGAAGGCCCGTCACCGCCGCGACGGCCGCCTTGGCAAGCAGGATGAGGGCAAGCTGGCCCGCGTCGGTGCGCTCGGCCAGAAGCATGGGCAGCATCTCGTCAGAGGTCGACAGGAACACGCCCACGAGCGTGCCGAGCGTGATGACGCGGCCAGCGTAGAGTGTGGCCGCCATGGCGGAAAACCCGCACTGCGGCACGATGCCGAGCAGTGCGCCCACCACGGGCCCGGCGGCGCCGGCACGACGTACCGCGCCGTTCACGCGCTCGCCCGCCGCATGCTCGAGCACCTCGAGTACCAGATACGTCACCAGCAAAAACGGCACGAGCGGCAGCGTGTCCTCCCACGCGTGCAGGATGAAATGGGTTATATCTTCCATGGAGCGACGCTCCCTTTCGTATAATCGTTTTTCGCGCACGTACAAGGTTAGTACCCCGATGTGCGCGCCCTCTGTGGAATAGCGGCAAACATCTGCGGTATCGCCACAGGTTCCGGTATTGTAGCTACGCTAGTTTCATATGGCAAACTATTCACAAGAACAGGAGATGGCCAGCTTGAACGTCAACCAGGCACTTGAATACTCGATGCAACCCTTTATCCCCATGTTCATCTACGGCGACTACGACGCCATGGAGTCCGAGCGCCAGCGCGGTGAAGAGGCCATGAAGGCCCTCATCGACGAGTGGCGCGCAAACGACGAGCCCGGCTTCTCCTTCGACGTGATCCTGGAGCTCGCAGACCGCAACCGCGAGCTGTGCGACCAGATCGGCGAGGCGCGTCTGCGCAACCTCTCCTCCCCGCTGCTCGCCCGCTCGCTCAGCGATGCCGACACCTGCGCCGGCATCGGCAAGCTGCAGGGCCGCGGCGCGAACGTCATCGCCCGCGCCGTCCGCGGCGACCGCGACGCCTACGCGGTCGAATGGGTGCGCAAACCCATCAAGGGCTGCGTGCTCGGCATCGACATCGAGACCACGGGTCGCGCGCCGGAGCGCGGCTACATCATCAACGTGGGCTGGGAGATCATGGAGATGACGAGCGACGCCGTCCCGCATGACGCCGAGGCCCACTACTGCGGCCTTCCCGAGATGTACCGCGAGGCCGGCGTGCCACTGGCCGACATCCACCACATCACGTGGGCGGACGTCGACGGGCAGATCCCGTTCCGCCAGAACACCCCGCTGCACAAGACGCTGCTGAAACTCATGAAGAAGTACCCCTACATGGCGCACAACGCCGCCTTCGAGGACTCCTGGTTCATGATGCACCTGCCCGGCTACGCCGAGGCACGCCGCGCGGGCAAGATCATCCCCATCGACACACGCCAGATCTGCCGCTCCATCGACGAGGAGGTCCGCACGCTTCCGCGCGAGAGCGCCCCGGCATCGCTCGAGAACTGGGCGCGCCGCCGCGGCACGCTGGCCGCCGACGCCGACGAGCGCCATCTGGGCCTCGAGGACACCGACCTCATGCTCCGCACCGTCCAGGCGGAGTTCAATCGCAAGAGCATGTTCAAGGCGTAATTCCGTTGCAGGGGGTGTCCTCTGGGGGG
>NZ_JACJMB010000063.1 GCF_016902615.1 Collinsella tanakaei
TGGGAGAGCAGGGCGCCGCTGACCGGTGGACGGCGTTTCCACGCGGGGGCGGGGCCCCGGGGGAGCATCTCCCCCGGGGCCCCGCCCCTTTTCGCGTTCCCGGGGCGTTCTGGTCGTGATTGATTTGGTGCCCCATGTTACTTTGGTAGGCTCTCATGCTGTTCCAACAGGTCCTAAACCCTTCTATCATCATCGTCTATATAGGCTGTCGCAACACGCACTCCTCTTTTTGCTGCTATTGCCCCCTTTATTCTGTGAGGGCTCTTTCGAGCTAAATTGAAGCTGGATTCCGGTTTACTTTTCATCGATTTTGCGACGTCTTTTGACTCTCCTGATAGTTGCTAGCGGACTTCGTTTTGATCGTCACGCGCTCTTTCTTCTGCGCAGCGCTCTCTTTTTGAGTATTTGCCTCTTTTGATACCACCCATTATTTCGGCATGATACCGGCGGTATCGCGAACCGATACCGCCGGCGTCTCGAATGGGTACCGGAGACCCGCTTTCTACTCGGATCCGGCCCCCAGCTTCCTGCGCATGTTCATCTCGCCCATGCCGACCCAGGCGGCTCCGTGGACGATGCGGTCCATGATGGCGTCGGCGTGGACGCCGCCCCCGAGCCTGGCGTGCCAGTCCTTCTGGCGGAACTGCGTGCAGAAGACGGTCGAGCACGCACCGTAGCGGGCCTCCATGAGCTCGAGCAGGAAGCCCCGGAAGAGCTCGTCGGGGCGGTCGAGCAGCCACTCGTCCAGCACGAGGACCTGGAAAGAAGCGTACTTGCGGGTGAGCTTGCGCTCGCCGCCGGGACGGTCGCGCGCCTCGCGCCAGAGCTCCTCCAGGTCCGGGCACCTGATGTAGCACGCGCGCATCCGCCGCTGGCAGGCGGCCTTGGCGATCGCGCAGGCCAGGTAGGTCTTGCCCGTGCCGGTCGGGCCCTGCAGCACGACGCTCTGCCCGCGCTCGGCGAAGCCGCAGGTGGCGAGCTCGGTGATCAGGAGCCGGTCGAGGCCGCGCTCCTCCGAGAAGTCTATGGAGCGGACGTCGGCCTCCGGGTACCTCAGGTTGGCGCGCCTGGTGAGGTTTTTGACCTTGGAGGTGACGAACGCCGAGTGGGCCTCGTCGACGGCCATCTGGACCCGCTCGGCGCAGGTCATGCCCATGCACATGCCCTCGTCCTGCGCCTCGAGCGCGCCCAGCAGGTCGGCGGCGCCCATGTCGCGCAGCTTGCGCTTGGTCTCCACGGAGAGGTCCACCCTACATCCCCTCCCCGTAGAAGTCGGCGCCGCGCACGTAGCCGGCCTCGTCGTCGCCCGGCCCGCCGTCGTTGTTACCGCTAATCTAAGATTCGCCGTTTAGGCCAACGGGCGGCGCCGATTCCACCAACGCATATCCGCCGATCGCACCAACGTACTTTCACCGTTTCGACCAACGGGCTTACGCTCGACCGTGCAGAGTCACGGGAGGGCGATATGGAGAGAAACCTGATCGGAGAGATGAACATGCTGAAGGAGAGCGGCATCAAGCCGAACTTCACCGACATCGCGAGGAGGTACGGCGTCGACCGCCACACCGTCGCGAGGTACTGGAACGGGGGCGGCCCGCAGCCGTTGGACGGGAGGGAGGGACGCGCGAGCGGGTTCGACCGCTACCGCGACGAGATCGAGCGGAAGGCGGCCCTGCCCGGGATGACCAAGAGGGCGCTGCACGAGTTCCTGCTCGACAGGCACTCCGGCGATGAGCCGCCCGTGCCCGGCTACAACGCCTTCACGCACTACCTGCGAAGGAACGGTGTCGCGGTCGGCAGGGGCCTGCCGGAGGCGCACCCGCGCTTCGAGACGGAGCCGGGGCGCCAGCTGCAGTTCGACTGGAAGGAGGACATCGTGATGCACGACCGCTCGGGCGCCGAGTACCGCTTCAACGTGTTCTCCGCCACGCTCGGGTTCTCGCGCCGCCACCTCCTCCGCCGGTCCCCCACGAGGACGCGCGACGACCTGCTGGCGTGCATGTACGACACGGCGGCGCGGCTGGGCGGGGTCCCCGCCGAGTGGCTCACGGACAACATGTCGGCGATAGCCGCGGTGGGCGGCGACGGCAGGCGC
>NZ_JACJMB010000065.1 GCF_016902615.1 Collinsella tanakaei
CACATCTTCACATCCTCTACACATCCGATTCGACGGACGGCGACCGCTATTCGGCGGGCGGCCGACCCGGCGGCGCCCCTAGCTGGGGATTCGTGAAGGCGGGATCAGACTCCGGCGGCTTAAGTCGTCTTCTTACTGAACCGGACAGCTATCTTTCTTTTGCCTCGCTTCTTTTCATCAGATTGGGTCGCGCCCCCGCCCCACTCATCGAGTCGACAGCTCATCTAATTCATCTGGAATGGGCAACTATGCAACGCCCTCCCAACGCGATTTCAAATCCCTGGTTGATGAAGTGATTGAAATCGAAGGCGTTTGGACAGTTGCTGACAGCGCCCCCGGTTCCTAGTGCGCAACATCTGTCCGGTGTATTTTCTCGTCTGACACTACCGAGAGCAGGAAGAGCGTGCTCAGACATCAACCAAACTCCTCCTGCGAAGGTACAACTGGGGATTGCATGGGCTTCAGCTGAATCAAATTCAGCTCAACATAAGACCGCCTGTAGATCTATAGAGAAGCACAGAAGCGAAGGGAATCATCCGTGATTCATGACGCGAAGCAGGCTCAATTAGACCAGATTTCCCAGGATAAAATACGCATACAAAGCGCACGGGAGAAGTGCCTCGATTACGCGTAACCGCTCCTGATAAAAGACTAACGCTCCCCTCCAGCCTCCTCGAATCAGATGGAACACCATCAACCATGATGGAATATTCATCCCGATGAGGGCTCTGTGTATCCGTAAGGACCCTCGGACTCTAGCCACCCGGAGGTCGATGCACAGACCGCACAACCAATTACTGTGAGGATAACCACAGCTGGGGACCTCCTGCGTTGACAAGCGAATCCGTATGATGCGAAACACCCAATCGGTGTTCGGGCGAGAAGCATGCGCATAATCCGGAAGGACATGAACCCCGGGTATCGACACCGTGAAGATCCATACAGGCGCAGAAACCCCGTCTTCATGTCAGGGGATCCCGAGAAAGAACGCATTGAATGTCAGCCAGATAAACAGTCGCGGGGAGTCGAAACTCATGAAAGAATCGATTCGGTCTGGTATGGAGTCGGTAGCGACACCGGTCGGGACAACACCGCCGATCGAGACCAACCGAAAAACAAACCTGGTTAGAAAAGCATGCCGAATCGAGCCATAGTACCCCGTATTCATAAGATCTCGAAGACAGATACGTCCGGCAGCCGTACCACAAGTATCCCTCGCAATTTCACCCGGAAATCTACCCCTGATCGTACAGGGGCAAAAAGGGCCTGCAAGGGAATCCCGTCTTCGCGCTCCTCGTCAACCCGTATCTTTCAATGACGTCGACCGAAACAAATTACGGAACTGTCGGAACAATCCCGTGGATGACATCGCGTCAAGGCAGAACTCATGAAAGAAGCATCCGAACAACAGACGGCAGACCGAAACATCGGCAAGAAAAGAACTGAGAGAAAATGAGAGATAAAAGGTCCACAAAGCCAACTCATACAGGGTAGATGGAAAGCGAGGAAGAGGGATGGAAACAGCGCGGAACCTATGTCGGGGAGCTCGAACCGCCTGGGAAGATGATCTAAGCAATTGAGTGCGGGCGCGAATCGGAAGCAACGCGGGAGTAATAACAGAAAATCGGCCGATCGACAGCATGCCGGTCGGCCGCAAACGCCCCGGGAACGCGAAAAGGGGCGGGGCCCCGGGGGAGATGCTCCCCCGGGGCCCCGCCCCCGCGTGGAAACGCCGTCCACCGGTCAGCGGCGCCCTGCTCTCCCA
>NZ_JACJMB010000066.1 GCF_016902615.1 Collinsella tanakaei
GGGACTGCGGTGGGAATCCTGGACCAAATCCATCCTATGCGACTAGCCCCAAATCCCTTCGGTACTGCATGGGGCTCTTGTAATCCAGGTCGCTCTTGATCCTGATGTCACGATACCATCTCAGATACGCGTCGAGCATGGTGATGAACTCCTCGATTGTAACCCCATCCCAGTCGCGTCCGTAAAAGAATTCCACCTTGAGCCTTCCGAAGAAGCCCTCGCACCTCGCGTTGTCGGGGCTGCAGCCCTTCCTCGACATCGATCTGACCAGGCCGTTCTCTTCGCATATCTTTATCCAGCCCGGCCAGCGATAATGACCGCCTCTATCCGAATGCACGGCCGGGTGGTCGCCCTCGTCGAGCCACTCGCACGCTCCGAGCAGCGAGGAGTTCGCCATCTCGGCATCGGGGGACGTGGAGATCGACCAGCTCAGCGGCATCCCGTCGAAACAGTCGACGATCGGCGAGAGATAGGCCTTGCCGGCGGGGATGCGGAACTCGGTGACGTCCGTTATCCATGTCTCGTTCGGGCTGTCGGCGCGGAAGCGGTGCTTTCCCCGCTCGTCTAGCAGTAGGTTCGGAGGCGCTGCGGACGTCTCGCCCTCGTAGGAGCTGTAGCGCCGCTTCTTCTTGGCGGCGCATGCGACCAGGTTCTCCTCGGCCATAATGGCGCGCACGGTCCACTCGCCGACTCGGCCCTCAGATCCAGACCCGGCGTTGACCTCGGCGACGATGCGCCTGTAGCCGTAGGTGCCGCCGCTGGATTCGAACGCCGCTATCACCGCCTCCCTGGCGGCCGCGTGCTCCTCGGTCTCGCCTTTGAGCTGCACGTTCCTCGCGTACTCGTAGCTGCTCTTGGCCATGCCCACCACGGGGAGCAGCTCGCAGAGCTTATACTTGGTCCTCAGCGCCGTCACCATCGCCGCCTTCTCCGCGTTGGCCAGGCGGTCCGGGTCGGCGCCCGGGTCTTTTTTTACTATCTCGAGGGTCGCCTGGCGTACGTCGAGCTCAAGCTGCACCTTTCTGAGCTGCATCTTCGCCTCTCGCAGCATATCTTGAAGCTGCTCGATGTCATCGGGCAGGTCGTCGAACTCCTTGCTCACGGGTTCTCCCTTCTTCTCGGGTCCCCCGTCATTATCGCCCATCATCTCCCTGCGCCAGAGGTAGGGTGCGGTCCTCGACACGCCGTGGCGCTCGGCTATCACCGCGGCGGGCCCAGTCCTCGCCTCCAGCTCCGCCACCACCTGCACCTTCTTCTCGATTGGAATCGGCGGCGTCTTTGGGTTCGGGCCCCTATACTTGCGCTGCCCGGGCGCTATCTCGTCGATCCAGTCGCCGAGCACCTCGCGGCTCTTGGGATATCCCAGCGCCCTCATCGTCCTCACCAGGCTCTTTCCATGCTCGAGGTAGTGCTCGACGGCGCGCTGCTTCATCTCTGCGGTGTACCTCGGATCGGTGGCGAACTTGCTCTCGGGCACCTCACCGGTTTTCTTGTACTCGTTCCACCAGTTACGCAGGCAGGCTCTCGTCGGATATCCTAACTCTGCGACGGTGTCGGCGTAGCTATGGTCGAATTTGATGAAGGTCTCTATCGCGCGCTTCCTCTGCCCCTGGCTGTACATGAGGTTCTCCTCCTGTCCCGCTTTGGTCCAGGATTCCCACCGCAGTCCC
>NZ_JACJMB010000067.1 GCF_016902615.1 Collinsella tanakaei
CCATCGGGGACGGGGTTGTTCGGTGCCATCCGGCAGCCATGGCTGCCGGATGGCACCGAACAACCCCGTCCCCGATGGAGACATGCGGCATCTACGCGCTACATCTCGTTGTAATAGGGTTGCGCGTAGCCGGTGAGATACCACAGGTCGTAGCGCTCGGCGCACAGATGGACATAGCCGTTCACATGCTCCCACACGTAGACGGTGCGGCCGTTTGCCGACACATGGTCGACGATGCCGGAATGCGTCGCCGAGGCACTCGGGAACGGCCGCGTCGCCGGATAGTTGTCGATCCACAGGTCGCCTGGCTGCGGGCGCGAGGCACGCGGAAGCATGCGGCCACGCGCCGTGTACCAGTCGCACAGCTCATGCGGCCACGTCGTGGCGCCGCCGTCCATGAACTGGTAATGCAGGCCCGCCTCCTGGAAGCACCAGTAGACGAACGCCGTGCAGGGGCCGAACGAGTTGAAGCTGGACCCCGCTTGGATCGCCGCGTTCTGGTAGCGGTCGCCGTCCGTGACGCCGTCCTGGGACGAGGCGGCGGCGAGCAGGCGCGCCGCCACGCGCTCGCGCGGCAGGCGCTCGCCGGTGTCGGGGTCGAGGTAGTAGGGGCGGCCGCCCACCATCAGCGACCCGTAGCGCATGCGCCCGCTCACCTCGTCGTAGTAGACCCACTTGCCCGAGGAGGGGATCCAGGCCCAGCCGTAGTCCGCGGCGCCCGTCACCGGGTCGAAGTACATCCAGCCCGGCTCGTCGCCGTGGGAATCATCTATGTAGCGCTCGCCGTGGGCCATCTCGCCGGTCACGTAGTCGCAGAAGACCCACTTGAGCCCGTCGCCGTCCGGCAGCAGAAGGAAGCCGCGCTGCACGGCGCCGGTGGGCCCGAGGTGCACCCACTTGCCGTTGGCCGAGCGCCACTCGGCCGAGGCCTGCTCCCAGGCGCTGCCCGCCACCGAGTTGTCGGTCGGCACGAGGGCGTCGTGGTCGCGCGCGATGGAGCCGTCGGCCTCCGCCCAGTACCACTCGCCCGTGCCGGGGTCGTAGAGGAACTTGGAGCGGGCGCGCACGCCAGCGTCGACCCAGCCGGCCGCCGAGGCGGCGCCGCACGGGTCGCCGCCCGCGTCGACCCAGCCGGTGTAGGAGGTGTCCCTCTCGGCTGCGGGACTCTTCTCAACCGCAGGTGCGGGTTCGGCAAACGAGAATGCGGGCAACGCCGCGCCACCTGCCGCCAGGACGCACAGCAATGCCGCCACAATACGGATACGGCGAACGTAAGCACCGCATGAATCCGTCTGCTTCATTGTCAACCCCCAGAAATGACACCATTTTCGGTAACGTACAATTACTTGCGCACTTTGACAGCGGAATAGCGTCCAGGCAAGGAGGGAGGGCACGGCCCGCCCCGGCATGATTCGAGTTGCCGAGACGAGAAACATGCTGGAGGTGGACCATGCCCGAGCCAATCGTAACATTCAACGAGGAGTCCCTGAAGTTGGATTGGCAACACTTATTTGGACGGTTTCGACAGGATCAGCCCCGCCTTCCTGAACTCGACGGGGCTCATGTAGCCGAGCGTCGAGTGGATCCTGAAGTTGTTGTACC
>NZ_JACJMB010000068.1 GCF_016902615.1 Collinsella tanakaei
CCCCCGACACCCCTGATCCCGACGACCCGCCCGTGATCATTCCCGACGACCCCGACCCCTCCGACCCGTCCAAGCCGGACACCCCGGTCGAGAAGGAGCTCGACGGCCGCGACCTCGTCGCCGGCGAGTTCTCCTTCACGATCACGGCCACGGGCGCGAACGCCAAGAACGTGTCGCCCAAGAGCCTGACCGGCAGGAACGACGCCTCCGGCAACGTGACCTTCACCGGTGACGGCTTCACCTTCGAGAAGACGGGCACCTACACGTTCACCGTCGCCGAGAAGCTCCCGTTCGACGACGACCCGGACGCCGAGGGCGTCCAGAGCGGCGGCGTCACCTACGACGAGTCCACCTACACCCTGACCGCGAAGGTCACGAAGGGCACCGGTAACAAGCTCGCCGTCTCCTGGCAGGCCCCCGAGCGCACGGTCTCCTTCAGGAACACCTACGAGCCCTCCGGCAGCGTCGACGTCTCGCTCGGCGCCACCAAGGTGCTCGAGGGCCGCGACCTGGCGGCCGGAGAGTTCACCTTCGAGCTGCGCGACCGCAACGGCCAGCTCGTCGCCACGGCGAAAAACGCCGCCGACGGCTCCGTGTCCTTCGCCGCGCTCCACCTGACCGAGCCCGGCACCTACACCTACACCATCACCGAGGCCAAGGGCGACCTCGAGGGCGTGACCTACGACACCTCGACCCACACCGCGGTGATCACCGTCACCGACAACGGCGACGGCACGCTCTCGGCGACCGTCTCCTACGACGGCGGCGACGAGCTCCCGGTGTTCACGAACTCCTACGAGGAGCCCTCCGAGCCCGGCAAGCCCTCTGAGCCCGGCAAGCCGTCCGAGCCCGGCAAGCCCGGCGGCGGCAAGCCCGGCGAGTCCATCCCCCAGACGGGCGACACGGTCGTCCTCGCGGTGGGCGGCATCACCGTCGCCGCGGTGGCCGCCATCGGCGCGGGCCTCTACCTGCGCCGCCGCTCCGCGCGCTAGCGCCCAGCGGCACCACCCCACGGTGCTCAGCCGCCCTTCCACGTTTCGGCGGCTAGCATACAGCCGGCGGTCTCGACCCAATTTGCCGCCGACACCCTGCCGGGTACGGCCGCATACCGCGTCCGGCCCCCTCTCCGACCCTGAACTGCCTCCCATTTCTTGGACATGGAAATAAAAGTCCGAGAGACGGGAGGCTTTCTCATGTCCGTCGGCCTACGATGCAGGCACGACCGCAAGCTCAGGGAGCTCGCCGCCGACATGTTCGCGGAGGGGCGGGGCGGGGATCCGTCGCCAAGGTCCTCGGGATCCCGGAGGAGGCCGTGAGAAAATGGCAGCAGACGCACCGGTCCGTGG
>NZ_JACJMB010000069.1 GCF_016902615.1 Collinsella tanakaei
TGAATCTACCCCGATTCCGTTTACACCCCTACGCCGCATTCAGGGCGGCGCCCTCCCGATGCCTCGCCTCGAACTCCGCCGGGCTGAGGTTCCCCAGCGCCGAGTGGATCCTGACCCTGTTGTAGAAAGCCTCGATGTACTCGAAGATCTCGAGCGATGCCTGCTCGCGCGTCTCGAAGGTTCTCGCATGCACGCACTCGGCCTTGATGAGGCCCATGAGCGACTCCATGGCCGCGTTGTCCCAAGGGGACGAGATGGAGCCCATCGAGGGCTCGATGCCGGCATCCCGCATGGTCCTGCCCAGCAGCAGCGAGGCGTACTGGCTGCCGTGGTCGCTGTGGTGCACGCAGCCCTTCCCCGGGCGCCTTCTCGCGATCGCCATCTTTAGCGCATCGTCGGCGAGCTCGGCGCCCATGCGGTCCGACATCGACCAGCCAACGATCATCCTCGACCATATGTCCATGACGACCGCCAGGTAGAGCCAGCCCTGATGGGTCCTCACGTACGTGATGTCGGCGAACCAGGCCCTGTCCGGCCCGTCCGCGCTGAAATCGCGGCGAACCAGGTCCGGCGCGGCGTTGGCCTGCGGCGCGGCGGCCTTCCTCTCCCCCTTGGGGCGCCTCGCGCATCCGCGCGTCGTCCCGGCCCAGCCGTTCTCGCGCATCAGGCGCGCCACGCGCTTGCGCGAGGTGCGCACACCGGCGCGCCTCAGCTCGGCGAAGACCTTCGGAGCGCCGTAGACGCCGCGGCTGGCGGCGTATATCTCGGAGATCTTCGCCGACAGCTCGGCGTCGCGCCTGTCGCGCGCGCTGGGCGGCCTTCTTCTCCACGCGTAGTATCCCTGCCTGGTGACCTTGAGCGCGGAGCACATCTCCGCGACCGGCCATGCGCCCTCGTTGAGCATGATGAAAGCGAACTTGGCCCTCTCCGCCTGCGCGCCTACAGCTGCCTGCTGGCGAAGAAGGCGCTCGCTTTTAAAAGTATCTCGTTCTCGCGCCCCAGCCGCTCAACCTCGCGGCGGAGCCTGCGGTTCTCCTCGGCGACCTTAAAGGGGTTGTCCTCGGGCGACGCCTGCGCGGCGTCGGCCCTCTTGACCCAGTCGGATATGCTGCCGGCGTCGACCCCGAGCTCCCGCGCGATCTCGGCGTAGGTGCCGCCTCGCTCCCTGTACAGCCTCACCGCCTGCTGCTTGAACTCGGCCGAATATTTGGGCGACGGATGTCCCATCCTATGCCCCCTTTCCCCGTTTACG
>NZ_JACJMB010000070.1 GCF_016902615.1 Collinsella tanakaei
TGGATTGGCTACACTAGGTTGGACAGTTTCACGAGGGCCTATGGAAGGAGGCTCGATGGCCGATCCAAAGCACCCGAGGCATTTCACCGACGATTTCAAGAGGCAGATTGTGTCGCTCTACAACGCAGGGAAGCCGCCAAGCGAGATCATGCGCGAGTACGATCTCGGGAGCACGACGCTGCGAAGGTGGATCAACTCCATCAACGCCACCGGCTCGCCGCACGCCGCCGACAACAGGACGCCCGAGCAGAACAGGATCATCGAGTTGGAGCGCGAGAACAAGAGGCTCCGCATGGAGGTCGACGTCCTAAAACAAGCGGCGCTGATATTCGCACGAAAGTGACGGTGATAGCGGCTAACGCCGACCGCTACCCGGTATCAGCGCAGTGCGAGATCCTCGGCGTGCCGCGCTCGACCTACTACTACCTCCGCTCGCGCCCGGAGCCCCCGCCCGCGCCGGACCCCGTCGAGCCCGACGTTCTCGCCGTCCATGCGGAGAGCAAGGGCAGGTACGGCGCGAGGAAGGTCAAGGCGTCGCTCGAGCGGCGCGGCGTCGTCGCGAGCCGCAGGCGGATATCCCGCATCATGAGGGAGAACGGCCTCTCGAGCGCGTACGGGAGGAAGCGCTTCAAGGCGCACCCGGGCAAGCCGAACGAGGCGGAGCTGCCGAACGTGCTCGACCGGTCCTTCGACGGGTACGCTCCGCGCACGCACGTCTGCAGCGACCTCACCTACGTGCGCGCCGGCGGCTCCTGGTGCTACGTCTGCCTGCTCGTCGACCTCTACAACAGGGAGATCGTCGGCCACTCGGCGGGAAGCAGCAAGGGGGCGAAGCTCGTCAAGGCAGCCTTCGCGACCCTGGAGTTCCCGATCTCGGACATCGAGGTCTTCCACACCGACCGCGGCAGCGAGTTCGACAACGCCGAGATCGACCTCATGCTTGAGACGTTCGGCATCGAGCGGTCGCTCTCCGCCAAGGGCTGCCCCTACGACAACGCGGTCGACGAGTCGACGAACAAGATACTCAAGGCGGAGCTGGTCTACAGGGACAGCTTCTCCGACCTCCGCGACCTGCAGGCCAAGCTGTCCGACTACGTGCACTGGTACAACAACTTCAGGATCCACTCGACGCTCGGCTACATGAGCCCCGTCGAGTTCAGGAAGGCGGGGCTGATCCTGTCGAAACCGTCCAAATAAGTGTTGCCAATCCA
>NZ_JACJMB010000008.1 GCF_016902615.1 Collinsella tanakaei
GCCGTGCGCCATCGGGGCTTTCCGATGGCGCACGGCCGGTCCGGACAAGGTTTTTCAAACACGGCCCGCCGAGTCCCGCCGCGCGCGGCGGGGACAGGGGCGGTGCCCGATTTACCCGAAGGCGCGGCTTCGCGGGTGCGATACACGCGGTACCATAGGGCGAAAGCGCGGCGCGCCCGGGTGCGTGCGGCGTACATGAAGCAAGGGATTGAAAGGAGCCATCGCCATGGCAGAGACCGTCAAGCTGTTCGTGGGCCTCGATGTGGGCGGGACATCCGTCAAGGAGGGCCTGTTCACCGAGGAGGGTGCGCTGATCGCCCGCGCGAGCGTGCCGACGCCGCCGCTGATCGACGGGACGGGCTACGATGCCGTCTGCTCCGGCATCGACGAGCTCGTGGGCCAGGCGAATGCCACGGTCGAGGACGTGTACGGCATCGGTCTTGCTGTCCCCTGCCCGGTCCCCGCCGACGGCGAGATCCGCCTGCAGGCGAACATCCAGCTGAATGCACCCGGCCTCATGCGCGCGCTGGAGACCCGCTGCCCGCATGCCGCCATCAAGTTCGGCAACGATGCCAACGCGGCGGCGATGGGCGAGCTGTGGCGCGGTACCGCACGCGGCAAGCAGAGCATGGTCATGGTGACCCTCGGCACCGGTGTCGGCGGCGGCGTGGTCGTGGGCGGCGATGTCGTCGAGGGCTTCGTGGGCGCTGCGGGCGAGATCGGCCATCTGTGCATGAACCCCGACGAGGAGCGCACGTGCGGATGCGGCGGCAGGGGGCATCTCGAGCAGTACGCCTCCGCGACCGGCATCGTGACCAGCTATCGCGACGAGTGCGCGAAGCGCGGGGCGGACCCGGTCGAGCTGTCGGGCCCGAGCGATTCGCGTGCGGTCTTCGAGGCGTATGCGGCGGGCGACGAGGCCGCCGGTGCCGCCGTGTCGACCATGTGCGAGTATCTGGGCCGTGCGCTGTCCGTCATCGCGGCGGTCGTCGACCCCGAGGTCTTCGTGCTCGGCGGCGGCGTGTCAAATTCCGCCAGCCAGTACCTCGACGAGCTGTACGCCGCCTATCGTCGCTACGCCATTAGCGTGTGCGCCGACACGCCGATCGAGATCGCCTCGCTCGGCAACGACGCCGGCATCTTCGGCGCCGCCTACATGGCGCTGCGTGCTGCCGAGGCGTAGCTGCGGCCAGGCGCGCGGGGCCATCGGGTGCGGAGATGCACCTGAGGCCTTAACATGCCGTGCAAGAGCGGCAAGGTCCGCTGAAGTCGATTGAGTACATCGAAGTGGGGGCGGGCGGTCCTGTGTGGGATCGCCCGCCCCTGGCGCTATCTGAGACAGGTGCGGCGCGCGGTTGTACTCAGCGGTTCTGCCCGCATGCCGCGTCGCGGTGCGCCATGTGGCCGAGCGCGTCGGCGAGGTCGGCCGTCACGGTGAGCGACCTGCCCTCGAGCTGTTGCGGCTCGCCTGCCTTGCCCTTGTTGATGCGCAGGTAGAACGCGTTCTCGTTGCCTGCGACCATACGCCAGAACGGGATCTCGATGATGCTCGGCGTCATACCGCCCACGCCGAGCTCCATGAAGAGCACGCGGTCCGCACCGGCGATCGCCTCGCTCACGAAGCGCTCGTAGCGCTGCTTCTCCTGCTGCCATCGTCCCTGTTCGCAGAAGGTGTCATCGCGCACCCACGGTACCTGCAGCCAGCCGCAATGCGGGCAGCGCGGCAGCAGGTCGGACGGGGCGGCAAGACCCTCTGGCCCCACGGCGTCGCAGATGGCGCGCATCGCCGGCAGCGCGTAGGTGAGCTCGTCGCAGCAGGGCTGTGCGCATTGCAGGTAGCCGAAGTCCCCTTGGAAAAGCCATGTGCTCTGCGTGGGAAACGCGCGGCGTACCTGGCCGTCGACATTGGTGGTGAGGATGGTGTGCGGCTTGTCCGCGAGAAGCTCGCGCAACGCCTGATACGCCTGGCCCACCGGACAGTCCTCGAGGTAGGTGATGTACTCGGCAAGATATGCCCAGCGCTCCTCGTTGGTGGCGTAGGCGTGGTAGAAGCCCTCCATGAGGTTTCGGATGCCGTGGACCCGCTCGAAGCGGGCGAAGCGGTTGTCGAACTCATCGGTGCGCTGGTAGAAGTCATACCCGCAGGCGCTCGACATGCCCGACCCGATGCCCACCACGATGGCATCCGCCGCGCGTACGAGGTCGGTGGCCTGGAAGATCGCCTCCCGATAGGCATCTTCGTTCTCGTACGGATGGGACTCGGGGGCGCCGAGGTGCAGCGTGCACATATCCATCAAGCATGCCATTGCCAACCTGCTTTCTCCAATGCCGACGAAGGTGCCCCGGGGTGGCAAGGGCGGGGCGGGCGCCCGGTCGACTGCGTGTCCGGTCGTTCGGTTTCTACCCGTTTTGCGCGCATCCCGCTCGATGGGTGCGCTGCTCGGGAAGGGCGTGTCGGCGGGTTCGGCACCATGGGTCGGAGAGGCGGTGGATCGCGAGCGCGATGCGCGCGGCGATCCGTCCGGGCGTGGGCGTGTCGAAAATGCAGTATGCTGTTTCGAGACCCGGCGCGCCGACGCGTGCCGGGTCTTTGTCGGCAACGATGGTTGGTGGGATATGGCTCAGCAGAACCTTTCGGCGCGTCAGTCTGCTCTTGTCGGCGTGACGCTCTTCTCCATGTTCTTCGGTGCGGGAAACCTGATCTTGCCCCCGCTGCTCGGTTTCCAAGCGGGCGAGGCGACCGTTCCCGCCGCGCTCGGCTTTCTTGTGGCGGCCATCGGCCTGCCCGTGCTCGGCATCGTCGTCGTGGCGCTGGCGGGCACGGTGCGCGACCTCGCCGCGCGCGTCCACCCGCTGTTCGCGCGGATTTTCGTCGCGGCGGTGTACCTGGCGATCGGCCCGTGCCTGGCCATCCCGCGCACCTCGTCGACCGCGTTCGAGATGCTTGCTCCCTTGCTGCCCGCACACATACCGATTGAGACGGCGAGCATCGTGTTCTCCGTTGCGTTCTTCGCTGTCGCCTACGTGCTGGCCATGCATCCGGGGCGCCTGACCAACCTGCTCGGGCGCATCACCGGCCCGGCGCTCATCGCCTTGATCGTCGCGGTGACGGGTGCCGCGCTGCTCTCGCCGGTGCCCGAGGTGGGACCGGCAGTGGCGCCCTATACCGATGGTGCCGCCGTCCAGGGCTTCCTTGTGGGCTATCAGACAATGGATCTGCTTGCCTCGCTCACGTTCGGCCTGGTCATCGCCACGAACATCCGTGAGATGGGCGTTACCGACCCCGCCGGGCTCACGCGCGAGATCTCGCGCGCCGGTGTCGTGGCGGGCGTTCTCATGGCGCTCATCTACTGTGGACTGGCCTTCGTGGGCGTGGGCGCGCGCACCATCGCGCCCGACGCCACGAACGGCGCGGCGATCCTGACGGCATCGGCGACGGCGCATTTCGGCACCGTGGGCACCGTCGTGGTCGCGGCGATCTTTCTGCTCGCCTGCCTGAACGTCTGCACGGGGCTTATCAGCTGCTGCGGTACGTATTTCGCCGACGAGCTGCCCCGTGTCTCCTACCGTGCCTGCGCCGTGGCCTTCGCGGTGTTCTCCTGCGTGCTGTCGAACTTCGGGCTCGATACGATCCTGGCCTTCTCGGTGCCGCTGCTCGGCGCGATGTATCCGGTGGCCATCGTGCTCGTGCTGATGGGTCTCGCCCACGGCCTCAGCGACCGCTACCGTCTGATGTGGCCCTCGGTCGTCGCGGTTACCGCGGTAGTGAGCGTGTCCGATGCGCTGCGCGCCGCGTTCGCGCCCACGCTGTGGCTGCCCATCGATGCGCTGCCTCTCGCAGGGTTGGATCTGGCTTGGGTCGTGCCGGCGCTGTGCGCTGCCCTCATCTCCTATCTCGTATCGCGCTCTCTGAACGCGCGCGCTGCGGCATAGGCCTCATGTTCCTCGCGGCGCGCTCTTCCTCCGGGGAGGTGCGCGTCGCGAACTGGTGGCCGTGCATACTGCCACCGAGAAGGCATCGATTTTTCCATATGCATCTCGCAATATGATATGAGATGCGAACAAGTTCTGCCTTGTACCGACAGACCCCTTCCCACCTGATGCACGGGATGGATAATGGGGGCAGTTTCCGATGGGTATCGGAGCCGATGTGGAGAGGTGGGGCGCATGATCGACGATTACCGCAAGGCACACAAGATCGGTGTCAGGCAGGTCCAGACCGATATCGCTGCGGGGCGCTACCCCTATCCCGTCGCCCTGGGCGACATCCTGAGCGACAGAGGCTATCAGGGCGAGGTCCCCATCGGCGAGATGGAAATCGACATGTCGCTCATCGCGGGCACGCGTACGCGCGGCCGCCAGAACTCCTTCTCGCGCGAGTTCATGCCGCTGCTCGAGGACAACTCGGAGTTCGCCACCAAGTGGAGTGCGCTGATCGATTCGCAGCGCAAAGAGGGGCTGCATGAGTCCATCATCGTCTACGAGTACCTGCAGCGCTTCTACGTGCAGGAGGGCAACAAGCGCGTCTCGGTGATGCGCTACCTCAACATGCCCACCATCATGGCGAACGTGACACGCGTGCTCCCCATGCCGTCGGATTCGAAGGAATCGCGCATCTACCAGGATTTCCTGCGCTTCTGGCGCGTGGCGCCCATCTACGGCATCGTCTTTTCCGAAGAGGGATCCTACGAGCGGCTCGCCGTGTTCGCCGGCCACGACCTCGACACCATCTGGCCCGAGGACGACGTGAAGACGCTGCGCTCGGTGTTCTCGAGCTTCGCCGAGGCGTTCGCGCGCCGGGACGGCGACCGCTTGGACATGACCGCGGGCGACGCGTTTTTGGTGTACCTGAAGGTCTACGGTTACGAGCTCGCCATGTGCGGCTCGCCGACCGAGATCGCCGACCGCCTCGGTCGCATCTGGGGCGAGCTGCGCGTCAAGTCGAACGGTGAGTCCATCGCCTATCTGGAGAGTCCGAGCGAACCCGCTCGCAGCTCGCTCATCTCGGACCTGAAGGGCCTGGCCCAGCGGGCGCTGCTGGCCAAGCCGATGCACATCGCCTTCATCTACGAGCTGGATCCGACGACTTCAGGCTGGGCGGCCGCGCACGATAAGGGCCGCCGGGAGCTGGAGCGCGCCTCGCACGGCACGGTCGAGACCACGGTCTATACCGACTGCAAATCCGACGAGGCGTTCGACCGCGCCATCGACAAAGCGGTGGCCGACCATTGCGATCTGGTCGTGACGAACGTGCCGACCCAGATGCCGCAGGCCCTGCGCGCTGCGGTCAGGTACCCGCATCTGAAGGTGCTCAACTGCTCGGTGAGCCTCTCCCACAGCGCGGTGCGTACGTTCGGCACGCGCACCTACGAGGCGAAATACCTGCTGGGCGTGCTCGCGGCGAGCCTGTCGTGCAACCACCGCGTGGGATACGTCGCCGATGCGCCGGTCTACGGCACGGTTGCGAGCATCAACGCGTTCGCCATCGGGGTGCAGACCGTCGATCCGCATGCGACGGTCTTCCTCAAGTGGTATGCATCGAAGGACTACGACTGGCGTCGCGAGCTGGCGGAGACCGACGTGCGCGTCATCTGCGCCCGCGATGTGCCCGACCTGCGTCATCCGGAGGAGCCCTGGGGGCTCTACCTCGTGGAGCACGACGGCACCGAGGTCCATCTGGGCGAGCCCGTGTGGGATTGGGGGCGCTATTACGAGCGCATCGTCCAGTCCATTCGCGACAACTCGTGGCGCCACGAGGCCGATATGCGGCGCGACAAGGCCCTGAACTACTGGTGGGGCCTTTCCTCCGGCGTGATGGACATTCATGTCGAGGACGTCGTGCCGTTCCGTCAGCGCGTGCTGGTCGAGGTGTTCAAGCAGGCGGTGCAAAGCGGGCAGATGCGCCCGTTTGCAGGCGAGCTGAAAAGCCAGATCGGCATCGTGCAGCCCGCGGGGTCCGATAGGCTGCCGAGCAATGAGATCGCCCGCATGTCATGGCTCAACGAGAACGTCGTGGGCCGTCTGCCGGAGGAGCGGGAACTGTCCGACCGCGCGCTCGACGAGGTGAGCGTTTCGGGCGTCATTCCCCTCGACCCGGTGGTCGCGGCTCACCGAGAGGCGAAGCGATGAAGATACTGGCCATTGCCGATGTCGAAGAGGCCTGGCTGACCGACTACTACGACCGTGAGCGCATGGAGGGGGTCGAGCTCATCATCTCGTGCGGCGATCTGCCGGCGAGCTACCTTGAGCACATCGAGACCCTGGCGAACGTGCCGCTTGTCTACGTGTGGGGCAACCACGACATGGCCTACATGGAGCATCCGCCCCAGGGCTGCTACTCCATCGAGGGGCAGCTGCGCGACTTCCGCGGCATCCGCATCATGGGTGTCGGCGGCTCGGTGAAGTACAACGACCGCGTCTTCGGCTTCACCGAGAAGCAGATGCGCTCGCGCGTGGGCAGGCTCGCCCTGCTCGCGCGTGCCACGGGCGGCGTGGACATCGTAGTCGCGCACGCGCCGATACGCGGCTATGGGGATATGGACGACTTGCCGCACCAGGGGTTCGAGGCGTTCGACTACTACGTGGACAAGCTGAAGCCCACGTTCTTTTTGCACGGGCACATCCATCGGGAGTACGGGCGCGTCGCGCGCACGCTCGAGCACCCGTGCGGCACGACGATCGTGAACGCCTGCGGGGCCTATATGTTCGACTATCCCGATGAGCTCATCCGCGAGCGCGAGCCGCTTCTGATTCCCTCCGTCGCGTAAAAGCTGGATCTGCGCCGGCGTCGCCTGCCCCATGTGTCCGGGACCGACCTCGCGCGGAGGGTTTGCGCCCGCCGGCTGCTCCGTATTGACGGTATTAGGTTACCGAAACGCGGACATGCAAAATCGATGCCCGGGCTCACGGCTTCCAACAGGGGTTTTGCGCGTCGAGGAGATGGCTTGCGGACGGGGTTCGGCTGACAGCCGCCTAATAGTGGAAATGGGGAGCAACGCAGCGGCGTCTATCGACCGCCGACGCGGGTGGGGCAAAGAGAAAGCTGGTCTGCCTCGGACCCAGTTACTTCATACGGGAAGTGCCGCGCTGTTCCGCCCGTCTACAGGACGGGGCAGAACTGGGTGATATCTTCGCGCCGCGCCTCGTCGAGCGCATCGTCGCAGATGAGCGCCGCAAGGTCCGCCAGATGGTAGAACGCGTAGAAGTCGCAGCGTCCGATTTTGCTGGTATCGCACACGGCGTAGCGCTCGCGCGCCTTGTCGAACACGAGGCGCTGGATCCTGCCCTCGTCCATGTTGTAGGTGAACAGATCGCCGTTTGCGACGCCGTTCGCGCCGATGAACGCCTTGTCGATGCCGAGCGGCGCGACGGCGTCCTCGGCCATGCTTCCCACAAAGCAGCTGGTCTGATGGCGGAAGAGCCCGCCGACGAGGTAGAGCTCGCATTGATCGTTGTTCTCGAGCAGCTTGAACACGGAAAGGCTGTTCGTGATGATGCGCAGGTTGCCGTGGGGGAGGTAGTCGACCATGGTCTCGACGGTGGTGCCGGCGCCGAGAAAGACCGTGTCTCCCGGCTCGATCAGGCGCGCGGCGCGCTGGGCGATCTGCTGCTTGGCCTGCGTGTGCAGGCGGCGCTTCTCGAGATGGCTGTACTCGCGCGGCAGCGGGATGCCGCCGGCGGAGTAGGACTCCTTCAGGGTTGACGGGATGCGGGCTCCTCCGTAGACGCGCTCGATGATGCCGCGCTCGGAGAGCTCCTCGAGGTCGCGCCTGATGGTCATCTCCGAGACGTCGAGCGCTGTCGCGATGGCGCTGACCGTCGCGGTGCCGTTCGCCATGAGGCGGGAAACGATCTGTTCTTGCCGTTCTGCTTTGAGCATGGGAACCTCCTTGCACCTATTGAACACAATCGAACAAACTAGCGCAAGTTATTTGTGATATTGAGCCGTTCAACCCGCGGGGCCGACCGTTCACCTGGAGGTGCGCGCACGGTGGGGAAGAGGCTCCGGACCCTTCTCTCAAAATGATATATAAGTGCAGGTATAAGGTACTGAATATCCATATTGCCAGGTGATATGCACGCGATGTGGCAACGCTTGCCGACAGCAGGCGACCGGTCCCTCGCAGATATGGTACAGTCATCGTGAACCTATCAAACTCTTACAGTCTCAAACATAAACGGAAGGGGACTGAAGGTGCGGCGGCGGGATGTGCCGCATGCCCGCCGTCGGATATCACGAGAGGAGATTCCATGGGCACGGCAGTATCTGAACTTGTCGATCGCTTCTCCGAGCAGTTCGGGGGAGGGCACGACCTCGCGCACGTCCACGCGCCGGCGCGCAGCGAGATCGCCGGCAACCATACCGATCATGAGGGAGGCCATGTGGTCGCCGGTGCCCTCGACGTGTCGATCGAGGGTGTGGCAGCGCTCAACGGCACCATGTGCGCCCGCGTGGTGAGCGCCGGCTACGAACCCTTCGAGATCGACCTTTCCGACCTCTCCGCGCGCGAGGACGAGCATGTCAGCACGGCCGGCCTGGTGCGCGGTATGGCGGCCGACCTCGCCGCGACCGGCCGTGAGGTCCAGGGTTTCGACCTCCTGATGACGAGCGACATCCCCGGTGGCAGCGGCCTTTCGTCCTCGGCGGCGCTCGAGCTCGCCGTCGGCCGCGTCATGGAGACGCTGTGGCCCGGCGACCCGGTGAGCCCCACCGCGATGGCGCAGGCCGCCCAGCGCGCCGAGAACGTCTACTTCGGCAAGCCCTGCGGCCTGATGGACCAGCTGTCCGAGGCGCTCGGCGGCATCGCCCACATCAATTTCGAGGATCCCGAGAACCCCGTGTCCGAGAAACTCGATTTCGACTTCGCCGACAAGGGATATGCGCTGTGCCTGGCCTACATGGGCACCGACCACAGTGTGAGCACCGCCGACTACGCCGCCGTGCCCGGCGAGATGCAGGCCGTGGCCGCTGAGTTCGGCAAGACCCGCCTGTGCGAGGTGCCCGTCGAGCAGTTCGACGAGCGCGTGGTGGAGCTGCGCGAAAAGCTGGGCGACCGCCCGGTGCTGCGCGCCCTGCATTACTACATCGAGAACCGCCTCGTCGTCGAGCGCTGGGACGCCCTGTGCGCGGGCGATATCGACACGTTCCTCGACTTGACGCGTCGCTCCGGCGCGAGTTCGGGCATGTACCTGCAAAACGTCTCGTGCGGCGGCAATGACCAGCCCGCCATGGTGGCCCTGGCGCTCGCCGAGCGCCTGCTGGGCGACGACGGTGCCGTCCGCATCCACGGCGGCGGCTTCGGCGGCTCTATCCAGGCCTTCGTGCCGCTCGACAAGGTCGACGCGTTCGTGCGCGGCATGGACGGCTGGCTGGGTGAGGGCAACTGCCGCACCTACCGCATCGCTTCTGAGGGGGCGTATGCGGCATGGCTGTAGAGAAGACCTATAGCGCCTCCGATCTCGCCGCCGATATCGAAGCGCTCGTCCGCTACGCGGTTCGCTGCGGTCTGGTTGCCCCGGCCGATGCCATGTGGGCGCACAACACCGTGCTGGAGGCCGTCGGCGCCACCGGTCCCGCGGCCCCGCATGTGCAGGTGTACCTCGATGCCGCCTACGCCACCTCGCCCACGTCGGACCTCACCGGCGAGGCGCCGGTGCCTGCCGTGGCCACGGGCGACGACGAATTCGACCTCGAGGGGACCGTCACCCGCATCGCGGAGGCCGGCGTGGCCAACGGGATGGAGGAGGACACCCCGTCGGGCGTCGACCGCGTGGCCACGCACGTCATGAATATCTTGATGCCCAGGCCCTCCGAGGTTGAGCGCGCCTTCGCCGCGCTGTACCGCTCCTTCGGCGCCAAGGCGGCGACCGACTGGTTCTACAAGATGAGCTGCGACAGCCGCTACGTGCGCAAGGCCGCCATCGCGAGAAACATCGCCTGGACCTCTCCGACCGAGTGGGGCGAGTTGGAGATCACCATCAACCTTTCCAAGCCGGAGAAGGACCCGAAGGCCATCGCCGCCGCTGGGGCCGCCAAGGACACCGGCGACGTGTACCCGGCCTGCCAGCTCTGCATGGAGAATGAGGGCTATCCGGGCCGCGGCGCGGGCGCTCCCCACGGTGCGCACCCGGCGCGCCAGAGCCTCCGCATCCTGCCCATCACGCTGGGCGGCGAGCACTGGGGTCTGCAGTACAGCCCGTACGCCTACTTCAACGAGCACTGCATCGCCATGAGCGCTGAGCACCGTCTTATGCACGTCGACCGCGAGAACATGAGCCGCCTGCTCGATTTCGTCGACCTGTTCGGCCATTACTTCATCGGCTCTAATGCCGACCTGCCCATCGTGGGCGGCTCCATCCTGTCGCACGATCACTTCCAGGGCGGACGGCACGTGTTCCCGATGATGAAGGCGCCGGCGGCGAAGACGTTCGAGATCGCGGGCTTCGACGATGTCTCCTGCGAGGTCGTGCGCTGGCCCATGAGCGTGCTGCGCCTGCGCGCAACCGACCGCGAGCGCTTGCTCGACGCCGCTGCGCATGTGCTCGACGTCTGGCGTGGCTACACGGACGAGGAGGCGGGCGTCATCGCCGAGACGGTGGAGGACGGTGTGGCTGTCGCCCACAATACCATCACGCCCGTTGCGTGCAAGGAGGGCAACGAGTACGTGCTCTATCTCGCGCTGCGCTGCAACATCGCGACCGACGAGCACCCGCTCGGCGTGTTCCACCCGCATGCGGAGTGGCACCACATCAAGAAGGAGAACATCGGCCTTATCGAGGTCATGGGTCTCGCCATCCTGCCGGCGCGCCTGGTTGAGGAGCTCGCTGCGGTCAAGGGGCACCTGCTGGCGCACGCAGGGGATGCCGACACGACGGCGCTCGCGGACGAGCTTGCTGCCGACCCGCTGTCCGCCTCCCATGCCGCCTGGGCGCTTGAGCTTGCGGCTGCCAATCCCGACATTACCGAGGAGACGGCCGAGCAGGTCATCCGCGACGGCGTGAGCGATGTCTTCGGCCATGTGCTCGCCGATGCCGGCGTGTTCAAGTGGAACGAATCCGGCCGCGCGGCGCAAGACCGCTTCCTGGCTGTCCTCTAGGCTGCGGCCAGCCCAATGCCCCGGCACCTCAAGGCAGGTGTCGGGGCATTTGTTTTTCGGGGCCATCTCATGAGAAGGGGGCGATGCAGCTCGTGCATCGCCCCCTCTGGCGTGTATATCGGTGCTACGAAAACGCTTACCCGTGCAAGGCTACTCGTCCACGCGCACGAAGTGGTAGCTGCGGCTCATGTAGAGCGCGGAGCTCACCGGCAGCGGCAGGCCCATATCCATGAGCGCGTTTGCCGGATAGACGCGGTCAGAGGCGACCTCGCGGTAGAAGGCGTCCCGCGTGAGACCGCGCGGCACCACATAACGGGCCTCGCCGTAGCCCTCCGCCTTCGCGACGACGGCGTTCACGATGGCCTCGGAGCCGTCTTCCGCCATGAACTCCCAGGCGTAGACGTCGTCGCTCATGGGATCGGTCAGGCGGTAGTAGAGGCCCTCGCGCATCAGGCCCTCGATGGAGCGGTAGCGCTTGATCTGCTCGCGGATGATCTCGCAGGCGCGGTCGTTGAGCTCGAGCAGGTCGAGCTCGTAGCCGAAGCCGCCGCCGGACATGGCGATGAGGCCGCGGGCGGACAGCGACACGGTGCGGCCGTTGACCTCGTTCGGGCAGGCGGAGACGTGGGCACCCATGACGGAGCAGGGATAGCCGAACGACGAGCCGTACTGGATGGTCATGCGATCATGGCCGTCGGTGTTGTCGCTCGTCCAGAACTGCGGCGCGTAATGGAACCAGCCGGCGTCGAAGCGGCCGCCGCCCGCAGCGCAACCCTCGATCAGCAGGTTCGGATAGCGCTGCACCAGGCGCTCGAGCACATCGTACAGGCCGAGGTAGTAGTCGTAGATGACGCGACCCTGGTCGACGGTGGCGTGCGAGTAGATGTCGATCATGCTGCGGTTGAAATCCCACTTCAGGTACTCGATGTTGCCCTGGTCGAGCACGCGGCACAGCTGATCGAAGAGGTTGTCGCGCACCTCTTTGCGGGAGAAGTCGAGCACGAGCTGGTCGCGGCCGAGTGCGGGCTGCTTGCCCGGGATCGCGAGCGCCCAGTCGGGGTGCGCGCGGAACAGGTCGCTGTTCTCGTTGACCATCTCGGGTTCGACCCAGATGCCGAACTTCACGCCCGTGGCGTTGACGCGCTCGATGAGCTGCGCCAAGGTGCCGCCGAGCTTCTCCTCGTTGACGGTCCAGTCGCCGAGCGACCGGCAATCGTCGTCGCGCGCGCCGAACCAGCCGTCATCCATGACGAGCATGTCCATGCCGAGGTCGGCCGCCTTCTCGGCGAGGCGCACGAGCTCGTCGCCGGTGAAGTTGAAGTAGTGGGCCTCCCAGCTGTTGACCAGGATGGGGCGCGGGGCGTCGCGCCAGGGGCCGCGGCACACGTGACGGCGGATGCAGCGGTGGAGGTTGTGCGACAGGTGCTCGAGGCCCTCATTGGAGTAGGTCATGATGACCTCGGGGGCCACCAGCTGCTCGCCCGGCTCGAGCGGGTAGCTGAAAAGCTCGTCGGACAGGCCCATCTGCATGCGGATCTGCTGGTACTGGGTCTGCTCGACCTCGGCCTTGAAGTTGCCGCTGTACACGAAGCTCATAGACCAGGCGCGGCCGGCGGTCTCGGTCGCATCGCGGTCGCACAGGATCATGAACGGGTTGTACTGGTGCGAGGACTGGCCGCGGCGGCTGCCGACGCTGAAGGAGCCCGGCAGCACGTGCTGGCGGCTCGGCTTGCGCTCCATGCAGTGCTGGCCGTTGAAGGTGATGACGTCGAAGGAGCCCGCGACGAAGTCGAGGCAGGCGGACTGCAGCTTCTCGACCGTCACGCGGCCGTCGCCGGCGTTTCTCACGATCGCGGCGCGCGCGATGATGTCGATCTCGGGGATGACGCCGAACAGCAGCTCGACCTCAAGCCCGATGCGCTCGTCGGCAAGCGTGACCGAAAGGGTCTCGGCGCCGTCCGTATCCGCGTCCGCGTAGGAGGCGGGCAGGCCGGGCAGGCCGTACTTGCCGGCGCGCACCTCGTGGCGCACATAGCGCAGGTCGCAACCGAACGTGCCGTTCGCGTCGCGCACCTGCAGCAGGGTGCTGCGCAGGTCGCCGTTGCCCTGGAAGGGAAACTCCTGGGGCAGGACATCGAGCGAATACGTGCGGGTGCCGGCCTCATGCGGGCTGCAGCAGCAGCCGCTGCGGTCCGCATAGGTGGGCAGGTAGTCCATGGTGCCCTCGCTGCGGGTACCGTAGTACAGGTGCAGCAGGTAACCGAAATCGTCAACGTGCATCTGATAAGTCGTGTTTCGCGTATGCAGCGTGAAGGTTTGCGTTGCGTCGTCAATGCGAATTGACATCGTACCTCGCTTTTTCTTGGCTGGGTGGAATGGTCGCGCCCGACTACGCTCATCGAGCAGGGGTATTTTACGGCACTTGGGTCCCGTCTCCGGGACCCAAGTGCAAGGGGTTACAAGCTACATGAGCAGTGCATATGTCGTATTTTGATACATGCAGGCAGCATAACCGTTACTTCACGGCACCGTTCGTGACGCCGCCGATGATCTGCTTCTGCGCGATGATGTAGAAGATGATCATCGGGAGCATGGCGAGCAGGTAGGAGGCGAACGCCAGGTTGTAGTTCGTGGAGAACGCGGTCTGGAAGTTCATCTGGGCGAGCGGCAGCGTGTTGATGCCCTGGCCGCCCATGATGACGAGCGGGGTCATGACGTCGTTCCACACGGCGAGGCCGGTGATGACAGCGACGGTGGCGTGCATGGGCTTCATGAGCGGGAAGATGACCTTCCAGTAGGTGCTCCAGGTGGAGGCGCCGTCCATGCGCGCGGCCTCTTCGAGCGCGATGGGGATGTTACGCAGGTAGCCCGTGTAGAGCATCATGTTCATCGGCATGTAGAAGACGATGTAGAGGATCATGACGCCGAACATGTTGTCCAGGTGCATGACGGCGGTCTGCTTGACGAGCGGCATCATCAGGATCGCGAAGGGCACGTACATGCCGGCGATGATGAAGTAGTAGCTCGCCTTGAAGATCCGGCTATGATCCATGTTGCGGCCGATCGCGTAGGCGGCGAGGCTATGGATGAGGATCGACGCCACGACGGCCACGACGGTGATGATCAACGAATTCAAGAAGGAGTTGAAGAAGTCCGTGACCTGGATGGCCTCGATGAAGTTGTCGAGGCTCCAAGAGCTCGGCAGCGACAGGATGCCGGCGATGTCGTTCGTCATCTCGGAGGGGTCCTTGAAGGCGATGACGACCGCCATGTACAGCGGGAAGATGATGGTGATGAGGCCGATGATGAGCAGGATGGTGATAGGCCAGTTCACCCGCTCTTTAACTTTATCTTTAGCCATTAGAGCTGCTCCTCCTTACTGTTCAAGAACTTGGTCTGCAGGATGGAGACCACCGCGATGAGAATGAAGAAGATCACCGCGTTGGCGCACTGGTAGCCGAACTGGCCGCCGGACAGGCCGTTGTTGTAGATGAGGTAGGAGATGGACTCGGTGGACTGGGCGGGGCCGCCGGAAGTCATCGAGACGATCTGGTCGAAGACCATCAGCATGTCCTTCATCACGAGCACCATGTTGGTGGTGACGCTCGGCATGATGAGCGGGAAGGTGATGTAGCGGAACTTGTCCCAGCCGGTGGCACCGTCGAGGCTGCCCGCCTCGTAGACGTCCTCGGGCACAGAGGACAGGCCGGTGATGTAGATGATGGTGGTCTGCGCGCAGGCCTGCCACACCACGACGATCACGATGGCCACCCACGCCCAGTCGGGGTTCGCGAGAATGGACTCGGTGCCGGTGATGGCGGGCACGATGTAGGTGAAGAAGTAGCTGAACACGTAGCCGACGACCAAGCCGCCCAGGATGCGGGGCACGAAGTAGACGCCGCGCAGCGCGCTCTTGAACTTGATCTTGCTCGTAAGGCCGATGGCCAGCATGAGCGAGATGACGTTCGTGCCGAGCGTGGCGACGATGGCCACCTTGAACGTGAACAGATACGAGTTCAGGATACGGGTATCGCTGAACATGTCGATGTAGTTCTGGATGCCGACGATGTTGAAGGCGCCGTAGCCCTTCGAGTCGGTGAAGCTGTACAAAAAGCCCGTGATGAGCGGGATCGTATTGAATGCGCAGAAGAGCACAAGAACCGGAATCAGAATCGCCATGAAGGTCTTGCGGCGATTCGACCCGATTGCAGCCGTACTTGCCATAGCGCGTCCTCCTTACTGCTGACCCTTGCTGTCCTGTACCTTACGGATGACATTGCGGTTGTAGCGCTGCCAATCGGTGTCCCATTTCTCCAGGAACGCGTCGATGTCCTTGTTCAGAAGCATCGTCTGGACCTGCGCGTCGCAACCCATGGAGGAGGGATAGGAGTGGTCGAGGTAGTCGAGGACGCGGCCCTCGTCCAAGAAGGACTGGATGTCGTCAAACAACGGATCGAGCTCGAAGTCTCCCTTCAGGCAGGGGATGGCACGCTGGTCGTCGATGTAGGTCTGGATGTTTTCGGCTTGCGACAGGAACTTGATGACCTCGTACACGGCGTCCTTGTGCTCGCAGGTCTCGGCGACGCACCACTGCAGGTCGACACCGGAGACTACCACGCGGTCCTCAGCGCGCTCCGCCGAGGGCATGGCGAACATACCGATGTTCATATCGGGGTTCACCGAGAGGATCTGCGGTACGGCAAACGAGCCGCAAGGGTACATGGCGCTCTGGCCGCGCGCGAACGCGGTGCAGGCGTCGTTATAGGCATAGGCGAACGGGCCGGGCTCCGCGTAGTCCAGCAGCTCGAGCATGCGCTCGGCGGGTTCGCGGTAGTAGTCTGCGAACTTGGCCTCGCCGAGGTTCACCTTGTAATTGAGATCCGACGGGACCATATTCGCCGTGATGGAGTTCCACGGCGACAGGATGGTCCACGTGTCAAGGTAGCCCAGGTAGATGGGGTAGATATCGGGCGTTTCGCTCTGGATCTGCTTGAACAAGGCGATCAGCTCGTCCCAGGTCTCGGGAATCATCCAACCGTGCTCCTCGAACATATCCTTGTTGTAGAGCATGCCGGCGGCGTTCGCTACATAGGGCACGCCGTAGATGCCCTCCATGGGTACGTAGGTCACGCTGTCGAGGATGTCGATGTAGGCGTCCTGTACGTCGTCGAGCGTCGGGCAGTCGGAGACGTCGGCGAGAATCTGGGAGTCGGTGAAGCTCGCGTAGTCACCGTCGCCGCCGATGCCGATGACATCGGGGTAGTTCTCACGCACAAAGCGCGTCTTCATGACGGTCACGGCGTCTGCCGGGCTCTGGATATTGAGGTAGATGTCATCGTGTGCCGCGTTGAACTCCTCCATGAGGTGCTCGAAGATGCTCACGGCCTCCTGCTTGTAGCTGACGATCTCAACCTCGATTTTGCCGTCTGCGCGCTCGGTGGTGCAGCCGCTGAACAGCAGGCCTGCTGCTCCGGCAGCCGCTCCTCCCAGGAGCGCACGGCGGGAAATGGGTTTGTTCAGCATGCGTGTAGCCTCCTTCCGCGCTTAGTGAACGATGGCCAGCTCGGACTGCTTGTCGAATACGTGGATCTTGTCGAGGTCGAACGCGACCTTGATGCGGCTCCCTACGCGTGCGGGGTTGGTGGACGACACGTGGCTGGAGACAGAGCCGCCGTCGACGTCGGCGTAGATCATGGCCTCCGAACCGAGCAGCTCGTAGACGGTGACCGTCGCCTCGATGGGCTCGGAGAGGTTGCGCCCGGCGGCATGCTCGTTGGAGTCGACGACGTCTTCGGGGCGGATGCCCATGACGACGACCTTGCCCACATAGCCCTTGTCCGCCAGGACCTTGCCCTTGTCGTCCGCGAGGGTGATGGTGTTCTTGCCGAAGGAGAGGGTGACGTGGCCGGCGGACTCGCCCACGGTGGCGTCGATGAAGTTCATCTGCGGGCTGCCGATGAAGCCGGCGACGAACAGGTTGCACGGCTCGGAGTAGAGCTTCGAGGGCGAATCGACCTGCTGCATGACGCCGTCCTTCATGACGACGATGCGGGTGCCGAGCGTCATGGCCTCGGTCTGATCGTGGGTAACGTAGATGATGGTGGCGCCCAGGCGGTCATGGAGCTTAGAGATCTCGGCGCGCATCTGGACGCGGAGCTTGGCGTCGAGGTTGGACAGCGGCTCGTCCATGAGGTAGACCTTGGGGTTGCGGCAGATGGCGCGGCCCATGGCGACGCGCTGGCGCTGGCCGCCGGAGAGCGCGGAGGGCTTGCGGTCGAGCAGCTTCTCGAGGTCGAGAATGCGCGCTGCCTCGCGCACGGCGCGATCGATATCGTCGGGGCTGGCCTTGCGCAGCTTCATCGGGAAAGCCATGTTGTCGTAGACGGTCATGTGCGGGTAGAGCGCGTAGTTCTGGAAGACCATCGCGATGTCGCGGTCCTTCGGCTCGACGTCGTTCACGACGCGGCCGTCGATCTTCAGCGTGCCGGACGTGATGTCCTCAAGGCCTGCGATCATACGCAGCGTCGTGGACTTTCCGCAGCCGGAGGGACCGACGAAGATGACGAATTCCTTGTCGGCGATCTCCAGGTTGAAATCCTTGACGCCCTCGTAACCGTTCGGGTATGTCTTCCCTACGTGTTCCAGAGAGAGCTCAGCCATTGCGTAACCCCTTCCTGTGTGCCCGTATGCGTCCTGACTGCGCATAGAGGCAGTTCTTACTGCGTCTTCAATACTATGTTTGCAAATTTGCGCGCTTGAGATTTCATTACGATATACAAGCTTGCTCTGTTCGCGATTGAGCAGGTAGAACGCCTCGTGTTTTGGCTGCCACACGAAGTTTCGTTCGGCAAACGGTCCAAAATGACCCGGAAGCGGTTTTTGAGGAGTTCTTCTATTTCCGCATGTAATGGGTAATATAGCCCCTTACCTGCACTAATAACTATAAACAAGTCATAGTGATATAAAATATAGATATCTAGGAGAGAAAAACAGCATGAACTAATATACAGTAATATAACCAATTGCGTGATGTAGCGCAGCCAGGGAATATTTCACCCGGTTATGGAAGGCAGATGCAATGCCCATGCACGAGATCGTCTCGTCCACGTTTTCACGAGGCAAATACATCGATTTGATGCCGTACCAGTACGGACGCGAGGTCTGCACGCCGGGCCACGCATTCGGCCCGTTCCGCCGCAGCCACTACCTGTTCCACTACATCATCTCGGGCGGCGGCACGCTTGTCTCCTCGGACGTTTCGGGAGAACAGACCACCTATCACCTGCAGGCAGGGGAGGGTTTCATGATCTTCCCGGGCCAGGTGAACACCTACTATGCGGATATGGATGACCCATGGGAATATATCTGGGTGGAGTTCGACGGCATCAGGGTGAAGGAGTCCCTGTCGTTTGCCGGGCTCTCCGAGTCCTCGCCGGTCTACCGCGCCGAGAAGACCGATGTGCGGGAGACGATGGAGCAGGAGATGCGCTACCTCGTCGACCATGAGAACGATACGGCGTTTCAGCTCATCGGCCACACCTATCTGTTCTTGGACAGCCTGCTGCGCTCGGTGGAGACCCCGCATGCGGCCTCGACGAGCAAGCTGCAGGACCTCTACATCCGCGAGGCCATGACCTATATCGAGCAGAACTACCAAAACGGCATCACGGTGGAGGACATCGCGCGCCAGACGGGCCTCAACCGCAGCTACTTTGGCAAGATCTTCAAGAACGCGACCGACAAGTCGCCCCAGCAGTACCTGATCGACTTCCGCATGACGAAGGCGGCACAGCTGCTCAAGCTCACGGCGCTGTCGGTGGGCGAGGTGGGCCGCGCGGTGGGCTATCCCAACCAGCTCCACTTCTCGCGTGCGTTCAAGAGCGCCTTTGGGCTGTGCCCGCGCGAGTGGCGTCGCGAGAACGCCACGGTGTAGGAGATCCCGTACGGCAGGGATGTCTCCAAACTGCCCCGTCCCCGATGAGGACATCCCGCCCGCGCGCGTGCTACGATTACAGCGTTTGATACACCTGTGAACCGTCTTGGAGGGTATCCATGAGCAACGTTCTCGTCTTCGGTCACCAGAACCCCGATAACGACGCCATCATGAGCGCCGTGGTCCTGTCCCAGCTGCTGAACCAGGTCAACTACAACGGCGACACCTACCAGGCCTGCCGCTTGGGCGCGCTACCCGCTGAGTCCGCGAAGCTCCTCGCCGACGCGGGCATCGAGGAGCCCGTGCTCATCGAGAGCGTCGAGGAGGGCCAGCAGGTCGTCCTCACCGACCACAACGAGGCGGGCCAGTCCGTGGCCGGTCTCGAGGGCGCCCAGATCGTCGGCGTCGTCGACCACCATCGCTTCGGCGGCTTCACCACCGCCGCCCCGCTGCACATCATCGCCCTGCCCTGGGGCTCCAGCTGTTGCATCGTGGCGAGGCTCTTTGAGCTCTTCGGCCAGCAGCCGACCGACACCCAGGCGAAGCTTCTGCTCGCAGCCATGATGACCGATACGCTCATGCTCAAGAGCCCGACCACGACCGATGTCGACCGCGCCGTCGCCGCCCGCCTCGGCGAGCAGCTCGGCGTCGACCCCGTCAAGTTCGGTATGGAGGTCTTCCTCACCCGTCCGTCCGGTTCCTTCACTGCCGAGCAGATGGTCGGCAACGACATCAAGCAGTTCGAGGTCGGCGCGAGCAAGCTCCTCATCGGCCAGTACGAGACGGTCGACAAGTCCCGCGCGCTCGGCATGATCCCCGAGATTCGCGAGGCCATGCGCGCCTATCAGGCCGAGAAGGGCGCCGACGGCATCGTGCTGTGCCTGACCGACATCATGGAGGAGGGCTCCCAGGTCCTGTTCGAGGGCGAGACCGAAATCGCCCAGAAGGGCCTCGGCGTCGAGGACGTGCCCGAGGGCGTCTGGATGCCCGGCGTGCTTTCCCGCAAGAAGCAGGTCGCTGCGCCGATCCTGGCCGCCGCTGAGTAACGGAAGCGACTCCAGTACGTTTTCTGACAAGCCCGGTGCCACCTGCGGCGCCGGGCTTTTCCGTGAAACGGGCACGTGCCGCGGGCGTCCCAGGACCGCGGGCGGAACGCTTTCCGTTCGCCTGTGAATTCGCGCGTCTCCCGAAGAAGCGGGGTCTTGCGCAGACCGATGGGTGAATAATAATTTATTACAGATGCGTGCATTCGCTGGGATGCACGGCGTGTGGATGGACTGACGGCTGAAGGGACCGGACGTATCATGACGAAGCATACGCGCAGACAGAGCAGGCGATCGACCAAGGCGGTCGAGCGCAAGGCGCTTGCGCTCGATGCGCCCGGCGCACCCGTTCCGCTTCTGAATGAAAGCCAGCGCCTGCGCCTCGAGCACCGCAGCGCGTTCGAGAACATCACCTCGAACGGCACCATCTCCGCGTGCGTGATGATTGTGGCCGCCGTCGCGGCCGTCATCTGTGCGAACACCGACGCCTACGAGGCCGTCCACGCCTTCTTCGAGCGTCCTGTCGCCATCGATATCTGCGGGTGGACCTTCTCGCTCACGTTCGAGCTGTTCGTGAACGACTTCCTCATGGGCATCTTCTTTTTGCTGGTGGGAACCGAACTCAAATACGAGATGACGGTGGGGCAGCTCAAGCGCCCCCGCCAGGCGATGCTGCCCATGCTCGCCGCGGTGGGCGGCGTCATCGCGCCCGCCTGCATCTACGCGTTCGTGAACCGCGATGGCGCCATCTACGGATGGGCCATTCCGATGGCGACCGACATCGCCTTCGCCCTCGGCGTGCTGTCGCTTCTGGGCAGCCGCGTGCCGCCGGCGATCAAGGTGTTCTTCTCGACGCTCGCCATCGCGGACGACCTGCTCGCCATCGTTGCCATCGCCCTGTTCTACGGGCAGACTCCGCAGTTGGGCTGGCTCGCCGCGGCTGCCGTGGTGACCTGCCTGCTTATCGCGTTGAATGTACGGCGTCATTTCCGCCTGGCGCCGTATCTTGCCTTGGGCCTCGTGCTGTGGTTTTTCGTGTACCAGTCCGGGATCCATGCGACGCTCGCGGGCGTCATCCTGGCGTTCACCATCCCGGCGCGCTCCGATATCGACGCGAGCGGCTTGGTCGGTTGGCTTCAGGCGAAGCTTCCCGAGCTCGAGGACCGCTTCGATGACAAGACGCATATCCTCGGCCAGCACGACTTCACGCATGCGGTCTACGGGGTCGAGCGCATCATGCATCGCGTGACGCCGCCGCTTCAGCGCCTGGAGAACGCAATCTCCACCCCGGTGAACTTCATCATCCTGCCGCTGTTCGCCTTCGTGAACGCCCAGGTGCGCCTGGTGGGCGTCGACCCGGCGTCGGTGCTGTTCGACCCCGTCGCCATCGGTACCTACTTGGGCATGCTGCTCGGCAAGCCGATCGGCATCGTTGGCATGACGTGCGCGCTCATCAAGCTGGGACTCGCCGAGATGCCACAGGGCGTGGGCTGGCGCCATATCGTCGGCGTGGGCATCCTGGGCGGCATCGGCTTCACGATGTCGATCCTCATCTCCGGCCTCGCGTTCGGCGGGGCGCCCGCCGAGCTCCTCGCCTCCAAGACGGCGATTCTCGCCGGCTCGATTTCGTCTGCTGCGATCGGCCTTATCTACATGCGCTTCGCCTGTCGCGAGTAGCGTGCGTAGCGGTAAGGGACGGGCCGCCGTCAGCGGCTGAGCATGCGCCGCACCGACTCGACCTGCTCGATGGCCGCTTCGACCTGGTCGCGCGCGTCGTTGATCCGCCCCTGGACGTAGAGGTCGACGAAGGGGTTGTCCCAGAACAGGTCGATGGCGGAGGCGAAGTCGTCCGTGTCGATATGGACGCCGCCTGCACCCTCCACGTCGGCGAGCTCGCGCGCGAAGACGGAGAGCGCGTCGCGCGCCGCGTTGAGCTCGCGCTCGGCGTCGGACATCTTGCTTTGCTTGATGAGGGTGGAGAAGAAGCCTCCGCCTACGATATCGAAGACGCCCCAGTTCTTCGCGGAGCCGAGCGCGTCGCGCGCGGCATAGAGGTGCTCGAGGGCGCAGTCGGCGGCGCGGATTGCCTCTTCGCGCTCGCGATTCTGGTTGGAATCGGACATGGAGCTCTCCTTTGCGATCGATGCGGTGCAGCTATTCCACGGTTCCGTACGTAGAGCCCCAGCCGTGGGCGGCGAGCGCCGAGTTCAGCTGGTCGCAGAGGCGTTGGCGGTCGTAGACACCCGGGGGCAGCAGCGTGACGATCTCCATGAGGTCGTCGCCGAGGTCCAAGATCTCCGCCTGGACGACGAGGTCGAGCCGGTCGATGGTCTCGCGACCGATGAACATGCCGTCCACCAGGCGCTGCAGGTCGCCGAACTCCTCCGCTTGAAACGAGCCGAGCCTCATGGGTCTCCTCCTCACCGTTGTCGTTTCGCCCCAATGTACCACGGTATGCATGAAGATATGTTTCCAGACGCAATACCTGCAGGTAATCTCGTTCACCTTTTTTGCCGCGCGCGTATACTTATGCAAGCTGTGTGAAACGACCTGCGCGGTCTCGCGTCTGCGAAACACGTGCTCGGTCACACGAAAAGGGAAGAGGGCCCGTCATGCAAACGATGTACGAGAAGATGGAGACGCCTGAGCTCGACGCCGCGATCGCCGACCTGCGCTCCCAGGTGGACGCCGTCAAGGCGAAGGGGTTGAAGCTCGATATGGCGCGCGGCAAGCCGTCGCCCGCCCAGGTGGATATCTCCCGTCCTATGCTCGACCTGCTCACGAGCGAAGCCGACCTCACCGACGGGGGCGTCGACTGCTCGAATTACGGCTGCTTCGAGGGCATCCCCTCGGCGCGCCGCCTAGCTGGTGAGTTCCTCGGCCTTCCCGCCGAGCAGACCATCGTGCTCGGCTCCTCGAGCCTGAACATCATGCAGTCCGTTCTCATCCACTACTGGGAGAAGGGCGTGCCCGGTTGCACCCCGTGGAGCAAGCTCGACCACGTGAAGTTCCTGTGCCCCGCGCCCGGCTACGACCGCCACTTCGGCATCACACAGGACCTGGGTATCGAGAACGTCCCGGTGCGCATGACCGAGACCGGTCCCGACATGGACGAGGTGGAGCGCCTGTGCGCCGCCGACGATTCCATCAAGGGCATGTTCTGCGTCCCGAAGTACTCCAACCCCACGGGCGTCACGTACTCCGACGAGACGGTCCGTCGCCTCGCCACCATGAAGGCCGCGCCGGACTTCCGCATCGTGTGGGATAACGCCTACGCAGTGCACGACTTCACCGACACGCCCGACCAGCTGGCCAACATCTTCGACTTCGCGCGCGAGGCGGGTACCGAGGACCGCATCCTCGCGGTGGCGTCGACCTCCAAGATCACGTTCCCGGGTGCGGGCATCGCATTCTTCGGTTCCTCGCCGGCTAACGTCGTCGAGGTCGCCAACACCCTGAAGGTGGGCCTTATCTCGGCGAACAAGCTGAACCAGCTCATGCACACCCGCTTCCTGCCGACGCTCGACGCCGTGCGCGCTCACATGCGCAAGCACGCGGAGTTCCTGCGTCCGCGGTTTGCCTGCGTCGAGGAGAAGCTCACCGAGGGCCTGGGCGGCACCGGGTGCGGCACCTGGTCGCATCCGCACGGCGGCTATTTCGTGTCCTTCGACGGCCCCGAGGGCTCGGCGAAGCGCGTGGGTGCACTCTGCGCCGAGATGGGCGTGAAGCTCACGCCGGCTGGTGCCACCTGGCCGGGCGGCAACGACCCGCACGACACGAACATCCGCATCGCCCCGACCTACCCGAGCGTCGAGGAGCTCGCAAGCGCCCTCGACGTGCTCGTGCTCGCCGTCAAGCTCGTCTCCGCCGAGCTCGCCCGCGAGGCGCGCGCCTAGGTGGTCGCCGACGCCCACGCGGCGCGTGTCCGTCAGATCTTCTCGAACATCGCGCGCCGCTACGACCTGTTCAATGCGCTCTCCAGCTTCGGTATCTACCGGAGCTGGCTGGCGCGTACCGCCCGTGCGGCGGCCTGCACGCCCGCAGACCGCGTGCTCGATGTCGCCGGCGGCACCGGCGATGTCGCCTTCGAGCTGGCGCGCCGCTGCCCGCCCGCATCCATCGAGCTCACCGACTTCACCCCGGAGATGCTCGAGGTCGCCCGTGAGCGCATCGCCGCCGGCGCCGCCCGCGGCGTGGATGTGGGCGTCCGCGAGGTCGATGCCCACAACCTGCCGTATACGGACGGCAGCTTCACGATGGTGACCTGCGCCTACGGCCTCAGGAACTTCTCGGACCGCACGCGCGCCATGCGCGAGGCGGCCCGCGTGCTCGTGCCCGGCGGCCGCTACGTGGTGCTCGAGTTCGCCACGCCGCCCTGGGCGCCTTGGCGCGCCCTGTACGGTTGGTACCTGGGGCATATGATCCCGCTCATCGGCGGGGTGCTCTGCGGCGACCGCTCGGGTTTCGAGTACCTGCGCGACTCCATTCGGGGCTTTCCGCCGCAGGAGGTCATCTGCGACGAGCTGCGCCGCTCCGGGTTTTCCGCGGTGTCGTATCGCAACTGCACCGGGGGCATCGCTGCGGTGTACACGGCGGTCAAGTAGGCTTCAGCGCGGGGCGTGTGCCCGTCCTTTTTTCGCGGCGGAGGGGTCGGTTGGTGTTGCCGTGTCCGGGCGGCTCGGTACAATAGCGTGACGCGGGCGCGCTGCGTGCCCGCCGTCCACGTATACAAGATTGGTACGAAGCATGTCTGATGAGTTTTTCGACGACGAGCAGGAATTGATGGAGAAGGCCGCGCCCGCCGCGACGCCGAAGAAGAAGGCCGCCGAGGCGCAGCCTTCTGCCCCGGCGCCCCAGGACGCTCCGCGCGCCTCCGACGCCGGTCGTCGCGAGCCGCCGCCGTTTTGGATGGTGCTCGCCATCGCCGTGATCGCGCTCGTGTTGGGTGTGGTCATCGGGTACCTGATCGGCACCTCGACGGCCTACAGCGCCTTGCAGGTTGTCCAGAGCGACGAGGCGCTCGAGGCCTACGGCGATTCGTCTTCCACGACCGATTCGAGCGAGATGCTGCCCGAGGGCCATCCGCAGCTCGACATCAAGGAGGACGGCACGGCGACGGTCGTCGAGGGCGACGAGGCGGACGCCTCTTAAGGCATCCGCAAGACCTTCCACACAAAAGGAGAGGACATGGCGTTTTCCGCCCAGCAAACCAAACGCATGCAGGTCGCGATTCTCATCGTGGCGGGCGTGGTGGTCGCGGTGTTGGCCATCGCCGTCTTCTCCGGTGCGCTGGTGCCCGCCTCGTCTAGCACGACGGCGCAAGACGGCGCCGCCGCCCAGCAGAATCAGGGCAGTGCAAGCGGCACGACATCCTCCGAGGCGCACGACATGACGCACGTCGATGCGAACTACGAGGGCACGGTCGAGCAGCTGCAGGCACAGTACGATGCCGACCCCTCGAACCCCTCCGCGCTGCTGAAGCTTGCGAACGGCTACTTCGACTGGGGCGCCGCCGCGCTGCAGGTCGCTGAGACGGACGAGGACAACGCTCACGTCGTTGACCTCTTCAACCAGGCGATCGCGCGCTACGATGATTATCTGGCCGACAACCCCGACTCGAAGTCCGTCGAGGTCGACCGCGCCATCTGCATCTTCTACACCGGGGATACGGACCGCGCGATCGCGACGCTCGAGGACTTCGTCGCCGCCGATGACAGCTTCGGGCCCGCCTGGGCGAATCTTGGCATGTTCTACGAGAACGCCGGGCGTACGGACGACGCCCGGGGTGCCTACGAGTGCGCGATCGAGGCCGATGCCGACGACGCGTTCGGCGTGCGCACCTATGCGCAGGGCCGGCTTGACGCGCTCGACGGCGAGTAAGGTTCCGGCCGCCATCCGAACGATGTCCCACGAACCGACTACTAGATAAGGAGCGAACTTATGGATCTTGGAATCACGACCACCCCGACGCCCGAGCGTTACCTGATTTCCGTTGCAGGCGAGGTTGACATCTCGAACGTCGACGCGCTGCGTGACCGCATCGATTTGGCGCTCGAGCAGCCCACTGCCAAGATCACGCTCGACTTCGCGAACGTCTCGTATATCGACTCGACCGGTATCGGCGTTCTCGTGGGCGCGGCGCATCACGCAGCCGAACACGAGAAGGGCTTCGAGGTCATCAATGCGCAGCCCAACGTCATGCGCGTGGCCCAGCTACTCGGCGTCGACCGCGAGATCGGCATCACCGAGGCCTAACAGCCATATTCCGCTGCGTTTTTCGTGCAGGTATCGAGCGCGTGCGCATTTCGCGTACGCGCTTTGTGCTATGCCGTGGGAGCGCGGTATACTGCAACAGTTGTTCTGAGAGCATTCGTCCGGCATGTCGCCGGCAACGACGATGAAACCACGGGAGGTTCGCTCGTGCCTAGTATCGGTGGAACAGAGCTGGTGATCATCTTGGTGTTCGCCTTCCTGCTCTTCGGTCCCGATAAGCTTCCGCAGATGGGGCGCACGATCGGTCGCGCGCTTCGCCAGTTCCGCGAGACGCAGCAGAAACTGACCGACGTTGTCCAGACCGAGGTTGTGGACCCCATGGCGGCCGCTGCCAACGCACCGAAGCCGAAGAAGGGCGCCGCCGCCGGCACCGCGCCTGCTGCGGCAGACGATGATGATGCGGATATCGAGTCCACGTCTGGCTCTGCGGCCGCCCCGCGCCGCAAGGAGACGTTCGCCGAGCGCCGTGCGCGCCTGGCCGCCGAGAAGGCCGAGCGCGAGGCTGCAGAGGCCGCGCCCGAGGCCGATGAGGTCGCCGGCACCGCGTCCGCTGCTCCGGCTGCTGCTCCCGCTGAGGCTGCGCCCGCACAGAAGCCTGCGGCTGCCGAGCCGGCTGACACGCCGGCGCCTGCGGCTGAGGCTGCTGCCGAGGAGCCCCAGGTGACCACCACCGAGGACCTCTATGCGCGCCGCCCGCGCAAGCACCGCAAGGCTGAGCCCGCGGCTGCAGCCGACGCGACCGTTGAGGGCGATGCGACCGCCGATACCGCCAAGACCACGGAAGGGGGCGAGCGCTAATGCCGATCGGACCCGCTCGCATGCCGCTGCTCGACCACCTGGGTGAGCTGCGGCGCCGTCTGACCATCGTTGTCGTGTCCGTCCTCGTGGCGACCGTCGTCATGTACTTCGCCACGCCGGTTATCGTCGACATCCTGAAGGATCCCATCGCCTCGAAGCTGCCCGAGGGCACGAACTTCGTGATCACCACCTCGCTCGGCGGTTTCTCCATCCGATTCAACATCGCGCTCAAGGTTGCCGTCGTCATGTGCACGCCCATGATCGTGTGGCAGATCCTGGCGTTCTTCCTGCCGGCGCTCAAGCCGAATGAGCGCAAGTGGGTCGTCCCCACGGTGCTCGCCTCGGTGGCGCTGTTCTTCCTCGGCGCGATCTTCAGCTACTTCATCATCATCCCGGCAGGTTTCGAGTGGCTGATCGGCGAGACCATGTCCATCGCCGAGGTGCTGCCGAGCCTCGAGGACTACATCAACATCGAGATGCTCCTCATGATCGGCTTCGGCGTGGCGTTCCAGCTGCCGCTCATCGTGTTCTACCTCGCGGTGTTCCATATCGTTCCGTACGCGAGCTTCCGCGCGGCATGGCGCTACATCTACGTCATCATGCTCATCGTGTCCGCCTCGGTGACGCCGGATGCGAGCCCGGTGACGCTCATCTTCATGTACGCGGCGATGCTCGCCCTGTACGAGATCTCGCTGTTCATCACCCGCATCGTGATCGTGGCGCGCGAAGGCAAGCAGGGCCTCTACGGCAGCCGCCTGTCGTTCATGTCCGATGACGAGGATGATGAGTAGCGGATGCACGAGCTGGGACTTGTTTCCGGAATTCTCGATGTAGCGATCAAGACGGCGCGTGAGGCTGGTGCCTCGCGCGTCGTTTCCGTATCGCTGCGCATCGGTGACATGGCCGAGGTGAACGAGGAGTCGATGGACTTCGCCTGGGATATCCTTCGCGAAGACGACCCGCTGACGGCTGAGGCCGAGATGCAGGTCGAGTACGTGCGTCCGAAAAGCGTGTGCGTGAGCTGTGGGCATGAGTTCACCCACGACCGCTTCCACCTACGCTGCCCCGAATGCGGTAGCGGCCAGACGGTGCTTCTGGCTGGCCGCGAGATGGATATCGTGTCAATGGAGATCGAAACCCCGGATGACGACGGGTGAGGCGCGCCCTCGCGTGCCCGAAGGAGGATATATGGCAGAGAAGACCGTGGAGATCGGAAGCTCCATCCTGAGCCGCAATGAGCGTCTGGCCTCTGAGCTGCGCGAGCGCTTCGCGAAGACGCGTACCTATGTGGTGAACGTGTTGTCGAGCCCCGGCTCGGGCAAGAGCTCGACCATCCTCGCCACGAACGAGATTCTGCGCGAGCGCTTCGGCCTGCGCTGCGCCGTCATCGAGGGCGATATCGCGAGCGACGTGGATGCCGTCAAGATGAAGGAGGCGGGCATGCCCGCCATCCAGATCAACACGGGCGGCTTGTGCCACCTCGAGGGCAATATGATCAGCCAGGCGATCGACGCGCTCGACGCCGGCGTCGGCCTCGACAACATCGACGTCATCTTCATCGAGAACGTGGGCAACCTCGTGTGTCCTGTCGACTTCGATTTGGGTGAGAACCTCGCCGTCATGATCCTGTCCGTCCCGGAGGGCGATGACAAGCCCATCAAGTACCCGGGTATCTTCCAGCATGCAGGCGCGCTGCTGCTGAACAAGATCGACGTCGCGCCGGCATTCGACTTCGACATGGACGGCTACAACCGTACGCTCGACGACCTGAACCCTGAGGCCCCGCGCTTTTCGATCAGCGCCACGAAGGGCGAGGGCATGGACGCGTGGGCGGGGTGGCTCGCCGCGCAGATGGGCAGATAAGGGCCGAACAGGACGGCTTGCGGTTGGGAAGATGCGGATAATTCGCGCGTGCGGCTCACTTGTGGTACGTTGCGGTACACGACTTTGACGCCTGCGGCGTGCGCTGCGGGTGCATATATAGGTAAGGAGCCGCTTTGAAGCTCGTCATCACAGAGAAAAACGATGCCGCGCAACAGATTGCCCGTCTGCTCAGCACGGTCGGAAAGCCCAAGGCCGATAAGGTCTACAACACCCCTGTCTACCGCTTTACGGTTGACGGTGAGGAGTGGGTCACCATCGGTCTGCGCGGCCACATCCTGGCGCCCGATTTCCCCACCGAGCTCAAGTTCGACAAGAAGCTCGGCTGGTATGCCATCTCCCAGGAGGGCGAGATGCTGCCCGCCGACGTGCCGGACGGTCTGGCTCGCCCGCCGTATGAGTCCAAGCGCAAGCCGTTCCTCAAGGACGGCATCGACATCAAGGGCTGGAAGGTGCCGAGCCTGCCGTATCTGGTGTGGGCGCCCATCGAGAAGCTTCCGGCGGAGAAGGAGATCATCCGCGCGCTCAAGAACCTCGCGAAGAAGGCCGACTCCGTGGTGATCGGCACGGACTTCGACCGCGAGGGCGAGCTGATCGGCTCCGATGCCCTCGCCATGGTGCGCGACGTCGCGCCGGACGTGCCCGTGTCGCGCGCCCGCTACTCCGCCTTCACCAAGGCTGAGATCGATCATGCCTTCGCGAACCTCGTGGAGCTCGACCAGAACCTGGCGGACGCTGGCGAGTCCCGCCAGTACATCGACCTCATCTGGGGCGCCGCGCTCACGCGCTACCTCACCATGGCGAAGTTCGGCGGCTTCGGCAATGTGCGCTCCGCCGGTCGCGTGCAGACGCCCACGCTCGCCCTGGTCGTTGAGCGCGAGCGCGAGCGTCTCGCCTTCAAGCCCGAGGACTACTGGGTCATCTCCGGCGAGGCGCGTCCCGCCGGCGCCGATGACGATGCCGCCTTCAAGATCACGCATACCCAGGGGCGCTTTACCGACCAGCAGGCCGCATCCACCGCGTTTTCCCACGTGGAGGGCGCCAGTACGGGCACTGTCACGAGCGTGGTCAAGAAAAGCCGCACCCAGCGTCCGCCTGCGCCGTTCAACACCACGTCGCTGCAGGCCGCGGCGGCCGCCGAAGGCATCAGCCCGGCGCGTACCATGCGCATCGCCGAGTCGCTCTACATGGACGGTCTCATCTCGTATCCGCGCGTCGACAACACGGTCTACCCGCGTTCGCTCGACCTGCGCGCTACGGTGAAGGCGATCGCGGAGGTGCCGCAGTACGCGCCCGTCTGCCGCGAGCTGCTCTCGCGTGAGAAGCTCACCGCTACACGCGGCAAGACCGAGACGACGGACCACCCGCCCATCTATCCCACGGCGCCTGCGGACCCCACGAAGCTTGAGCCCGCGCAGTGGAAGCTCTACAACCTGATCGCCCGCCGCTTCTTGGCGACGCTGTCCGACGCTGCCGTCATCGAGGGCACGAAGATCGAGATCGACGTCGCGGGCGAGCCGTTTGCAGCATCCGGCGACGTGCTCAAGGTCCCGGGCTTTCGCGGCGTGTACCCCTTCGGCTTGAAGAAGGACGAGCAGCTGCCCGCCCTTGAGCAGGGGGATACCGTCGACATCCGCGACATGCAGCTCGAGGCAAAGCAGACCGAGCCGCCGGCGCGCTATTCCCAAGGCAAGCTCGTGCAGGAGATGGAGAAGCGTGGCCTGGGCACCAAGTCCACGCGCGCGAGCATCATCGAGCGCCTCTACCAGGTGAAGTACTTCAAGGGCACGCCGAGCGGTCCCATCGAGCCGAGCCAGCTCGGCATGGCGATCATCGACGCGCTCCACGAGTTCGCGCCGCGTATCACCACCCCGGATATGACGAGCGAGCTCGAAGAGGACATGACACACGTGGCCGAGGGCATCGATACCCAAGACCAGGTGGTCTACCACTCTCGCGCGCTGCTTGCGGGCATGCTCGATGCGCTTATCGAGCATAAGGACGACCTGGGCGAGGCGATCTCGGACGCCGTGACGGCAGACGCCAAGGTGGGTACCTGCCCCAAGTGCGGCAAGGACCTCGTCATGAAGACGAGCGCCAAGACCCGTGGCAGCTTCATCGGCTGCATGGGCTGGCCCGATTGCGACGTGACCTATCCCGTGCCCTCCGGCGTGCGCGTAAGCCCGCTCGAGGGCGAGGCTGCCGTGTGCCCTGAGTGCGGAGCGCCGCGCATCAAGTGCCAGCCGTTCCGTCAGAAGGCCTACGAGATCTGCGTGAACCCCAAGTGCCCCACGAACTACGAGCCCGACCTGAAGGTGGGGGAGTGCAAGGTCTGCGCCGAGGCCGGCCGCCACGGCGATCTGATTGCGCACAAGTCCGAGAAGAGCGGCAAGCGCTTCATCCGATGCACGAACTACGAGGAGTGCGGCGTGTCCTATCCGCTGCCCGGGCGTGGCAAGCTCGAAGCGACCGGTGAGGTCTGTGAGCATTGCGGCGCGCCGATCGTGGTGGTGCACACCGCGCGCGGTCCGTGGCGCATCTGCGTGAACATGGACTGCCCGGGCAAGGAGAAGAAGACGACGACCCGCGGGCGCAAGGGCGCCTCGACTGCGAAGAAGCCGGCTGCCAAGAAGACTGCCGCGAAGAAGACCGCAACGAAGTCGACGAAGAAGACGACGGCCAAGAAGGCCTCAAGCACGAAGAAGGTCGCCGAGTAGGGTCGCCGCTCGTCTGGATATCATTGCTCTGTCCGCCCTGGCTGTGTCCCCTGCGAACGTTTCGCAGAACGCGCGGCCAGGGCGGACAGCTTCACGTTAACGCTTTTGACGGCCGTTACAGGACGAGCGTCGAGTCGCGAGTGAGGTCGCTTCCTGCAGAAGCGCCGTTGCTGTCGACGATCAGGACATCATGGGCGCCGAAGGAGGTGGGGCCGGCAGTTCCCTCTTCCAGGACGTATACGATGCCGTCCTCGCAGCGGTAATAGCTTCTCTCGGTCGCCTGGGCGGCCAGGGTGCGGGAGGTTTCCTCGATAGCGGTGTCGGTATCGAGGAAATGCCCGTCGGTGGTCGAGAAGAACGTCTCGAGGGCGTCGACGGTCGCCGCGCGCAGGTCGTTTTCGCTCATGCCGAGTGCCTCGGTGGCGGAGAGCTGCTCGCCGGTCTCGAGGTCGAAGAACATGCCGCTGACGAAGCGCGTGCCGTGCGCGCCACCGTAAAAGCCGTAGGTATCGGTGCGGACGGACGCGACGCCGTCCTGGATGGAGACGATGTCGGCCGCATAGCCGTGGTCCTGTTCCTCGCCGGAGTCGAAGGTCCAGGCTTCCGCCTGCCTCCGCCGTTCCTCGACGCGCGTACGCAGGAAGTCGTTGATGACGGCGACGCCTGCGGGAGCGTCTCCTTCCTCGACGCAGATCTCGGAATAGCGCCAGATGACCTCCTGGTCGAACTCGAGACCAGGGCCCTGTGAGGAAGCGAGCGATGAGGTCTCCTCGTGCTCCTGCACGGTGTAGGCGGGACTGCCCGCAGCGGGTGCTGACTCCGCATCCGTTTCGGCATCCGGGTCGATGGCGCCGGATGCCTCACGGAGGAAGTCGAGCGTCTGCTGCGTCAGCTCGAGGGTCTCGTCGAGCTGGTCGGTGCCGCCCCTGGCGCTGAGCACAAGATGGCGCGAGGATTGCTCGATGCCAGCGGTGAGATCTGCTATCTCCTCCTCGTCAATCTCCCTGTCGTCATGGAAGCAGCGATACCCCTGGTCTTCGTAGATGTAGTCGAGCGTCAAGGTGGGCGCGAAGGTCGTGCCGTCAAAGGCGTAATAGCGCAGGGTCATGCTCGGCTGGCCTTCCGCTGCATGGGGCGATTCACCGTAGGTGCATGCCGAAAGCTCCAGCACGCCATCGTGCAGGTATGTCGTGAAGCATGCGTAACCGCCATCAAGCTTCTCGAGCACGCCGGGCTCGTTGAAGACAAGGTCGATCGCGCCGTCCCGATAGGCCCAGACTTCGACGGCGAACGCATCGACCTGTTGCTCAAGGTATCCGTCGACGCCCTCGATAAAGGTGGGGTGCGTGTTGTAGACGACGACAAGCTCCTCAGTGCCGTCGCCGTTGAAGTCGATGAGCTGGGCGAAGCACAGCCCGGTCATCATGTTCGTGCTCAAAGCGCCAGATGTCGTCCACGCGGGCTCGCCCACTTGCGCGATGTAGTCCTGGCACTTCTGCCAATAAAGCTCGTAGGCGGTCGGCTGGGGCGTCTGCGCGTCCGCATCGGGATCGGGGGCGACGACGATATCAGTCTCCGCATCCTGGTTGTCCGGCTCATACTCGAGGGGCAGCTGCTGGGGCACCTGCGAGGCGCTGGTGTCCCCGGTGCCGTCGGATGTCGTCTCGTTGACGATGTAGAGGACATAGGAGCCCTGCGGGAGGTCGTCGCCGAAGTCGGCCATGGTGAAGCCTCCCGGGCCGTCGACGTTCAAGCAGTACGGGGTGGTTTCGAGCTTGGACTGCGGGTCATCCTGCCCTGCATCGGGATTGACGAGCGATGCGCTATACAGGGTGATCGGCTCATCGGCGACGTCGTGGGGGATGATGCGCGTGGCGCGCGCGACCGGCACGCTCTCGTCTTGGCCAAAGCGGACTTCGGTTGGATGCTTCCCGAACAAGAGGATGCAGGCGACGACGATGACGGCGATAAGCACGATGGCTGCGATGGTGACGATGGCGCCGCGGCGAGGGTTCTTCTTGGGTGCCGTTTGGGCTCCGGGCATATCCGCTGTTGCGGGCGGAATGGGTGGGTGTGGCGCCGTGTTCGGTGGCTCAGATGTGGTATCAACGGTGCGATCGGGCGCTGTGGATGACCGATCGAGGGCGGCGGTTTTCGGGTCGGTGTGTGGCTGGGGGGCGTCTTGCGGGGAAGATGGGGCCTCGATGGGCACGGGTTCCGGATGCGCAACCGGGGCGCCGCATCTCGTGCAGAAGCGCATGCCCGGCTTCAGCTCATTACCGCAGTTGGTGCAAAACATCGCGTCCTCCCGTCCCATGGGATAGATGGACCCTGAGGGGGTCAGCTCCATCATAGGCGATGTGGGGCTTTGTGCTGGCGCGACTCGGTGTATACAAGGTGCAGCGGCTTGAGGCGGCTGCGCGCACGCGTCAGTGTATGATGTGTCCTACATCAGGACGGCGGGTGCCAAAGGAGGCATATCTCGTGTTCATCACACTCGAGGGAATCGACGGATGCGGCAAGTCGACGCAGGCGCGCCTGCTGGCAGCGGCGCTGGAGGGTGCCGGGCATACGGTCGTTACCGTGCGCGAGCCGGGCGGCGTCGACATTTCCGAGCAGATCCGCGCGATCCTGCTCGACCCCGCCAACAGCACCATGAGCGACACCTGCGAGCTGTTGCTCTACGCGGCGGCGCGCGCCCAGGTGGTGCATGAGGTGATCGCGCCCGCGCTTGCAGCCGGGTCGGTCGTCGTGTGCGACCGCTTCTTCGATTCCACGACGGCCTACCAGGGTTTTGCCGGCTCCTCGACGCGAGAGGACGCTGATGCGGCCAACGCGCTGGCTGTCGGTGATTTCCGGCCGGACCTGACGTTCGTGTTCGATATCGATCCGGCAGCGGCCGCCGCCCGTCGCGCCGAGCGCGCAGGAGGACCTGACCGCATGGAGGCCAAGGGTCTGGCGTTCCAGGAGCGCGTGGCGGAGGGATTTCGCACCATCGCCCGCGAGGAGCCCGGTCGCGTGCGCCTTGTGGACGCGACGCAGCCCGTCGACGCGGTGTTCGCCTGCGTGCTCGCCGAGCTCGCCCATGCGGGCCTGGCCATCGATGCCGCGAGCGCCCGCGCCGCGCTGCTTTCGGTGGGTGCCTAGCATGAGTACATCGCCGCGCAGCGGCCTGCTCGCCCAACTGGATACCCAGCCACGCGTGCGGGATTTCCTCGCCCGTGCCGTCGCGACGGGCAGGACGAGCCATGCCTACCTGTTCGTGGGCGCTCCCGGGTCGGGCAAGCTCGACGCCGCCTGGGCCCTCGCGCAGGCGCTTCTGTGCGACGAGGGCGGCTGCGGGGCATGCGACGCCTGCGTGCGCGTGGCGCGCCATACGCACCCCGACGTGCACCTCTTCCAGCCGGAGAGCGCTACGGGCTACCTGATCGCCCAGGTGCGCGACCTGCTTGAGGACGTGGCGCTTGCGCCCATCCGCGGCGCGCGCAAGGTCTATATCATCGACCGCGCTGAGCAGCTCCGTTCCAATTCGGCGAACGCGCTGCTGAAAACCCTCGAGGAGCCCCCAGCGCACACGACGTTCATCCTGCTTGGCACCTCGACCGACGTGATGCTTTCCACCATCGTCTCGCGCTGCCAGTGCGTGCCGTTCCGCATGCTGTCGACCGATGAGTCGGCCGAGGCGGTGGCGCATGCCACGGGCCTTGCGCTCGCGCGCTGCCGCATGGCGGTGGCGGTTGCGGGGAGCCCGGCGCGCGCCATCGAGTTTCTGAAGAGCGCTGAGCGCCAGGAGGCGCGCCGCCAGATGCTGCGCGCCGTCGACGCGTTGCCGCATGCGGACGAGGCGGACATCTTGCTTTCGGCAAAAGATCTCATGGGCGCGATCCGCGCGCCGCTCGCCGACGTGAAGTCGACTCAGCAGGCCGTGCTCGAGAGGGATGCGGACTATCTGTCTCGTGGAGCCTTGAAGCAGCTGGAGGAGCGCAACAAGCGCGAACTTACCGCCCGCGAGCGTTCGGGTATCATGGAAGCGCTGGCGAGCGTGCGCGTCCTTCTGCGCGATGTGCTGATGAGCCTCGAGGGCGTCGCGGACGGCGTCGTCGATGAGGACGCGGCAGATATCGTCGCGCGCCTTGCCGCCGTGACCACCACGTCCGGCGTCGTGTGCGCTCTGGACGCCGTGAGCGACGCGGAGCGGCGCATCGCCCGCAACATTACCCCTCAGCTGACCATCGAGGTCATGCTCTTCGATATCAGGAAGGCTCTTGTATGCCTGTAGTCGTACCAGTTAAGTTCTCCTTCGCCTCGCGCGACCTGTGGTTCGATCCGCAGGGGCTCGATATCATGCAGGGCGATCACGCCATCTGCTCGACGGAGCGCGGCACGGAGTTCGGCCTCGTGACGGCCGACCCGTTCGAGGTGCCCGCCTCCGAGCTCGCGGCGCCTCTGAAGCCGGTGCTCGGCATCGCGACCGATGCGGATTACGACCGCGCCGACGAGCTCGCGCGCCGCGGCGAGGCCGCGATGGCCGACTTCCGCGAGCTTATCGAGAAGAACGGACTCGACATGAAGCCCGTTGGCGTCGAGTTCCTGTTCGGCGGGGAGAAGGTCGTCTTCTACTTCGCCGCCGAGGACCGCGTGGACTTCCGTCAGCTTGTGAAGGATCTGTCCGGGCGCTTCCGCATGCGCGTCGACATGCGCCAGATCGGCGTGCGCGACGAGACCCGCCTGGTCGGCGGATACGCGCATTGCGGCCAGGAGCTGTGCTGCACGCGGTTCGGCGGCCAGTTCGAACCCGTGAGCATCCGCATGGCCAAAGAGCAGGACCTGCCGCTGAACTCGTCCAAGATCTCGGGTGTGTGCGGCCGCCTCATGTGCTGCCTGCGCTACGAGTTCGAGGCTTATAAGGACTTCAAGGGCCGCGCTCCGAAGAAGAAGGCGATTATCGACACACCGCTCGGCAAGGCGCGCATCCAGGAATACGACACGCCCAAGGAGCAGCTCGTCTTGCGCCTGGAGAACGGCAAGGCGTTCCGCGTGAACCTGGCGGACATGACCTGCTCGGACGAGTGCAAGAAGCGCAGCCGCGAGCAGGGGTGCGCCTGCCGTCCGGACACCGTGACCCGCGAGGTGCTCGACCGCATCGAGTCGCCCGAGATCAAGCTTGCGCTCATGGAGCTCGATCGCGAGATGGGCGTGAACGTGGGCGACGGGCTGGACAGCTCCGACCGCATCGTCGCCGCCGGCCCCACGCCGCGCCGCAAGAAGCAGCGCGAGGAGGAGGCCGCCCGCGCCGAGGGCGCCGGTTCGCGCAAGCGCAACCGCCGCGCCAAGTCCGATCAGGACACCTCGGCGTCCCAGGCCGAGCAGGGCTCCTCGCGCCGTCGCCGCCGTCGTGCGGATGCGCCCGCCGCGCAGGGTGCGGCGCAGCAGGACGCTTCCGCGCAGCAGCCGTCCTCGCGTCGTCGCCGCAGGCACCTGTCCGCTGAGGAGCGCGATAATGCCTTCCGCGCGGCAGCTGCGCGCGAGCAGCGCTCCGCAGACGATGCGGGCACCCGTCCGTCCGATGAGGCCGGCCCCTCGCGCCCCTCGCGCCGCCGTCGTCATAAGTCGGCGTCCGACCAGGGCAAGGGCGAGGGACGCAGCGGCCAGTCGGTGAAGCCCGATGTGCCGTCCGTCGCCGAGCAGGTTGCCTCGGGCAAGGTGAAGGTTTCGCGCCGCCGGCCCGGTGACGGGGGCGGCAACGTGGAGCGCAGCGCGCCTGCGTCCGGTGCGAACCAGGCTCCCGATGGAGGCGAGGGCGGCGAGAAGAAGCGCCGTCGCCGTCGCCGTTCGCGCAAGCCCCGCGGCGGTTCCGAGGGGACCGGTGCGAGCGACGCGCCGTCGACGCCGGAGCGCTAGAACCTGTCCGCGTCACCTTCGCGCAGGTGTCCTATACTGATGTGACCCTCTCCCGTGTTTGCGCGGGGGAGGGTTTTTCATGTGCGGTAAGGATGATGGGGCGAATCTGTTTGATGGGGATGCGCCAGTGCTTCGGGCGCTTGGGGTCCTGTGTGACGCGGCGCTCGAGGCGCTCTCTCCCACGCGCTGCGCGGGGTGCGAGCGGCCGGGCGAGCTGATCTGCGGGGACTGCTTGACGCGCCTGGACCTGATAGATCCCGCGACCGCGTGCACCCATTGCGGCGCACCCTTTGGCTCGCTCGTATGCACCGAGTGCACGCCCGCGACCGGCGAGCCCCATGTTCTGCGCACCTCTGCGATCGGTCGCGTGCTCGCCGTGGCGGTCTTTGACGGTCCGATGCCGCGCATCGTCCGCGCGTACAAGGACGCCGGGGAGCAGCGCTTGGCGCCGCTTTTCGCCGACATGCTGCTCGATGCCGCAGTACATGCCCAAGCGAGCGCCGAGGACCGCTATGGCGGGCTGTTGGACGATGCGGACGCGCTTATCTTCGTTCCGGCGACCGCCTCCGCGTACCGTCGGCGCGGGTTCGACCACATGGGCGCCATCGCGAGCGCGCTCGCGCGCTCGGCGGGCATACCTCTCGTCGATGCGCTCGTGAAGCACGGCAGCTCCGACCAGCGCCTGCTCGGGCGAGCCGACCGAAAACTTCAAGCCCAGGGTGCCTACGAGGTGGTGGAGGATGTCCGCGGAGCGCGCATCCTGCTGATCGATGACGTCATCACCACCGGCTCGACCGTCGCCGCCGCAGCGGACGCGCTCGCGCGCGCCGGCGCGTGCCATGTCGACGCGCTCGCGCTCGCCCGTGTGCTGAGCTAGGGCGCCGGATGGGGAGCCCCGAGACAGATTCTGTAAAGGAGCTGACGTGAATCTGCCGGCCAGCCGGGGCGTCGGTAACCATTGGTTGAACCGTACCTGCTATAATGCGCTCGTTCCCGCCAGGCTGTGGTTGCGGTGGGCGGCCCTGTGCGTGCCCTCCTAGTCCAAGGCAGACGCGGCCGAAAGGATCCACGTAAGCGACCGCGTGCGCGCGGCGCGATCATGGCGCGTCCTAGAGGTAAGTCGCACCGTCCGTTCTATGTCTTTTGGGGCGCAGGGCCCCTGCGGGCGAGCGGGCAAGTCGTGAGGTCGCTGCGGCGACGCAAGCAAACGCTCCAGTGCGCAGGTGTGGGGTCAAAGACCAGGTCAGCTGGGGGAACGCCATAGGTAAGTTCTGCCGGTGCGGAAGGCGCCGGCAACGGACGCGCGGACGCGCGTGGTGATGGATGGAGAAGATCGGTATGCGTGGACGGGGTTCACGGCGGATGGGGCTCTTCGCGGCAGTGGCGCTTACGGTGGCACTCGGACTGGGGGGTTGCTCGCTGTTCACGCCCTCGCGCGCCGACGTCGCTCATGAGCAGGTGGAAGCGCAGATACCCGCCGACTCGCTCGTGCAGGAAGGCGTCTTGACGGTCGCGTTCAACTTCTCCGATGCCCCTCAGGGCATGACGGCCGCTGACGGCTCCGTCACCGGCTACGATGCGGACCTCGCTCGGCTGCTCGCCCAGGACCTCGGACTCGAGGTTTCGTTCGTGGACGCCGCCGGCCCCTCCGACGCGCTGTCCTCCGGATCGGCGGATATCTACATCGGCGCCTCGTCTTCCGATGCGTCCTCCTCCGTGACGGTGATCGGCGATCTTCTGGAGGACGCTCCCGCCCTGTTCTGCGGCCCCTCTGTCGGTTCGACCATCTCGAGTGCGGGCCTCTCCACCCTGACGGTGGGAGTCCAGTCCTCATCGGCGGCGCAGGACGCGCTCACGAAGACGGGGCTTCTCGGCGAGCAGCGTACCTACGGCAACGTCAACGAGTGCTTCGAGGCGCTCGCGTCGGGCGAGGTCGATTGCATCGCGTGCGATGCGACGGCCGGCGCCTACCTGTCGCGCGCCTACGAGGGCGTCACCTTTGCCGGTATTCTCGACACCGCGTCGGTCTACGGCGTCGCCGTCTCGTCCTCTAACTCCTCGGTCGCCGACGCCCTGTCCGCGACGCTCGACGAGATCTCCTCGAACGGGACGCTCGATGCCGTGCATGCCGCGTGGTATGGCGCGCTTCCCGTCACCCTGTCCGAGGATGTGCTTCCCGGCGTGACGATCTCCGTGCCCGATGAGGGGATCTCCGGTGACGAGGCGGCGCAGACGGGCACGATGATCGACAGCGATGTCGATATCAACGACCTGAACGGCTAGGCAAACACTGACGAGGCATCTATGCGCCCGCAGGCGTCAAGCATGGCGCCTGCGGGCGCAGCTGTATCGGTGCGGGTACATCCCGTTGCTGCTCCACGGTTGCGAAAGTCCTCGACCAGCGTGTTCTCGAGTTGCATGCTTCCTACACGAAGCATGCGCGCCGGAGGGGTGCATATCGGTATCCGGCCGGCTTCTGTTCGCGAGCGGGCGAGTGCGTTTTGTCGTTTAGCCCCTTCAAGTTATGGGGTACAACAACAGTGCGTCCTATTCCCGGATAGAAAAGGAGCCACGTATGGATATCAAGGTTTCTGGGCGGAAAACCACAGTTACCGATGCTCTGCGTGCGCGCGTCGAGGAAAAAGTCGGCGAAGCCTGCAAGGTGTTCGACATCGAGCCCATGACCGTCGATGTCGTTCTTCGCTATGAGAAGAATCCCTCCAACCCCAATCCCGCCATCGTTGAGGTCACGGTACGCGCCCGCGGCTCGGTGATTCGCGTCGCCGAGCACGGCACCGACATGTACGCCGCGATCGACGAGGCATCTGACAAGGTGACCCGTCAGCTGCGCAAGTTCAAGACCAAGGTCGTCGACAACCGCCAGCAGGGTCCGTCTGCCGCCGATGTGGCACCCATCACGCCGGTGGAGGATCTGGCCGACCTGCTCATCCCCGAGGATGAGGACGATCAGCTCGTTCGTGAGAAGATCATCGACATCACGCCGATGACCGAGGAGCAGGCGCTCGTGCAGACCGACCTGCTCGGCCATGACTTCTATGTGTTCGAGAACGCCACGACGGGTCTTATCAATGTGGTCTATCACCGTAAGAATGGTGGATACGGCATCATCAAGCCCAAGATTGAGGAGCTTGACGAGTAGAATGCATTAGATGCATGAGTCTAGGATGGCGGTCATCCCCATGCGGGATGGCCGCCATCTTGCTGAGATGCGAAAGGATCTCGATGAACGACACCGCTACAGGATCAAGTCACGCCCATCGCGTCCGCATCGTCGTCGACACCTGCGCGGATCTCACGCCCGAGATCGCCGCGTCGCTCGATGTCGATATCCTCGGATTCCCCTACATTCTCGACGGCGTCGAGCACACCGACGACATCTGGACCTCGATCACCCCGGCGGAGTTCTACGACAAGCTGCGCTCCGGCGTGAAGGCCTCGACGTCGGCGGTATCGCTCGGCCGCTACCTGGAGTTCTTCACCGAATGCGCCAAAGAGGGTACGCCGACCGTGTACCTGTGCTTCACCTCGGCGCTTTCGAGCAGCTACAGCTCCGCGCTCTCTGCGGCGGAGCAGGTGCGCGCGCAGTATCCCGATTTCGAGCTGTATGTGGTCGACAACGCGCTGCCCTGCGCGTGCGGCGAGCTGCTCGCGCTCGAGGCGGTCCGCCAGCGTGCAGCCGGCTTGACGGCGCGCGAGCTCGCGGCATGGGCCGATGAGGCCAAGACGTGCGTACACGGTTATTTCACGCTCGACAGCCTCGATTCCCTGGCGGCGGGCGGCCGCATTCCGCCGGCAGCCGCGCAGCTGTCCTCCAAGCTCGATATCAAGCCCGAGCTTTCATTCGATCTTTCCGGCTCGCTGACGCTCATCGGCGTGAACCGCGGCCGCAAGAAGGCGCTGAAGTCGCTCATCAAGTCGTTCAAGGACAACTACATCCTCGATCCCGCCATGCCGATCACCATCGTGTCGGCCGACGCGGAGAAGGATGCCGACTGGGTCGAGGCCGCCGTTCGCCGCGAGGAGGGCTGCGCCAACGCGACCATCATCCGTGGTGCGGTGGGTCCGACCATCGGTGCGCACGTCGGTCCCGGCATGGTCGCGCTCATCTTCTGGGGCCGCGACCGCGCCGAGAAGGTGTCGCTGTCCGACCGCATCGCCCGCAAGGTGCGCGGCGCGAACGCATAGGGCACACATTCCCTGTTGAATCGATCTGTTGCAGATAGGAGCATATTCATGGCAGATTCCAAGCAGACCGTCGCGTTCATCGGAACCGGCATCATGGGCGCGCCCATTGCGGGCCACATCCTGGACGCCGGCTACGACGTCGTCGTCTACAACCGCACGAAGTCCAAGGCCGACGGCCTCGTGGCGCGCGGTGCCCGCTGGGTGGATAGTCCCGCTGGGGCGGCTCGCGATGCCGACGTGGTGTTCACGATGGTCGGGTTCCCGACCGATGTCGAGGAGCTCTATCTTGCAGGCGATGGCCTGCTGACCGTGGCGAAGAAGGGCGCCTACCTCATCGATCTCACGACGAGCTCCCCGGAGCTCGCGCGCGACATCTCCGAGGCCGCCGAGACCATGGACAAGCACGCGTTCGACTGCCCGGTGACCGGCGGCGAGGCGGGCGCCATCTCCGGCACCCTCACCCTTATCGTGGGCGCCACCGAGGCGGATATCGCCCCGGTCCGCGCTATCCTCGAGACGTTCTCCTCCAAGATCTTCTGCTTCGGCGGGGCGGGCAAGGGCCAGGCGGCCAAGCTCGCCAACCAGGTGTCGCTTGCGGCCTCGATGGTCGGTATGGCCGATGCCCTGTCGTTCGCGCAGCAGTCCGACCTCGATCTCGCCCTCACGCGCGAGATGATCCTCGGCGGCACCGGTGCCTCCGGCGCCATGGAGCAGCTCGCCCCGAAGTCGCTCGACGGCGACTGGAAGCCCGGCTTCATGGTCAAGCATTTCCTGAAGGACATCGGTCTGGCGCTGCAGGTTGCCGAGGAGAAGGAAATCGCGCTGCCCGGTGCCGACACCGCCTTCACGCTCTACGACATGCTCGAGGCCATCGGCGGTGGGGACCTGGGAACGCAGGCCATCACGCTGCTGTACCAGGAGGAGGCCGAGGCGGTCGCTGCCGGTCTCGACTGGTCGCTGTACACCCACGCTCACGAGGAAGGCGACGAGTGCGGCTGCGGGCACGACCACGAGCATGGCGGCCGCGAGTGCGGCTGCGGTCATGACCATGGCCACGACCATGGCGACCACGAGTGCACCTGCGGACACGACCATGATCACGAAGATCACGAGTGCTGCGGCGGCCACGGCCATGACCACGACCACGAGTGCGGCTGTGGACACCATCACGAGGGGTAGCCTATGGTGGCTTTCTTCATCTGCGCGCTGCTGCTGACCATCTTCGGCGTCTATATCGGCTTCATCATCGGGCGCAACCTCGGAGAGCGGGCCGTGACGACTGCCGACTACTGGAAGATGAACGCCGCGGCGATCGTCGTGACCGTGCTGCTGTCGGCGGTCCTCTCCGGCCTGCCGCTGCTCACGGGCGGCATCATCGGCCTGTTGGCCGGCTGCATCGTGGGCATCAAGATGGGCTTCGGCGAGTCGGTTGGCCCGTGGCGCACGGTTGACCGCGCCTTCAATGTCAACAAGTCGCACCGGGAGGCGGCTGAATCGGGTACGGGTGAGGCACGCCGCGCCCGCCTCCGCAAAGGCGAGAAGGAGCCGGACCTCATCTCGGTTGCCGACGATCGCCCGAAATCCGAAAAGAACGCTAAGGATGCGAGGTAACTATGGCAGAAGAACAAACGCAGGAGCTCACGGCGGAGGAGGCGGTCCGTCTCGCGGGCGTCGAGCACGACCGCGATGCGCTCGCTGCGCTGGTCGACGAGTTGGCGGGCCGCAGCAGGCTCAAGCGCCAGCTGGCCGCGCGCGTCGTGCATCTGCTCGCCGAGCGCGAGCCGGTGCTGCTCGAGCAGTACATCCCCAATCTGATCGATGCGCTCGACTGCTCCGAGGCCCAGACGCGCTGGGAGATCCTCGACGCGCTGACGCTGCTCGTGCCCGATCATGCGCGCGAGGTCGGCGCCGCCTACGACGGGGCGGAGGCCGCCCTGTTCGACGACCTGTCCTCGACGCTGCGTCTGTCCGCCTTCCGCTTCCTGTGCACCTGGGGCGCCACGGAGCGCGGGCGCTCGAAGAAGGTGTGGCCGATCATCGACGAGGCCATCCAGTGCTATCACGGCGATCTCGAGTACCGCGATATGCTCGGCTGCCTGCTGACGTTCGCCGAGGGCAAGATCGAGGGCGGTGTGGCCGGAGAGCTTGCTGGCCGTCTGCAGTTCGATGCCGAGAACGGGAAGGGGACCTACCTCAAGGCCCGCTCGGCGGAGATCTACAACCTGCTGCTCAAGCGGTTCAAGCTCGATCATCCGCAGAAGCGCGCTCGCACCGTTGCGAAAAGCGATGACGCGGAGGACGAGGAGTAGTCCCAGTCCTGCTGCATGCGGACGCGATGTTGGCAATCGACTTCCATGAAGGAGTGTTCACCCATGGGTTTGATTCAGAAAAAAGACGAAGACGAGGTCATCGAGGGCATTGAGGTCATCGAGCGCTCCGATGAGCCCGACGATCTCCCGCAAACGGAGTACGACCTGGTCGGGGGCAAGACCGCTGAGGACATCTCGGGTACGACCGAGGCACGTGAGCAGGCGAACTCGCTCGACCTCACGCCCGATCCGGAGCTTATGGGCGATGATGCCGAGGCGAAGGCAGCCGAGGGGCCGGAGAAGCCGAAGCACGCCGCCGAGCCTGCGGGCACCGATCCGAAGAAGCCGGAGGCCACCTCGGGCAACGGTGACGGCCATGCCCCGAAGCGCGGCCTGTTCATCGCCATCGCCGTTATCGCGGTGATTGTCGCCGCGGTCGCCGGCTACTTTGTCGGCCACGGTGGCTTCGGTGCCGCCAGCCAGGGTGCCTCCTCGGCGTCGCTCACCGAGGACCAGCTCGATACCGTCATCGCGAGCTACACGTACAACGGCGCCTCGACGGACATCACCGCCCGCGAGGTCATCGAGTCCCAGTACAGCCTCGACGCGGTCAAGCAGGATGACGGCACCTACCCGACGCCTGCGGCCGACTCCGCGCTCGCCTATGCGCGCAACCACATCATGCTCGCCGAGGCCGAGACGCGCGGCATCACCGTCTCGGATGACGAGATGACCGAGTTCGCCGAGAGCTCCATCGGCACCTCCGACTACGCGGAGATGGCCGAGAACTACAACCTGACCGAGGACCAGGCGCGCGAGGTCGTGCGCCAGCAGGCGACGCTGCAGAAGCTCTACAAGCAGATCGTGCCCGAGACGAACGCCTCGGTCCCGACGGCTCCCACCGAGCCTGCAAGCGGCGACAACTCCGAGCGCTCCAAGGACTACGCGGACTACATCATCGGCCTTCTGGGCGACGAGTGGGATGCGAACGCGAACACCTGGGCGTCCGAGGACGGCCCGTTCTACTCCGCGTTGTCCGGAACCGACTTCACGGCTGATTCCGCGAGCTATGATGAGGCTCTCACGGCGTACTACACCGCCTACCAGGAGTATGCGGAGCAGGCCGGCGATGCCCAGACCGCGTGGAGCGATTTCCGGGACAGCCTGTACGCCAACGCCGACATCCAGCTGTTCGGCCTGTACGTCTAATGGCGGCCCGTCTATCCATCCTTATCAGTTCCTGCTTGCTTGGAGCCCCTTGTCGCTACGACGGGGGCTCCAAGCCCGATTTAGCGGTGGAGCGCCTGGCGCGGCGCATCGAGTGCGCGGGCGGGGCCGTTGCGCGCGCCTGCCCCGAGATGCTGGGCGGCCTTACCTGCCCGCGGGTGCCCGCTGAGCGGCGAGGTACGCGCGTGGTGGCAGCCGATGGGCGCGACGTGACCGCCGCATACCGTACCGGCGCCGACCGCACGCTTGAAATCGCACGGCGGGCGGGTGCGCGTCTTGCTATCCTGAAGGCGAAAAGCCCGTCGTGCGGCACGGGCCGCATCTACGACGGTACGTTTTCCGGCACGCTCGTGCCGGGAGATGGCGTATGTGCCGAGCTGTTGGAGCAGGAGGGATTCATCGTGGTTGATGAGGAGCTGGTGCGGTTCTGCGAGCCGAGCTTCGAGCATCCGGTAGCGATCGTGTTGGGGAGCGGCTTGGGTGCCCTTGCCGACCGTGTGCGTCCGGTGCGCCGCATTCCCTATGAGGATATCGAGGGGTTCCCGCATGAGGCGATTCCCGTGGAGGGGCATCGCTTCGAGGTCATCGTCGGCACGATCGACGAGGTCCCCGTCGTGGTCTATCCGGGGCGCGTGCATCTGTACCAGGGGTATTCCGCGCTCGAGGTCACCTCGCTTGTCCGCCATGCGCACCGTCTGGGTTGCCGCGACATCATCTTGACCTGCGCCTCGGGCGCGGCGGGAGATATCGCGCCCGGTACGGTCGGTCTCATCTGCGATCAGATGAACCTCACGGGCGTGAACCCGCTCGCGAGCGCCGAGTGCGTCGCGGCTGCCGAGATCGAGAGCCCCTTCGTGGCGATGACGGGCGCCTACTCGAGCTATCTCGCCGAGTTCGCCCGGGCAGCCGCCGACGATGCGGGTATCGAGCTTGCCGAGGGCGTGTATGCGGGTCTGCTCGGTCCGACCTACGAGACGGCGGCCGAGGTCGCCGCGCTGCGTGCGCTCGGTGCCGATTTCATCGGCATGTCGACGGTGTGCGAGGCCATCATGGCCCATGCGCTCGGAATGGAGCTGCTCGGGCTCACGCTCGTGACGAATCGGGCGGGCGGCGCGGGCAACGCGCACGATGAGGTGCTCGCCAAGGCCGACGAGTGCGGTGGCGCCGCCTGCGACGTCATCATGGGCGTGCTGCGCTACCTCGGTCGCCGCTGAGAAGTTTCGTTGGCCATGCTGTGATGCGCAATCGCGCGATTCGGAAGGATTTGACACATGATTTACGGTTCTCTTGCCGATCTGGCCCGTTACCGCGGCATGTCGCGCGGTCTTGACGTGTTAATCGAGTGGCTTCGCGACAACGACCCCAGCTCGTTGGAGGTGGGCAGCCACCCGATTTGCGGCGACAAGGTCTACGCGAACGTGATGGAGGCGACCACGCGACCCGAGGAGGGCGCGCACCACGAGTGCCACCATCGCTATCACGACCTGCAGATCGACATTTCCGGCCGCGAGGCTTTCAAGGTTGCTCTCGGTGCGCAGACGATGGTCGAGCCGTATGATGCGGCAGGCGACTTCGAGCTCATGGATGCCGAAGGGGCCATCGCCGGCGATCTTGCTGATGGCAAGTTCGCCATCTTCGTGGTGGGGGAGCCCCACATGCCGACGCTTCAGTACGGCGTGGACGGACCCCGGCCGGTCAAGAAGATCTGCTTTAAGATCCTGGCCGATGAGTTTTGGGATGAGTAGATTTCTCGATTACCAAAACACCCCTTGCGCAAACAGCGGTTTGGCCGTACTATAACAAGCCGTCGGACATCCGTCCGACCGATTGACAAGCCAACGTGGCTCAGCTGGTAGAGCAACGCACTCGTAATGCGTGGGTCAGCGGTTCGAATCCGCTCGTTGGCTCCATCGAATTCAAAGAGGCTCCTGAAAAGGGGCCTTTTTTCGTGCCGAGAGGTGACGATCGAGATGCGGGCATTCACGCTCCCGTGAAATCTTGGCAAACGCTGATCGCAACATGTCGTCATCGACGCGCCGCGCCATCCCCGTCCATGCGCGCGGTGCGCGGTCATGCCGCGCACCATTGGGGACGCAGACAGGGAAAGCGGGTCCCATGAGAAGGATTCCAGTTTCCATATTGCGCGGCCGTTTCATACCAGTGTCGTGTTCATCACATACCTGCTACTATTGTGATGCACAAAAATCTGCATATAAGACGCATAACTTTCTGCCTCTGGCCAAAACGGAATGTGACACTTTGCCACGAATAGATGGGGAAATGGCAGGTCGCATGAGGGCAATTCAGATGAACGGTATAAATTACCCTGTGAACGGAAAAAGACTCCGCCTACGCGAAAGCACACGGAGAACACTTCAACACCTGCTAGAATATAGCCACACGTTATGTGGTTACTACCAGTTAAGCAGATGGGGTGTCCACTGGTCGCCTCGAGGAAAGGTGGTTTGCATGATTGGATTCATCCTGACGGGTCACGGCCAGTTCTCGAATGGCCTCGCGAGCGCTATCGACATGGTCGCGGGCGACCAGCCGGCGTTCCAGATCGTCCCCTTCGAGGGCTCCCAGGCCGCTACCTACGGCGATGACCTGCGTGCCGCCATCTTCGCGATGCGCGCCGAGACCGACGGCGTCCTGGTGTTCGTCGACCTTCTGGGCGGCACCCCGTTCAACCAGGCCATGATGATTTCTCAGGACATCGCCGACGTCGAGGTCGTGACGGGCGCCAACCTGCCGATGCTCATCGAGCTGCTGCTCACCCGCGGTGCCGGCTCCACGCTCGCCGAGCTCGCCGACCAGGCCGTGACCGTCGGCCAGACCGGCATCGTCCACCGTCGCCTCGAGCCGATCGTCGTCGAGGACGAGACCGATGATGAGGACGGCATTTAATGAGTGGTGACTTCCTGCAGAGCGTTCTCGCGTCTTCGGTGGCGCTGCTCATCCTGCTCGCCATCATGGGCGTGGTCTACGTCATCTGGACGCAGGTCGGCCTCAAGAAGAAGCGCGAGTACTTCAAGGAGGTTCACACCGAGCTCGCCCCCGGACAGAAGATCATGTTCGGTGGCGGCATCTACGGCATCGTCAAGAGCATCAACGGCGATGTCGTCGAGGTGAAGGTCCGTTCCGGCGCGGTGCTGGACGTCTCCCGGTATGCCATCCAGGAGATCGTGAAGTAACCGATCTGACTCCCTTTGGTTTTCATCGGGCGCAAGCGCCCGTGTAAAGCACTGGTACGTATAAGCCATTCGAAAGCAAAAGAAAGGATGCGTACGAACATGGCAGAGCCCAACATTCTCCTTACCCGTATCGATAACCGTCTGATTCATGGCCAGGTCGCCACCCAGTGGAACTCCACCATCGGCGCCAACCTCATCCTCGTCGCCAACGACGAGGTGTCCACCAACACCATGCGTCAGAACCTCATGAAGATGGCGGCCCCGGCGGGCGTCGCCACCCGCTTCTTCTCGGTGCAGCACACCATCGACATCATTTCGAAGGCGTCGCCCAAGCAGAAGATTTTCATCGTGGCCGAGACTCCGCAGGACGTGCTGAAGCTCGTCAAGGGTGGAGTGCCTATAAAGAAGGTAAACATCGGCAACATGCACATGTCGGAAGGGAAGCGGCAGGTTGCAACGTCGGTCGCCGTTGACGACGCCGACGTCGCCGCTTTCAAGGAGCTTCAGGATTTGGGGGTGGAACTGGAGATCAGGCGTGTTCCGAGCACGCCGGTCGAGGACACGGACAAGCTGTTCGCCTAAATCGCGCGCAGTTCCGTGTGCTCCGCGCACAGGTTCGCATGTAGCCTCGGTGCGCAACGTACGTATTGATTCCTACGTAGAAAACATCTGAAAGGAGGAGCATAGATGGACGTCTCGATTGTTCAGATTGTTCTGGTCTTCCTGGTCACGTTTGTCGCGGCTATCGATCAGTTCGACTTCCTCGAGTCGCTGTACCAGCCCATCGTCACCGGCCCCATCATCGGCGCTATCCTCGGCGATGTGAACACCGGCCTTGTCGTCGGCGGTACGTATCAGCTCATGACCATCGGTAACATGCCGATCGGAGGTGCCCAGCCGCCTAACGCGGTCATCGGCGGCATCATGGCTGCCGTGTTCGCCTGCACGCTCGACATGGACGTCAACCTGGCTGTCGCCACCGCGATCCCGTTCGCGCTGCTCGGCCAGTACGGCGTGACCCTGTTCTTCACGCTGCGCGCTCCGCTGCTCGAGTTCTTCCGTGGCTGCGCTGAGAAGGCTGACACCAAGGGCATCACCAAGTGGACGGTCATCTCCGAGGTCATCCTCGGCCTGATCTTCGCCGCGATCGTGACCCTGTTCTTCATCGGCGGCCAGACCTTCGGCCAGACCGTGGTCGACGCCATCCCCGAGTGGCTCAACAACGGCCTCACCGCCGCTGGCAACATGATGAAGTTCGTCGGCTTCGCCATCCTGCTCAAGGTTATGATGAGCCGCGACATGTGGGCCTTCTTCCTCATGGGCTTTGGCCTCGCCGTCATCGGCGCGAACATCACCACCATCGGCAGCTCCGCGATCCTGCTCGTTCTTACGTTCATCGGCTTCGGCATCGCTTTCTGGGACTTCCAGCAGCAGACCGAGCTGAAGGGCGCTGCGCTTGACGGAGGTGACTTCAGCGATGGCATCTAATGAGTTCGTTATCCCCGAGCGCTATGAGGATCTGACTCCGGCTCCGCAGGTCGACAACAAGACCCTGAACCGCATGGCCCTGCGCTCCTACTGGCTCCAGTCTTCGTTCAACTACGAGACCATGCAGTCCGGCGGCTGGCTGTTCGCCATGATTCCGGGCCTGGAGAAGGTGCACACCAACAAGCACGACCTGTCGGTGTCGATGTACCACAACCTGGACTTCATCAACACCCACCCGTTCCTGGTCACCTTCGTCATGGGTATCGTTCTGTCCCTCGAGCAGAACAAGATGGACATCCAGACCATCCGCGCCGTCCGCATCTCCGCGGCCTCCCCGCTGGGCGGCATCGGTGACGCTCTGTTCTGGCTGACGCTCGTGCCTATCACGGCCGGCATCACCTCGAACATGGCTATCGACGGCAACCTCGCCGCCCCGATCATCTTCCTGGTCATCTTCAACATCTGCCAGGCCGCTCTGCGCTTTGGCCTCATGAAGTGGTCCTACAGCGTTGGTACCAGCGCGATCGACTCGCTGACCGCCAACATGCAGGCATTCACCCGCGCTGCTTCCATCCTCGGTTGCTTCGTGGTCGGCTGCCTGACCGTGACCATGGGCACCACGCAGATCAACCTGATGATCCCCAACGGCACCACCCGCGGTCTTGCCGCCACGACGATCGTCGTCTCCAACGAGGAGGCGGAGAACTTCGCCGACGCTGCTATCGACACCGAGACCGCCGAGCCCGGCACCATCGGTATGACCGATATGGATGGCGCTGCTCTGACCGCCTCTGATGCTGACGGCAACGCCGTCGAGACCGGCATCGTCGACCTGGGCAATGGCATGAGCCAGGTCACCTACGGCACCGTTACCGAGACGGACGTGAACTACTCTGTGGCTTCCACGCTCGACTCCGTCCTGCCGAAGCTCATCCCGCTCATGCTCGTGCTCCTGCTGTACTTCCTGTTTGCCAAGAAGAACTTCACGCCGCTCAAGGGCATTCTCGTGCTGTTCCTCCTCGGCATCCTGGGTGCTGGCCCGTTCGGTCTGTGGCCGAACATCTGGTAAAACGCTCTCTTGTGTCCGGGAGCGCCTAAGCGCTTCCGGACACGCTGAAGCTTTCCGGCTCATGTGTTGGCCGCGCCCCGCACGCGTTGAGGGACGCGGCCTTTTTCATCCCGAGGGTGAAATAGCCGGGGTAGATTTTGAATCTTGCCGCGTGCAGAATCTTTCCCGGTTGTTGCACCCGTGCGTTTAGGTAAAGGAGGGTGGCGAATGGCCATCGGTGCGCGCAGACAGCCGCTGTACGACCAGCTGGTCGACATCCTGACCGAAAAGATCGAGCACGAGTATCGTCCCGGCGACCTTATGCCCTCCGAGCGCGACCTGTCGAAGCACTACGGGCTGTCCCGCACGACGGTTCGCCTTGCGCTGCAGGAGCTTGAGCGCTTGGGTCTGGTGGTGCGCCAGCACGGGCGCGGCACCTTCGTCGCCGACCGCTCGGTCCAGACGACCAATCTCTCCCAGACGTACAGCTTTACCGAGCAGATGCGCGAGATGGGGCGCGATCCTGAGACCACCATTCTCGAGTTCGCCGAGATCGAGGCGGACAAGAACCTCGCGGAGAACTTGCGGACGAGAATCGGCGACAAGCTCTTTAAGATCAAGCGCCTGCGTATCGCCGACGGCATGCCGATGATGGTCGAGCGCACCTACCTGCCGGTGCGCAAGTTCATGTCGCTCAAGTGCCCGATGCTCGAGAACGCATCGCTCTACCACGTGATCGAGGTGGACTTCCACGAGAAGATCCGCGTGGCAGAGGAGGAGTTCTTCGCGAGCATAGCGCGCCCGGCGGACGCCCATCTGCTGGGGATCGGCGAGGGCGCCCCTGTGCTCGACCTCGTACGCACGACCTACGACATGGGCAACGAGATTATCGAGTACACCCTCTCGGTGGCTCGTGCCGACCAGTTCAAATATAAGATCTACCACTATCGTTCTGAAGGATAGACAGCATGGATACGGCGCGGTATGCCGGGCGGGCCCGATCGGTTGGGGCCTCCGGAGCTGTGGGCACCGCAGACGCTCGTGTCCGCTCGGCAGACCGCTAAGCCCGAATAAGGGAGTCGGGCGCAGCCGAAAGAGAGCAAAGGAGTTGGAATGTTCGAGAAGGATCTAGAGGAGCTCAAGTCCCTCGGAGCCCACATCACCACGGCCGAGATCAAGCAGCAGCCTGAGCTGTGGCGCGATGCGTACCGAATCTACCAAAAGAACAAGGATGCCGTCGAGGCCTTCCTCGCGGACCTCAAGGAGCTCGGCCGCGTGAGCGTCGTGTTCGCGGGCGCGGGTACCTCCGATTACGTCGGCGATACCGTCGCACCCTACCTGCGCCACGCCGGCGATACGGACGCGTTCGACTTCAAGCCGATCGCCACGACCGACATCGTCTCCGCTCCCCTTGACTTCCTGCGTCCCGAGGACCCGACCGTGCTCGTGTCCTTCGCGCGCTCCGGCAACAGCCCCGAGAGCCTGGCTGCCGTCGACGTGGCCCGCAAGGTCGTCAAGAACATCAAGTTCCTGAACATCACCTGCGCGCCCGAGGGCAAGCTCGCCGTCGAGTCCGCTGACGACCCGAACGCCTACACGATCCTGATTCCGCGCGCGAACGACCAGGGCTTCGCCATGACCGGCAGCTATTCGTGCATGTCGCTCATCTCGATGCTGCTGTTCGACTGCTCGGACGAGGAGCAGAAGGCGGCGTGGGTCGAGACTGCTGCCAAGATGGGCGAGGAGGTCGTGGCCCGCGAGAGCGAGATCGCCGACTTCCTGGCGTGCGACTTCAACCGCGTGACGTATCTGGGCTCTGGCTCCTTCGGCGGCCTCGCACAGGAGGCGCAGCTCAAGATCCTCGAGCTCGCGCATGGTCTGGTCGCCACGTCCTGGGACACCTCCATGGGTTATCGCCACGGGCCGAAGTCGTTCGTGGACGACAAGACGCTCGTGTTCGTGTTCGTGAACAACGACGCCTACACCCGCCAGTACGACCTCGACATCCTCGAGGAGATCAACGGTGACGGCATCGCCATGAAGACGATCGCTGTCCAGCAGGCGGGCGAGACCTCCTTCGGCCACACCGCCTTCACCTTCGAGGGCTACGAGGCGCTGCCCGAGGGTTATCTGGCGCTGCCCTTCATCATGGTCGGCCAGACCGTGAGCCTGCTCAACTCCGTGCGTGTGGGCAACACCCCCGACACCCCGAGCCCGACCGGCACGGTGAACCGCGTCGTCAAGGGCGTCACCATCCACCCCTGGGCCAACTAGCCTGAGTGGCCGGCTGGGCTGAGGCGTCTCAGTCCAGCCGGTCCGTTGCGGAACTGTTCGGTGCGGCGTTCCCGGAGACCTTTTTCTCCCCGTTCGCAATGGCTTGGGGAGCGCCGTTGCCTTTGTCGACACGTTAGCTCCGGCGAAGACTCACCTGCCCCGTGACCGTTCGGGGCGGCTATTTCTTTTCTCATGGTGCGAAAGGAGCGCTCGTATGAGCACCTATGCAATCAAGGCCGATACGTTTTTCCTTCCCACGCGCGTGGCGCACGGCGGCTACCTGATGGTCGATGACGGCGTGTTCGGCGCCTATATGACTGAGGAGCCGAGCTGCGAGATCGTCGACTACACGGGCAAGCAGATCGCGCCCGGCTTCGTCGACACGCACATCCACGGCTTCGACAACTGTGACGTCATGGACTGCAAGGCCGATTCCGTGAAGACCATTGCGCGCGGCATCCTGCGCAACGGCGTGACCTCGTGGCTGCCCACGACGCTGACCGCCGCCACCCAGCAGCTCACCGATGCCTGCGCGAGCGTGGCTGAGGCCGCCAAGGACAACGACGGCGCGCGCATCCAGGGCATCTTCCTGGAGGGCCCCTTCTTCACCGAGAAGCACAAGGGCGCCCAGAACCCGGCCTACCTGTCCGCCCCCAACATCGATACCCTGCGCGCCTGGCAGGAGGCCGCGGGCGGCCTCATCAAGAAGATTGCCATCGCCGCCGAGTACCCGGAGAGCCCCGCGTTCATCCGCGATGCCCGCAAGATGGGCGTCGTGGTCGCGCTCGGCCACTCCGACGCGGGCGTTCAGGACGCTCTGGCCTGCCTCGATGCAGGCGCGACGGTGTTCGTCCACACCTATAACGGCATGAGCCCGCTGCATCACCGCGAGCCGGGCATGGTGGGTGCCGCCCTCTATTCGGGCGACAAGTCCTACTCCGAGCTCATCTGCGACGGTCACCATGTGAACCCGATCGCGGCAGCCATCGTGATGAACGCCAAGGGTCACGACCATACCGCCCTCATCACGGACTGCATGTGCGCCGGCGGCATGCCCGATGGCGACTACTTCTTGGGCGAGCTGCCGGTCGTGGTGGCCAACGGCACGGCGCGCCTGAAGGACGGCGGCTCGCTCGCGGGCTCGATCCTCAACATGAAGGACGCCGTCAAGAACGTTGTCGACTGGGGCATCGCCACGCCGGCCCAGGCTGTCTACATGGCCACGCAGGCTCCGGCCGAGGCCAACGAGATCGCCGACGTGTGCGGCTCGATTCGCGCCGGCCGCGCTGCCGACTTCGTGGTACTCGGGCCCGACATGACCCTCGCTGAGACCTATCTGGGCGGCGAGAGCGTCTACAAGGCGTAAAACGATTCTCTGCCGGCCCTCCGGGGAAGCCGCCTGAGGCTGGAAAAAGCGGGAAGGGCGCGAGAGACGGTGCATACCGACCTCTCGCGCCCCTCCCGCTTCGTTTTTGATTCGATGGGGATACCGTTCGATGCGGATGCGGCATGCGCGCGCCGCTGAGATGACAGGTAACGAAAAAAACGTGTCCAGATTGCCATCCGGACACGTTTTTGGATCCAATGCGCGGCGAGCGGCTAGAGCGTGGAGAAGCGATATTCGATCGTGCTCGTCCAGGGGTGCTCGGGACCGCAGAAGCACTGCGGGAAGCTCGGGATGTTGGGCGTGTTGGGGTAGTACTCGGGCTCGAAGGCGAAGCCGCCGCGCTCGCGGTAGGTCGCGTCGCCCTTGGCATGCTCGTCGCCCACGTAGTTACCGGTGTAGAGGTGCGCGCCCGGCGCAGTGATGGCGATATCGAGCGCGCGGCCGCTTACCGGGTCGACCGCGTGCAGCGCTTGACGCAGATGCCCGCAGGGCCAGAAGCCGTCGATGCAGAAGCAGTGATCGTAGCCGTGGCCGATGCGGATCTGATCGTTATCGGCGTCGATATCGGCGCCGAGCGCCTTCGAGCTCCGGAAGTCGAACGGCGTGCCCGCCACATCAAGCAGGGTGCCGGTCGATACGCAGTCCTCGCCCAGCTCGACGATACGGGAGGCATTGATGGTGACGATCTGGTCCGCCACGCTGCCCGCGTCGTGGCCCGCGAGGTTGAAATAGGTGTGGTTCGTCATGTTCACGAACGTGCGGCGGTCCGACGTGCAACGGTAGCAAATGCGGAAGGCACCGGCGGGCGTCAGGGAGAACTCGGCCGTAAAGGTGCGCTCGCCGGGAAGCCCGAGCTCGCCATGGGCGAGGGTGGCCGTCATGCGGACGGTGTTGTGCTCCTCGTCGACCTCGGCGTCCCAGAGGCGCTTGTGCAGCGCGTGCTCGAGGTCGGTGTGCAGGTTGTTTTCGCCCTCGTTGGCGAGCAGCTTCCACTCAACGCCATCGATGGTGAGCGCGGCACCACCGATGCGATTGGCCGACGGGGCGATGGTGGCGCCGAAGCACGAGGGGTTGAGCGCGGTGTAGCCGTCGAGCGTGTCGTAACCGAGCACGACATCAGCGCGCTCGCCGGACAGGTCGGGAGCGTCGATGCCGAGCACCGTGGCGCCGAAGTTCATGACGCGCACGGTGATGTGCCCGTTATCGAGGGTGAAGCAGGTGACATCGGTGCCGTCGGGCGTACGGCCGAAGGGGGAAACGGAAACCATGGGAACCTCCAGATTGGCTGTGTCGATAGGGCTATTATAGGGCGTTCATAGAGGGCGGCCTAGGTGCTGCAGAAGTGGCTGCAGGGCTCTGCTCACCTTGCGTTTGCTTGCGAACGGCGCGGCGTGCGCGCCATCGCGCCTCTGCGGCGCGCAGCTCGGTTCGAGATACAATAGCGCTAGCGTTTACCTGCCCGAAAGAAAGGGACGGCTATGATCCTCACCGTTACTATGAACCCCTCGATCGATACGCGCTACACGGTCGACCACCTCGTGATCGACGATGTGAACCGCGTGGTGCCGGCCAAGACCGCGGGTGGCAAGGGCCTGAACGTGAGCCGCGTGCTCGTGCAGCTGGGCGACGACGTGGTGGCGACGGGCCTGCTCGGCGGGCACTCCGGCGCCTACCTGGGCGACCTTATGGACGCGGACGGCATCGCCCATCGCTTCACACCCATCGCCGGCGAGTCGCGCACCTGCATCGCGCTGCTGCACGACGGCAACCAGACGGAGCTGCTGGAGAGCGGCCCGGTGGTAAGTGCCGAGGAGCTCAAGGCGTTCGTGGCGAACTATGCCGACCTGGTGTCGCAGGCGTCCTGCGTCACGCTTTCCGGTTCCCTTCCCAAGGGCGTGCCGGCAGACACCTATGCGCACCTGGTGGCCATCGCTGCCGAGGCGGACGTGCCCGTGCTGCTCGACACCTCGGGCGCCGCGCTCGACGCCGCGCTCGAAGCCGAGGTCAAGCCCACGCTCGTGAAGCCGAACCTCACCGAGATCAACGACCTTCTGGGCACAAGCTTTACCGCCGATGACCTGCCTGCGCTCCAGAGCGCACTTGCCGTCGATCCCCGTTTCGCGGGTATCGAGTGGGTCGTCGTGAGCATGGGCGCCGCGGGTTCCGTCGCGTTCCACAACGGCCATGCGCTGCGTGCGAAGGCTCCGCGCATCGAGTGCGTGAACGCTACGGGGTCGGGGGACTCCACCATCGCCGGTTTCGCGCATGCCATCGCCGCCGGTGCGGACGAGGCGGAGGTGCTGCGCTGCGGCAACGCGTGCGGTACGCTGAACGCCATGGATCCGCAGACCGGGCACTTGGTGATGGACAAGTGGGACGAGATCTACACCGCCGTCGAGGTGTCCGAGCTCTAGGTTCGGCCCCTTGCTCATCAAACAGGGTAGCTTGCAGCGACGCGCCCCGGCCGGGTTCAAAATCCGGCCGGGGCGCGTCGTGTTCGACTTCTTCCTGCTCGCTTGCGGGGTCATAGGGCTCGTCTACAGCCCCATCTCCTCCTTCATGCGTGCGAGCTCCTCGTCAACGGCGGCGCTGTTGCCTGCAGAGGAGTACCTGCGCGCCAGCTCGGTGACGTCGCCCTCCGGCTTCTCGTTCAGCTCCGCCATGGCGTAGGCGCTGTCGAGCATCTGGTCGGCCTTGGCCTCCATGCGCTCGAAGGCGGCATGAAGGTTTTCGGTCCGTTCGGAGCCGGAAGTGTAGCCGGCGATCTTCTCGTGCGTCTTGGCGACGGCGACCTTTGCCTTGATTGCTTCGCGACGGCTCTTCAGGTTCTCGATGTCGCTCACGAGCTTGTCGTGCATCTGGCGCATCTTGTCTGCGTTCTCGTGCGCGGCGTCATAGGCTTTCTTGAGCTCCTCGTGGGTGCCGGTGAGCTCCTGCTTCTTGCCCAAGAAGGCGCGCGCGTCATCCTCGTTGCCTGCAGAGAGCGCCCGCTTGGCGAGGTCCTCCATGCGCTTGATCTCGGATTCGTTCTCGTCGACCTTGCGGTGGCAGCGCTTCTCCTCGGCGATGACGTTGGCTGCCTCGCGTTTGACCTCGGCAAGGGATTCGGTGAGGTCGTTCAGATACTGGTCGACCATCTTCGCCGGATCCTCGGCGTGGTCGAGCAACTCGTTGATGTTTGCCTTCACGATGGTGGTGAAGCGGTCCAGGATGCCCATATCTCGTCCTTTCTCGTCGGCGTTGTCGCCGGTTGGATTATGTATACCCGCCGTGTTAGGTGCGTGCCGTCTTGTCGGTGCCGTCCTCGTATTTGTCCGCCAAATCCTCGATGTTCTCGTCGCCGAATTTCTCGAGCGGCGTGTTGAGAATCTCCTCGGTGCGCTTGCGCGCGGCCTCCTGCTTGTCGCGGCGCCTCTTCACGACCAGGTAGACGATGCCGCCCGCGACGGCGACGCCTGCCACGACGATGAGGACCGTGCGGGTGGTCTCGGATGCCCGCTGGTCGTCGGCGGCGCCCATGATGAGGTCTGCCGTCCTGGAGAACGCCTGCGAGAAGATCTCCTCCTCGGTGAGGTCGTAGTCGTTGTAGGCGCGCTCGAGCTGGTTGGCGAGGATGCCGACCGCCTCGTCGTCCATGACCTCGGCTGCCAGTGAGCCCGTGGCATAGCCGCAGTTGTACGAGCCGTTGCCGTCATCGCAGAAGACGAGCAGGAAGTGCCCTTCGTCGGAGAAGAGCTGGTCGTAGAGCTTTTCGGCCTGGGCCGTCAGCGCGGAGGTCGAGGTGGTCTGCCCGTTCGGCAGGATGTAGACATATGGCTGGACGCCGGTTTTCTCAAAGAACGCGCGAAGACCGCGCTCGAGCGTTGCGGGATTGTGGATCCAGTCGCCATCCTCGTCGGTGTAGTAAACCGTCTCGGTGACGGCGCCGGCGGGAAGCTCTTCGCGCACGACGGTCGAGGCGCCCTGATCGGAATAGCTTGTAGAGCAGGACGGGATGAAGGTCGAGACCAACGCGCCCAGAACCGCCACGACGATGATGACCATAAGGATGCCGGCGCAGCCGCTGCCGCATCCGCTCGCCTCCGGTTCGGCGGGGCCACCCGGGGGCACGGGCCCTCCGTTGTTGACCACGACCGTGCGCCGGCGTCCGCGATTCAGCAGACTGCCCATGAGGAAGCCGCCCATGAAGCTGCCGCCTGAGGGGCTACGGGGCGGGGGAGCGGGCCTTCCGAAGGAAGGGCCGGGCCCGAAGCCTCCGCCAAAGCCGCCGCGCGGCGCGCCGGAGCGACCGCCCGAGCGCCTGCCGCCGGAGAAGCCGCCGGACCTGCGGCCGCCGCCTCCCCCGAACCCGCCGCTGCGGCCTCCGCCGCCAGAACCAGATCTGCCCACGCACAGCCCCTCTCGCCTCACGCGTCATACGCTTCATAGTGATAGATATCCAGATTATTCCCCGGGCCTGGCGAGCGGGTGGGCTTCAACGGAAGATTTAAGGAACCACTGTCCGTGCAGTGGGCAGGCTATTGTCTGTGCAGTTTACGCTTGGGGGTGTTTTCCGCGTCTTGGTGCCGTTCCGGATCCAGGCGCAAGCTGGTGCACAGAGCGCGATGAGTCTGCCAGGAGCTTGTTTGTATAAGCAAGGGCATGATCTGCAAAAACGTGCCTGCTAATGTGCTACTGAAAAGCAAATAATATAAAAGATGAATCGGGGTACGTTTTTTCGGTGCCAATCGCCCCTAGGCGCTATACCCCCTAACATTTCCCCAGTTGAATCCTGCGGAAATGTCGAGGGGCTCTCAGTGGTGGGGAAATCGCACCCAAAAATCGTACCCCGGACAACATCTCATATGTATTCATGGGGTTTGAGGCGGGTTGCGGCGCTCGGGAGGGCGGCGCGGGCTGCGTGCGCTCCATTCGATCTCTCCCAGTTGACGCGCAAGCCGTCACGTCGGCAACGACCGCCCGGTGCTGGCACTCGTCCCGAGTGTCCGGCAGCATGGCTCCGGTGATTACGGGCGGGCGATGATGAGACGCGGGCGGCGGGCATCGTCATCGATGGCGTCGAGCTCTGCGGCAACGATTCCTGATGGATCCCGGTCCATGACGACGGCGTCGATATCGGTTAGGCTGCCGAACCGGAACAGCCCCTTGCCGTTGACCTTGCTGGAATCCAGCAGGACGATGCGCTGCCGTGCCGCACCCATCATGCTGGCCTTGACTTCAGCCATCTGCTCGTAGTTGGTCATGAGGCCGAAGCCGGGCACGAGCGCCGTGGGGCAGAGAAACGCCTTGTCGGCATGGAGGATTTCGAGCGAGCGCGTGGCGAGCGGTCCATAGAGGTAGCGGTGCCCTTTGCGCAGCGACCCGCCCAGCAGGATAGCGTCGACGGCCGGCAGGCTCTCGTCGATGAAGTTCGCGATGGTCATGTCCGCCGTGATGACGGTGATACCTGATCTGCGGTCGAGCACGCGCACGAACTCGAGCGCGGTGGTGCCCGAATCGACGAGCAGCGCGTCGCCGTTGTCCACAAGCTCAAGCGCTGCGCCGGCGATCGCCTGCTTGGCCTCGACGTTCACGTTGACCCGTCGGTCCTGGATGGAGACGGTGAGTCGTTTGGACAGCGAGACGGCGCCACCGTGCGTGCGGCGGAGCTTGCCGTTCTTTTCGAGCGCATCGAGGTCTGCACGGATGGTGACGGCTGATACGCCGAATGTTTGCGCGAGGTCGGCCACCTGGACGGAGGCGGTGCGATCGAGCATATCCATGATGGCGGCCCTACGCTCCTCGGCAAACGAATGGGAAGATGGGGCGGACATGGGCCCTCCTGTTTCTCATCGGCACTATCTCCCCATGCGTTACTCATGACGCATGGGGGATGAATCATGGACGAATCGTGTAGATTCTATTTTGCTCTATTTTTCATTTCCGTAACTAAACGTACTTCGATTCCTTTTCTTTACGCAAGTTCAACAGATGGTGGGGGCGCGAAACCGTGTTCGCGGCGATTCGCGCGCACATGGCGTTTCGGCTCTCATCGAGGGTGGGGGAGCGCGGCGGTTTCTTTTGCTTTCCGCTCGCTGTCTTTTTCCTGTATTGCGCCGTGGAGCAGGCCATATGCGCTTCCTCTACAATAGTGCCAACAGGCGCCGCCTCAGCTAAGGGAGGCGGCGGGACGTGGCTTGCCGCGCGTCCGCGCGGCGGCAGGAGGGAGCGAAACCGATGCTCGTTACCACCAAGGAGATGCTGCTCGACGCGCAGAAGAACCACTACGCCGTGGGCGCCTTCAACGTCGAGAACCTCGAGTTCGTGATGGCTGTGCTGGCCGCCGCCGAGGAGACGAAGTCCCCGGTCATCATGCAGACCACCCCGGGCACCATCAAGAGCGCCGGTCTGGACTACTTCTACGGCATGGTGAAGGCCGCTGCCGAGCGCGCGAGCGTGCCGGTGGCCCTGCACCTCGATCACGGTGACGGCTACGACCGCTGCATGCAGGCCCTGCGCACCGGTTACACCTCCGTCATGATCGACGGCAGCCATGAGTCCTTCGAGGACAATATCGCCCTCACCAAGTCCGTCGCCGACGCCGGTCGCGCCATGGGAGTGCCGGTGGAGGCCGAGCTCGGCAAGGTCGGCGGCAAGGAGGATGACGGCCCGGCGGTCGAGGGCGAGAACCCCTACACCGACCCCGACGAGGCGCGCGAGTTCGTCGAGCGCACCGGCTGCACCAGCCTGGCCATCGGCGTGGGCACCGCGCACGGCGTGTACACCGAGACCCCTCACATCGAGCAGGACGTCGTCCGCGCCATCCGTGAGGCCGTCGACGTGCCGCTCGTGCTGCACGGCACCTCCGGCGTGCCCGACGAGCAGGTCGCCGAGGCGGTGAAGAACGGCATCTGCAAGGTCAACTACGCCACTGAGCTCCGTCAGGCCTACACCAAGGGCTACATGGGCTACATGGCCGAGAATCCCGGGACGTTCGACCCGAAGAAGCCGGGCAAGGCGGGCATGGCCGAGATCACCAAGATCGTGAAGATCCGCATGGAGAACCTCGGCTCCGTGGGTCGCGCGTAAGCTCGACGAGCTGACGGAAAAGCCCCGATCGCCTGTGCAGGACCGGCAGCGCCCCGTGGTGCTTGTGCGGTCGCGCGTAGGCGCATCGGGGCTTTGTTGTGTTGAGGGAAGCCCCGACCAAGACATATCGCGGCTGGACGCCTTGTGCCAGACGCCTGCGACCGCGGTACCGCGTTGGCGCGGCGCCACGGTACCCGTTGCGTTCCGCCGGCACCCGCCTTGTCGGTACCCTCGGCGGCAAAGGCCTTCGATCGGAGTTTTCCATAGGTTCAGGCGAGTCCGCGGGATGTCGCCGGGCCGTTCGATGGGCTTTCGGTGCCGCCGGTGTGCGGGATTATCAGAGTGCGTCCGCCATCCTGTTCGACTTTTTTTGTTTGTGCGACATTGATGCGCACACGGTGCTATCAGCGGTGAGAAGGAATGCGCGTTCGCCCGCCATATCCATCCGTTCACGTCGGCGAGCGCGCCGTTTGCCGTGGAATTCGGTACCGTTAATCATGTTAGTTCCCAAATGTCACACCACTTGATAAGCGGCGCGAGCCGAGGCGTAGTTATGGATGGAGGACTGCATGAACAAGCGGACGAAGATCGTATGCACCATGGGGCCGGCGTGCGACGACGACAACATCTTGCGTGAGATGATCAAGGCGGGCATGAACGTGGCCCGCTTTAATTTTTCACATGGCAGCCACGAGGAGCAGCATGTCCGTATGGAGCGCGTGAAGCGCATCTCGCGCGAGCTCGGCATCCCGGTGGGCATCCTGCTCGACACCAAGGGCCCCGAGATTCGAACCGGGTTCCTCGAGAACCATGAGAAGGTCATGCTGGAGACCGGTTCCACCGTGACGGTCACCGCGGCGCCGACCTCCGAGGACCTGCAGGGCAACGCCGCCCACTTCTACCTCGATCACCTCGAGCTGCCGCGCGAGGTCCATCCGGGCGGTACCATCCTGATCGATGACGGCCTGATCGGGCTCACCGTCAAGAGCATCTCCGGACAGGATATGGTCTGCCAGGTGGAGAACGGCGGCGAGCTCGGTGAGAAGAAGGGCGTGAACGTCCCCAACGCGAAGCTCTCGCTGCCCACCATCACCGAGCAGGACCGCAAGGACATCCTGTTCGGACTCGAGGAGGGCATCGACTTCATCGCGGCGTCGTTCATCCGCGATGCCGAGGGCGTCCGCGAGATCCGCAAGCTCTGCCGCGAGAACGGCGGGGCGAACGTCGATATCTTCCCGAAGATCGAGTGCGCGCTCGCGGTCTACCATTTCGACGACATCCTGAAGGAGTCCGACGGCATCATGGTCGCCCGCGGCGACCTGGGCGTCGAGGTCGCGCCGGAGGTGTGCCCGACCATCCAGAAGGAGATCATCCAGAAGTGCAACAAGGCATACAAGCCCGTCATCACGGCGACGCAGATGCTCGACTCCATGATCCGCAACCCGCGCCCGACCCGCGCGGAGGTGACCGACGTCGCGAACGCGATCAGCGACGGCACGGACGCCACGATGCTGTCCGGCGAGACCGCGGCGGGCAAGTACCCGCTCGAGTCCGTCAAGATGATGGCGAACATCGCGCTGATCGCCGAGGCGACCATGCCCGAGCACAACCGTCTGGACATCCATACCGCCGAGACGGGCATCCGCGCCATCAACAGCGCTATCGGCTTGGCCGCCGTGAGCACGGCCTTCAACGTGAAGGCCCGCGCTATCCTGATTCCCACCGAGTCCGGTCGCTCGGCGCGCCTGGTCTCGAACTTCCGCCCGATGCTGCCCATCTTGGCCGTGACGCCGCATGATGCGGCGACGCGCAAGATGACCATCTACTGGGGCGTGGACCCGGTGACCGAGGGGGAGATCGGCGATAAGCGCTACATCGTCAAGACGGCGATCAAGGTCGCCAAGGAGCGTGGATACGTGCGCGTGGGCGACGTCGCGGTGCTCACCGTGGGCGATCCGGACACCTCGATCACATTTGCCGACGGCGTGACGTCGACGAACGTGGTGCACGTCGCCCAGGTTCGCTAGCATCCCGCCTTCCATCGGAACCGCGGCGCCCGCTGTCCCCACGGGGCGGCGGGCGCCGTTATCGCATTCCCGCCCGCCGTCGTGAACAGCTCGTTTCGGCCGCCGTCCGTGTTGAGGATGCGTGCCGGTCCTGATACATTGGACGGCATGAGTTTTTTGGATCGATACATACACGGCGCCGACGCGCCGGTGGCGCCGGAGGACCGCGGGGCCGATCCGCACATGCTGCGAGGCGCCGGCGCGCGCTCCCCGCTGTTCTGGAAGCTTCTGCTTGTGGCGATGGCGCTCATGTGGGGCTTCTCGTTTTTCGTCATGAAGGACGCGCTTGACCTCCTGCCCACGTTCATGCTGCTCGCATGCCGCTTCCTTGCGGCCGCCCTCATCATGTTCGTCCTGTTCTTCCGCCGCGTGCGCGCGCACCTCAACAGGCGCAACCTGGTGGTCGGCATCGTGATGGGCTTGCTCATGTGGGGCGCCTACAGCCTGCAGACGCTCGGCCTCGGGGAGACGACAGCCGGCAAGAACGCGTTTCTGACGGGGACGTACTGCATCCTCGTTCCCTTCATCAGCCACGTGATGAGCGGTGAGCCGCTGACGCGCTACAACGTCGGCGCGGCGCTGCTGTGCCTTTTCGGCATCGGACTCGTGGCGCTCGACAGCCTGGCGATGAACGTCGGCGACGCGTTGACGCTTGCGGGTGCCCTGTTCTTCGCGTTGCAGATGGCGGTCGTCTCGCATTACGGCCGCAACCTCGACATCAACGTCATCACGTTCTGGATGTTTTTCACCGTGGGCGCGCTCAGCGCCGTCGTATCGGTGCTCTTCGAGTCGGCGCCCCCCTCGAGCGTGTGGACGCCGCAGCTTGTGGGGACCCTGGTGTTTCTCGCGGTGTTCTGCACCTGCATGGGCATGCTCATACAGAACGTGGCCCTCGTTCACGTGCCGTCCTCGATCGGTTCGCTTCTGCTGTCGCTCGAGTCCCCCTCGGGCGTGCTGTTCTCCGTGCTGCTCGCGAACGAGGTCCTGAGCGGCCGTCTGATTGCCGGATTCGCCCTCATCTTCATCTCGATCGTGCTGTCCGAGACGCATTTCGCGTTCTTGCGCACGGTGCTGCGCCGCCGATAGGGTGCGCTGCGGGAGGCGATTCGCCTGCGTTCCACGAGCAGAAGGATCCCGCTGGCAATGCTGCGCTGAGCAAGAAGGCCGCGTCCGCGCATGCTCTCGTGAGCATGCGCGGACGCGGCTGCATATACGGGCGGGATAGCGCGTTTCTGGCGCGGCCACGGGGACGTTAGCGCAGGGTCTGCGCGAAGGCGACGACCTCGTCGACGTCCTCATCGGTGGTGGTCCAGCTCGTTACGAAGCGCGACACGACGCGGCCGGCACCCGTCGGGTCGTCAACGAGCGAGACCTCGGCGCCGCAGGCCTCGGCGAGCTTCCGCGCCTGTTCGGGTGTGGTCCAGAAGAACTGCTGGTTGCCGAGGGTCTCGATAAACGGCTCGAAACCGGCCTCGCGCATGCCCGCCGCGAGGCGCACGGCGCAGGAGTTGGCGCGGCGCGCGTAACGCCAGTAGACGACGTCGCCCGCCCCATCGGCACGTGCCGGGTCGAAGGCGGCCTCGAACATCACACCCATGAGGCGGCCCTTAGCGGTCATCGCGCCGGCGCGTTTCGTGAGATAGGGAAGTCGCTCGATGGCGCGCCGACCGCGCGGGCCCCTCGGGTTCACCACGAGCGCCTCGCCGAACAGCATGCCGTTTTTCGTACCGCCGAGCGTGAAGGCGTCGGCGCGCGCGGCGATATGCTCGATGGTGAGGTCCGCGCCCGCGGCGGTCATGGCGCTCGCCATGCGGGCGCCGTCGACGTAGACGGCCAGGTCGCGCGATGCGGCCCAATCGCACAGCGCGTCGAACTCGCTGCGGGTGTACACGTGGCCGAGCTCGGTCGTGTCGGAGAAGTAGAGCATGGCGGGGCGGGTGGTATGGCAGCCGTTCGCGGTGCAGACGCGCCAGATGCGCTCGGCGGAATCGGGCATGAGCACGCCGAAGGGGTCGGCGGTCGCGAGCAGGCGCCGCCCGCAGCTCTCGATGGCGCCGGTCTCGTGCGCGGTGGGATGGGCGTCGGCGGCGCAGATGGGCCCTTCGAACTCATCGGTGAGCGCCGAGATGGCGAGCATGTTCGCCACGGTGCCACCCGGCACGAACGAGACGTGCGCGTCCGGCTGTCCGATGGCGGAGCGGATGAGGTCGGCGGCGTGCGCGCAGTACACGTCCGTTCCGTATCCGGGTGTCTGCTCGGAGTTCGTGCGGATGAGCGCGTCGATGATCTCGGGTACGGCGCCCTCGCTGTAGTCGTTGCGGAATTGGTGCATATGGTGCTCCTCGGATCGTGCCCGCGGGCATAGGCCCTCGGTGCTTCGGGATTCGCTGTGAATGATACCGCTGTCGGACGCGACGGGACGCGCATGGCGGCGCCCGCCCGCGCCGTGCGTCCCGCCGCTCTGGGATTCGCTGTGAATTGATATCGAACGGAAACGCGCGCGCCATATAATGGATGGCCGAAACGATAACGGCCGCGCGGCCGCAAAGCCATAAGGGGAAGATATGCAAGCACAGAGGGCTGAGGGCACCAAGGATCTGATCGGGCGCGACATGCGTGCCTGGCAGCGCATGCAGGAGGTGGCCGCCGCAACGTTCGAACCCTACGGGTTCGACGCGATCGAGACGCCCGCTATCGAGCAGCTCGACGTGTTCGTGCACGGCATCGGCACCTCCACCGACGTGGTGCGCAAGGAGATGTTCCGCGTCTTCTCCGGCGCGAACTTTGCGCGCGTGCTCGAGGAGGGTACCGACGCCAAGCTCAAGGCCAAGCAGCGCCTGGCGCTTCGCCCCGAGGGGACTGCCGGCGTGGTGCGCGCCGTGGTGGAGAACAACCTCGTGCCCCAGGGCTCCACGCCGTTCAAGGCATACTACGCCGAGGCGATGTTCCGCGGCGAGCGCCCGCAGAAAGGTCGCCTGCGCCAGTTCCACCAGGTGGGTATCGAGTGGTTGGGCGCGCCCGACCCGGCGGCGGACGCCGAGTGCATCATCATGCTCATGGAGTTCTACAAGCGCTTGGGCTTCGATTTGTCGAAGCTCCGCCTGCTCATCAACTCGATGGGCGACACCGCATGCCGTCCCGCCTACCGCGACGCCGTCCGTGCGTTCATCCTCGACCACGCCGACGAGATGTGCGACGAGTGCCGTGAGCGCGCCGAGCTGAACCCGCTGCGCGCCTTCGACTGCAAAAACGACCACTGCCGCGAGATCATGAAGGACGCGCCGCTCATGCGCGACAACCTGTGCGATGACTGCCGCGAGCACTACGAGCAGGTGAAGCGCTACCTCGATGCGGCGGGCATCGAGTACATCGAGGACCCGACGCTCGTGCGAGGTCTTGACTACTACACCCGCACGGTCTTCGAGGTCGAGGCCCCGGGTGCCGGCGTGGGTTCCATCGGCGGCGGCGGTCGCTACGACGGACTCGTCGAGCTCGAGGGCGGCAAGCCCACCCCGGGCGTGGGCTTCGCGGTCGGGTTCGAGCGCGCCATGCTCGCGCTCGAGGCGTTCGGCGTCGACATGGCCGCAGACGCCGATCCGTGCATCTACGTGGCGAACGCCGGCGCGGACCTGCGCGGTGAGGTGTTTTTGCTCACGCACGAGCTGCGCGCGGCGGGCATCCGCACCGAGGCCGACTACCAGGGCCGCTCGCTCAAGAGCCAGTTCAAGCAGGCTGACAAGGTCGGTGCCGTGCTCATCCTCGTTGTCGGCGGCGACGAGCTCGCGGCCGGCACGGTGAAGGTGCGCAACATGCAGACGCATGAGGAGGTGCTCGCCCCGCGCGGCGAGATCGTCTCCTGCGTGCGCACCATGCTGGCGTAGGGTATCGAATCTTTACCGCATGGGTTCGCACGGCGGGTGCCCTCTGGTGGGGCGCCCGCTTTTTCGTATGCGCCGGCAGGCGGCGGGGTCGCCGTGCGCGCCAGTGCGCGGGCGCACCGGTGGGCGCGAGGAGGCGGCCCGCCGGTGATGTGCTCGCATATGACGGTATGAGGGCTTCGATTCCTGCGGGTTGGCGTTTGGGCGCCTCTCATGTACCCGCTATCAGGGAGCTTCTCCAGCGTGTCGGTGCGGATCGGCAGGGTGCCGTAAACGGGCCGCCTCATGACGGAAGTGCGTGGCATCTGGAGCCTGCACGGGCTCCTTTGGGAAGGTGGCATGGCGACCAGCTGCATCCACATTGAGAATTGAGAACACACCGTGTGAAACATCGGTTTCGAAACGTTTCAAATGGGGATACTGCGTGAGACGGCAGTCGTCTCCACTATACTGATAGTGTTCTTAAGGTGTTCTTAATCGAGATGGCGGCTTGCGCTTCGTGAATGGGTTGCGAGGCGGGCTGCCGTATGAGAAAGGATGGTGCGGCGTATGACGGATACAGCGCAATCTCCGGCTCGTGACGTTTCGAGTCGCCGACGCGCCCTGCTTGCCGAGCGGCTCCAGGCGACCGTTGCGGATATTGCCGAGGGCCCCCTGTCCGAAATCGAGATCCCCGAGAGCCTGCGCGACAACATGGCGCTGTTCCAGCGCCTTGAGCGCACCGTGCTCAAGGAGTACGACCCGAAGGTCGCCGAGCTGTTCGACATGCTCCTCGCCGACGCCATCCATGCGAACGAGGGCAACCCGGGCACGCTCGCTGCCAGCGAGGCGGTCGACGACCAGGGCGTGCCGCTCTCCGACGAGGGGAGCGCCGGCGCGTTTCGCGACGCCGTCCATCTGCTCGACGATCTTCCCATCGACAAGGTCGAGGTGCTGGTGCGCGCCTTCACCTCGTTTTTCCACCTCGCGAATCTCTGCGAGGAGAACTACCGCGTCGAGGCGTTGCACGACCGCGAGCGCCTCGTGTCCATCGAGGCGGATGTCGACCCCTCCAACGAGCTCACGGTTGCGTTCCGCCAGCTGATTGATGAGGTGGGCGTGGACCGCGCGAGCGAGCTGCTCGACCGCCTCGAGGTCCATCCCGTGTTCACGGCGCATCCCACCGAGGCCCGTCGCCGTGCGGTCGAGGGCAAGATTCGCCGCATCAGCCGCCTTCTGGCCGCCCGTCCTCAGCTGGGCGGTTCCGACCTTATGGAAAACGAGCGGCACATGCTGCAGGAGATCGATGCACTCGTGCGCACGAGCCCGGTCGCCGTATCGAAGCCGACCCCGGTCGAGGAGGCCGATACGGTCATCGACATCTTCGACAACACCCTGTTCGACACCGTCCCGCAGATCTACCGCCGCTTCGACGCGTGGGTGCTGGGCGACGGCGCCGGCCTGGTCGACCCGGTCTGCCCGGCGTTTTTCCATCCGGGCAGCTGGATCGGGTCGGACCGCGACGGCAATCCGAACGTGACGGCGAAGGTGAGCCTGCAGGTCGCGGCCAAGTACTACAAGCACATGGTCTCGAAGCTCGCCGACAAGTGCTACCGCGTCGGGCGCAACCTCACGCTTGAGGCCAAGTACACGAAGCCCTCCGATGAGCTGCTCAACCTGTGGAACCATCAGGTCGAGATGAGCGAGGAGTTCACGAGCCGTGCCGAGCTCATCTCCGCCTCCGAGCCGCACCGCGCCGTCATGCTCGTCATGGCCGACCGCCTGCGTGCGACGGTGAGGCGCGACGCCGACACGATGTACCGCTCCTCGGCGGAGTTTCTGCGCGACCTGCGCGTCGTGCAGCGCTCGCTCGATGCCGCCGGCGCCTCGCGCGCCGCGTTCGGCCCGGTCCAGACGCTCATCTGGCAGACGGAGAGCTTCGGCTTCCACATGGTGGAGATGGAGTTCCGTCAGCATTCGGTCGTGCACACCCGTGCGCTCGAGGACATTCGCGCCAACGGTATCCACGGCGAGCTCGCGCCCATGACGCGCGAGGTGCTCGATACGTTCCGCGCCATCGGCACCATCCAGAAGCGCTACTCGCAGAAGATGGCCCATCGCTACATCATCTCGTTCACGAAGTCGGCTCAAAACGTGGCGGACGTCTACGAGCTCGCCCAGCTGGCGTTCGCCCATGCCGAGGACGTGCCCGCGCTCGACGTCATCCCGCTGTTCGAGCAGCTCGAGGACCTCGAGGGCTGCATCGACGTGCTCAACGACATGCTCGCGCTGCCGGCGGTGCAAAAGCGCCTGGCCGAGACCGGGCGCAGGCTCGAGGTCATGCTCGGCTACTCCGACTCCGCGAAGGATGCCGGTCCGACGACCGCTACGCTCGCGCTGCACCGTGCCCAGCAGCGCATCGCCGAGTGGGCCGAAGTCAACGACATCGACCTGGTCCTTATGCACGGCCGCGGCGGCGCCGTGGGCCGTGGCGGCGGCCCGGCCAACCGCGCGGTGCTCGCCCAGCCGGCCGGCTCGGTGAAGTGCTTCTTCAAGGTCACCGAGCAGGGTGAGGTCATCTTCGCCCGCTACGGGAACCCGACGCTCGCGCAGCGCCACGTGGAGAACATCGCGGCGGCAACCCTGCTGAACTCCGCGCCCTCTGTCGAGCGCACGAACACCGAGATGACCGAGCGCTATGCCGAGCTTGCCGGCGCTCTCGACCATGTGGCGCACGAGACGTACCTCGACCTGCTGCATACCGAGGGCTTCGCGCCGTGGTTCTCGATCGTGACGCCGCTCACCGAGGTCGGCCTGCTGCCCATCGGCAGCCGTCCGGCAAAGCGCGGTCTGGGCGCCACGTCTTTGGACGACCTGCGCACCATCCCCTGGGTGTTCTCGTGGAGCCAGGCGCGCGTGAACCTGGCGGCGTGGTACGGCTTCGGCTCCGCGTGCGAGGCCTATGGTGACCTCGACATGTTGAGGAGCGCCTACCGCGAGTGGCCGCTGTTCTCCACGTTCGTGGACAACCTGGAGATGTCCATCGCGAAGACCGACGCACGCATCGCCAAGATGTATCTGGCGCTCGGCGACCGCGATGACCTGGCGCGGACGGTTTACCGCGAGATGCAGCTCACCCGCAGCTGGATTCTCGCCATCGTGGGCGATGAGTGGCCGCTGGAGCACCGCCGCGTGCTCGGCCGCGCCGTGCGCATCCGCGACCCGTACGTCGATGTGCTGTCGCTCGCGCAGGTGCGCGCGCTGCGCATCGTGCGCGACGAGGGCGGCAGCCTCTCGGAGGAGGCGAAGGCCAAGTACCTGAGCCTGATCCTCGCCACCGTGACCGGCGTCTCCGCAGGTCTCCAGAACACGGGGTAATGTGACGACAGGGCCCGGTATCACGGGCGCATAAAGCCTGCCGTATGAACGAAAGGGGCGAGATCTCAAACGAGGTCTCGCCCCTTTACTTGTCTTGCGCCAGCAGTGCGGGCGTCCCCGATGAGGACGCCCCTCGCGTGCCTATTTCAGGTTGACCTCGCCCAAAAACGCGCGGGTGCGCTCGCTCTTCGGGTGCTCGAAGACCTCCTCGGGCGCGCCCTGTTCCACGATCACGCCGCCGTCCATGAAGATGACGCGGTCGGCAACGTCGCGCGCGAAGCCCATCTCGTGCGTCACGACGATCATCGTCATGCCGCCGTGCGCCAGCTCGCGCATGACGTCGAGGACGCCGCGCACGAGCTCGGGGTCAAGCGCGCTCGTCGCCTCGTCGAACAGCATGACATGGGGCTCCATGGCAAGTGCGCGTGCGATGGCCACGCGCTGCTGCTGTCCGCCGGAAAGCTCGTCGGGATAGTAATCGGTACGGTCTCCGAGGCCAACGCGCTCAAGCTGCTCAATGGCGATGCGCTTGGCGTCTGCTGCCGAGCGCTTGAGGACCTTGGTCTGCGCGAGCATGACGTTATGCACGGCATCGAGGTGCGGGAACAGGTTGAACTGCTGGAACACCATGCCCATGCGCTCGCGGATCTTGTTGACGTCCGCCTTGGGCGCGGTGATGTCCTCGCCCTCGAAGACGATCTGGCCGCCCGTGGGCTCCTCGAGACGGTTCAGGCAGCGCAGCAGCGTCGACTTGCCCGAGCCCGAGGGGCCGAGCACCACGACGACCTCGCCGCGGCGGATGTCGAGCGAGATGCCGCGCAGCACGTCGGTCTCACCGAAGCTTTTGTGCAGGTCGACGATGCGGATGATGGGATCGTCGACCGGGGCGCCCTCGGGCGCCGAGGTGGCTCGGGTATCGATATCAGGCATGCGGGGCCTCCTTGGTCGTGTCGGCGTCTTCCGCGTGCGCGCGCTTGCGCGTGCGCACATGACCGGCGCGCGTGCGCTCCTCGAGGAAGCGCGTGAAGCGGGAGAGCGGCAACGTGATCACGAGGTAGAACAGCGCGGCCACGATATAGGGCGTGATCGAGCCGGTGGAGGCGACGATGGTGCGCGCGTACATGACGAGCTCCATGACGCCGACGGCGGCGAGCAGCGAGGTGTCCTTGTACAGCGTGATGAACTCGTTGGTGAGGTTGGGGATCACGATGCGGAACATCTGGGGCAAGATCACGTACAGCATCGTCTGGAGCTTGCTCATGCCGAGCGAGCGGGCCGCCTCGTTTTGGCCCTTGCTGATGGACAGGATGCCCGCACGGAAGATCTCGCACATGTAGGCGCCCGAGTTGAGCATCATCACGATGACGCCGAGCGGGAAGTTCGGGATGTTGATGCCCGCCATCGGCAGTCCGAAGAACGCGATGTAGATCTGCAGGAACAGCGGCGTGCCACGCACGAGGTTCACATAGACCGCTGCGATGCCGCGCCACAGCGGGAACTTCGACAGGCGCATGAACGCCAAGACGAGCGCGAGCGGGATGCCCAGCGGGAACGCGAGCGCGACCACGGCGATGGACATGAAGAAGCCGTTCAGCACGACCGGGAAGCTCGTGACGAGCAGGGTCGGATCGAAGAACAGGCGCAGGAAGCGGTTTGAGTTCCAGGTCTGAACCCACGGCTGCTCCTCAAGCCACTGGGAGAGCGACTCGGTGACCGAGATGCCGTCGACGCTGATGACGGGGATGCCCTCGAGGGCGATGTCCTTTTGCTCCGTGGTCGAGTAGGTCGCCTCGACCTGCATCTCGCCGCCCGCTTGGGGGAAGTACACGTCGTAGACGATGACGCTCAGGTGGCCGGCCTGCCGGATGGGCTCGTCGAAGGTGAGCGTGAGGTCCTGGCCTGCGACCGTCTCGGTGTACCCGACGTCGTTTCGGGTCATGAGGTCGTCGCCGGTAAGCAGGGTCACGGCGAGGTCATCGGTGGCGAACTCGGTACCGTCGGGGATGTGCACCGTGAGCTCCTCCACCCCCTCGCCCTCCTCGATGGAGGTCTCGAGCGTGATGCGCGACTGCGTGGCGCCCATGATGACGGTGGGGTCATCCTCGGAGTTCGGGCGACCGGTGCACTTGACGATTTCCATGGCGTATGACGGCGCGGGCAGCGCGAGGCCCGCGGCGCCGATGAGGCTGGCCGCGCAGAGCGCGCAGACGGCGAGCGCGCGCGGAAGCAGGCGGTGGCGTGATAGGTTCATGGGGTGTTGCGCCTCACTTCAAAACGGGAAAGCGGCCCCTCCCGCACAGGAAGGGGTCGCTTGGACGAAAACGGTGCTATGTCGTGCGTTCGGGAGGCATTAGCCCATGTTGGCGGCGATGAGCTCGTCGATGGTGCCGTCCTCGGTCAGCGCGGCGATCGCCTCGTTGATCTTGTCGAGAAGCTCGGGGTTGTCCTTGGAGACGGCGATGGCGTACTCCTCGCCGGTCGCGGAGGTCATCACGACATGCTGGTCGGTGTAGGCGCCGTTCAGCATCTGCTGCACCACGGCGCTGTTGCCGCACACGGCGTCGGCCTGGCCTGCGGAGACGGCGGCGAAGGCGTCGGTGAACAGCGGGAACGGGAGCTGCTCGGCGTTGGGGAAGTTCTCGGCGGCGAAGTCGGCGCCGGTCGAGCCGCTCTGGACGGCGATGGTGACCTCGGGCGTGTTCAGGATCTCGGCGGCGTTGTCCTCGGTGATCTCGGTGTTCGTTGACATGACGGCGACCGCCTGGTTGTCGACGTAGTAGGGGTCGGAGAAATCGATCTGGTCCTCGCGCTCCGGGGTGATGGAGATGCCGGAGAGGCCGGCGTCGGCCTGGCCGCCGGCGACGATGGCCGGGATGATGCCGTCGAAGTCGATATTGGTGTAGACGCACTCGAGACCGAGGTACTCGGCGATGGCGCGACCGAGATCCATGTCGAGACCCACGTACTCGCCGTCCTCGAGGTTCTCGAACGGCGGGTAGTCCGGCGAGGTGGCGAACGTCAGCTTGCCGTCCTCGAGCAGCGTGAGCTCGCCGTCGGAGGAGGGCTCGGCAGACCCGGCGTCGGCGGCGCTGCCGGCGCCCGTGGACGCATCGTTGCCGCAGCCGGCGAGACCGAACAGGGCGGCGGCGGTGGTCGCCGCCAGCGGGATGAACTGCCTACGGGTGATATCCATGAGGTTCTCCTTCCAAAAACCTTTGCTATGCGAAGTGTCGACAATCCTAGTTCCATTCGGTGTGCATGAGACGGTAAGTAATATTCATGTAACCGATTCGAAACAGGAATCGTGATTCATAAGTATACGCCTGTAAGCATCACACGAGAAGCAATATGCATATATCTTGGCATATCGGGCATATCCATGCGGCGGGCGGATATGCATATCGGGGTGCGCCGGGCCGACCGGGTCCTAACGGGCATCCGCCATGCTTCGACTTTGTTAAGACTGGTTGGAACCCGCTCGACCTCCCCGCACGGTGCGGCATTTCCGCTATGCTAATGCAGCTGTCGCGATGGGCGGGTCCCTTCCCGCGGCATGCGCGCCCGGGCTGCGCGGTCTACGCAAGCTCGGGAATCTGTAGGCAAGCCGCCCGTTCCGGCACGGGGCGGCACAGATCAAAAGGAGGACCCCGGTGGCACAAGACCACGTCGTCAACCCTGCTGACATCCATTCCATGCATACCCGTACTTGCGGCGAGCTGCGTGCGGCCAATATCGGCGAAGAGGTGACCCTCACCGGCTGGGTGAGCCGTCGCCGCGACCATGGCGGCCTCATCTTCTGCGACCTGCGCGACCGCGAGGGCATCACGCAGTGCACGTTCGACCCCGAGCACGCGGCCGGCGAGGCGTTCCACACCGCTGAGACCATGCGTCCCGAGTGGCCGATCATCGTGCACGGCACCGTCATCGCGCGCGACGCCGACACGGTGAACCCCAAGCTCCCGACCGGCGAGATCGAGGTGCTCACCGACCGCGTCGAGGTGCTCAACCGCTCCAAGACCCCTCCGTTCCAGATCGAGGACGGCATCGAGACCTCTGAGGACACCCGTCTGCGCTATCGCTATCTGGACCTCCGTCGTCCCGAGATGATGGCCAACCTCAAGCTGCGCTCCGACTTCACCTTCGCCATCCGCACGGCGCTTCACGACCGCGCCTTCATGGAGGTCGAGACCCCGAGCCTGTTCAAGTCCACGCCCGAGGGCGCGCGCGACTTCATCGTCCCCTCGCGCCTGCAGCCGGGCAGCTTCTACGCGCTCCCGCAGTCCCCGCAGCTGCTGAAGCAGCTGCTCATGGTGGGTGGCGTCGAGCGTTACTACCAGGTCGCCAAATGCTTCCGCGACGAGGATTTGCGTGCCGACCGCCAGCCCGAGTTCACGCAGGTGGACATCGAGATGAGCTTCGTCGATCAGGATGACGTCATGAGTGCGCTCGAGGACGTGCTGCACGACGCGTTTGCCCACATGGGCGTCGACATGCCCACGCCGCTGCGCCGTCTGAGCTACTGGGACGCCATGGACACCTACGGCTCCGACAAGCCCGACACGCGTTTCGGCATGACGCTCGTCGACCTGACCGACGTGTTCAAGAACTCCAAGTTCAAGGTGTTCGCGGGTGCCGCCAACACCGAGGGTCATGTCGTCAAGGCCATCAACGCCAAGGGTGCGGGCGCCTGGCCGCGCGCTCAGATCGACAAGCTCGCCAAGGTCGCCGAGACCTTCGGCGCCAAGGGTCTCGCCTGGATCGCCTTCCGTGAGGACGGTTCCATCAACAGCCCGATCGTCAAGTTCTTCGACGACGAGGAGATGGACGAGCTCCGCCGCCGCTGCGACGTTGAGCCCGGCGACCTCGTGATGTTCGCCGCCGGTCCGCGTCTCGCCTCCGACGAGATCCTGGGCGGCATGCGCAACCACATGGCGGATGCCCTGGGTATCGAGCGCGCCGGCCACGACTTCCTGTGGGTCGTTGACTTCCCGCTGTTCCACTGGGATGACGAGGCGAAGCGCTACGAGGCCGAGCACCAGCCGTTCACGCTGCCGCACGTCGATGAGCTCGACCTGCTCGAGACCGATCCGCTCGCCATGGGCAGCTGCACCTACGACTTCGTCATGGACGGCTTCGAGGCCGGTGGCGGCGGCATGCGTATCCACGACGCCGACCTGCAGCTCAAGATGCTCGAGTTCATGGGCTTCACCGAGGAGCGCGCGAAGTCCCAGTTCGGCTTCCTCATGGAGGCCCTCACCTTCGGTGCGCCCCCGATGGGCGGTTTCGCGCTCGGTCTCGACCGCGTGTGCATGCTGCTCGCCGGCGCCGATTCCATCCGCGACGTCATGGCGTTCCCCAAGACCTCGAGCGGAAGCGACCTCATGAGCGCTGCGCCCTCCGAGGTCTCGATGGCCCAGCTGAAGGAAGTCGGCCTGCGCCTGATGTAGGTGCGTTTCAGGTGCAAAAGCGTACATAGATTGTTGTAGGGTCCCGGGTGCCGCAGCGCCCGGGGCCCTTCTGTTGCGCCGGTAGCTAGTTGCGGGCGGAGCGGACGCGTATGTGCGATGGGTTCTTAAACTCTGCTTAAGCCAGCGCGCGGCGGCCTGTCGGGCGCGGTCGTTCCGTACAATGGGGGGTGAGCCGAGGAGGTGCGCCCATGTCTGTCCGTTCGTTACGTATCGCTGGTGCCGGTTTCGTTTCCATCGCACTCGCCGCTTCGCTATCCGGATGCCTGGTGACCGACAACCACGCATCGGTCGGGGTTTTTGCGGATGAGGCGGTCCAGAGAGCCCTCGACGATGCGAGCGGTGCTCTCGACGACGTAGCCAGTGCCCTAGACGGCATCAAATCCGATCTCACCGATTCGCTCGGCGACCTGAGTGGCACGCTCGGCACCTTGGGCGACATTCCGGAGCTGCTCGACGACCTGTTCGCCTCGGATGGCGCGGCCACGAAGACCGATCGCGTGGTTGTTGAAGATGCGCAGACCGGCGAGGTGGTCGCCGACATCACGGACGCCGACGGGCTCAAACGCGTCGTCTCGACGTTTTCCGACCTTGATTGCGCGTCCTGGGAGCTCGTGTCTTCCGTGCCTGATACTGCGGAAGACCGCGTGCTGCGCTTCTTCCAGCACGACACGGTGCTGCTGGGTCAATCCGTTGAGAATACCGAGTCCTCCGAGGTGGCTCGCCTGACCACCTTCGACGGGTCGAATGTGATTGAGATCACGGTCCTGCCGCTTGATTTCACGCTTCAGTTCACTATTTCCGACGCTGATCTTGCGGCGCTCAACGGCCTTGCGTGATGGGCGAAATGGGTTCCGTGATATGAGGCACGCGGCGTCGACCCTGATGGGCCGGCGCCACGTCTGCGTGACGGGTGATGGCGCGGGCCGCTACACCTTCTGGCGGACGGCGGTGTCTCGGAAGCAGAAGAGGTCGAGGCGGTGACGGCTCTGGGTGCATTCGATGAGGATACCCTGGGTGTCGAAGGTTTGGCTCGAGACGACCGCGAGGTAGTCCACGCCGTCGAGGTCGAGGACCTCGCGGTCGCGGGCGTTCGCGCGCTCGCCGGTGATGGTGCGCTTGCTCGTGGCGATGCGCAGTCCCAGGTCCCCCTCGATGTACTGGTAGATGGACCGCTCGGCGATGGCGGTGCTCACCGAGGGCACGGTGCGCTTCCTCGATGCCGGTGCGTCGGCACCGAAGGTCATCGCCTTCGAGCGGACGCTCGGCGATGCGCGCCTTGTGACGGTGTGCTCGTTTGACGAGAACGGCTGCCGCGTCGATGGCATCGATCTGGCTGACATGGAGATGCGCATCGGGAACTACGACGATGCCGCCCTGCCCGGTGAGGACGGCGCGCTCGCGCTGCGCCCCTTCGAGGCGGTTGTGTTCACGAGCGGCTGCTAGGCTCAGATAGGCATCCGGGTTCACGCAAAGCCGGTGGTCAAGGTCCCTTTCCGATTGGCTGACAGACAGCCTACGGATGGGGACCTTTCCTGTGGGGGTGCGATTGCGGGCAGAGCGGTGCCGCCCATGGGGTCCGGGCACCTGCGCAGCCGGATCGTATGCGCCGTTCGCGCGCGTGCGGGGTGTTTTACTCGTGCGAAAACCGAGCGCTGCGAGCGCACCTGAGCGCTGTGGACAAAAACGCCTCGAGTGGGACTCCACACAGATGCGGTGGGTATATTGAGCCGCTGTCGAGGGTCACTTTCATTCATAGTTTAGGCACTTTCAGCAGCTAACAAGTGAAAAATATACACAGGTACCTAACTAGTTGTGACGGGACCGAATGTATAGGTCCCACTCGCGCCATTTTTGTCCACGGGAGTGTGAGATTGGCTCGGATGGGCGGTACTCGGCCGCCGTGTGCGGGCCGCCGCGCCGCACCGTGCAGGTTGAGCGGCGCCTCGCGCGCCCGCGCCGTTTCGACCCACAACCTGATCCGGATAATGCCGGCGTAGGGACGATCGCTCGAGACGTACGAGCCCCTACGATGATGCGAGGGGCTCGTTTTTTGCGCCCCGGAAGGGAAGGCCAATGGAGGCGAGCGTAGCGATTCAGGTGCTGCCGCAGAACACGGAGAGCGACGAGGAGACCTGCCGCATCGTCGATGAGGCAATCGCCTACATCATGTCGAAGTTCCCTGATGCGTACGTGGGTCCGTTCGAGACTGCCATCGAAGGCGATTACGACCTGTGCATGGAGGTGCTCGCCGAGGTGAACCGCATCGTCATCAAGGCCGGTGCCGACAAGGTCGCCACGTACGCCAAGATCTTCTACGCGCCGGAGCGCGGTCTCATGACGACCGAGCAGAAGGTCGGGAAGTACCATGAGTCCGAGGCGTAAGCAGGCGCCTGCCGCCGTGCGGTCCGCGGGCGTGAACCCGCTTCTGGGTAAGCTCGCGGCACCGGTCACGGTGATCGCGCTGATCGCGCTGTGGCAGCTCGTGTGCTCGGTCGGGCTCGTGCCCTCGTTTTTTGCTGCCGAGTCCGGTGGCGGTCGTGGAGGCGCTCGTCGAGGACTGGCCGCTGCTTGTCGGCCATGCCGCGACCTCGCTTGCCGAGGCGGCTGTCGGCCTTGGGTGCGGCATCGCCCTCGGTTTCGCCGCGGCCATCCTCATGGATCGCTTCGAGCTCGTCTACCGTGCGTTTTACCCGCTTGTCGTGCTCACGCAGACCGTTCCCACCGTGGTCATCGCGCCGCTGCTCGTGCTGTGGTTCGGCTACGGCATGCTGTTCAAGGTCGTGCTTATCGTCATCACGACGTTTTCCCCATCACGGTGGGGCTGCTCGACGGATTCCGCTCGGTCGACCCGGACGTTATCGACCTCATGCGTTCCATGGGGGCGAGCCGCGCGCAGATCATGCGCCACGCGAAGCTTCCGGCGTCACTCGGTCACCTGTTCTCGGGTCTGAAGATCTCGGCGACCTATGCCATCGTGGGCGCGGTCATCGCCGAGTGGCTCGGCGGTTTCTCGGGCCTGGGCGTCTACATGACGCGTGTGCGCAGCGCCTACGCGTTCGACAAGATGTTCGCCGTCATCGTTCTCATCTCGGCGCTGTCGCTTGTTCTCATGTGGGCCGTCGGTGTCCTGCGCCGCCGCCTCATGCCCTGGGAGCGTACCGAGAAGTAGGAGCACCTGGGCACCTGCCGCCGGCGTGCCTGTGCGGGCGCGCCATCCATCACGTTTGCTATCGGAGGAGATCATGTCTCATATCGAAACCATCGACCAGCTGATCGCTCGTTGCACACTTACCCGCCGCGGCCTGCTTACCCGCGGCATCGCAGCTGCCGGCGTGCTCGGCGCGGCTGCCCTTGCCGGCTGCGGCAACGCCGCCGCACCTGCGGGAGGCAGCGCGGGCGGCGCCTCGTCCAATCTGAAGAAGATCACCTTCGCGCTCGACTGGACGCCGAATACCAACCATACCGGCGTCTATGTCGCAGCCGCCCGTGGGTATTACAAGGACGCCGGTCTCGATGTCGAGATCGTGCAGGCTCCCGAGAACGGCGCCGACGCGCTCGTCGCCACCGGCGAGGCGCAGTTCGGCGTGAGCTTCCAGGACACCATGGCGAGCTATGTGTCGAGCGAGGATAGCCGTCTTCCCGTAAGCGCCGTGGCGGCCATCATCCAGCACAACACGTCGGGCATTATCAGCCGCGCCGAGAAGGGCATCACGCATCCGGCGGCCATGATGGATCACACCTACGCCACGTGGGAGGGCCCCATCGAGCAGGGCGTGATCCGTCGCTGCGTGGAGGCAGACGGCGGCGACTTCAGCCGCGTCCAGATGATCCCCTCGACGGTGACCGACGAGGTGACGGCGCTTGAGACCGACCAGGTGGATACCATCTGGATCTACTGGGCGTGGGCGGGCGTGAAGTGCGATCTTGCGGGCCTCGACACCAACTATTTCGCCTTTGCCGACATCGATCCGGTCTTCGACTTCTATACGCCGGTCATCATCGCCAATAACGATTTCATCGCCGACGAGCCCGAGACGGCCCAGGCGTTTATCGACGCCACGCGGCGCGGTTACGAGGACTGCATCGCCGATCCGGACGCTGCGGCCGACGTGTTGCTCGAGTCCTCGCCCGAGCTCGACGAAGAGCTCGTACGCGCGAGCCAGGAGTACCTTGCCGACCAATACCAGGCTGACGCAGCCCAGTGGGGCGAGATCGACCAGGAGCGCTGGGATGCGTTTTTCAGCTGGGTGGGCGACCAGGGGTTCGTGCCCGCCATCGAGCCGGGTGCCGGACTGGACCTTCAGTTCATCGAGGCGTAAACGAGGCGGGGGCGGATATGCGCGCGCAACAGGGAGGTAGCGGTGGCACAGCTTGATGTGGAGCACGTGAGCGTCGGGTTCGACGGGGTGCAGGTGCTCGATGACGTGAGCCTGACGGTGGCGTCGGGCCATATCGCCTGTCTGCTGGGGCCGTCGGGCTGCGGCAAGACCACGCTGTTCCATGTGGTCGCGGGTCTCGGCCTGCCCGATGCCGGTCGCGTGCTGCTCGACGGTCGCGACATCACCGGCGTGCCCGGGCAGCTCGCCTACATGCTGCAGAAAGATCTGCTGCTACCGGAGAAGACCATTCAGGACAACGTGTCGCTGCCGCTCGTCTTGCGAGGTGTCCCGCGCGCCGAGGCTCGCGCCCGTGCGCGCGAGCTGTTCGACACGTTCGGCCTTGCGGGCACCGAGGAGCGCTGGCCCTCGGAGCTTTCCGGCGGCATGCGTCAGCGTGCGGCGCTGTTGCGCAGCTACCTGTTCAGCCAGGAGTTCATGCTACTCGACGAGCCGTTCTCGGCGCTCGACGCCTTTACGAAGGCCGACATACATGCATGGTTTCTGGGCGTTGCCGAGCGCTTCGGCACGACGGCGCTCGTGGTGACGCATGACGTCGACGAGGCGCTCGAGATCGCCGACGAGATCTTCGTGATGCGTGGTGCCCCGCAGGCGGGCGTACCCACACGCATCGTCGGGGTGGAGCGCATCACGTGCCCACGTGACGAGCGCGCCGGCTTCGCGCTCACCGAGGACTTTCTCGCGCACAAGCGGCACGTGCTCGGGTTTTTGGGATAGCCCGGAGGCGCGCTTCCGCGCGGTTCTCGGGTCTCGCCTCAAGGCGGTTTCGAAGGGAGGGGCCCTAAGCGGGCCCCTCCCGCGTTATGGCCTCATCCGGCCGCGTCGGGGCAGCAGGCGCAGGTTCGGTTAGCCCATACTAACTGTTACCCATCCTATAACATATGTCAGCCACAGGTAACTTTTTTGGGCGAATCGCCCACATCCCCTTCACAACATGTTAGCCTTGTGCTAGTTTACCGTACGAAACATAGACGAGGCTAACTCCATAGCCGCACCGTCTATGGAGTCCGACCGAGACGACGAGACGAGGAGGTATCGCGACGATGAGTCAGGGACCGCAGGCTCCGGCCATGCCGCTATCCATGCGCAAGCCGGGGGAGACGGTGATGGTCTGCCGCGTACGCGGCGACGAGGGCCTCAAGCACCATCTGGCGAACATCGGGTTTGTCGATGGCTCGGAGGTGCACGTGGTGTCCTCCAGCGCCTCCAACATCATCGTGACGGTCAAGGGCGCGCGGTTCGGGCTCGACGCCAAGGTGGCCCAGCGCGTTATGACGGTATAGGTGCATGCGAGGCGCTCTATTCGATGTCCGAGCCCGCTCGCTGAAAGCGGGGCTGATATCGAGCAATCGCATGGTCACACTACAGGAAGGGGGAACCACATGAAGACACTGGGAGATGTGGCGGTGGGCGATAGCTCCACCATCGTCAAGCTGCACGGCACGGGCGCGCTCCGTCGCCACCTGATGGACCTCGGGCTCATCAAGGGCACGCAGTTCAAGGTCGTGAAGGTCGCTCCGCTGGGCGATCCGATCCAGATCACCGTCCGCGGCTACGAGCTCTCCATCCGCAAGGAGGAGGCTGCTATCGTCGAGGTGCAGTAGCAGCGTCTCTGAAGGACGTTTGCGCAGGTAGAGTTAGTTGTTTCTAACTCGTGTGCCTCCCGGGGAGATGAGGTGCGTTCGGGATGTTCGCGCGGCATGTCGGTACGGTGGCCGGAGTCGTACGCCGAACACCCTCTGTATCCTCTCTGCACCCCATCGCCCCAGGGGGCACGCAGACGACAGCTCAGTAACGTATCCAAGTTTCAAAGCCTACACGGAAGAAGGAATGCATGGCGGCTTCACAGCTTCATGTCGCGCTGGCGGGTAACCCCAATTGCGGCAAGACCACGCTCTTCAACCTGATCACCGGCCAGAACGGCTATGTCGGCAACTGGCCCGGCGTCACGGTTGAGAAGAAGGAGGCCAAGCTGACCAGTGACAAGAGCGTCACGATCACGGACCTCCCGGGTATCTATTCTCTTTCCCCCTACAGCCCCGAGGAGAGGGTCTCGCGCGATTACCTCATGAGCGGCGAGCCCGACGTCGTGATCCAGGTCATCGACGCCACGAACCTCGAGCGCAACCTGTACCTAGCGCTGCAGGTCGTCGAGACCGGTCTGCCCGTCGTCGCCGCGCTCAACATGGCCGACCTCGTCGAGAAGAACGGCGACAAGATCGACACCAAGGCGCTCTCCCGAAGCCTCGGGTGCCCGGTCGTGATGATCTCGGCGCTGCGCAACACCGGTGTCGACGAGCTTCTCGCCGAGGCCAAGAAGGCCGCCGCCGCCAAGGGGACCACGCCCGAGCATCGGTTCGACTCTGCGATCGAGGATGTCCTCGCCAAGATCGAGGACCTGCTGCCGGCGTCCGTTCCCGCCTCGAAGCGCCGCTACTATGCGGTCAAGCTCTTCGAGCGCGACGAGGACGCCTCGCGTCTCATCAACCTCACGAAGGACAACGCCTCCAAGGTCGAGGAGCTTATCGCCGCATGCGAGAAGGATTGCGACGATGACGCGGAGTCCATCATCACGGGCGAGCGCTATGCCGTCATCGCGCACATGATTGACGGCTGCCTGAAGAAGGCCCCCGAGCGCATGAGCACCTCCGAGAAGATCGACCGCATCGTCACCAACCGCATCCTCGGTCTGCCCCTGTTCATCCTCATCATGTGGGCCGTGTACTCCATCGCCACCGGTGCCGACGCGTTCGGCACCGCCGGCACCGACTGGGTGAACGACAACCTGTTCGGCGAGGGCTTCGAGCTGTTCGGCATGCAGTTTCCGTCCATCCCCGGCGTCATCGAGGGCTGGCTTGTCGCCGCGGGCGCGAGCGATCTTGTCCAGAGCCTCGTGCTCGACGGCATCGTCGCGGGCGTGGGCGCCGTCCTCGGATTCATCCCGCAGATGTTCGTCCTGTTCGTGCTCCTGTCGTTCCTCGAGGACTGCGGCTACATGGCGCGCGTCGCGTTCGTGATGGACCGTGTCTTCCGCCGCTTCGGCCTGTCCGGCAAGTCGTTCATCCCCATGCTCGTTTCCACGGGCTGCGGCGTGCCCGGCGTGCTCGCCACCAAGACCATCGAGAACGAGAAGGACCGCCGCATGACGGTCATGACCACGACGTTCATCCCCTGCGGCGCGAAGCTCCCCATCATCGCGCTGCTCATGGGCGCCATGGTGGGCGATGCCGAGGCCAGCTGGATCTCGCCTCTGTTCTACTTCCTGGGCGTGGTCGCCGTCATCGTCTCGGGCATCATGCTCAAGAAGACGAAGCTCTTCGCCGGTCGCCCGACGCCTTTCGTGATGGAGCTCCCGAGCTATCACTTCCCCTCGATCCGCTCGTGGTGGCTGCATATCTGGGAGCGCGTGTCCGCCTACATCAAGAAGGCCTTCACGATCATCTTCGCCTCCACGATCGTCGTGTGGTTCCTCTCCAACTTCGGCTTCTACGAGGGTGCCTTCGGCTTCCTGCCCGCCATGGAGGGCATCCCGGGGGAGTTCACCGACTACTCCGTGCTCGCCATGATCGGCGGCGCCATCGCCTTCATCTTCGCTCCGCTCGGTTTCGACTCCTGGCAGGCCACGGCCATGTCCATCACCGGTCTCGTCGCCAAGGAGAACGTCGTCGCGACCGCGTCCTCGCTGCTGCACATCGCTGACGGCACCGAGACCGACCCGAACCTGTGGACCGCGTTCGCCGGTATGTTCCCGTCCATGGGCGCCATCGCCGCGTTCGGCGCGTTCAACCTGCTGTGCGCCCCCTGCTTCGCTGCCATGGGCACCATCCGCGCCCAGATGAATTCCGCCAAGTGGACTGCGATCGCCATCGGCTACGAGTGTGCGTTCGCCTGGGTCGTCGGTCTCATGATCAACCAGTTCTACCTGCTGGCTACCGGCGTCTTCAGCTTCTGGACCATCGTCGCCATCGCCTTCGCCGCGGCGATCCTCTTCCAGCTGTTCCGCCCGATGCCCAAGTGGGCATGGGACGACGACCGCGAGACCGTCGCTCCCGCCGGGGTCACCGCATAAGGGGTCACGGTTGCCCCTGGGAGACAGCCCGCGCCTCGTTCGGACCGCCGCCTGCCGCCTTGCGCCGCAGGCGGCGGTCCTCCTGTATGGGTACATGGCGTGTCGGGTGCCCATGATGCTTCTCACCCCTTGCCGCACCCGGTCGCCGCCCTTCGGGTGAGCGCGGGAGGGGGGCAGGTGTCTTCGTTTGCACGAAGATGCGTGCGGAGCATCGGGGTTTCACCTGGCTTCTGAGGGCCGCATGCGTTAAAGTTACCATGAGCAAACAACGAGGAGAAACCATGGGTCCCATCGATTTCATCATCTTGGCCATCATCGCCGTCGCCTTCATCGGCGTGTGCATCCGCATCAAGCGCAAGGGCAGCTGCGCCGATTGCGGGTCGGCGGAAGGCTGTTCGGGGCATTGCTCCGGCTCGCACAAGGGGGGCTGCCCGGCGTGCAAGGGCGTCGACCAGGTGGCCGCGGAGCTCGGGCGCGGCGTGAAGTAGGCCGGGAGGTCGGGACGCGGGCGCGCGCCCGCCTCCTTCTCGACATGGCGCGGCGGTCCTGGCGCGCCGCTTACGGCGGGGCGAACCGCAAATCAAATCCGGTCCGGATACCGTCTACGGTTGTGATTTTCACGGTTTGGGGGATGCGTGGTACATTGAGTTAGACGAAGTGGCAACACGGGGGAGGAACCATGGCCGCATCGACGGGAGTCGTCAACACCATTCTGTCCGCATACGGGCGCATGTCCGAGGCGGAGCGGCGCGTTGCCGACTTCATACTGTCCAGGGAGGACGGCGTGTCCTCGCTGACGGCCGGCGAGATCGCCCGGCGTGCCGGCACGTCGAACACCAGCGTGTCACGGTTCGTGAAGACCCTCGGTTACGACAGCTTCGCGCACCTGCGGCTCGCGCTCGCCCGCGAGGAGGCGGAGATGCGCGAGCGCTCGAGTTCCGGCGTGCGCGAGATCACGCTCGCCGATGTGCCCGGCTCCGCCCGCTGCCTGCTCGACAACAAGATCGATGAGCTGAACGACACGTTCTCCCAGCTCGATATGGATGTCATAGAGAAGGTCGCCCGCGTCATCCAGACCTCGGGCACGGTCATGTTTGTGGGGGTGGGCAGCTCGCTGTCGTTCGCCCAGATGATGGCCATCAAGTTCTCGCAGGTGGGCGTGCGGGCTGTCTCTCCGGCGACGACGGATGCCGCGGCGATCATGGCGATGCTGCTCACGTCGGAGGACTGCATCGTGTTCATCTCCAACTCCGGTGCCTCGCGCCGGCTGAACATCATCATGGAGAACGCGATCGACTCTGCCATCAAGACCGTGGTCATCTCGAGCGACGACCGATCGTATCTGGCCGAGCACGCCGACCTCTTCGTGCGCGTCGCCCTGCGCGACCAGCTCCTCGCGCGCGACTTCATGTTCTCGCACAATTCCGCGAACTACGTGCTCGAGCTCGTGTTCATGCTGCTGTACCACGAGTCCACGGATGCCGGCGAGTACATGTGCATGTTCCACAAGACGTTTGCGGAGGAGAAGCTCGCCGACGCGCCCAACGGGCAATAGCCGGCCGTTCGCGGGCGGGCAACGACCGTTTAGGGAATCATTTTCAGAAACTTTGACTAATCCTCCTCGCGATGTCAGTGAAGTTCGGCTTGGCGCCGCTCTCCTTCATCATGCTCGGCTCCCCGATCAGGTTTCTCTCCATATCGCCCTCCCGTGGTAGGCCACGGTCGAGCGTATGCCGTTGGTGGAAACGGTGAAAGAACGTTGGCGCGATCGGCGAGGGCGCGTTGGCGGATTCGGCGCGACCCGTTGGCCTGAACGGTGAAACTCAGATTAGCAATAACACCGACAACGGGAGCCTCTACAGGAGCCGGGACTTCAACGCCCCGCTGAGGTCCGAGGGGGTGCGCCACAAGTACACGCGCCCCTACAGCCCCTGGCAGAACGGGAAGGTCGAGCGGATGAACCGGACGCTCGCCCAGGAGTGGCGGTACGGGCGCGCCTGGGCGAGCGAGGCGGAGATGGCCGAGGCCCTGCCCGCCTACATCGAGCGCTACAATTGGAGCCGTCCGCACAGCGCCTGCGGGGGCCTGCCGCCCATGTCGCGCATCGTCGGCGTAAACAACCTATTGGCACACAACACCTAGCGATTCTCGCGCTGCGGCTCGCGACGTGGCGGTATCGCGTCTTAGCGCACACGGTAACCGGGTGGAAACATGGCTGTGCAACAATAGCTGACCATCCTACCTAGAGAAGTCCCGTGCGCTGCGGAAAGGTGCCCCCATGGATAAAAGCCAGAACATCGACTTCGTCCTCCGTACCGTCGAGGAGCGCGACATCCGCTTCGTGCGCCTGTGGTTCGTCGACGTGCTCGGGCGCCTCAAGAGTCTGGCTATCAGCCCGGAGGACCTCGAGGCCGCGTTCGAGGAGGGCATCGGCTTCGACGGCTCGGCCATCGACGGCTTCACGGCGCCCGAAGAGGCCGACATGCTCGCTTTTCCGGATCCCTCCACGTTCCAGGTGCTGCCGTGGCGTCCGTCGAGCGACGGCGTCGCGCGCATCTTCTGCGACGTGTGCACCCCGGACCGCAAGCCCTTCGAGGGCGACCCGCGCAACTGCCTGCGCCACATGTTCCATCGTGCCGAGAAGGCCGGCTTCCTCATGAACGTGGGCACCGAGCTCGAGTTCTACTACTTCCCCGACGAGCACACGCCCGCGCCGCTCGACAACGTGGGCTACTTCGACCTTTTGCCCTCGGACTCGGCGCGCGACGTCCGTCGCAACACCGTGCTCACGCTCGAGAAGATGAGCGTGCCGGTGGAGTACACCTTCCATTCGTCCGGTCCCTCGCAGCACGGCATCTCGCTGCGCCATGCCGAGGCGCTCACCATGTCGGACGCCATCATGACGGCGAAGCACATCATCCGTCTCGAGGCGTTCCAGGCGGGCGTGCACGCGTCGTTCATGCCGAAGCCCATCACCGGCGAGGCGTCCTCGGCGATGTTTCTGCACCAGTCGCTGTTCGACTATAAGGGCAACAACGTCTTCTACGGCGAGGACGACCCGGTCTACCACCTGTCGCCTGTCGCGAAAAGCTACATGGCCGGCATCCTCGCGCATGCGGCCGAGATCACCGCGATCACGAACCCGACGGTGAACTCCTATAAGCGCCTGGCGCCCGGGCGCGGCAACACCGCCCCGACGCATGCCACCTGGGGCCTGCGCAACCGTGCGGCGATGATCCGCATCCCCATCTACAAGCCGGGCAAGCAGCTCTCCACCCGCATCGAGCTGCGCAGCCCCGACCCGATGGCAAACCCCTATCTCGCCTGCGCCGTGACGCTCGCCGCCGGCCTGGACGGCATCAAGCGCGGGCTCGAGCTGCCGCCGGAGACGGAGTTCACCGATACGGACCTTTCGGGCAACGAGCTCACGAAGCTCGGCTACACGCCGCTTCCGCGCAACTTGGACGAGGCGCTCGACGTCTTCGAGGACTCCGCGTTCATGAAGGATGCCCTGGGCGAGCATATCCACGGGTTCTTCCTGCGCAAGAAGCGCTGCGAGTGGCGCAAGTACGCCTCCACGGTGTCCCAGTGGGAGGTCGAGCAGTACCTCGCGAACTCCTAGGGGGCTCGGGTTGCCGACGCGGTGCTCTGCAGCTGCACCGCTTTAGCTTGACGGTGCGCCGCTGCAAGCGGGATGCGCCAGCTGGTATGATTACCGAAACGAGAGGAGGGTGGCATGTCGGAGAAACACGCTCTGTTCATGGCGCGCACGACGCGCTACTACGACTTCGCCCAGTCGCTGACCCAGACGCTGGGCATCGAGGTCAGTGCCGCCACGCCCGATTCACCGACTGCGGCCCGTGATTTCGACGTGCTGATCTTGGATGCCGACGGTATCCGCAACGACCGGATCGAGCAGATCGCGAAGTGGCTCGACGATCGCGGCAACATCCCCATGCTCGTGCTGGTGGACGATGACACGCTGGCGAGCCTGCACATGCCCGCGCGCTCGCGCTCCGATTTCATCTGCTCGGGCGCGAGCGAGACGGAGCTCGAGGTGCGCACGCGGCGCCTGCTGGGCGAAGAGGAGGCGTTCTCGGTCGATGACGTGCTGCGCGTCGACAACATGACGATCAACCTCGCCACCTATCAGGTGTATCTGGACGACAAGCCGGTCGACCTCACGCTCATGGAGTACTCGCTGCTGTCGTTTCTGGCCATGCACCCGAACCGCGCCTACAGCCGCGAGGTGCTGCTGCACCGCGTGTGGGGCTTCGAGTACTGCGGCGGCACGCGCACGGTGGACGTCCACATCAGGCGGATCCGCTCCAAGGTGGGTCCGCAGATCGCGGCGCACATCACGACCGTCCGCGGCGTGGGCTATCTGTTCAAGGGATAGCGCGAGATAACATCATTGCTGGTAAAACGGGGTCCTCGGGCCCCGTTTCTCATATGGATGCCCCGTGCGGCTCCCAGGTGGGCAAGGGGGGTCGGCTGTGCACCTTGTGGCGGGAACCTTACGAATCGCTTAACTCAAAACGCATGTGCGCTTGATGCATTTCAGTTAGGGGTACAACGATAGAGACCGAAAGGTTGCGCAGACAGTCTATGCCTTAACGATCCATATCCATATGAAAGGACGAAGCGATATGAGTGACAACACGCCCCAGCGCCCCGATGGCCTGAACGATACTCCCGGAATGCAGCCGCGTGTCCAGGTGGAGCCCACGCCGGCGCATCCCGCAGACGCCACGCAGGTGAACAAGACGACGGAGATGCCGGGTGCCGGCGCGCACGCCGCTGAGCACGCCGCGGGCCACGCCGCTCCGCACACCGAGACCGTGAGCCGCACGGTCGTGAAGACGAAGACGAAGGGATTCCCGATCTTTCTGAGCTCGCTTGCCGGCCTTGCCGTCGGCGCGGTGCTCGTGATCGCACTCGTGATGACCGGTGCGCTCAACATCGACCGCGGCGGAAGCGTGACGGCTGCCACGCCCGACTCGACGACGCAGTCGATCAAGATCGATGCGGAGGACACGACGCTCGCCGAGACCGTGGCGGCCAAGGCCCTGCCCTCGGTCGTCTCCATCTCCACCGAGATCGCCTCTTCCGGCATGGGTGACTCCTCATCGGCCAGCTCGGGCAACATCGGCTCCGGCGTGATCCTCGACACGGACGGAAACATCCTCACGAACAACCACGTGGTCGAGGGCGCGACGAGCATCGTGGTGACGCTTGACGACGGCTCGTCCTTCGAAGCCGAGCTCGTGGGTGCCGATTCCTCGAGCGATTTGGCGGTCATCAAGCTCACGAATGCCGACGGCGCGTCGCTCACCCCGATCGAGATCGGTGACTCTGACGACCTGAGCGTGGGCGAGTGGGTCATGGCGATCGGCAGCCCGTTCGGCAACGAGCAGTCCGTATCCACGGGCATCGTGAGCGCCCTGTATCGCTCCACCGCGCTTTCGAGCACGTCGGGCACGTCGATCTACGCGAACATGATCCAGACCGATGCCGCCATCAACCCCGGCAACTCCGGCGGCGCGCTCGTGAACGACCAGGGCGAGCTTATCGGCATCAACTCGGTGATCGAGTCCTACTCCGGCTCGAGCTCGGGCGTGGGCTTCGCGATCCCGGTGAACTACGCGAAAAACATCGCCGACCAGATCATCGCCGGCAAGACCCCCGTCCACTCCTACCTGGGCGTCACGCTGACGAGCGTGAACGCGTGGAACGCGCGCCAGAACAACCTCGCGGTCGACAGCGGCGCGTACGTGAACGAGGTTGTGGCCGACGGCCCCGCCGCCCAAGCGGGCATCCAGCAGGGCGACATCATCACCGCGGTGAACGGCGAGGCGATCACCTCGGCGGACGGCCTGATCATCGCCATTCGCGAGCACGAGGTGGGCGAGAAGGTCACCCTGACCGTCATGCGCGGCACCGAGGAGCAGCAGGTCGAGGTCACCCTCGGCTCCGACGAGGCGCTGCAGGCTGAGCAGCAGGATGCGACCGAGGGCAACGGCTCGGGCGGCAACAACATGACCGAGGAGCAGTTCCTCCAGTACCTGCAGGAGCTCATGGGCGGCGGTATGCGCTAACGCGACGCATACGCGAACATGATGTGAAGCTGCCAGAGGGCGGTCCGGTGGGAACCGGGCCGCCCTTTGTCCTCGTTGGGGACGGGGCGGTTTGGAGACATCCTGCGCCCGGCCGGGCGCAGGATGTCTCCAAACCGCCCCGTCCCCAACG
>NZ_JACJMB010000071.1 GCF_016902615.1 Collinsella tanakaei
GCGCCGGCGACCCGCGAGCAGGAGCTCGAGCGCCAGGTCAGGCGGCTCGAGGCGCAGGTGGCGTACCTAAAAAAATCGATAGCCCTGAAGGCGGAGAGGCGCTCCCGAGCCGGGAGAAGGCCCTAGCGGTCGCCGAGCTTTCAGGGCAGGGGCACGACCTCGCCGACCTGCTGGGGGCGGCCGGGCTCGCGAGGTCCACGTACCACTGCGCGCTCGCGCACCCGAAGGAGCCGACCAGGCCGGAGCTGCGCGCGAGGGTCGCGGAGATATTCGGCAGGCTCCCGAACGGCGTCGGCCACCGGCAGGTGGCCATGGAGCTGCGCGCCGTGGACGGCGCCCGCATCGCCGACAAGACCGTCCTCAAGATGATGGGCGAGATGGGGCTGAGGTGCGGCATCAGGAAGGAGACCGACTACCACAGGTACAACTCGTACAAGGGGGTCGTCGGCGAGACCTTCGAGAACGTGCTCGGGCGCGACTTCGAGGCCGACGGCCCCTGGCAGAAGATGGGCACCGACGTCACGGAGTTCAGGCTCTCCTTCGGCAAGGCCCACCTCGCCCCGGTCTGCGACTTCGGCAGCAAGGAGATCGTCGCGCACTCCATATCCCTGCACCCGGACCTCGCCCAGCAGGGGGAGATGCTCGACATGCTCGAGGCGGCCATGCCGGAGGGCGCCTCGCCGGTCATGCAGATGGACATGGGGTGGCAGTACCAGCACGCCGCGTTCGCGGGCAGGCTTCGGCGCATGGGCATCGTCCAGAGCATGTCGCGCAAGGGGAACTGCATCGACAACGGCGCGACCGAGCAGGTCTTCGGGCACATCAAGGACGAGTTCTTCCGCGGGCGGGACTGGGACGACTTCGAGAGCTTCAAGCGCGACCTCGAAGCGTACATCGACCACTGGAACCGCGTGAGGCGGCAGGTCAAGCTGAAGGGCCTGACCCCGGCGGAGTTCCGGGAGCAGGCCCTTCGGAAGGCCGCGTAGCGGTTATGATTTATCGCGTCCAAGATTTGGGGCGCAGTTCA
>NZ_JACJMB010000072.1 GCF_016902615.1 Collinsella tanakaei
ACATCAGGATCAAGAGCGACCTGGATTACAAGAGCCCCATGCAGTACCGAAGGGATTTGGGGCTAGTCGCATAGGATGGATTTGGTCCAGGATTCCCACCGCAGTCCCCTTTCGCCAACGCAAATTCGCCGATCGCGCCAACGCACTTTCACCGATCGCGCCAACGTCAGGCGCCGCTTCCGGCGTCCCTGTCCGGAGCCAGGTCCTTGGTGCGGTAGGACCTCCCGGTGATCTTCAGCACCGTGCAGTGGTGGCACAGGCGGTCGGCGATGGCGCTCGCCACCACCGGGTCGCCGAAGACCTTGGCCCACGCGCCTATCCCGACGTTCGTCGTCACTATGGTCGACCTCCTCTCGTAGCGCCTCGAGACCAGCTGGAACAGCAGGTCGGCCCCCTCCTTGTCGACCTCAAGGTAGCCGACCTCGTCAACGATCAGCAGCGAGAGGTGCGCGTAGAAGCGCATCCTGCGCTCGAGCGCCCCCTTGTCCGCCGCCCGCTTGAGGTCGCCGACGAGGCGCTGGCAGTCCACGAAGTACGTGAGCTTGCGCGCCCTCACCGCCTCGACGCCGAGCGCGACCGCTATGTGGGTCTTCCCGACGCCGGGGCTGCCGACGAGCACGACGTTCTCCCGGCGCTCCAGGAACCCGAGCGCGGCGAGCTCCTCGACGACGGGGCGGTCGATCGAGGGCTGGAAGGAGAAATCGAAGTCGGCGAGCGTCTTCACGAAGGGGAAGTTCGCCTTCTCGACCCGGCGGTCCAGGTCGCGCGCCCTCACGGCCGCCACCTGGGCGTCGGTCATCTCCATCAGCG
>NZ_JACJMB010000073.1 GCF_016902615.1 Collinsella tanakaei
CCGCCGATCGCACCAACGTACTTTCACCGATTCGACCAACGGGCTTACGCTCGACCGTGCAGAGACACGGGAGGGCGATATGGAGAGAAACCTGATCGGGGAGATGAACATGATGAAGGAGAGCGGCGCGAAGCCGAACTTCACCGACATCGCGCGGAGGTACGGCGTCGACCGCCACACCGTCGCGAGGTACTGGAACGGGGGCGGCCCGCAGCCGGGCGACGCCCGCGAGGGGCGCGCGAGCGGCTTCGACCGCTACCGCGCCGAGATCGAGGAGAAGGCCTCCCTGCCGGGGATGACGAGGAAGGCCCTGCACGAGTTCCTGCTCGACAGGCACGCCGGCGACGAGCCGCCGGTGCCCGGCTACAACGCCTTCACGCACTACCTGCGCAGGAACGGCGTCGCCGTCGGCAGGGGCCTGCCGGTGGCGCACCCCCGCTTCGAGACGGAGCCGGGGCGCCAGCTGCAGTTCGACTGGAAGGAGGACGTGGTGATGCACGACCGGTCGGGCGCCGAGTACCGCTTCAACGTGTTCTCGGCGACGCTCGGGTTCTCGCGCCGCCACCTCTTCCGCAGGTCGCCCACGAGGACGCGCGACGACCTGCTGGCGTGCATGTACGACACGGCGGCGTGAATCTGCCCCATTCCCGTTGACACACGGAGTTCCGTTTCGGCATGATGCCGTAAACGGGGAAAGGGGGCATAGGATGGGACATCCGTCGCCCAAATATTCGGCCGAGTTCAAGCAGCAGGCGGTGAGGCTGTACAGGGAGCGAGGCGGCACCTACGCC
>NZ_JACJMB010000074.1 GCF_016902615.1 Collinsella tanakaei
ATGCGCGCGCCGTCCACGGCGCGCAGCTCCATGGCTATCTGCCGGTGGCCGACGCCGTTGGGGAGCCCGCCGAAGATCTCCGCCACCCTGCCGCGCAGCTCCGGCCTGGTGGGGGCCTTGGGGTGCGAGAGGGCGCAGTGGTACGTGGACCTGGCGAGGCCGGCGGCCCCCAGCAGGTCGGCGAGGTCGTGCTGCCCTGAAAGCTCGGCGACCGCTAGGGCCTTCTCCCGGCTCGGGAGCGCAGCTCCGCCTTCAGGGCTATCGATTTTTTTAGGTACGCCACCTCGGCCTCGAGCCTCCTGACCTCGCGCTCGAGCTCCTGCTCGCGGGTCATGGGCGCCGCCTCCTTGCGCGGCCTGCCCTTCGGCTTCGGCCTGAGCGCCTCGGCGCCGCCCTCGCGGTAGAGGCGGCACCAACGGTCGAGCGGGCTCGAGCTGGCGATCCCGAAGCGCCGCATCGCCTCGGGCTTCGGCATGCCGTCGTCGACGACGGCGCTGGCTGCGGAGACCTTCGTCTCGAAGCCGTATCTCGCTTGCGTCTTCCCCATGTTCAGCAGGCAGTCCCTCCCGGTAGCGCGGTACGTCTGCTCCCATTTTCTCACGGCCTTGGCGGGGATGCCCAGCTCGCGCGCGGCGGACCTGTAGCCGAGCCCCCGCTCGAACAGCTCCGCGGCGAGCTCCCTGAGCCTCCGGTCGTGCCTGCACCGCAGGTCGATGGACATGAAAGCCTCCCATCTCTCGGACCTCTATTTCCATGTCCAAGAAATGG
>NZ_JACJMB010000075.1 GCF_016902615.1 Collinsella tanakaei
GTTCATCTCCCCGATCAGGTTTCTCTCCATATCGCCCTCCCGTGTCTCTGCACGGTCGAGCGTAAGCCCGTTGGTCGAATCGGTGAAAGTACGTTGGTGCGATCGGCGGATATACGTTGGCGGAATCGGCGCCGCCCGTTGGCCTAAACGGCGAATCTTAGATTAGCGGTAACACCGGCCCATGTCCGAGTGCAGGACCGGGCGCGCCCAGCCGGGCTTGGCCGCCATGGGCATCTCGAGCATCTCCTCCTGCTGGGCGAGGTCGGGATGCCGGGAGATGGAGCGCGCCGCGATCTCCTTGCCGCCGAAGCCGTAGACCGGGGCGAGGTGGGCCTTGCCGAACGAGAGCCTGGACTCGGTGACGTCGGTGCCCATCTTCTGCCACGGGCCGTCCGCCCCGAAGTCGCGCCCGAGCACGTTCCCGAAGGTCTCGCCGACGACGCCCCTGTACGGGTTGTACCTGTGGTAGTCGGTCTCGCGGCGGATGCCGCAGCGCAGGCCCATCTCGCGCATCATCTTGAGGACGGTCTTGTCGGCTATGCGCGCGCCGTCCACGGCGCGCAGCTCCATGGCTATCTGCCGGTGGCCGACGCCGTTGGGGAGCCCGCCGAAGATCTCCGCCACCCTGCCGCGCAGCTCCGGCCTGG
>NZ_JACJMB010000076.1 GCF_016902615.1 Collinsella tanakaei
CCTGCTGGCGTGCATGTACGACACGGCGGCGCGGCTGGGCGGGGTCCCCGCCGAGTGGCTCACGGACAACATGTCGGCGATAGCCGCGGTGGGCGGCGACGGCAGGCGCCGGCGCGACCCGAGGGTCGAGCGCTTCGCGCGGGAGGCGGGCTTCGAGATCGTGCTGTGCGCGCCGGGGACGCCCGAGACGAAGGGCAAGGTCGAGAGCGCCAACCGCTTCGTCTCGAGGCTGCTCGCCTACGAGGGGGACTTCGACGGCTGGGAGGGAGTGGACGAGGCGATCGCGCGCATCGAGCGGCGGAGCAACGAGGAGCCGAACGGCACCACCGGCCTGCCCCCGGACCTGCTGTTCATGCGCGAGAAGGACGCCTTGCGCCCGCTCGGGAACCGAGCGCTGCTCGAGTCGATGCTCGGCGACGTGACCTACCAGGAGGTCCCCTCGACGATGCTCGTGAGGTGCGCCGGCCGCGAGTTCTCGGTGCCCAGGCGGATTGAATCTGAATCTACCCCGATTCCGTTTACACCCCTACGCCGCATTCAGGGCGGCGCCCTCCCGATGCCTCGCCTCGAACTCCGCCGGGCTGAGGTTCCCCAGCGCCGAGTGGAT
>NZ_JACJMB010000077.1 GCF_016902615.1 Collinsella tanakaei
TCGAAGTCGGCGAGCGTCTTCACGAAGGGGAAGTTCGCCTTCTCGACCCGGCGGTCCAGGTCGCGCGCCCTCACGGCCGCCACCTGGGCGTCGGTCATCTCCATCAGCGCCTGCGAGAAGGTCTTGGACCCGCCGGCGACGAGGGCGGCGTACTCGGCGGCCGAGGAGGCCATCGCGTCCATGCCGAGCTCCTCCAGGTTGTTGCGGGCGCGCTCCGGCGCGCTCGCCTCGGCCAGCGGCGCGCTCACGCGGCACCGCCCCCTCCCAGGCCGCCGAGCAGCTCGAGGTTGCGGCGGGCGGCCTCCTCGATGTCGCCGTCGGCGCACCAGCGCTTGCCGGCGAGCGCCTCGGCGTAGTGCGCCGGGTCGTAGACGAGCGGCCCTCCCGGGGCGCGCGTGTCGTGGACGGACGCGAGGTCGCCGCCGTCGTAGACCCTGAGCACGCCGTCGGCCGACAGCACGAGCCTCGCTCGCCTGCCTATCATGCGCCGGGGCACCGAGAACTCGCGGCCGGCGCACCTCACGAGCATCGTCGCGGGGACGGTCTGGTAGGAGACCTCGCCGAGCATCGACTCGAGCAGG
>NZ_JACJMB010000078.1 GCF_016902615.1 Collinsella tanakaei
CCCGATTTCGTTTACACCCCTACGCCGCCTTCATGCGGCGATCGTCCTCGGGCCGGTTGGCCCGCTCGAACTCCTCGGGGCTGAGGTATCCCAGCGCCGAGTGGGTCCTGACCCTGTTGTAGAAGCACTCGATGTACTCGAAGATCTCGAGCGCCGCCTGGTCGCGGCTCTCGAAGGTGCGCGCGTGCACGCACCCGGCCTTGATGAGGCCCATGAGCGACTCCATCGCCGCGTTGTCCCAGGGCGACGATATCGAGCCCATCGACGGCTCGATCCCGGCCTCGCGCATGGTCTTCCCGAGCAGCAGCGAGGCGTACTGCGACCCGTGGTCGCTGTGGCGCGCGCAGCCCTTGCCGGGCCTCCTGCGCGCTATGGCCATCTTGAGCGCGTCGTCGGCGAGCTCGGCCGCCATGCTCGCCGACATCGACCAGCCGACGATCATCCTCGACCACACGTCCATCACGACGGCCAGGCAGGGCCAGCCCTGATGGGTCCTCACGTAGGTGATGTCCGCGAACCACA
>NZ_JACJMB010000079.1 GCF_016902615.1 Collinsella tanakaei
CCTGCTGGCGTGCATGTACGACACGGCGGCGCGGCTGGGCGGGGTCCCCGCCGAGTGGCTCACGGACAACATGTCGGCGATAGCCGCGGTGGGCGGCGACGGCAGGCGCAGGCGCGACCCCCGCGTCGAGCGCTTCGCGCGGGAGGCGGGCTTCGAGATCGTGCTGTGCGCTCCGAGGACCCCCGAGACGAAGGGCAAGGTCGAGAGCGCCAACCGCTTCCTGTCGAGGCTGCTGGCCTACGAGGGGGACTTCGACGGCTGGGAGGGCGTCGACGCCGCGATCGCGCGCATCGAGCGGCGCAGCAACGAGGAGCCCAACGGGACGACGGGCGTGCCGCCCGAGCTGCTGTTCATGCGGGAGAAGGACGCCCTGAGGCCGCTCGGCAACCGGGCCCTGCTCGAGTCGATGCTCGGCGAGGTCTCCTACCAGACCGTCCCCGCGACGATGCTCGTGAGGTGCGCCGGCCGCGAGTTCTCGGTGCCCCGGCGCATGATAGGCAGG
>NZ_JACJMB010000080.1 GCF_016902615.1 Collinsella tanakaei
TCAACGAGGGCGTGTGGACGATCTCGGAGATGTGCTCCGCCCTCGGGGTCACGAGGCAGGGCCACCGCGCATGGAGGAAGCGGCCGCCGAGCGCGCACGACAGGCGCGATGGGGAGCTCGCCGCCATGATTTCCGAGGTGCGCGCGGCCAGCCGGGGCATCTACGGCGCCCCGAAGGTGCTCCGGGAGCTCAGGAAGGCGGGCGTGCGCACCTCCCGCAAGCGCGTGGCGCGCATCATGCGCGAGAGCGGCCGGGCCGGCACGACGCGCGGTTGCGCCAAGCGCCCCAAAGGCGAGGTAAAGCAGGCGGCGCCGCAGCCGTGCTCCGCGCCCGACCCGGTGCGCCGCGACTTCGCCGCGGGCGGGCCGGACGGGCTGTGGTTCGCGGACATCACCTACGTGAGGACCCATCAGGGCTGGCCCTGCCTGGCCGTCGTGATGGACGTGTGGTCGAGGATGATCGTCGGCTGGTCGATGTCGGCGAG
>NZ_JACJMB010000009.1 GCF_016902615.1 Collinsella tanakaei
AATATTTGGGCGACGGATGTCCCATCCTATGCCCCCTTTCCCCGTTTACGACATCATGCCGAAACGGAACTCCGTGTGTCAACGGGAATGGGGCAGATTCAGATTCACGGCGCCCGCGCCGGTCGGGCGCGTCCGCTCCGCCATCGACCGCGCGGACGGCATCTGGATATTCACCCCTGAGTACAACTACAGCTACCCCGGGGTCCTCAAGAACATGCTCGACTGGATGAGCCGCCCGGTCGTCGCGGGCGTGCGCTCGAGCGCGGTGACGAGCGGCAAGAAGCTCGCCCTGAGCTCCGCCGCCGGCTCGTCGGCCGGCTCGGGGGCCCGCGCCAGGCTCGCGGAGCTCGCCGCCGCCATGGGGATGGACCTCATGGCGTCGCCGCAGGTGGGCGTGAAGCTCGACCGCACGGCGTTCGAGACCGACTCCCTTGCGCTCACGGACGGCCAGCGCGCCGAGCTGGCAGCCCAGGCGGATGCGTTCCTCGCGTATCTGGAGGAGTAGGGGGCGATGGGGCCGCGGCGAGACGGGGCGCCTGCCGCTTCCGCCGCGGCTGCCGCCCTCAGGCGAGCTCCGCGCAGCGCACGCGGCAGCCGTGGCGGCGCAGCAGGTCGATGAGGTCGGCGGTGCCGAGCAGGAGGGTCGCGGTGTTGTCGCAGGGATGGACCGCGACGGAGCCGCGCTCGACGAGCCTCTGGTCGAGGACGACCTCGACGGCGCGCTCGGTGTCGTTGAGTGCGCCGAGCGGGGTGACCGAGCCGGGGGCAAGCCCGAGCATGCGCCCCAGGTCCGCGGGGGAGGCGAACGAGAGGCGGCGCGAGCCGATGCGGGATTGGATCTCCTTGAGGGGGACGTCGGCGTCGTCGGGAAGGCACACGAGGTAGTACGCGCGCTTCTTGTCGTCGCGCAGAAAGAGGTTCTTCACGCCGAACGCGGCGAAGGGGATCTGCGCCCGCCTCGCCTCCTCGACCGTGCGGACCGCCTCGTGCTCGGCGATGCGGAAGGTGACGCCCTCGTTGCCGAGTAGCTTGATTACCCCTTGCCTGTCATACATATGCTCCCCGCTCCCCGTCGCTTCCGCCCCATTGTGCCACAGGCGGGCGGCGGCTCGGCGCTCAGCGGGGTTTCGCACCCTCTGCCAGGGCTTCCCTCCAGCGCGTGACGACGGCGGCGCCGATGATGTCGCCGTCGTCGTCGGTCCGGTTGGCGAGCTCTATAGATCCTCCGTGGGCGCGCACTGCCTCGGCGGCGGCGCACAGGCCGAGCCCGTAATGCCGGGAGCCGCCTTTCGACGTGCGCGCCCCGTCTTCGGTGAAGAACCGCTCACAGCCGTGCTCGAGGGCGGCCGGCGAGAATCCCGCCCCGTCGTCGGACACCCGGACGATGAGGGCACCGTCGTCGAGGGAGCAGCGAAGCCCGATGCCCGTCCGCGCATGCTCGGCGGCGTTGGCGACGAGGTTCGCCACGGCGCGCGCCAGGGCGCTCCGGTCGACGGTCATCGCGGACGCCGCGTCGACGGCGGGGTCGATGTCGACGGCGAGCTCGATGCCCTGTGCGCGGGCGGTCGCTTCCGCCTCTACGGCGACCTGCCGGCACAGCTCGCCTGGCTCGACGGCAGACGGGCGGGCGCTCGCGGCCCCGCGCGATGCGTCGATGAGGAGTCGCACGTAGCCGTCGAGCCGGTCCGCGCCGCAGGCTATGTCGCGCGCCGCGCAGGCGAGCTCGTCTCGGTCGGGATCCGTCTTCCCGTCTGCGCAGGAGAGCTCCTCTGCCACGAAGTCGGCGTTGGCGCGCAGCACCGTGAGGGGGGTCTTGAGGTCGTGCGCGAGCGCGGCGACCTGGTCGCGCTGCGCCTGCTCGGAGCGCCAGCGCGCCTCGAGCGACGAGGCGAGCTGGGCCCTCATGGCGTCCATCGCCGACAGGACGTCGTTCATCTCGCGCACGTTGGTGCGCCCGACGGTGAAGTCGAGCTCCTCGCGGCCGATGCGCTCCGCCGCCTCGGCGAGCGGTGCCATCTTTCGGGAGATCACGCGGCTCGCGCGCCGGGCCACGAGGGCGAGCGCGAGCGCGCTGCCCGCGATGCCGGCGACGAGCATGAGGTTCTGCGGGTTGGGGAGGCGTTCGGCCCATGCGCGGTCCCGCCACTGAGGCAGGTATTCCGAGACGAGCACGCAGGCGCCGCCGCCATCCAGCGGAAACGACGCGAACGTGAGCCCGCTGCCGCCGCCCTCGATCGCGACGTCGCCCTCCTTCGCGGAGCGCGCCGCGAAGGCGGCCTTGCGCGCGCGGCCGAGCAGGTCTGCGGTGAGGTCGGTGTCGCGTTCGGCGCCCCGCCCGTCCACGATCAGGTACCGATAGGCGGTCGGGATGTCCTCGGCGCCGAGTTCCGGGGTGCCTGCCAGCTCCAAGGCGACCTCCCGTGCGTTAGCCGGGCCCCAGCTTGCCTCGTAGACGAGCCCGGCGCCTATGGCGGACGACAGGGCGAGGAACGCGACGAGCCAGGCGAGGGCGACCGCCGCGAACGAGTAGGCGAAGTAGCGCGCGATCACGAAGGCGAGGGGCATGCCGCGCCCGCCCGTCTCCCGGTGGTCTAGAGCTGCCATTTGTATCCCATCCCCCAGACGGTTGCGATCGGGTCCGTCCCGGCGGCGGCGAGCTTCTTGCGCGCACGGCTGACCTGCATGGATATCGCCGTGTCATCTGCGTCGCTGTCCCAACCGAGCACCGTCTCGCGAATCTGCGAGCGGCTCATCACCTGCCCGGGGCGCCGGGCGAGCAGCTCGCAGATGGCGTATTCGGTCGGGGTGAGGGAAACGACCGTATCGGCCACCGACAGCGTCCGTGCCCCGAGGTCGAGCCGCACGTCGCCGAAGGCCAGCGCATGGGCGCGGGGGCGGCGCTCGCGGCGCAGATGGGCATCCACCTTGGCGCGCAGCTCCGCCGCCCCGAAGGGCTTGCGCACGTAGTCGTCGGCCCCGAGCCCGTAACCGCAGATGGCGTCCTCCTCGGCGACCTTCGCGGTGAGGAAGACGATCGGCCCGTCGAAGACGGGCCGGATGCGCCGCACGAGCTCGAAGCCGTCGAGCGCGGGCATCATGACGTCGCAGAGGATGAGGTCGAAGCGGGCGAGGTCCATGGCGGGGACCTGCTGCGGATCGTTCTGCGCGCAGACCTCGTGGCCAGCGCGTCCGAGCACGCGCCTGAGTGCGTCGAGAATCGCCCGCTCGTCATCTATCGCCAGTATCCGCGCCATCGCGACCTCCTTGCCCGCGCGTGATTATACCCGTCCCGCCCCTCACGGCAGGTCCCGTCCGGAGGCGAGGGCCCCTAGCGCGGCGGGGGGGGCACGTCGGAGTCCGCGCACGGGCGGTAGCGCACGCCGCTGCCGCCCCTCGCCTCGATCTCGAGCCAGCCCTCTCCGTCGGGCTTGCCGCCGAAGAAGATGAGCTGGAGCTCGCGCACCCCACCGCGCCCGTCGGCGGCATCGACGAGGTACACATAGTTCTCTCCCGCTCCCGTGGCGTCGGCGTACGCGGCCGTGAAGCTGTCCGGATCGGGTCTGGGCGCCCACATGGTGACCTGCGGGTTGGGCAGCAGACGGTCGGATACCGAGCGCAGGGCGGCGCCCCAGCCGGTCTGCGCGAGCAGGTTCTGTGCGATCGGCGCGAGCGCGCAGACGAGCGCGCAGACGAGCGCGCAGACGAGCGCCGCGCGGGCGATGCGGGGCATCCTAGCCATCGTGCCTCCGATCCTCGAAACGGGTGAACCAGGCGATGAGCGCCGCGGCTGCGACGACTGAGAGGATGGCGCAGGCGGCACCCAGCCATGCCGCCTGCGCGCTCACGGCCGACGCCTCGGCGAAGCCGCGCTCGGCGGCGATGGCGGCCTCGATGGCGACCGATCCCAGCCGTGCCGGCCACGAGCAGGGCAGCAGGCCGAGCGGACCCGCGTTCGCCCCGGTGAGCTCGCCGGTCATGAGGCCGTGCGCGAGCCCGCCCACGCTGAAGAAGGCGAGCAGCGTGCCGGCGGCACCCGCGCCGATCGCGACGTTTCGGCCGAACCTCAGCGCCAGTGCGAGCCCGAGCGCGTAGACGGGCAGGCTCCCCAGAAGGATTCCCGCACAGGCAGAGGCGAGATGCAGCGGGGAAAGCGCCAGGCGCCCGGCCGCGGCGAGCACGGTGCCGAAGACGCCGAGCGCCAGCGCCAAGGCGATACCGCCGGCAAGCGCCAGGGCGATCAGCTTCGCGGCGACCGCCAGGGCGCGCGAGGGCACGGCCGTCAGGTTCGCGAGCCGCCCGCAAGCCCGTTCCGCATCCACGGCGATGCCGCAGACGATGCCCGCCATGAGCGGCATGAGGGCCCCGAGGAGCTGCGCGAAGGCGTCCGCCCCCATGGCGGGGTCCCAGGCGGCGACGGAGAAGTACTCCCCGCAGGCGAGGCCCCCGGCGATCCCGCACGCCAGGTGCAGGCCGACGAGCGGGGAGCGGGCCAGGCGCATGAGCTCGGAGCGAAGCGCGCGCGACGGCGTCATGCGCAAGGATGCGGTGTCCGGCATCGCCATCACCTCTCCTCGAAGCGCGCGAACCAAGCGGCCGACGCCGCCGTGAGCGCCGCGAAGGAGAGCGCGCAGACGGCGAGTCCCGTGAGTGTGAGCACGCCGTCGGCGGCAAGCGCCCCGCCGAGTGCGACATCCGTCCCGAGCGGCTCGCCGCTCGGGAGCACGGGGATGAAGCTCGTGGGGATGACGGTCGCGGCAGACGGCGGGAAGAGCTGGGGAAACGGGATGACAGACCATGCGAAGGCGCCCGCGAGCTGGATAGCGAGCGGGATGAAGATGCCTGCCAACATGCCTGCGAGCACCGTGAGGAGAAGCCCGACCGGGATCATCCACGCCACGGTCAGCGTGTTCACGCCGGCGCAGCAGAGCATCGTCAGGGTCCCCGCTGCCGTCATGCCCTGCTCGGTGAAGGCCGACCCTGCAAGGTAGATGGTGAAGACGATGAGGTTGGAGAGCGCGAGAAGGGCTAGGCACCAGAGGGCCTTCGCCCACCATGCATGCACGAGCGGCACGCCCTGTCCCAAGACGCCTCGCATGCGCGTGCGCGCGTCCGCCTGGGCGACGCAGGCGACCGTAAGCGAGAGCGCGACCGGCAAAAACAACGTGTACCAGTAGTTCCACGCGCTGAAGGCCTGGTAGCCCCGGTAGGGCATGGCGCCCAGCAGCGGCATCGGGAGCGCCATGAGGACGGCGATGCGCACGGGTGCCGCGTGGCGGGATTTCTGCGCCTCGGCGCGCAGGGGGCGGGTGAGGGCTGCCATCATGCCGCATGCGCCTCCCCGTTCGCGGTGCGGCCCGCGCGGCAGACGTCCATGAAGAGATCCTCGAGGTCCTCGCCCGCATGGAGCCGGTCCTCGTAGGCGAGGCGTCCCCGGTAGATGATACCGACGGAGTCGGCCATCTGCTGCACCTCCGACAAGATATGGCTCGAGACGAGCACGGTCGTGCCCGCCGCCGCGAAACCGCGGATCTGATCGCGAAGCTCCTCGATGCCGATGGGGTCGAGGCCGTTGGTGGGCTCGTCGAGCACGAGCAGGCGCGGGCGCGAAAGCAGCGCGAGGCCGAGGCCGAGCCGCTGCTTCATGCCCATCGAGAAGCGCCCCGCGCGCTTCCGCCCGGTGTCGGAGAGGTCCACGAGCTCGAGCACCTCGTCGATGCGCGATGCGGGCAGGCCGAGCAGGGTCGTTCGCACGCGCAGGTTCTCGCGGGCGGTAAGGTTGGGGTACAGCGGCGCCTCCTCGACCAGCGACCCGATGGCGTAAAGGTCCGAGCGGCTCCAGGGGTGCCCGGCGAAGACGATCTGCCCTGCGCTCGGGCGGAGCATGCCGCATATCATCTTGAGCGTGGTCGATTTGCCGGCGCCGTTGGGGCCGAGCAGGCCGTACACCTCTCCCTCGCGGATATGGAGGTTCACGTTCGCGACGGCGGTCTGCGCGTCGCGTCCGCGGCCGAAGCGCTTGGTCAGCTCCCGCGTCTCGAGCACATAGTCCATGGGGATCTCCCTTCTGTCGCGGCGCACATGGGTGCGCCTTCCCTTCAGGCTCGCTTGCCATGATGGATTCCGAATCTAACGAAGCGGTAACGGTCGCGACGCGTCCGTGCTCCACCCGGTTCGCGTATATATTGACTAATGTTCAATTAAGGGGTAGCATCGCGGTAGAAGGGGGTGCGCCCATGCCGAGAACCGTGAAGGATCCCGAGGAGCGCAAGCGGGAGCTGCTTGCGTGCGCCATGAGGCTCTTTTCCGAGGAGGGGTACGATAACGTGTCGGTTCGCGCGGTGGCTCGGGCCGCCGGCGTGGCGCCGGGGCTCGCCTACCATTACTTCGACTCCAAGGAGACGATGTTCGCCTCCGCCATCGAGGACTATGCCATGCGATGCGCCGGCAAGATCAACGCCGTGCTCGACGAGGGATCATCCCCACTGGACGAGAAGATCGACCGCGCCGTGGCGGTAGCGACCGACCGGGACGCGTTTCCCTACGAGGGCTATTTCCACGCCGAGGGGCACGGGGCGCTCCACGACCGCCTGTCGCTCGCCATGTGCGAGGCGGTGCGCCCCCATCTGAGACGTGCCCTCGAGGCCGATGCGGCGGCTCGCGGCGTGCGGACGGCCGATGCCGACGCTCTTGCCTCCATGATGGTATACGGGTGTATCGGGCTTGCGTCCGGCGCCGGCATGCCCGATGGCGCTGCCGCCCGTGTCGCCCGCCGCTACCTGCATGCCCTGATCGCCGAGTTCCGTACCGAGAGGACTGGTAACTAGGAATCCCGCCCCGGCGCGAGCCGGGGTTGTTTTCACCTCTAATATTGAACAATGCTCAACAGAAGGGAGCGAACATGCACACAAGAGATGAGGGGTTGCTCAAGGGCCGTTCGCGCGCGGCTTTCGATGCGCAGGCTGCGACCTATGACGAGGGGGTGCAGGGGGAGCACGCGCGCGGGCTCTACCCGCACGTCATGGCGGAGGTGCTGCGCGCCGTCGCGGACATCCCCGAGCCGCGCCTGCTCGACCTGGGATGCGGGACGGGGGCGCTCGCGGCGCTCATCCTCGACGGGGTCCCGCGTGCGCGCCTGACATGCGTGGACCTGTCGCCCGAGATGTGCGCCACCGCGCGGGTGCGCCTGGGGGATGCCGTCGAGGTCCTGAACGCGGACGCGGAGCACCTACCGTTTCACGACGCCGCGTTCGATGCCGTGTGGTGCAACGATTCGTTCCACCACTATCCGGATCCCGGGCGCGCGGTCTTCCAGGTGTGGCGCGTCCTCGCGTCGGGAGGGGCCTTCGTCATCGGCGATGCGTGGCAGCCTGCGCCCGCCCGCGCGATCATGAACGCCTGGATGCCCCATTCGCGGGAAGGCGATGTTCGGATGTATTCCGAGTCGGAGCTCAAGGGCCTGCTCGGCAGATGGTTCCCAGACGTCTTTTGGCGACGCGTCGGCACGACGGCGTGCGTCGCGGTGGCGCGAAAGGGCGCGTGAGGCGGCGGCTCGGGCTGCGCGCGACCCGGCTTGCGACAGTCCACGCGGGCGGGTATCCTTGTTCAGCTTCGTACCCGACAGCAGGGGAGCCCTATGGATATCATCGCAACACTTGCCGAGGAGCTCGGCCTGAAGAAGGCGGCCGTCCAAGCTGCGGTTGACCTTATCGACGAGGGAAACACCATTCCCTTTATCGCTCGCTACCGCAAGGAGGCGACGGGCGGCATGGACGACGTCGCCCTGCGCGCGCTCGAGGACCGTTTGAGCTACCTGCGCAATCTCGAGCAGCGCAAGGCCGATGTCATCGCGCTCATCGGCGCTGCCGGCAAGCTCACGCCCGAGCTCGAGGCGGAGATCCGTGCGGCAACGCAGCTGCAGCGCGTCGAGGACCTCTACAAGCCCTACCGCAAGAAGCGCATGACGCGCGCGGGCAAGGCGCGCGCCGCCGGGCTCGAGCCGCTCGCCAACATGATCATCATGCAGGTCTCGACGAAGGGCTCGGCGCTCGATGCTGCCGGCGCCTACGTGACGCCCGAGGCCGTCGAGGCCGGTTTCGATACGCCCGAGAAGGCGCTCGCCGGTGCGGCCGACATCGTGGCCGAGACGGTGGCGGAGGACGCCGAGAACGTGGCCGACCTGCGCTCCTTCACCGAGGGCACGGGCGAGATCGCTGCCGTGGCGGTCGATGCGGACGAGAAGACGCCCTACGAGCCGTACTACGACTTCTCCGAGCCTGCACGCAAGATCCCCAACCACCGTATTCTGGCGATCGACCGCGGCGAGCGCGAGGGCAAGCTGCGCGTGCGCGTGAGCGTCGACACGGATGCCGCGGTGGCGCGCTTGGGGTCCCGCTGGCCGCGCCGCGCGGGCGTGTTCGCGCCGGTGCTCGACGCCGCCATCGCCGACGGCTACAAGCGCCTCATGGCGCCTTCGCTCGAGCGCGAGCTGCGCGCCAAGCTCACGGTGCGCGCCCAGATGGACGCCATCAAGGTCTTTGCCAAGAACCTCGAGGGCCTGCTTTCGGCGCGACCCGTACGCGGCGCCCGCGTGATCGCCCTCGACCCGGGATACCGCACGGGCTGCAAGGTGGCGGTGCTCGACGAGACGGGCAAGCTGCTCGATCACGGCGTGGTGTATCCCACGCCGCCGCGCCGCGACATCGCGGGCACGAAGCGCACGCTCGCGCGCCTCGTCGAGCGCTACGCCATCAACACCGTGGTCATCGGCAACGGAACGGCGAGCCGCGAGACCGAGGAGGTCGTGTCCGACTTCATCGCCGAGCAGGCCCCGGACCTGCGCTACACCATCGTGAACGAGGCGGGGGCCTCGGTGTACTCGGCAAGCGAGCTCGCGAGCGAGGAGTATCCGGACCTCGACGTGACGACGCGTGGCGCCATGAGCCTCGGCCGTCGCCTGCAGGATCCGCTGGCCGAGCTCGTGAAGATCCCGCCGCAGTCCATCGGCGTCGGCCAGTATCAGCACGACCTCGACCAGCATGAGCTCGCCCGCACGCTCGGCAACGTGGTCGAGGACGTGGTGAACCGCGTGGGCGTGGACGTGAACACGGCGAGCGCGAGCCTGCTCGCCTACGTGTCGGGCATCACCCCGACGGTTGCGAAGAATATCGTGGCCTATCGCGAGGAGCACGGCGCCTTCACCGACCGCAAGCAGCTGAAGGACGTTCCCAAGCTCGGACCGAAGGCGTTTCTCAACTGCGCGGGCTTCATGCGCATCATCGGCGGCGACAACCCGCTCGACGCCACGAGCGTGCACCCCGAGAGCTACGCCGTGGCGCGCGAGCTGCTCCGCCGCGCGGGCGTGAGCGCGGCCGACCTGGCGCACGGGGGCATCTCCGATATCGAGCAGCGCCTGGGCAGCGTGTCCTCGCTTGCCGCCGACCTCGACTGCGGCGTGCTGACGCTGTTCGACATCATCGCCGAGCTCGAGAAGCCCGGCCGCGACCCGCGTGACGACGCGCCGGAGGTCGTGTTCAGCAGCGCCGCCCGCAGCATCGACGACCTCGAGGTGGGCATGGAACTCACCGGCACGGTGCGCAACGTCGTCGACTTCGGCGCGTTCGTTGATATCGGTGTGCATCAGGACGGTCTCGTGCACATCTCGAAGCTGTCGCGCCGTTTCGTGAAGCACCCGAGCGACGTGGTGACCGTGGGCGACACGGTGACGGTCTGGGTCGACCGCATTGACCGGGACCGCGGCAAGATCTCCCTTACGATGGTGAAGGGCAAGTAGGATCTGCGGCAAGCGAAGCGGGCCAGGCATGCTTCCCAGCATGCCTGGCCCGCTTCATGGTGCGGTAGGGGTCCCGTCTCAGGTATCTGCCGTCATCTTGCGGACGAATTGCTCCACAAGCTCGTAGATGCTCTTGTCGGGGAACGTGCCGCCGGCCGCCTCGATGGCGGCGCGCTGCTTGTCGGTCGCGTGCACATAGGGGTAGACGCCGTAGACGAAGGGGAGAAACGCGTAGATGAACCGATCGACCTGCGTCTCATCCCACTGCGGCTTGCATGCCCTGAGCAGCGATTCGAGCGTGTCGACGGCATGCAGGTAGACGCGTTTGAGCGCGGTGAGGTTGTTCGGACGGCAGCCCTCCTCTATCTCATAGAGGTCCATGACCAGAAGGCGAAGCATCTGCTCGCGCTTCTGGAGGCTTGCGGCGAGTCCCGCGGCGAGCGCTTCGCCATCGAGCGCCCCGATGCTGTCGCGCAGGGCTGCGAGATCCTGCTCCCATAGCGTGTACTCGCGTTGGAGCAGGGCCAGAAAGATCTCATCCTTGCACTGGAAATAGTTGTAGATGTTGGCGCGGCCGAACGTGAGCTTGCCGGCTATCTGCGCCATCGTGATGTCACGGTAGTTCTGGGTCTGGTAGAGGGTTTCCGCGGCGTTGACGATCTCGACGCAGCGTGCCCGTGATGCTTCTTCGGTGATGCGTGGCATGGTGCACCTCCGCTGTGGGGTCGATCCCCGATCGTGCCTGCTTGCCCGGGTGTCTGTGCGCCCGCTTTACTGGATGTTGGATATGGCGGTGTCCGAACTGTTCGGGCGGTCATGCAGCGAGGGTGCCTCTCTGCTGGTCTCGCGTGACGTCTTGGTTTCGCGCCCGGCTCGCGCGCAGACCGCTGCAGGCGGCGTGCGGCCGAGCGGATGCGTGGATAATCTACTCTGCGCTGCCGCAGCAGCCCAGATCGTCTGCCCAGGCGCGCAGGCTGTCGGCGTCGAAGGCGCCATTCAGCATCTTGCCCGGCAGCACCCGGGCGCCCGGGATGATGCTCTGCATGCGCGCGGGGGCCTGTCCAAGGCCGCTGCCGCCGCTCGTGGCGAAGGGGATGACGGTCTTGCCGGTGAAGTTATAGGTCTCGAGGAACGTGTCGATGATGCGCGGCTCGACGTACCACCAGATGGGGAAGCCGACGAATACCGTGTCGTAGCGATCCATATGGGTCATCGTGCCGACGATCGTCGGGCGCGCCGTCTCGTCGCGCTTCTCGACGGAGGTGCGGCTCGCTTCGTCTCGCCAATCGAGGTCGGCGGCGGTGTAGGGCTGTTGGGGCTTGATCTCGAAGGTATCGGCGCCCAGGGTGTCGGCCAAGGCGAGGGCTGCACGGGCGGTGGTGCCCGTTGGGGAGAAGAAGGCGACCAGGGTGGTGCTCATGATGCGGTTTCTTTCTACTCGATGAATGGCTGCGTGCAAACATGACATGCTGCGGTTCGCCGCTCTGCCATGTCGATGAGACTTTCTTATCTGTATACCCATAACAGTAGCGCAATTGTGATGACATGGTGTCAACGATGGGGAGTCGTTATTCCCGGATTGTTGCGCAACGACGGAGGGCGCACGTGCGATAGGTTGTAATCAGGGCGGAGCCGGCGACTCGGCACGCTCGACAGCTTGCGGCGCGCGGGCGGAGGTGTCTTGCATTTCCGTTCGCGCGCATTTGTGCTGACCCGGTCTGGGCGGGGCGCCCTCGTTCGCCCGGCGCGCTATCCGTTGAGCTTGTTGACACGGCGATCAGCCGTGAGCAGCCCGTTGAGCTCCCCCTCGACATCCGATACCTGCGTATAGACGAATCCCGCGAGGCCGCAGCGCTCGAGTGCGCGGGCCCGATTGATGAGATCCAGCACGGCGGCGCGCCATGCGTCCGCATCCGGGAAATCTCCATAGCCATAGGTCGAGGGCGTCGCCGTATGGCCCGCGACATGCAGCGTCAGCCCGCCGAACTCCGAAAGCGCAAAGGCCCGGAAGCCCCGCCGCGCGGCGTATCCGGAGAGCTTTGCGCAATCGCGCGCCACGCCGAGCGGGCGGAAGTAGTTATGGTGCGAGAGGAAGTCGCCGCATCCCTGGTCGTACCAGCCGCTCGTGGCGTCGATCGGGCGCGTGGCGTCGACGGCGTGGACGATCTCGGTGACCGTTCGGGCGTCGAACTGCCCCCAGCCCTCGTTGAAGAGCACCCAGGTCACGATCGACGGATGGCCTGCGAGCATGCGGACCATGCCGGTGCAGCCGCGCATCCACGCGCTCCGGTACGCCGCGCTGTCGCTCGAGAGCGCGGCGCGGTGGGCGGGCGTGTCGTCGGCGAAGCGCCCCCAGGTCGTCTGGAAGAGCGTCGGCTTTCGGCTCGTGTGCCAGGGGCTGTAGGTGCCGCCGCCCGAGACCGCGTCTTGCCAGACGAGCATGCCGAGCCGGTCGCAGTGGTAGTACCAGCGCGCGCATTCGACCTTGATGTGCTTGCGGAGCATGTTGTACCCGGCAGCGCGCATCGCCTCGATATCGTGCACGAGCGCGGCATCCGCCGGTGCGGTCATGAGGCCATCGGGCCAGTAGCCCTGGTCGAGGACGCCGGCGACGAAGCGCGGCGATCCGTTCAGGAAAAGCCGCGGGAAGCCCTGTGCATCGCGCTGGATGGCCACGGAGCGAAACGCGCAGTAGGAGCGCACCGCATCGACCGCCTCGTGTGCTCCTGCGGGCACCAAGGTGACCTCGACGTCGTAGAGATAGGGGTCTTCGGGCGACCAGGACCTCGTGCCGGCTATGTGCACGCGTTCATGTACGTGCAGCCCATCGGGGGTGTCGGCGCGCGCGGGAGCGAAGGGCAGCCGTGTTGTCGCCACGATGCCTCCCACGTTATCGAGAAGAGTGCATACGAGTACGGCGCCCTGGGGGAGCATGCGGGCGGGATCGGCGACGCGCGCCTCGATGTCGAGCGTGCCGTCCGCCTCGCCTTTGAGCGTGAGCGTGTAGAGGTGGGCGGCGGGCACCACCTCATACCAGACGCTCTGCCAGATGCCGCTTTGGGCGGTATACCAGATGCCGCCCGGCTCGAGCTGCTGCTTGCCGCGCGGCTGCACGCCGGCGTCACTGGGGTCCGCGACGCACAGGGCGATCTCGAATTCCTCCGCTGTCCGGTGCAGGTAGGGCGTGACGTCGATATCGAAGGGCAGGTATCCGTCGGCATGTGTGGCGACCAGCATGCCGTCGATGCGCAGGGCGCATACCCAGTCGACTGCCTCGAAGTGGAGGATGAGGCGCTGGCTGTCTTCCAGCGGGGGCATCGGGACGCGCCGGCGGTACCACAGAAACTCATCGGGACGAAGCGTGCGCTCGACGCCGGAGAGCGGCGCCTCGGGTGAGAAGGGGACGAGGATGGTGCCGTCGAAGACGTCGGGCGGGGTCGCCGCGCCCGTCTCCTTGCGCAGACCGTCCTCAGAAAGCGCCTCCGTGCCGGCGGATGCTGCCACCTCGCGGGCGACGATCGCATAATCCCATCTGCCGTTGAGGCTGGTGTAGGAGGTGCGGACCATGGTGGGGCGCGGGTGCTCAGGCAGGATGCGGTCGGGGTCGAGGCACTCTCCCCATGGCGTGATCAGGCGGATGAGGTGGTCGAGCTTCGGCGCCTTGGCGCTTTTGAGTACACGTTTGATATCGAGCATAAGATCACCGGGCATTCGATGCTGGTCGTGGGTGGCAGGCGTTCATCGACGCTTCCTTGGGGAAATGCCGATTGCATCATTTCGCATCCGGGGTGCCGCGCCGGGGGCCTTTCGGAGACTGACCGAGGCGACGCGGCTCCGCTGCGCCCCTCCCGTCCGCATCCGTCTCGCCCGCGCATCCCCGGCTGCGAACGGTCAATCAGCATCTCTCTTGGGGTAGTGATGGGAGGTGAGATGCCAGCCGCCGCAATACGAGCAGCGGTAGCACGTGAGGCCGCGCGTGCCGCGCGCCTCGCAGCGGGCGATGGCCGCAAGGGCCTCGCCTTTGGTCGCGTAGCGCATTTTCGAGGCGCAGGCCTTCTCGTAGAGCGCCTCCTCGCGGTGCTGCTCGAGTTCGCGCGTACGTTCCCGCTCTCGGTCGAACGCATTGCCGAAGTCTTCGGTTTCCGCCTTGAATGCGGCGATCTGCCGTGCCCGCGCAGACGGCTTTCTGCTTGTCATGGCGTCTCCTATCACCTTGCTGCCGATGCAGTCATACCCTCATTGTGGCGCAATGCGGGACGCTCGACGCGCGGGAGGTCGCGCGCCCACAATCGGCATGGACGGCATCCGATCACGCTGTACCGTTCACCGAGCGAATCGACCGTTCACGGGAGGTTCTCGGCATGCTGTTTATCAAGTCCATAGGGGGAAATAAACAGGGTGAGCAAAAAACCAATTCGCTCCAGATTCGAAGCGACGAGTTAAGGAGGTGGGTCCAACGGGCAGTGAAGATATAGCAGCCTTCGGGCTCGTTCTCCACGTTACCGAGGCCCTTTAGGCATTTGGGGCGAGCGGACTCGCCCAACGCGAAGCGGGGCCATCCCGGTAGGAGCCTATGAGGTACGCCAGCGAGCCCGAAGGTGGACAACAGAATTGCCAGTTCCTTCGGATATGAGGTTAGAGGCGATTCCAAAGTACATGTTGGTGGGGCGGAGCAACGGGGCTCCGCCCCGTGGTTTGTGTCGAGGCCGTCCGGTTTTTCCGGGCGGTCGTTTTGCGCTGAGGCTGCGTGAAACCTGTCACTGCGTTTGGGGTTGGCGCCGGCCGCGACGGTGCGACGCCGTGCAACCAACTTGCCAACAGTTTCACTGAGAAGGTCTGCTAGCGAGATTATTGGCAAGTTGGTTGCGGTGCGACTGCGCCGTGGCCGCCGAGGTTGCCGCGGCCGCGTCGGGGCTGCGGTGGGAGCGCCGATGCCGCTTGAGTGCCTGCTTGCGCAAGCGCGGCGCCGTCCCCGTCTGGTTTTGGTACTGTGGAGACCGGACTGGACGTGAGGGCGAAAGGGGCACTGCATGAGTGAGCGGGTGCTGGTGTGCGCGATGTCGGCTGCGTGCGATGAGCGCGCCCGGACGATCGCAGGCCGCGTCGGGGGCGTGCTCGTGGCTCCTGGGGACGTCGGGGCGGATGCGCTTGTGCTGCGCGTCGACAGAGACGGCCTCACGTTGGCGGGCGACGGGATGGAGCTGCGCCCGGATCTGACCCGCATGATGCCGCGCGTGCGCCCCGGGGCGCTCTCACGCGAGCTTCTGGTGCGCGCCGTCCGCGTGCGCGGGGTGGACCGTCCGCGCGCCGTCGACGCCACGGCGGGGCTCGGTGAGGATTCTTTGCTGCTCGCCGCGGCAGGGTTCGAAGTCGAGCTGTTCGAGCGCGACCCGGTGATCGCGGTGCTGCTCGAGGATGCCGTCGCCCGGGCACGCGAGGATGCCGGCTTGGCGTCCATCGCCTTGAGGATGCATGTGCACGCGGGCGACAGCGCCGAGGCGCTCGCGCGGATGGGCGAGTGCGACGACGGTCCCGACGTGGTCTATCTCGACCCGATGTTCCCGGGGCGTACCAAGAGCGCGGCGGTGAAAAAGAAGTTCCAGCTGCTCCATCATCTCGAGCACCCCTGCGATGACGAGGAGGCGCTCATGACGGCAGCGCTCGCCGCGCGCCCGCGCAAAATCGTCGTCAAGCGGCCGGTGAAAGGGCCGTATCTGGCCGGCGTCAAGCCGAGTCATTCGGTTGCGGGAAAGGCCGTGCGCTACGACTGCATCGTCGTGCCGCGCGCCTGATGCGGGAGCACGCCGGCAGGCGGGGTCATACGCCGGGAAAACGCCGATCAGGTCATCGTGCGCCCGGTGCGGCGTCCCGGCCGTGAGTGCGCGTATCCAGCGTTTCCCTAGACGGCTGCGCCCACGATCGCGATGATGAGGGCGAACAGCGGCGTGACGGCGCTCACCACGACGCCCGCGATGGAGCAGACGAAGCCGATGGTCGCCGGAAGGTCCTTGCGGTAGTCGGCGTGGCGGGCGCGGCGCGAGGCGACGATGCCGCAGATGCCGAGTGCGACGCCGACGAGCTGCAGCGGGACCACGGGCGCGAAACCGAGGGCGACGGCGATGACCCCGAGGGCGATCGATAGGTATTCCAAGGGCATATATGACCTCCGGGCGAGCTTCGGCATGACTGCGGCGCCGATGTGCCCTTCACTCGACACCGTGGCCTGCAGGCCGCCGAAAACATGCACGGCGATCCGCATACGTGTCCGAATCTTTGCACGGCGCGCGCTTTCTGTATTCTCTCCTTACAGAGCATTTCCGATGAGATGAAAAACGATATCTAGCATATTGGCCGTTCACTAGCCGGTGTGCAGGACCCATATATCCATACTGCCCGCCGCCGTGTGAAGCTGCCGTGTTTCCCGCCACTCATCGCGGTGCCCGTGCACCCGTATGCAACGCGTCTTCCCCCGGCACAACCAAACGCGCTTGATCGCGTTGACGCCCAGGTGCGCCGACGACGATTCGTTATGGCTCATGTTCGGATGAAAGGGGAGGCCTATGCTGGAGCTCAGGCATCTCGGCAAGGCGTACGGCGACCACGTCGTGCTCGATGACATCAACCTTGCGATCGACGACGGGCAGATCGTGTCCATTCTCGGCCCGTCGGGCGGTGGCAAGACGACGCTTCTGAACGTGCTGCTCGGCATCACCGAGGCGACGAGCGGTCAGATCGTGTGGGATGGACGGGACTTTACCCACCTGCCCATGGAGAAGCGCGGGTTCAACATCGTGTTTCAGGACTACGCGCTGTTCCCGAACCTGAACGCGCGCGACAACATCTACGCGCTGTTCGGGGGCGCCGCATCCGCCGTCGCGCCGACGATGGCGTAGAAGGGGGCATCAGATGTCTTCCGCTTCCGGCGCCGCGGCTGCTATGCCGCGCCAGGTCCTGCAGGAAAAGGAGCTGCGCGTCCTGTTCCTCCTGATCGTGCTGCTGTTCGTCGTCTTTCTGGCAGCGCCTCTCGCCCTCGTGCTCGTGCGCTCCCTCACCACGGGCGCGGGCGCGCTGACGCTCGCCAACTACCTCGAGGTGTTCAGCCGTCCCGACTTCGTCCAGAGCATCGCGAACAGCTTCGCGGTCTCGGCGGCCTCGGCGTTCGTGGCCGTCCTGCTCGCGTTCCTTTTGTCCTATACCGTCAACTGCACGAACGTGCCGGCACCGCTCAAGCGCGCCATCGGTCTTTTCGCGCAGCTGCCGATGCTCGTGCCCACGATCACCTACGGGTTCGCGATCATCTACACCTTCGGCCGCCAGGGCCTGCTCACGCGTCTTCTGGGCTTCCAGCTGTTCGACATCTACGGCTTCGGTGGCCTGATGCTCGGCTACGTGATCTACACGCTGCCCACGGCGTTTCTGCTCGTGGACAACAGCTTCCGCTTTATCGACAAGCGCTTCATGTTCGTGAGCCGCCTGATGGGCGACAGGCCGCTCGCCACGTTACTGACAACGGTGGTGCGCCCGCTGGCAGGCGCCTTGAGCGTGGCGTTCGTCCAGTCGTTTTTCCTGGCGTTCACCGACTATGGCATCCCGACGTCGGTCGGCGGCCAGTACAACGTCGTCGCCCTCGAGCTGTTCAACCAGATGCTCGGCGCGCTGCCCGATTTCAACGAGGGCGCCGTCATCGCCGTGGTCATGCTTATCCCGTCCATCGCGAGCATCATCCTCATGGCCGCGCTCGAGCGCTTCGCCATCCGCTACAACAAGATCACGCCCGTCGAGCTGTCGGCCAGCCGCGTGCGCGACGGCGTTGCGGGCGGTCTTTCGGTGGCGGTGCTCGTGTCCCTGCTGTCGGTGTTCGCCGTCATTCTCATCGTGCCGTTCGTGGAGATGTGGCCTTACCGCATGACGTTCACGCTCGATCACGTGGCCTCGGTCATCACCGACCCCGACCTTGCGGGCGTGCTTGCGAACTCGCTGGTCGTGGCTGTGCCCACGGCGCTCGTCGGCTGCGCGCTCGCTTACGCGGCGGCGCTCGTCACGGCGCGCTCCAACCTGTCCGTGGCATCCAAGCGCATCGTCGACTCCGTCTCGGGCGTCATCAGCACCGTGCCCGGCATGGTGCTCGGCATCGCCTTTCTGTTCGCGTTTTCCGGCACGCCCATCCAGGGCACGTTCGCGATCCTTATCATCTGCAACGTCGTGCATTACTTCGCCACGCCCTACCAGATGATGAAGGACTCCCTCACCAAGATGAACGCCAGCTGGGAGACCACGGCCAAGCTTATGGGCGACTCGTGGATCAAGACGATCGTGCGCGTCGTGACGCCGAACGCCTGGCCCACCATCCTGCAGGTTTTCGAGATGATGGCGATCGTTAAGCCCGAGGCCGCCCGCGCCGGGTACAAACCGGACTTCTCCATCACGCCGGACAGCACGGGCGGGCACGGGCGTCCCTTCCCCTACATGGTGTTCCGCAACCTCGAGGCGCTCGGCGTGAGCTGCGTGCGCAAGGCCGCCAAGGTGGGCGATACCGTGTCCGACATCAAGGAGGGCACGGCCGCCGGCGTCATCTCCATCGGCGTGGTGGAGGGCAGCTCCGAGATGGGCCTTACGCAGGACGAGTACGAGGGGCTCGCTCCCGCCGAGCGCGATGCCGTCTGCGAGCGCGTCGCCGCGACGTTTCGCGCGGCGGGCGCCGATGCGGTCATCCGCAATCTCTCTGAGCTGCCGACGCTGCTCGCAGAGATCGCGTAGGCGCCCGTGCCCGACTCCATGTGAAAACGACCCCTGCGTCCATCTTGCCCGAAGGACACAGGGGTCGTTTTTTGATGCGAGCGGCTTTGCGCTCTATGCGCGGCCGTCGAGCGCGACGGTGTAGAGCGGTTTGTAGGTGGCACCCGTCTCGTCGAGGAAGCTGCGGAACAGCGTGACCGCGCTCGCCTTCGCCGGCGTGGGGAAGGCGAGGTCGGGCAAGGCGTCGCGACCGATGCGCGCCCGGCGCGCCAAGGTGATGTGCGGGCGGAAGGCCTTGCGGTGATAGGGGATCTGCCGCGCGTCGAGTTCTTCGCGCACGCGCTCGGCAAGGTCCATGAGGGACGTCGCGCGGGCGAGTCCGAGCCAGAGGGTGGCGTCGCGCGACTTGCCGAACGTGCCCAGGCCGTCGGGGACTAAGGGCGCAGGCGGGCGGTCGGCGCAGGCGGCATCGAGGGCGTCCATGGCGCGCCGTGCCTCGCCCTCGTCGATCTCGCCGAGAAAGGCGAGCGTGACGTGGTAGGTCGCGCGCTTCATGAAGCGCCCCGGCACGGCGCCGGCAAGCTGACGGGAGCACGCCGCCAGCTCATCGACGAAATCAGGGGGCGGCTCAAGTGCGATAAACGTCCTCATGGCAACCGGTGGCCTCCTCGGGGCGAGGCGGCCTATACGCCGGCCTGCCGGTCGTGTTCGGTGCGCTGCTGGAAATCGAGCACGTCGGCGAGGCGCACGCTGCGATGGTGGTTGGGGCCGAGCCGGATGCCCTGAATCTCGCCGCGGTCGAGCATGCGCGTGACCGTGCGGCGCGAGACGCCGAGGATCTCGGCCGCCTTGCCTGTTGAGATGAGCGTATCGCCCGATGCGCCGACATCCGGGACGACGTCGAGTCCCAGGCGCGCTGCCATGGCGATGATGACTTCATATTGACGCTGCGTCAGGTCGTGTCTGCCTCCGTTGGTATCGATCAGGGCGGGTCCCATATGCTCGGGCATAGCTCCTCCTCGCTCCTAGCACACTCCCTTGCATTGTATGCCCACAATCTGTTCACAATTGCGCAACATCTGCCAGCGGGGGTGGTTGGTAATGCAAGCGTAAAACGCGTGCTCCCGACCGGCGCAAAGTCTTCTTTACGATGGGTTGCGCGCAAGGTGCGGGGCGGGAGGGAGGATGAGAGCGGCTGTTGGCGACTCCTGCGGGAGAAGGGGCGCCGCGACCGCCGATCAGTCGCCGGAGATATAGGCCTCAAGGGTGCCGAGGGTCGCTTCGGCGTCGGCGCGGCCGACCTGGTAGGCGCGCTCGAGGATCTCGGGGTCGCGCACCATCATGGGCATGCGCACCGACTCGCTCGGACGGATGATGAAGACCTTGCCGGCGCGCTCAAGGCGCGCAAGCTCGTCAAGCTGCGCGTTGTAGCGCTCGTGGCGGTTTGCCAGCAGCTCCACCAGGCGCGGATAGCGCTTGAGCCAGAGGCGCAGCACGGGCATGAGGCTGTTCGGCTCCTTGCGGTAGCCTGCAGGCTGCGTCAGGACGACGACCGTCCGGTCGAGCCCCTGCTCGAGCATCCAGGCGAAGGGTATCGAATCGGCGACGCCGCCGTCGAGCAGCTCGCGCCCCTCGAGCTTTACCGGGTGCGACACCATGGGGATGGATGCCGAGGCGCGGATCCACTCGATATCGCCCTTGTCGCCCGGACCGAGATCGTGGTAGACAGGGACGCCCTCGTTGATGTCGGTGGCGACCACGGTGAAGCGCATGGGGTTGCGCGCGAACGCCTCCTGATCGAAGACGTCGAGCCTCCAGGGCAGCTCGTCGTAGGCGAAATCGCGGCTGAACAAGTCGCCTTTGAACAGCCAGTTGCGAATGCTGCAATAGCGGGGGTCGGCGCAGTACTTCTTGTTGTAGCGCAGCGCGCGCCCGATTTGCTCCGATTTGAAGTTGCAGCCGAACGTGGCGCCCGCCGAGACGCCGACCGTCGCGGTGGCCGTGATGCCGTGCTCCATCCAGACGTCGATGACGCCTGAGGTATACATGCCGCGAAACCCGCCGCCCTCGAGCACGACGCCTACGGTCGACTTGCTGTGAGATGCGCTTGGATCCATCGTGCCCCCTGTCTTCTCGTTGCTGCAGCACAGTATAGTCGCTTGGCCGTCGCACGCTGTGAGGGCGGCTTTCTTTGGCGCCCCTGCATTCGCGTGAAACGAGCCGCCCCGAGCGCGCGGGCTCGGGGCGGCTTTTCGGCGTCGGCTGTGTTCCCCTTAGGCGAGCAGGTCCTCGATGAAGCCCACGCGGTAGTTCTTGAAGACGGCCTCGCCCGTCTCGGCGGTCGCGTCGAGGTCGAGGTCGGCCATGATGCCGAAATCGTGGTCGCCGGCCTCGTCGGAGAAGATCTGGTGGACATGCCAGACGTGCGCGGCCTGCTCGTCGGCCTCGTCGATGGAGAAGAAGGCGGCGGAGCGCGCGTCCGCGTCGAGGATGATCTCGTCGTGCGCCTCGAAGTAGGTGTCGAGTGCACGGGCCCAGCGCGCCGCCGTCATGCCCCAGTCCGCATCGAGCTCGCCGAGCTCGTCGGTGCGCTCGTGTGCGGCGAGGGTGACGCGGTGGATGAGCGCGTTGCGCACGAGCAGCGTCATGCCGCGGCGGTCGACCACCACGGCGTCGGCGGCTTGGGGCGGCGCGGCGTCGAGCGCGGCGGGGTCGCCCGCCGCCTGCCACTCGTCCACGAGGCTCGAGTCGACGGAGCGGACGACGAAGCCGAGCCACGAGATGATGTCGCAGAGCTGGTCGTTGCGCTTCTCGAGCGGCACGGTGCGGTCGAGCGAGCGGAACGCCTCGGCGAGGTAGCGCAAAAGGATGCCCTCGGAGCGGGCAATCTTGAGCTTCTGGATGTAGCCCTTGAAGTCAGAGGCGCTCTCGAGCATGTCGCGCAGCACCGATTTCGGCGACAGCGCGTAGTCGTTCGCCCACGGCACCTTCTCGCAGTACTGCGCAAACGCGGCGTCGAGCATGTCCTCGAGCGGCTTGGGGTAGGTGATGTCGGCGAGTTTCTCCAGGCGCTCCTCGTAGTCGACGCCGTCGGCCTTCATTTCGGCGAGGGCTCGGTCGCGCTCGATGCGCTCCTGTGCGCGCAGCACCTGCTTGGGATCCTCAAGCGTCGCCTCGACCATGGAGATGAGGTCGAAGGTGTAGGTCTCGCTGTCGGGGTCGAGCAGCTCCAGCGCGGCGAGCAAAAACGGCGAGAGCGGCTGGTCGAGGGCGAAGTCGTCGGGCAGGTCGACCGTCAGGGCGTAGGACACCGCGCCGTCATCGGCCACATCGCGCACGACCACGCCCGTGTCGATGAGCGTGGCGAAGATCTCGTCGGCACGCGCGGAGAGGGCGAGCTTCTCCTCGGGCGTCTGCAGCGAGCGCTCGATGAGCTCATCCACGTGCGCGCGGGCGTCGCCGCCCTGCTCGACCATCGACAGGACCATGGAGTGGGTGATGCGCAGCCGCGGCTTCAGGGTCTCAGGCTCCGACTCGATGAGCTTCGTGAACGTCTGCTCGTTCCATGTGACGAAGCCCTCGGGCGGTTTTTTCTTCTTGAGCTTGCGGAGCTTCTTGGGGTCGCCGCCCGCCTTGGCGACGAGCTTGGCGTTCTCGATCTCGTGTTCGGGGGCCTCGGCGATGACGTTGCCCTCGGTGTCGAAGCCGGCGCGTCCGGCGCGGCCGGCGATCTGGTGGAACTCGCGGGCGCGCAGGCGGCGCATGCGGTGCCCGTCGAACTTCGTGAGCGCGGTCAGCACGACGGTGTGGATGGGCACGTTGATGCCGACGCCCAGCGTGTCGGTGCCGCAGATGACCGGCAGCAGGCCCTGCTGGGCGAGCTTCTCTACGAGCAGGCGATAGCGCGGCAGCATGCCCGCGTGGTGCACGCCGACGCCGCAGGAGAGCAGGCGCTTCAAGATCTTGCCGAACGCCGTGGTGAAGCGCGTCCCCTTCGACGCCTCCTTGATGGCCTCGCGCTGCTCCTTCGTGGCGATGCCGAAGTTCGCCAGCGAGCTGGCGGTGCTGAGCGCGGCGTCCTGCGAGAAGTGAACGATATAGAGCGGCGCCTCGCCACGGCGCATGGCGAGTTCCACGGTCGCCTCGAGCGGCGTGTCGACGTATTCGTAGCTGAGCGGGACGGGGCGCGGTGCGTCGGTGACGCGGTCGACCGGAACGCCCGTCTGGTCCTCGAGGGCGCGCGCGATGGCCGTGACGTCACCGAGCGTGGCGCTCATGAGCATGAACTGCGCCTGCGGCAGCGTGAGCAGGGGGACCTGCCAGGCCCAACCGCGGTCCGGGTCGGCGAAGTAGTGGAACTCGTCCATGGCGACGCAGCTGACGTCGGAGTCGGCCCCCTCGCGCAGCGCCTGATTGGCGAGGATCTCCGCGGTGCAGCAGATGACCGGAGCCGCGGTGTTGATGTGCGTGTCGCCGGTGATCATGCCGACGTTGTCGCGGCCGAGCACCTCCACGAGGTCGAAGAACTTCTCGCTGACGAGCGCCTTGATGGGGGCGGTGTAGTAGGCGCGCTTGCCCTGGCACATGCCCATGAACAGCATGCCGAGCGCGACGAGCGACTTGCCCGATCCAGTCGGCGTGCCCAAGATGACGTGGTCGCCGGCGGCGAGGTCCATGAGGGCCTCCTCCTGGTGCGGCCACAGCTCGATGCCCTGGGCTTCCGTCCAGCTCAAGAAGCGCTCGAACGCCTCGTCGGGGGTGAGCCACGGCTCTGGTGCGCTGCCGTCCTCCGGCTCCCACCAGCTGGGGGAGAGCTTGCCGAGCGCTCCTGCCGTGAGCTCCCCGGTGCCGCCCGAGAACGAGCTCGCGGATGCCGTCGTGTTCATGGTGCCTGCCACAGGTTCATCCTTTACAACAAACAATCGATCGGCACTCATTATGTCGCATCGGGGGTGTGCGTGCCGGGCTGGTGCGCGCATCCCCACAGGATGGCCCCTGTCCGCCACTCGTTGCCCTTGGCGGCAACCTGAGGGCAGGGCAGGGGCGGCCGGAGCATGCTATGCATTTCGGTGCCAGCTTTATGCGCTGTCGGCGCGCGGTCGAGATGCGTTCCGTCTTCATGCGGCCGCCGCCGGGTCGTGCTGCCGAGCGCGCTGGACAAAAACGCGTTGAGTGGGACGGTTGGTGGTGCGCCGATCTGCTCCGACGTGTGTCTGTGTATCGTTTGCTATGCGAATCGTCGGCAAACGATGCTGCGGACGCATAAAATTGCCCCTGGAAGCGCCGTATATAATCCCACAGAACGAGTGAGGAGTCCCACTCAAGGCGTTTTTGTCCAGCGGGATGCTCAGCAGGCGCTCTCGGGATCGACGTCGCCTGATTCTTCGGCCTGCTCGGCTGCGGTTCCGGGCTCCTCACCGCGGAAATCCTCGAGAAGCGCGGCCTGGAGCGTTGCCTGGCGCAGCAAGCGCTTTTTCGCGCGCGGGCGATAGCGTGCCCCCGAGCGCGCCGCGATGGTCTTGGCGATGCGTTCGAGTTTGTTCAGATCGGTGAGCTGGGATATCGAGACGGGAAGAACGAGGATGTCCATGGAGGCCAACGCCGAGGCGCGCTCGTCGTCAAGTTGGCGCTGGTGCTCATTGTTGTGGTAGCGGCTGTTGCACTCGACATCGACCCGGGCGTCCTCGAAGTACAGGTCGCACTCGATGGCCTGCCTTCCGAAGGCTTCGGCAACCTCGGAATCGAGCTCAACCTTGTAGTTCAGGCTCGGCATCTTGAGACCAAACCCACCGTGTGCTCCCGGTGTGGTCAGCAGCAGCGTGGTGGCGGTCTCGAGGGGAGAGCGCGAGCGCTCGGCAAGGTGGGGGAGAAGGTCGCGCACGATCCCGGAGCCCTTGGTTTTTGGCAGCCGGCGTAGATATTGTTTGAGCGACGGGATGGTCAGGGCCTGTGCGGCCCGGCTGGCCTCGCCGTCCTGCTCGGCGGGCAGCGTGTAGAGCCCCATGAACTCGTAGGCGATCTTCAGGATGTCTGCGCGCTCGGCGGTGGCGGCAAGCTGGACGAGCGTGAGCGCGGGGCTGCAGACGTAACAGTCCGTGGCGACTTCGAGCAGTGAACCTTCAGGCAGATCGATCGAGCACTGATGCGTTCTGATACCCGGGCGCTTCGCATGGACGGAACGGTTGGCGACAAGAAGGTGCATGGGCCCTGGCGCGTCGCCCTCGCGTTTGGGGATGATGCCAAGCCCCTCGAGCCAAGGGACATCGATGCGGTCGCGATGACCGTTGGCAGCGCGAAGGACATCCCGCTGCCGCTCGGAAAAAAGAGCTGGCCAGGGGATGCAGCCGCGCCAGGTGCGTGAGGAGCGCAGGGCGTGCAGGGCGGTGGTGTGGCAGAAGATCGTCGGTTCCATGGTGATAGTATTACATATCAACATGAGTATGATACAAACTAAAATATATAAAACTAAACCGACAAAATCAGCTTAGGAGCGGGTGTTTCCGGGGATGCGCGCCTTGCCCTTGCGCTCGCGGTTGCGGAAGTTCTCGACGGCGGCCTCCATGCCGAGGGGCACGTAGTCGAGCGAGAAGAGGTCGGCGGGCAGGTAGCACATGAGGCTTTGCTCCGCGTCGCGTCCGCGCTGGATGCCGGCGGCGTCGGGTTCGCTGCCCGGCTCGGCGCAGATGCCGAAGACCGTGGCGCCACGCTCGGTGAGACGGCGCTCGTACTCGGTGACAGGGGTTTCCGGATGGTCGGCGCGCGTGTCAGAAGAGGCCCATCTGATTGTGTACCCTGCGGCTTTGAACTGGCCTTTGGCGTATTCCCACAGCGGCTGGCTGTCGGTGCGCAGCGTGATGGTTGCGCCCGGCGCAAGCAGGCGGCGGAATCCGAGGAGATGGTCGACATTGACCAGGCGACGCCGCGCATGGTGGCGCTTCGGATAGGGGGTGGGGAAGTTCAGCGTGATGGCGGAAAGCTCGCCTTCGCAGAATATCTCGGGGAGCGCGTTCGCACCGCGCGGAACGATGACCATGTTGCGCAGCCCCTCGTCGCACGCGCGCTGGGCGGCATAGGCGATGCAGATGGGCTCGACGTCCATGCCGATGAACAGGATATCGGGGTACAGCTGTGCGCACTGGGCGATAAAGGCGCCCTTGCCGCAGCCAAGATCGAGCCTGACCTCTCGAAAGCGGTCGCGCCCGTCAGAACGCTGCGGGTCGATGGGCCAGCAGGCCTGCGCCCATCGGCCTACGAGACCCGGTGCGTTCGTCTCGATGGCGTCGGCGTAGCGCTCGAGGCGCTCGTCGAGATCGAAGTTCTTCGGCGTGCGGATATGCGTGAGGCCCATGGGCTCCCCTTCGGCGAGTATGGCGATGCGTGAGGATTGTATACGAAGATCACGCGCGCTCGATGAGATACGCGGTATACGCATGGTCGAGGGCGTATCCGAGCTGTCGGGCCAGCGTAAGCGATGCCTCCGTGTGGGCGTCCCAGCTCGCTCGGATGCCACGGGCCGCGCAGGAGAGGATGAGCGCGGCGGAGCAGGCGCGCGCCAGGCCGCGCCGGCGCCAGGCGGGGTGCGTGTCGACCTCGATCTCGATGGCAGAGCGGCTGCGGGCGTACGTCGAGGCCCCGGAGACGACGCGCCCGCTCGCCAAAGCGACGACGCCCAGGGCAGAGGTGTCGAAGCGCTCGGCAGAAGGGAACTGCGAGACCAGGTCGCAGCTCCAAGTCTCCGTGCGGCACAGCGCATACGTGGAGGCATCCAGGGGCTGCAGCACGGTGCCTTCAGGCGGGTTCGCGAGCCAGCGCAGGCGATCACAGTCAAACGCAGCGGGTGCCATCGTGGCGTAGCGCGTGTGCCGAACGAGGCCGTGCCCCGCCTGCTCCTCGAGAAGGCGGGTCCAGCCTGGGTTGCAGGGGATGAGGATCTGCGGCGACACGGGGAAGGGGCCTGCGGCCATGAGGCCCTCGAGGAAGGCGGCGCTTCGCGCTCCCGCGAGGTAGGCGAAATCGCCGAGCACGGCCGCGGCGGTGCGTGGGTCGGGTTCGCGATCGATAAGGACGCGGCCCTGTGCGCCCTCAATGCAGCTCTGGACGATGACCGGCCGCGGTGTCGCGAACAAGGGCGCCGCGATGGCGGGGTTGCGGGCGACGCGCATCATGCGCCATCGCCCATACGGCAGATGAGGTAGCGGTTGAGCGCGCCGCTGCGCCCGTCTGCCGAGAAGCGGCAGACCTCATGCGCGCCCGCGTCCGCAAGATGCTCGGCGCAGGCGTCGACGTCGGCCTCGCTGAAATGGTGGCAGTAGCGCCACGCGTCGCGATCATCCTGCCAGCCGAGATAACGGTCGCCCTCATCAAGATCGGTCGTCGGCAGGCCGAAGGCGGCCGCGCGCGCATCGGCGGCGTCAGCCTTCGCGGCGAGGCGCTCGTCATCCAAAAAACGCCAGAACGACAGCGCGATGAGCCCATGCGGGCGGGTGTGTGCGGCGAGCAGGTCGCCCACGGCGGCACGCAGCCGTGCGCCCGGCACGTGGTGCATGAAGCCGAAGCAGACGGAAAGGTCGCAGGCGGGAATGCCCGCCAGGGGGTCGTGCCCCTCCAGCAGCGCGCCCAGGATGTCCGCATGGCGATACCTCAGCGCGTCGCCGCGCGGGGCATCGGCGCTAAGCTCGTCTGCCGCGTCGACCGCCCAGCAGGCAGGCGTGGTGGCGAGGCGACTGGAGAGGAAGCGCTCGAAGCGCAGATTTCCGCAGGCGAGGTCGAGCACGCGCGGCGCATCGCATGCTGCCAGATGCGGCGCCGCCTCGTCGAGCACACGTTCCCATCCCGGCCAGGGCGCCTGCCGCGTCGCTGAAAACGAGGCGGCGTGGTCGCGGTAGAACCGGTTGTTGAGCTCGATGAGGAAGCGCGCGGTCTTGGTATCCATGGGTCTCCCGGCAAACGTGTGGAACATCCCCATCATAGCGCCCTGCAGGGGCCGAACGGCCCGGCCTGCCGGCACCCCCTACGCTAGAATAGCGGGCTATGGAGCAGATTATCTTGAACATACTCGACGCGCTCAAGCGCGGCGAGACGGTTGACGACACCGCGCTCGTGCGTCTCGTCCACGCACAGGCGAAGCGTGCGGGCGGCGATAAGCGGGCGTTCGCGAAGCGGCGCCTGCTGCCGTACTACCAGCGTGTGAAGCGCGAGGATCCCGAGCGCTGGCGCAGCTGGGGTGTCACGCCGGAGCTCGAGCGTGGCCTGTTGCGGGTCCTGCGGATGAAACCGCGCCGCTCGGCATCGGGCGTGGCGACCATCACGGTCATCACCAAGCCGTGGCCGTGTGCAAGCGATTGCCGCTACTGTCCCTGTGACGTGCGCATGCCCAAAAGCTACCTGCACGGCGAGCCCGCATGCGCGCGGGCGGAGCAGAACTGGTTCGACCCGTACCTGCAGGTGGCGACGCGTCTCACGGCGCTCGCGCAGATGGGGCACGCCACCGACAAGATCGAGCTCATCATCCTCGGGGGCACGTGGAGCGACTACCCGCGCGCCTACCAGATCTGGTTCGTGACCGAGCTGTTTCGCGCGCTGAACGACGATGCGATCTCGGGCGTGGCGGCGAATCCCATGCTTGCCGCACCGGGTGAGGACCCCGGAGCGGTTCTGGCGAGCGCGACCGATGTCCCCGCGGGCGTGGCGCGGCGGCGCGAGCGCTATCGCGCGCTCGGCATCCCGCGCGACGAAGACGAGCTGCACGCGCTGACCGCGGACATGCAGGCGCAGGTCAGCAGACATGTGCGCAGCTACAACGAGGCGGTTCGCGAACTCTACGGTCCGCATTCGGCATATGCGCGGCTTGCCCTCGAACAGACTGGCACGCTCGAGGAGCTCGAGCGCGTGCAGCGCGAGAACGAGCATGCGCGCCATCGCGTGGTGGGGCTCGTCGTCGAGACGCGGCCGGACGCCATCACGCCGGAGGCGCTCACGCTGATCCGGCGCCTGGGAGCCACGAAGGTGCAGATGGGCATCCAGAGCACCGATCAGGCGATCCTGGACGCCAACCGGCGCTCGATCCCGGTCGCGCGCATCGCCGAAGCGTTCTCGTGGCTGCGCGCGTTCGGCTTCAAGATCCATGCGCATGCCATGGTGAACCTGTTGGGCGCCACGCCGGCATCCGATCGCGCCGACTACCGGCGGCTCGTGGAGGACCCCGCGTTCATGCCCGACGAGGTGAAGCTCTATCCGTGCGCCCTCATCGAGGGGACGCGCCTCGGTGACGACTTCGCGCGCGGGACGTGGGCGCCCTACCGGAACGAGGAGCTCGTCGCCGTGCTGCGCGATGACGTGCTGGCGACGCCGGCGTTCTGCCGCATCTCCCGCATGATCAGGGACTTCTCGACGCGCGACATCAAAGCGGGCAACAAGCACCCGAACCTGCGGCAGCTGGTCGAGGCGGGCATCGAGGCGGACGGGGATGCGTCCCGCGCGGTGCGCGAGATCAGGTTCCGCGAGGTCGGGACCGCGGAGGTGCCGCTCGATGAGCTCAAGCTCGAGACCTGCGCGTACACGACGGCGAACACGCGCGAGCGCTTCTTGCAGTGGGTGCTGCCCGACGGCCGCATCGCGGGCTTTTTGCGCCTGTCGCTACCAGATGCCACGTTTATCGCAGCGCATGCGGATGCGTTGCCCATAGGTGCAGGCGAGGCGATGATCCGCGAGGTCCACGTCTACGGCATGGCGACGAACGTGGGCGAGGAGGGTCGGGCGGCACAGCACCAGGGTTTGGGGCGCCGCCTGGTCGAGCGCGCCTGCGAGCTCGCGCGCGCGGCGGGCTATGAGCGCATCAACGTCATCAGCGCTGTGGGCACGCGGGAGTACTATCGGGCCCTCGGTTTTTCCGATCGCGGGCTCTATCAGCAAAAGGAGTTGTCATGAGGCGAACGGGCACGCGCGCCGTCAGGCGGGGTGCGGCTGCGCTTGCGCTCGCGGCTGCGGGGCTTGCGGGCGCGGTCGCGTGGGTGAAGGCCGATGCGCACCTCGCGCGCACACGGTCCGGCTGGGCGCTCATCCGCACGCGGCGCCTGCCGGACGGCACGCGCGTACGCGTGCTGCGCCAGGGCGGGGTCTACCAGTCGGCGACCTATCTCGATGAGCGGCGCTTCGAGCCGCCGTTTGCCTATCAACGCGCCTTTGATGTCATGTTCGAGGCGGAAGGCGATATGAGGCGCGCGCGTGTCCACGGTCTCGGGAACGTGCTGGCGATCGGGGGCGGCGGGTACGCGTGGCCGAAGCATACGCTGTGCGCGCAACGCGACCTGCGGATGGACGTGGTGGAGATCGATGCCGCGGTGACGCGCATCGCCCGTCGCTGGTTTTTCGTCGACGAGCTCGAGCGGCTCGCGTGCGGTCGTTTGCGGCTCATCGAGGCCGACGGGCGCACCTATCTGGAGGGCGCGGCGCCCGGTTCCTACGATGCGATCGTGAACGATACGTTTGCCGGCAGCGAGCCCGTGGTCGCCTTGGCCACGCGCGAGGCCATGCAAGCCGCCCATGCGTGCCTTCGCGCCGGTGGGCTCTATCTCGCCAACGTCGTCTCGCGCGACGAGGGCGAGGATCTGTCGTTTCTCCGCGACGTGGTGGCGACGTGCGCTGAGGTGTTCGCGCACGTGTGGGTGGTGCCGGCGACCGACGAGGAGCTGGGCGGCGAGGACAACTACATCGTCATCGCAAGCGACGACGCGTACCGTTTCGAGGAGGCCATTCCCTTCGATGACTCGTTTCTGGGCAATGTGATGCGCGACCGCGCATAATGGCCAGGTGCGGGTCCGGTGCCGCTCCTTTGCGGCGTCGCTGGTATCATCGGAGTGTGATGGTCCCGAATACTGCTTGGGGTGCTTGTTGATGAAACGACGGATCGCTGCGGGTCACAGCGCGCCAGCCGTCTCGCGGCGCGGCGTCGCTGCCGGGGCGCTGCTCGCGCTCGGTGCGCTCGGGGGCTGCGCGGCGCCCGGTGCCCACCGGACGGGGGCGGATACGGCGGGCATCATCGAGCCCGCGCTCGCGACGGTGTTCGACAGCGACGTGCCCGTGTCGCGCGCCACGCTCATGATGGTGGGCGACATGCTCATTCACCAGGGCGTATGGCTTTCAGGCGAGCGCGCGGACGGCACATACAACTACGATCATTTCTTCACGCACGTAAGCTCAGATTTCGCCGATGCGGACATCGCGATCGTGAACCAGGAGACGGTACTCGGCGGTGTCGAGCGCGGCCTGGCGAGCTTTCCCGACTTCAACAGCCCGCAGGAGCTGGGCGATGCCGAGGCGGCGGCGGGCGTCGATGTTGCCCTGAGCGCGACGAACCATGCGCTCGACCACGGTTTCGACGGTATCCGCTGGACGCTCGACTACTGGCGCGCGAACCATCCCGCGATGCTCACGCCGGGTATCGCGACCTCGCCCGAGGATGCCGAGCGCATCTGTCTCATCGAGCGCCAGGGGATGACGTTCGCCATCCTCAACTACACCGAGTTCTCCAACTACGAGCTGCCTGCTGAGTCGTGGTGCCTGCGGATGCTGCGCCATGCGGACCTTGCCGGCGATGTCGCGCGGGCGCGCGAGCTCGGGGCCGATTTCGTGGTGGCGTGCGTGCACTGGGGGACCGAGTATGTCTACGAGCCCGATGACGGGCAGCTGCGCTGGGCAGACGAGCTCGTTTCGGCGGGGGTCGATGCCGTGCTCGGGACGCATCCCCACGTTCTGCAGCCGGTGGATGTCTATACCGCGCCGGATGGGCGGGGCGTGCCGGTGTTCTGGTCGCTCGGCAACTTCGTGTCTTGGCAGATCGAGAAGCCGCGCATGCTCGGTGGCATGGCGAAGCTCGTGTTCGCGAAACGCTCGGACGAGCACCGGATCGTGGAATGGTCGCTCGAGCCGGTCGTGACCCATAAGGCGACCGACCCGAGCATGAGCGTGTACCGGCTTGCGGAGTATACCGAGGAGCTGGCGACGGCAAACGCCATCCGCTGGGCGGAGGGATGCGGGGACTTCACGGCCTCATTCTGCCGCGACCTCGCAGCGCAGATCCTCGGCCCTGCCTACGACCCGACCGCGTGCATCCTGCGCGGCACGCTGTGATGTCCTCATTGGGGACGGGGTAGTTTGGTGCCACGTTGTCCTCATGCGGAACAGGCCTTGCCGCCTGATGGGAAGGCATTCCAGCCGACGCGGCCCTATCGTGCGTCGCCCGAAGCACCCCGTGCGGGCGTGCCGGGCACCTCATCTTTGCGGCAGGCCATCAGCACCAGCGATCGCGCCAGCTGGCGACGCGCTTTCGCATGCCCTCGATATCGAGCACGCCCTCGGCGAAGCCCTTGCGCACGAGCTCGGCGGGGAGCAGCTCGTCATACTTGTCGAAGTAGGGCGCCTCGCCGGGGTACACAAGCTCGATGGGGTCGAAATCCCGCTCCGCCTCGTCGGCGACCACCTGGTAGAACGTCTTCTCGTCGGCATTCATGCGGAACTGCATGAAGTAGGGACGCGAGGGGTCGAGCCCCTTCAGGCCGAGCTCGGCGGCGCATTTGATCTTGAGAAGGCGCTCGAGCGCCAAAAACGCGTAGCTGCCGAGCCAGGGGAGCAAAGCCCAGGTGTCGCCGCCTAGGTTGATGAGGGGCCGCTCCACCAAGTGCGAGTTTTCCGCCACGTGCCGGGCTTGCGCCAGGCGCGCGCGGGCGTTCGTCATGAGGTAGGGGTAGCCGCAGCGCTCGGTGAGCACGCGGCGCATGCGCTCGAGCACATGGGTGTCGATGTCGCCCGGGCAGTCGCCGAAATAGGCCGGTACGCGCCCCTTCACCTGCGTGCAGTAGACAAGGTGGCGCTTCCAGTCGACCTCCTCCACGATCCAGCAGTGTCCGGCGATGGCGATGCGCTCGCCGGCGGGCGGCGGGTTGACGATGGTGCCGAGTTCGGCGGATTCGGATCGGACCGTGAACTCTTCGTTCTCTTGGAACACGGCGTAGAACTTGAAGGAGTTCACGATCCGCTCGCCTGTAATACCGACGATGAGGCCGCCGGATTCGGTCCGCTCGATATGGTCGGTCTCGAGGAGATGGCGCAAAAGGACACGCAGATCGTCGGTGGAGACGCGGTGGAAGTAGGCGAGGGTGAGCACGCGGTTCGCAAGCTCTGCCGGCGTGAGCTCGCCGCAGCCCGCGAGGGTCGCCATCACCTGGTGGTAGAGCAGGCTATAAGGCAGTCGGTCGAGCCGGGGCGGCTCCACCCATTTCTCTTCGCGATAGAGCTGGACCAACGCGATGCCCTGCAGGAGCTTCCAGGGGATGGTCTCGGGCAGCATGGCGCGCGGTTCGGGCTGCTCCTCGCGCATGACGAAGTGCATCTCGGGCGGCAGGTCGCGTCGGCCGGTGCGACCCATGCGCTGTAGGAACGACGAGACCGTGAACGGCGCGTCGATCTGGAAGGCGCGCTCGAGGCGGCCGATGTCGATGCCGAGCTCAAGCGTGGCGGTCGTCACGGTGGTGAGGGCGAGCTCCTCGTCGCGCATGAGTTCCTCTGCCGTCTGGCGGAAGGACGCCGACAGGTTGCCGTGGTGGATGAGGAATCGGTCGGGTTCGCGGTTGGCCTCGCAATATTGGCGCAGTACCGTGCAGACGGCCTCGGCCTCCTCGCGTGAGTTGACGAACACGAGGCACTTGCGGCCGCGCGTGTGCTCGAAGATGTAGGCGAGGCCCGGGTCGGCATCGCGCGGAGCGGTATCGGTGGTCGCCATGAGCTCGGTCTCGGAGACCGGCGGGACGGACACCTCGTCTTCGGCAGCGCGTGCCTGAGCTCCGGGGCCGCCCTCTGGTTCCGGGGTGGGTCTCGTTCCCGGGCGCGCGGGCGCGAGGGCATGCGCGTGCCCGTCTTCCGCCATGGCGCGCCTGAGCGCTTCGTCGACGTCGGGTGCGCCCGTGCCCAGCCGCTCGCAGCTGACGACCTCCGCTTCCAGCGGGCCGGCGTTTTGCCGGGCGCGCTCGGTGGCCTGCGGCCCCGTGATGTAGAAATGCTCCATGGATAGGCGCCAGACGCGGCGGGGCTCCTCGAAGCGCGGGATGATGCAGCCACGCCCCGTGCCGGCAGACAAGAAGGCACCGGTGCGCTCGGGTTCGCCGATCGTCGCGGAGAGGCCGATGCGGCGCGGGTTCACGTTCGCCATGCGCGAGAGGCGCTCGATCAGGCAGAGGGTCTGCCCGCCGCGGTCGCCGCGCAGCAGCGAATGGACCTCGTCGATGACGACGTAGCGCAGGTCCCCGAAGAGGCGCCCGACCGCCGCGTGCTTATGCAGCAGCAGCGCCTCGAGCGACTCGGGCGTGATCTGAAGGATGCCCGAGGGCTGCTTCATGAGCTTGCGCTTGTGGGACGAGGCGACATCGCCGTGCCAGTGCCAGACGGGAATGTCCGCCTCCTCGCACAGGTCGTTCAGGCGATAGAACTGGTCGTTGATGAGCGCCTTCAGCGGGCCGATGTAGAGGGCGCCCACGGTGGCGGGCGGGTCTTCCCAGAACTCGGTCAGGATGGGGAAGAACGCCGCCTCGGTCTTGCCCGATGCGGTCTGGCCTGTGAGCAGGACGTTCTCGTCGGTGTTGAAGATGGCGTCAGCGGCGGCGACCTGGATGGAGCGCAGGTTCTCCCAGCCGTGGCTGTAGATGAAGTCCTGGATGAACGGTGCATAGCGATCGAAGACGTTCACGCGCGCTCCTTTCTGCCGGTCGTCGCGATGCCGTCGGTTCATTGGGCTATGGTACCATAGATGAGAACATGTGTTCTATATGGGCAGTGGGATGGAGAGGTGCGCGATGGAGCTCCATACAGGGCGTGTCGCACATGCGGCGGAGCTGTTCTGCGCCGACGAGCGTCGCGATATCGCGACGTGCGGCGTCTCGCTTCGCTGCGATCGCGCGACGAGATGCGGCGATAAGGGGGCACATGATCCGACGGCAACGCCCTATGTTGTGCTCGACGAGCTGTTCTCGCACGTCTTTTTCGGTCCCGATGCGCATCTGCTCGATGTGGGGTGCAGCTGCGGCCGCGTCCTCGCGTATGCGGTGAGCGCCTTGCCCGATCTCAAGGTCACGGGCATCGAACTCGATCCTTCGTTGGCCTCATACGCCGCGGCGTGGGCGGCGCGATTCGACCGGCTCGAGGTCCGTTGCGGCAACGTGCTCGACGAGCCGCTTGCCCCCTATACGCATCTGTATCTGTTCAACCCGTTCGACACGGCGGTCCTCGTGCGTCTGATCGACAAGCTTGAGCGCGAGGCCACCGCCCCGGTCACGGTCATCCATATGTCCGATAACGGCGAGCAATACGCCTACCTCGGGCGAGCCGGATGGCGCATCCTGGCGCAGGGCAGCTATCAGGATTATCGGCAGTCGGGGGCGCCGGCGGTGCGCATCTACGGCTGCCCGCAGACCTATACGGTCTGGGAGTACACCCCGCACGGCCTCTGATTGCCAGAGCCTGCGTCTCGATGGCGGGTCCAGCATGCGCCACGGGGCGGAGTATGCGCGGGCGCGGTGCGCAGCAACGGTTCTATACATGGCTCGGACGGGACGCGCGCCCGGCGCCAGGTGGCCGGGACAAAAACGCCTTGAGTGGGACTCCCGAGTGAGCCAATGGGTTGATGGCCTTGGCCGAAGGGCACATTTTCATGCAGTAAGGGAAATAAACCAGCAGGTCGTATTGATTTATTATGCATTGGAATATCGGGCACGAGCGCGGGGCGCATGTATAGGTCCCACTTAAGGGAAATTTGACCAGGGGAGCTCGGAAGGGATGCGGTGTGCGGCATAATCGCTCCGGTCAGGCCGGGCGATATGCTCGTGAGCATGTCCGCGTCGGCGCGGCGGGGGTGCGATCCCTTGCCGTCTGCATGCGCATCACCGCTTCGGGTGGTGCCGTAGGCGTAAAGGTTGCGAGCCGGCGCGTGTTCAGCTGTGGATGCGCAGGGTCTGAGCGCCGAGTGTTTGGGGGTCGTGCTCGTCGTGCGTGCTCACGATGAGCAGGCGACGCTCGCGATGACGCTCGATAAAAGCGAGCGCCCGCCGGTGCGCTTCCGCATCGAGACCGGAAAAGGGCTCGTCAAGCAGGGTGATGTCCGCCGGGGCGGCGAACGCGCGGACGAGCTCGGCGCGCCGGCGCTGCCCGCCCGAAAGCGAGCGGACCGGCACATCGAGTGCGGAGGGCGGAAGAACCTCTTCAGCGAGTGCGCGCGCATCGACGCCCGCTCGGGCGAACAGCATGATGTTCTCGATGGCGGTCAGGTCCTCGATGAGGTGGGACTCCTGGAAGACAGCGGAGAAGCGGGGGCTCGGGACGACCTCGAGCGAGCCCGCGACCGGAGGGATGAACCCGGCGATCGAATACAGGACGGTGGTCTTGCCCGCGCCCGAGGGGCCGAGCAGACAAAGCGCGTCTCCCGCCTGCAGGCGGCAGTCGATAGGGGCGCATGCGGCGCGTCCGTCATGCCCCACGACAAGCTCGCGCGCCTCGAGCGTGCAGGTGTTCGCCGCAGGCTCGGATGGTGCCGGGGGCATGTTCGCGGCGGTCCGTCCGCAGGCCGGCCACAGCGCGCGCAGCCCCGCGAGCGCCGCGTGCTCGAAGGCCCATGCGATGATGACGACAACGATGGTCCACGCGAACAGATCTGCTGTCTCGAGCAGAAGCTTTGCCTGGTAAATGCGCTCGCCGATCGACCCGTCGGGCACGCCGATGAGCTCGGCGGCAACACCTGCCTTCCAGCTCATGGAGAGCACGGTGGCGCTCGCTGACACGAGGTAGGGCAGGACGCCGGGGACGATGTGGGCGAGCAGCGTGCGACGGGTGCCCGCGCGATAGAGCCGGAAGAGCTCGCCTTGCTTCGCATCGAGCGTCTCGAGGCCCTTGAGGACCGGGAAGTAGATGCCGGGAAGGGCCATGAGGAAGACGGCGATGGCGCTGACGTTGCGCGAGCCGAACCAAATGAGCAGCACCACGACCACGCAGGCGACCGGCGTGCTCTTGATGGCGGAAAGCGCTGGCGCCGCGAGCGTGCGGGCGAGGCGCGAGCGCCACGAGAGGGCGGCAAGCGCGATGGCGACGAGATAGCCGGCGGCGGTACCGCCTATGATGCGCACGGCGGAGAAGAGCACCTCGTGCCAAAAATCCGCCGTAGGGAGGAGGTCGATAAGGGCACCCAGCGCGTCGAGGGGGCCGGCGAGGATGAACTCGCTATCGACCACCATGCTCGCGACCTGCCAGATGACCACCCAGAACAGAACGGCGAGCGCGCCGGAAAGCCGGCGGGTCGAGCGGGTATCGTCCTGCGTGTTCGGGCGCGTCATGCACACTCCTCATCAATAGGGGCGAAAACGACACCGCTTGACGTCGTTTCCGCCCCGTCTCATCAGATCGCTTGCGGATTATCGCGTATTCGCTTCGCGTTACGCGTCGACGGAATCGTAGAAGTCCGCCTCAGGAAGGGCGCCGCCCACGGAGGAGGGGTCGGCGTTGTACAGCACGTCAAGGTAGCCGGAGAGCGCATCGGTCATCTCATCGCCGGTGATGCACACCAAATGGCAGCTGGGAATCGCCTTGGCGGCAACCGCGTCGTTGTCGATGATGCCCAGATCGACCACGAGCGGCGCGGCCATATCGGGGTTGTCGTTGACGACGCCGACCGAATCGGCCTGGGCGTTCGCGAACTCGGTGATCACGTCGGGGTGCTCCTCGGCGAACTCACGGCGCGCGATGGTGACGCCCGTCACCATCTGGCTGCCCTCTTCGGCGTACTCGTCCCACACGTCGTTCAGGTCGACGGGGGCGCTCAGGGCCTCGTTCTTTTCGAGCGCGGCAGTCACGAAGGGCTGCGGCAGGACGCCCACGGCGGACGCGTCGGCGGCGAGCACGCTCACGACCTCGGCGGCCTCGCTTTTGAACTCAAGGGTGACGCTGCCGGCGATGCCGGCGGCGTCGAGCAGGTAGTTCATGGTGTATTCGGGTGTGGTGCCCTTGCCGGTGAGGTAGACGGTGCGGCCAGCCAGGTCGGAGAAGCTCGTGACGGAGGCGTCGCCGGTCACGACGGAGAGCACGCCCAGCGTGTTGATGTCGAAGCAGACGATGCCGCCCTCAGTCTTGTTGTAGAGCACCGAGGCGGCGTTGGCGGGAATGAGCGCGATGTCGATATCGCCCTTGATGACCTGGGGCAGGATCTCGTCGGCAGCGGTCATGATCTGGAAGTCGTAGCTGTTGGCGAAACCGCCATCGCCCGTCTGAACCAGGTTGATGAAGTCGACGAGGCCGATGGAAGTCGGGCCCTTGAGGGAGGCGACGCGAACCTGGACGCCCTTTTTGGAAGAGGCGTCGGCAGAACCCGCCGAGGCGGCGGATCCGGTGGCCCCGTCGTCTTTGGACTCCTGCCCGCAACCGGCGAGTGCGCCGGCCACGGTGACGATACCGAGGCCCGCTGCGGCGACGAACGAGCGGCGACCGAGAGGCTGGATCGCGATGGATGAGAGATGAAGCATAACCGTTCCTTTCTTGCTGTGACGGTTTTAGGTTCTCATACCCGAATATGAACCTCCCGCGTGCTCATTTCGTGCACTAATTTGCTCAAGGGGGCGTCAATATGCGGACAAATCTGCCCATCTGATTATAAAATATTGAGTGCCTGACAAACGTCCGAGAGGGGACACCGATATGAGCAACTCCATGCGTGGGGTCTATACGAATCTCACCAAGATTCGCCGTACCGTCTTCAAGGAAGTCGCCCGCATCGCCTACCAGGGCGGCGTCGACGTCGATGGTGACGGCATCGTCGACAGCGACGACTACGGCTGGGTCGACAACCTGCCCTACGAGATCATTCCCGGAGACGTCGCGACCTACCGCGAGAGCGTCTTTATCGAGCGCGCCGTCGTGGGCGAGCGCATCCGCCTGGCGATGGGCCTGCCGCTGCAGGGTGTCGATAAGCCCGCGATGCTCTCCGAGGGCGTTGCCGAGGCCGCGAAGCCCGAGACCTATTACGAGCCGCCGCTGATCAACGTCATCAGCTTCGCCTGCAACGCCTGCGAGGACAACGTCTACCGCGTGAGCGATGCCTGCCAGGGCTGCATGGCGCATCCCTGCCGCGAGATCTGCCCCAAGGGCGCCATCTCGTTCGTCGACGGCAAGGCGCATATCGACCAGTCCAAGTGCATCAAGTGCGGCCGCTGCGCCAGCGTGTGCCCCTACTCCGCCATCCACCACTACGAGCGCCCCTGCGCCGCCGCCTGCGGCATGAACGCGATCGGCTCCGATGAGCAGGGCCGCGCCAAGATCGATTACGACAAGTGCGTCTCCTGCGGCCAGTGCCTCGTGAACTGCCCGTTCGGCGCCATCGCGGACAAGAGCCAGATCTTCCAGGTCATCCAGGCCATCCGCGCGGGCGAGGAGGTTATCGCCGAGGTCGCGCCCGCCTTCGTCGGCCAGTTCGGCGGCAAGGGCAACGTCGACAAGCTGCGCCAGGCCTTCAAGGAGCTCGGCTTCTCCGGCATGGAGGAGGTCGCGCTCGGCGCCGACCTGTGCGCCGTGCAGGAGGCGGGCGACTTCCTCGAGGAGGTTCCCGACAAGATCCCGTTCATGGGCACCTCCTGCTGCCCGGCTTGGTCGGTGATGGCCAAGATGGAGTTCCCGGAGCACTCCGAGTGCATCTCCATGGCGCTCACCCCCATGACGCTGACCGCGCGCCTGATCCGCAAGCAGCACCCCAACGCCAAGATCGTGTTCGTGGGCCCCTGCTCGGCCAAGAAGCTCGAGGCGCAGCGCAAGTCCGTGAAGTCCGAGGTCGATTTCGTGCTCACCTTCGAGGAGATGGCGGGCATGATGGAGGCCAAGGAGATCGACTACACCAAGCTGGCCGGCGAGGGTGCGAGCGACTTCGAGGTCGCCTCGACCGACGGCCGTAACTTCGCGGTCGCGGGCGGCGTGGCGAATGCCGTGGTGAACGCGATCCACCGCGACGACCCGTCGCGCATCGTCAAGATTGCGAACGCTGAGGGCCTCGACAACTGCCGCAAGATGCTCAAGGACGCCATCAAGGGCAAGTACGACGGTTACCTGCTCGAGGGCATGGCCTGCCCGGGCGGCTGCGTCGCGGGTGCCGGCACCCTGCAGTCCATCACCAAGACCTCTGCCATGGTGAAGGCCTATGCGAAGCGCTCGCCGCACAAGAACGCCCCGGACGATGCCTACATCGATTGGATTCCTGAGCTCGAGCGCCCCGAGGACGGCAAGTCCGACGCCGTCGCCGAGGCCCACGAGGCGCTGACGCCGGAGGCGTAACCGAAACGGTGCGTACCGATTTTCGAGCTGCGTATGAGAGCGGCCGGTCCCAGAAGGGCCGGCCGCTTTTGTCTTCCGATGGAACGTGGCGGATATGGTGGCTGCCGCCGTATGTTCCCTAGATCGTGAACTCCGCGAAGGGCGCCGCGTCGCCTGTGTCCGCGCCAGCGGGCGCCGTGGCGCTCACGTCCGCAATGGCCCCTTCGTCTCGCAGCAGGTCCGAGAGGGACCGGTCGGGGTTCTGGTAGGCGATGTCGAGCAGCTCGATGAAGTCGCGGATGACCTCGCGCGGAGTGAGGTGCGTCTCGGCGCCCACGCGGCCGAATTCGATCTGCAGGAAGGCCACCAGGTCCTCGTCGCGCACGGTGTCCTCGTAGCCGAAGTAGCCGGCGTGGATCTGGGCGAGCTTCTCGATCAGGACGAGCAGCTCCTCGTGGGAGAGCGGGTGCAGGCGGATGATGGGGGCGAGCATGTCGCGCATGTCCTCGCGGGCGAAGCGCCCCTGCGTGAGGCGGCTGCGAAGCGCCTCGTAGGAGAACACGCCGCGGCGGCGGTCTTCGATGGAGGTCGGCGTGCCGCCCATGATGATGCCCAGGTGGTGCGCCTTGCCCTGCAGCGTGTCGTTGTACATCGTGAGGATCTTCTCGTAGTTGTACTGGCGCGTGATGGCGTTCGGAATCTTGTAGAGATTCACGAGCTCGTCGATAAGCACGATGAGGCCCCGGTACCCGGCGTTCGTGAGGAACGCGGCGAAGAGCTTCACGTAGTCGTACCAGTCATCGTCGGTGATGATGGTCGAGCAGCCGAGGTCGCTTCTCGCCTCGGTCTTCGTACGGTACTCGCCACGCAGCCAGCGCATGACGCATGATTTCGTCTCGTCGTCGCCTTCAGCGTCGGCGCACACGTACGCCATGAGCATGCGGGTGAAGTCGAATCCGTGGACAAGCTCCTCGAGGTTCGCGATGCTGCGCCGTGCCTGCTCCTCCACACTGCCGTCGGCCGCTTCCTCGCGGATGCGGGCAACCCATCGATCGAGCACAAGGCCGAGCGCGCCGCCTTCGGGCCTGGTCTTGGTGGAGAGGTTGCGGATGAGCTCGCGGTAGGTGGCAAGTCCCTGGCCTTGGCCGCCCTGCAGGCGCCGCTCGGGCGAAAGGTCGGCGTCTGCCACGACGAAGTTCTCGCCCATCGCGTGGGTGCGGATCGTCTGGAGCAGAAAGCTCTTGCCCGCGCCGTAGCTGCCCACCAGGAAACGGAAGCTCGCGCCGCCGTCGGCGATGAGGTCGAGGTCGGTGAGCAGCGCTCGGATTTCGACCTCGCGGCCGACGGTGATATAGGGCAGTCCGATGCGCGGTACGACGCCGCCTTTGAGCGAATTCAGGATGACGGCGGCAACGCGCTTGGGCACGCGGACGGGTGCGGCGGTGTCAGGCATGATGCAACAGCTCCTCAATATCGGGCAGGTAATCTTCAACGGGTTCGGGTCCGGCGGTACCGAACTCGATGGCGGTGTCGCCGATCAGGTCGAACAGCGCCTCATTGATGGCGTCGACGAACAGGTCCTCGGTCGTGTTGGCCGCATCGAGTGCGCGCGCGGCGGCCGCGGTGTCGCCCGCGCAGAGGGCCGCGAGGTAGGCTTGTTGCGCCGGCGTGAGCGGGTGGGCACCATCGGGAGCGAGCTGGGGCTCGGTTGGCTCCGATGCAGGTTGCGGCGCATCTGCGTACAGGCCCCCGACGACCTGCGCCTCGAAGGCCGCGGCGGGATCCGGTCGCGCCGCGGCGTTGCTCGCGGGCGCGGGCGGTACCGGGCGCGCGTTCGAGGAGCCCGGTGCCGTTTCCTTCGCTGGTTGGTCCGCGCGCGTCGACCCCGCCGGTGCGTAATTCGGCACGAGGGCATCATCATGATTGATGGGGGTATCTTCGCGCTCCTCGTCGATTAGGAGAGCCTCGCGCGTCTCGGCGGCGACGGCGCGGATGCCCGAGAGCTTGGAGAGGTCGATGTCGATGTGCCGCGGCGCGTGCGCCTCGCTCCATGCGAGCCAGGCGGCAACCTCGCGCTCGACGATCTGCTCGAGATACCGCGGAATCTTCTCGTCCTTCAGGGGATGGGGATAGGCGCTGGCGTTGCGCAGGCTGCGGTCGATAGTGCGCAGGACCTCGCCGAGCTTGGCGCTGCGCGACCGGCTACCGTGCAGGCGATCGCAGGTCCACAGCCCGTCTTTGCACCGGAAGTGGCAAAGGGGGTTCAGGGCGACCTCGGTATCGGGGTGTCGCACGGGGTCGAAGAACACCGCGGAGGCGAACATGGTGTAGGGCAGCTCTGCGCTCTCGCCGAACATGCTTTCTATGATTCCCGCCTTGCGATGCTTGTCGTAGTAGCGATGCAGCTGGACCCACACGGCGGTCACCACGTGACATGCGGCTTCGGGGTGCTCGCGGCCGAATTTCCCGTCGAGGATGCGATAGGTCGACAGTGTATCGACGGCATGCGCGAGGCGCCCTTCCAGCTTGGGGTCGGGCGGCAGCAGCGTGCCCTGCTTGGCGCTCCGGCGCGGTGCGCGGGCCGCATCGGAGCCGGCGCGGCCGAGCGCCTCCGTTTGAACCTCGATGAGCGCGGCGACGGCCCGGTCGAATCGCATGCCCTTCTGGTCCGCAACAAGCTTGGGGTCGAGCCCATGGTAGACCACATAGTCTTGCAGCCAGACGCGCGCGAAGCGGTCGATCTCGGGGGAGAACTCGCGGTAGGCGCGCCAAAACGACGACAGGCGCCCGAATCCGTCTGCGGCGCCCTCGACGCCGATGCCGCAGATGAGCTCGTAGAGATACACGTAGGCAAAGGACAGGGACGTCTCCTCGATCGTGCCGCGCCGAACGGCGGCGCGCCAGGTGAAGTAGCCGCGCAGCTGTCGGTCGCTCATGGCGTTGTAGGTGGGGTAATAGGACTTGAACGTTCCGTGGTAGGGACAGTCATCCTCGAAGTCGGCCATGAACATGCCCTGGCGGTAGAAAAGCTCCGCCTCGGATAACCAGCGCCCCTGGCCGCCTTCGCGTCCGGGTTGCCAACGCGAGATGGCGCGCATCTCCCGATACCGGTCAGGCAGGTAGGTTTTCATCTGGCGGCCGGTCGTGAGAATGGGCTCGTCGGCGTAGACCTTATTCGAAAAGCGCGCGACCCGTTGGAAGCGCTCGTCGTTCATGAGGCGGTCGATGATGTCCTGCGCGTCAGCCATTGCGCCCCCTCTCGCTGTGCCTCCTATCATTTCCAGCAGCTTTTTATTTTAGCATAGACACAAACATCTGTTCGTATGCGCTGCGGCCGGGCGCGGGACGCCTGGCCGCACGATGCCGATCGAGCCTTCTGGGCCAAGTCGTGCCGTTTCCGGATCTCCCATGGACAAAAACGCGTTGAGTGGGACCTATACAGCGCCGTTTTCTGGTGCCCCGGAAGAGCAATGAATAATTATCAGCAATATCTAGGTTATATTTTAGAATCAATGAGAAATTATCGCTGATGTTGGAGCTCGTAAATCCTACTGAAATGATGGGAAGTCCCAATCAAGGCATTTTTGTCCCGAGAGGCGAAGGCGACTTCGCACGGATCTTCCGCGGATGGATATTTGCGCCCGTGCGGGCGCAAAATGCGTATCGGATGAGGCTGGGGTTCGCCTCTCGGGGCGATTCGGCACGACGGCGTATCGGCGGGGCGGCGAGAGGGCGCCTTGTTAGGATGGGCTGCGCAGCCAGAGGCGCCTTGCTGCTATGCGTAAGACCGGTCGCGGAAGAGGGCAGCGGGCGAGGATGGCGTCGGGATCGGCGGCACACGCCGTGCGCCCGATGCGCTCTGCCGCCTCGCTGACGGTCTCACCTAGGCGAACGGCGGCGATGAGGGCGTCGATGGCCTCGGAGCGCTTGCGACGCCATGTGCCCATGCGGGGACTGCGGGAAGCCGGGAGGATCATCGCGCCCCCGGCGGCGGTGAGCCCGCCGCACCACGCGAGGCCTGCGTGCCGGCAGAGGGATTCCAGCGCCGCGAACGAGGGCAGGGCGCGCTCAGGGTCATAAGAGGCGAGGTTGCAGATGGCGTACACGTTCGCCTGGGGTGCAAAGGTCCTAGCGTCGGCAGCGCCCTCGAGCCACGCGAGGAGGTGCGAGGGGAGCGAACCGAAGTAGAGGGGGTACCCGATGACGATGGTGTCGCATTGCGCGAGGACGCCCTCGGCATCGCCATGTTGGCCGAATCCAGATGCGCGCAGCGATCCGTCTCGCCCGCAGACAATATCGTTGATGGCAGGCTGCGGGCTTCCGGACAGGCGGGTGTAGGCGCCGAGGGCGTCGGCGAAATCGGCTAGCAGGTGGGCGGTAGCCGACGGGCCCGTCTTGGGGCTGGCGTTGATGAGGGCGATGCGCTCCGGCGCGCTGCCACGGGCGGGTGCCACTTCGCAGACGTTGCCGGCTGATGCGGGATCGGATTGATGCTCCGCGCATGTCAGGTCGGTGCGGCCTGCGTCTTCAATGCTGGCTGGAAACCAGATGCCGTCGACCTCAAGGGCGAGGTCGCGTGCCAGGGCTTGGATGGCGCGTGCAGCCTGCATGCGCTCCGCCGGATCGGGGGCTCCGTAAAGCCATATACAGAGATGCAGGGTGCGCTCCGTTGCGCGTGGAGCCATAAAGAACGGAAGCGAGCGGTCGACGACGCGCTTGACAAGCGGGCTTGCGCCGGCGGGCGTCCAGCGCGCGATGATGTCGAGGCGGTCGGTGGCGCGCAGCACGTCGGCGAGACCTTGCAGGCTATCGGGCATAACGCAGCGTCCCGGGCATTCGGTTCGGCAGCGCATGCAGCCGCAGCAGGCGCCGGCGGTCTCGAGATCCTCGCGTGCGATAACTGTGTCGGGCACGTGCGACAGCTGGAGCCCATCGACCGTGCGGGCAGTCAGATCGCAGATGAGCGTGTGCACGGTGGGGCTCCTTTGCATCGTGGGATCGTGCCCGCATTGTAACGCGCCCGTGCGCACGACGGCGCGCATCGATTAAATCATTCGGGCGCGGTCTGTACGTGATGCGGTACGCGAGGTTAGGGGAGTATGCTCGAGACGAACGCTATCGACGGGGAGGAGCCGTGATGTTGAAGGCGACCAATAGGAATCTGGCGCAGCTTGCGCCCTCGGGCATCCGGCGTATCAGCGCGCTAGCCGCGGCACGGCAAGGCTGCATCTCGCTTGCGTTGGGTGAACCTGATTTCACAACGCCCGATGCCATTTGCGACGAGGTCACCCGCGCGCTCGCGCGTGGGGAGACCCATTACCCGCCGAACAACGGTACGGCCGAGCTTCGTCGGGCAATCGCGGCGTACATGACGGGGCAGGGGATCGAGCGCGCCGCGGAGGACATCATCGTGACGGTGGGCGCGACCGAGGCGCTGTCCTCGACGTTCCGGGCGCTGATCGATCCCGGCGACGAGGTCATCGTGCCCGTTCCCGCGTTCACCGTGTACGCGTCGGACGTGCGCGCATGCGGGGGCACCGTGGTCGAGCTCGACACGACGCGCTCCGCGTTCCAGATCACGCCCGATGACCTCGCTGCCTGCGTGAGCGCGGCCACGAAGGCCATCGTCATCTGCTCGCCGAACAATCCCACGGGTTGCGTGCTCGACACCCCCTCGCTCGATGCCGTGGCGCAGCTCGCTGCCGCCCACGGCGTGTACGTGGTATGCGACGACGTCTACAACCGCTTGGTATACGAGGGAGCCTATGAGCGCTTCGCGGCACGCCATCCCGAACTCGCCGACCGCACGGTCGTGATCGACAGCTTCTCCAAGCCGTGGGCGATGACTGGATGGCGCGTGGGCTGGCTTGCGGCGACGCCTCCTGTCGTCGACGAGATCGCGAAGGCGCATCAGTTCGCGGTGTCGTCGGTGCCGGCGTTCATCATGCCCGCGGCTGCCCGTGCGCTCGAGGTCGACCCCGCACCCATGGTCGCGGCCTTCCGCGCGCGACGGGAGCGCGTCGTGCACGCGCTTGCGGACATGGGTCTCGGCTGCAACGTTCCGACCGGCGCGTTCTACGCGTTCCCCTCGATTGCGCAGACCGGCCTGGACGATGAGGCGTTTTGCGAACGCGCTATCCGCGAGGCGGGCGTGGCGCTTGTGCCGGGCGGGTGCTTCGGGGTGCCGGGCCATGTGCGCTTGTCCTACTGCGTGGCGGATGACGCGCTCGATGAGGGGCTCTCGCGTCTCGCGGGATTCGTGGACACGCTTATCTGACAGCGGTAGCGCGCGGCGGCGCGGCAGCGGCGCCTATACGAGCCCGAGGCGCTCTTTCACCAGGGCGGCGCGGCGCCGCGATACGGGGACGACCGCGTCGATGCGGGTGCAGCGCAGCTCCATCGTGCCGCCCCGCGAGATCTCGACGTCATGGACCTCGTCGAGGTTCACCAGAAAGCTGCGGTGCACGCGCAGGAAGCCCTCGGCCTCCAGGCACTGCTCGAGCGACGAGATCGATTCGTTCGCCAGGTAGGTGCCACCCGGGCAGATGACGTTCGAGTAGTCGGCGTTCGCTTCGATGTAGCAGATGTCGCCGACGGGCATGAACGCATGGTTTCCGGCGCGCTCGACGGCAAGGCGCCGCACGCGCGCTGCCGGTGCCGCGGCGCGCTTGGCCGCAAGCAGGCTGCCGACCTTGTCGAGGGCGCGGGTGAGGCGCGCCTCCTCGACGGGCTTCAAGACGTAGTCGACGGCGTCGAGCTCGAACGCCTCGGCGGCGTACTCGGCAAACGCCGTCACGAAGACGACGGCGGGCGGCGTCTTCAGGCCAGCAAGGGTCTCAGCGAGCTTGATGCCGCTCGTGCCGGGCATCTGGATGTCGAGAAACAGCACGTCGGGCCTGCCGGCCAGCAGCTTCTCGACCGCCTCGGTACCGTTGCCCGCCTCGTCGATAGCGCCGATGCGGGCATCGCGCGACAGCAGATAGCGCAGCTCGGACCGGATGGGCGGCTCGTCGTCGACGATCAGGACGTTCCAGAGTCCGTTATCCATGGGTTCCCCTTCTGACGGTTACGGGTTCAAAGGAAAGCGGCGAGCTCAGGTGTGGCTCGGTTCGTGGGGCTCGCCGATGAGGTCGATGGTCACGCGCGTTCCGACGCCCTCGTGCGAGGCGACGCGGATGCCCGACGCCTCGCCGTAGAAGAAGCGGATGCGCATGAGGACGTTGGAGAGCGCAAGGCCGCAGCCGCGCTTGATGGAGCCGTCCGCGGTAAGGGTTTCCGGCTCCTCGGCCACCGTTTCGCGCGGGTCGAACAGGTGCGCACGCACTTCTTCGCTCATGCCGATGCCGTTGTCATCGACCGAGATGGCGAGGCCGCTTTCTGTCACGCGCGACGAGATGACGATCGAGAGCGGCTCGGTCTCGCGCATGGCGTGGCGGATGCAGTTCTCGAGCAGCGGTTGCAGGATGAACGGGGGCACGCGCGCGTCGAGCGTTGCGGGGTCGATGCACATGCGGGCGCGCAGGCGGTCGGCCCCGTAGCGCGCCTGCATGAGGTTGATGTAGCGGACGCCCTGGTCGACCTCGTGCTCAAGCGAGGTGAGCGAATCGGAGTCCGAAAGCGTCGTGCGGTAGTAGTTCGAGAAGTCGATCAGCAGCGAGCGCGCCTTCTCGGGGTCGGTGCGCACGAGTGAGACGATGGTGCCGATCGTGTTGAACAGAAAGTGCGGGTCGACTTGCGACTGCAGGGCGCGCAGCTCGACGCGGGCGGTCAGCTCGTCTTGCCGCTCGAGCTCGAAGCTCGCGAGCTGGGTGGAAATAAGATCCGCGAAACCGCCGGCAAGTGCGGTCTGGCGCATATCGATGTTGCCGAAGCGCGGGTAGAACAGCTCGAAGGTACCTACGCAGCGGCCGCGCACGGTGAGGGGCGCCACGACGCCGGCACGCAGGCGCGGGAAGAAGCGCAGCTCCTCGGCGGCCGCCGCGTCGCGCGTGAAGACGCTCATGGTGCCGCCCTCGATGACGCGCTTCGTCGTCTCGAGGGTGACCGGGGTGCCGGCCGGGCAGCGGTCGGCACCCTCGCCCCAGCAGGCGAGGACCTGCTTGCCATCGGTGATGCAGATGGCCGACGCGAGGGTCTCGGGCAGGATGATCTTGCAGGCACCGAGTGCCGCCTCGGGTGTCATGCCGTGGCGCGTGTGGACGAAGATCTGCGAGGCGATGGCGAGCGTGCGGTCGGTGGCGCTCGAGGTGATGTCATCGGGGGCCACGAAGACATACGAGAAGAAGAAACAGAGAAGGACGAGACCGGCGATGGTGACGACGGCGGGCACGGGGTGCGGGTTTCCCACGAGGTCGAGCACGAGCAGCACCGCGAGCATGGGGACGCAGAGCCCCAACAGCACGGTCATGGCGAGCTGGCTTTGGCGCATCACCTTCGTCGGGTTGAGCTGACGCGACCATCGTATGGGGTGCGGCACGATACCCACGAGACCTCCTAATACCATAAAAGGGCCGGTCGGCCCTCGGGAAACAACGGGTGCATCGCTTCGCGCCCGCCCCGCTGCCCCAGGCGCCCGTGATCTTTGGCTGCGCTGGCGCCGCGCTGCGGCATCCTCCTCGTTTCCGGTTACATCCGTCACACCTCGGCGGCCTGAGCGCGAGGCGCTTCGCCATCGGCTCTATGCGCACTAGATTCTACCGTGTGCGGCGCCGCCGCGCCTGGTCGGCCGCGCAGGCGGCAGCGCAGCTGAATGGATCGCGCGTGCGCCTGCATGGTTTCAAGCTAAAAGGGGCCCCGGGCACATCGTCCGGGCGCGACTCGCAAGCGAGCATGCGCGCGGACGAGGCCCGGGGCCCCTATTCAGTAGCTGTCAGGCTGGGGAAACCCTGATCAAATCATTCCGCGCCCGGCGCCGTCGTGCCGGGCGCCTGCGGGCTCAGGCTGCGTCGGCGCAGCTCCACGGTACCTTCCTCGCCTTCGCCCGCATCCGCCTCGCCACGGCGCCCCCGGCCGCAAAAGCCTTTAATCAGTGTTTCCCTAGGCGGAGTACTTGTTGCGCTCGCCGAAGGTGCCGGACTCGACGATCCAGCCGTCTTTCATGATGACGTCCATGTTCTCGGGGGTGAGGTCGTGGATGTTCACGGCCGGGTCGCCGTTTACGATGAGGAGGTCTGCGCACTTGCCGACCTCGAGCGAGCCGGTCTCGTCGTCGCAATGGGCCATCTTGGCGCCGTTGATGGTGGCGCAGGTGATGGTCTCGAGCGGGGTGATGCCGACCTTGTCGACGAAGTCGTACATCTCGTCGATGGTGACGTAGCCGTAGGGGGTCACGAAGCTGAAGGAGTCGGACCCGATCGTGAAGATGACGCCGCGCTTCTTGGCCTCGCGCAGGCAGTCGTAGTTGCGCTGGAGCTCCTTCTCCACGAGCGTGCCCTCGTACTTGTCGTGGATCTCGGGCACGTAGACCGGCGGATAGGTGGAGTACCAGGTGGGCAGGAAGCCGATGGTGGGCGTGAAGAACGTGCCCTGCTCGGCCATGAGGTCCATGGTGCGCTCGTCGATGTCGAAGCCGTGGATCAGCTGCTCGCAGCCGAAGCGGACCGAATCGTAGGCGGCGGAGTGGGAGTTGTAGCAGTGGCTCCACACCGGGATGCCGACCATCTTGGCCTCATCGACCACAGCCTTGATCTCCTCGGCGCAGTAGTGCTGGTCGCGGCCGGAGTCCCAGCGCCAGATGCCGCCGCCGGTCGCCCAGATCTTGATGGCATCGGGGTTCTCGCGCAGACGACGGCGCACGGCGCGGCGCAGGTCCCACGGACCGTCGACCTGGTCGCCCCAGGGGTGAGATTCCTTGTTCTCGAGCTGGCTGCAGTGATGCGAGTCGCCGTGGCCGGCGGTGCGGCAGAAGCCCAGGCCGGTGGCGTAGACGCGCGGGCCCTTGAAGACGCCGTTGTTGATGCAGTCGCGGACGTGGATGCCGAAGCGGCCGATCTCGCACACGGTGGTGAGGCCGTGGGTGAGGCAGTCGTAGGCCTGCTTGACGGCGACGGCCTGCTTCTCCAGCAGCGGCTGCATGACCCAGTCGGTGTCGTCGTCGGTCAGGTTGCCGGAGAAGTGCAGGTGGGTGTCGATAAGGCCGGGCATGACGGTCTTGCCGGTGGCGTCGATGACCTCGAAGCCCTCGGGGGCATCCTGATAGGTGCCGGCGTAGGTGATCTTGCCGTCCTCGACGAGCACGAGCGAGTTCTCGACCGGGGTGCCGCCCAGGCCGTCGACGAGCTTGCCGTGGACGATCGCGTAGTTGGTGGACATGGTTCCTCCTTAATAGTTAGAAGACCGTTTCGATGGGCGCCGTCGCGTGAGGGGGCGCGGCGGCGCCGATATCCGAAGGTGGGGTGGCCGCGTGAGGGCGGCCGGCGGCGTGCGCTAGGCGCGCTTGGCCTTGGTGGCGAACATCAGGATGAGTCCGACCACGAGCCAGCCGAGGACGATGGACCACTCGACGAGGTTCAGCGACGCGGGGCTGAAGGGAAGCACGAGCAGGCCGATGATGATGCAGCCGGCGGCGCAGGCGAGCAGGATGCCGAACTTGCCGCCAGGCACCTTGTAGGGGCGCGGCAGGTCGGGCTCGGTGTAGCGCATGCGCAGGCACGCGAAGGCGACCATCGTGCAGGAGAAGATGAAGGCAAGGGCGCTCACGTTCGTCAGCGGGATGAGCATGTTCTTGCCCAGGAAGGGGCCGATGACGGTGATGATGGCGAGCACGATGCAGGCCAGGCGCGGGGCGCCGGACTTCGGGTCGACCTCGGCGAACTGCTCGGGCAGCTGGCCCTTGCGGCCCATGGCGAGCATGATGCGGCTCGTGGCGCCGTAGAAGGAGTTCATGGGGCCCATGGGTCCAAGCGTGGCGATGCACAGCATGATGATGTAGAGGATCATGTTGATGTTCTTCAGGCACGCGAGGGCCGGGACGGGCTGCTCGACGAAGTCATGCCAGGGCAGGATCGTGCCGAACGAGTAGATGCACACGATGTAGAAACCGCCGGCGGCAAGCAGGGCGAGCGAGATGATCTTGCCGAACTTGTTCCAGTTGAGGCCCTCGGCGGCCTCCTCTGCCTGCTGGGGGATGGTGTCGAAGCCCGCATAGAAGAACGGGGTGAGCACGAGCACGCTGACGACGCCGGCGAACAGGTTGTTCGCCGAGGTGGCGGACTCGGAGCCGCCCGCACCGGTCACCTGCGAGAACACGGGCATGGCGTTGTCCGGCGAACCGGTGACGATGGAGATGCCCATGGCGAGCAGCATGCCGCACAAAAGCGCCTTCGTGAGGAACGCCTGCAGCTTGGCCGCCGAGCTCGCGCCGCGGAAGTTGAGGTAGATGACGTAGGCCGCAAAACCCAGGGCGATAAGCGTCGGGATGAGGTAGACGTCGGCGCCCATGATGGTGTAGAGCTTGAAGGCGCGCAGCCACTCGAGTCCGGGCAGGCTGCCGAACATGTCGGAGACGAGCGTGGAGATGGCGATCGCCTCCCACGGGCACAGGATGCCGTTGCCAAGCGCCAAGAACCAACCCGTGATATAGGACGGGATGCGTCCGAAGCTGCGGTCGACGTACTCCACGATTCCGCCCGAGATGGGGATGGCCGCGGTGAGCTCGCCGAAGACCGCTCCGATGGGGACGAGGAAGATGGCGCCGAGCAAAAACGCGATCATCGCCGGGACGGGACCGCCGCCGACGACCATCCAGTCGCCGACCTGAAGGACCCAGCCGGTGCCGATGATGGCGCCGAAGCCGATGGTGAAGAAGTTCCACAGCGAAAGGGTCTTCTTCATGCCGCCCTGAGCGGCGGCTTGTGCTTCTGCCATGTAAGTTCCTCCTTTCCTAAAGATGCCTCTCGATACCGATGAACGCAGAAGCGCTCCCGTGTGGCCACGAGCTTGCGCGCGAGTTCGTGGCCCTGCGCATACAAAGTAGGGGCGGGAGAGGCCGTCAGCGGCCCACAAACCGACCGAGGGCGGCATGGAGGTATAAACGGCGGCGATTTTGGGACGAGCGGTTGGGCGGGCGCGAGAAGCGCGGGCCGTGTCGCGCCGTGTTCTGGGCGGGCCTCATCGGGATGGAGAGCTTGTGCAGATGGGGGATTCGACCGCCTGCGCTTGACGCCTGCCTGACGCCGGGCCATACTACATGAGGTTCACGCACGAATCCGCTGCCAGAGACAGCCGGTGCCGAGGGGATAACCCCGAAGGCTCAATGGGGTAACCCGCCAGCCGAGGTGGTCGAGATGATATGTCTTCTCGCCCCCGTCGCTTCTGCAGCGCGGGGGCTTTTCTTTTCTTCAAGGCATACGCCCCCGTCACGTCCTGCACGGGTCCGTGCCCGAAGAAAAGAGAGAAGGAGGTGTAACCACATGCCACAGCAGTACAAAATCGATATGGTCGCCGAGATCGAGTCTCGTATCGAGAACAACGGCGGTATGTTCGTCGTCAACTACAAGGGTCTGACCGTTAAGCAGGCCCAGGAGCTGCGTCATCAGCTCCGCGAGACCGGCGCCGAGATGAAGGTCTACAAGAACAACCTCGTCCGTATCGCCCTCGAGAACCAGGAGCAGCCGAACATCGAGGATCTCCTCGTCGGCCCCGTCGCCTACGTGTTCTATGAGAACGAGCCCGTCGAGGCTGCAAAGGCGCTCAAGGAGTTCGCTACGAAGTCCAAGGGCGTGCTCGAGATCAAGGGCGGTATTTCCGAGGGCAAGGCGGTCACGGCCGAGGAGGTCAACGCTATCGCCGAGCTCCCCACGAAGGACCAGCTCCTGGGTCAGATTGCCGGCCTCATCTCTGGTTTCGCGCGCGACATCGCTGTTTGCGTCAACGGCGTTTCCAGCGGTCTTGCTCGCTCGATCCAGCAGGTCTTCGAGCAGAAGGCGGCCTAAGGTCGCCTGCTCGCGGGTGCAAGCCCGCATCTATCCGGCGCATACCGCGCCATGCAAACAAGATCTCCCTGGTTGCCAGGGAAACCGAAAGGATTGCTTAAAATGGCTAAGCTTACCACCGATGAGATCATCGAGGCTCTGAAGGAAATGACCCTGCTCGAGGCTTCCGAGCTCGTCAAGGCTATCGAGGACACCTTCGGCGTGTCCGCCGCTGCTCCGGCTGCCGTCGTGGCCGCTCCGGCTGCTGGCGCTGCCGAGGAGGAGGAGAAGACCGAGTTTGACGTCGTGCTCGAGGGCTTCGGCGACAACAAGATCCAGGTCATCAAGGTCGTCCGTGAGCTCACCTCCCTTGGCCTGAAGGAGGCCAAGGAGGTCGTCGAGGGCGCTCCCAAGGCCGTTCTCGAGGGTGTCAAGAAGGAGGACGCCGAGGCTGCCAAGGAGAAGCTCGAGGCTGCCGGCGCCGCCGTCTCCCTCAAGTAGCTTCTTGCAGGCTTCACGTCTGCTTGATACGGCGGCATAACGCCGTCTACCAAGGGGTTTCGTCCATCTGGGCGAAACCCCTTTTGCGTTTGGATGCGATTCAAGCGGGATTATTCGTACCGGAATTCGTACCGCCCCAAGGATAAGGTGGCGGTCCTCTTGCAGGGCTGCCCACCGTTCTTTTGGAGGCGTATGCGACATACCGTGCGCAGCGCGCCTCACTTCACGCATCCGTGAGCGGTCGATTGAAGAGCCTGACCGGCACCATTTCGTGACAATCGCTTGGTTTTTTAGGTATATCTGCGCTTTTCCAGAGCAATTTAACCGGGGCGGTTCATACCAACCACCCCTTTGGGGTACCCTGCTGCCATATAGTGAACCTCGGTGCGATGCGACCGCGCCGTCTCGGATAAGCGGGCATGCTCCCGCTCCCGTGAAAGGATTAGAACCCAATCATGAAGGCCATCATTCCTGCCGCCGGTCTCGGCACGCGTTTTCTGCCCTCGACCAAGTGCACTCCCAAAGAGATGCTGCCGGTGCTCGACAAGCCGGTCATCCAGTACGTGGTGGAGGAGGCGCTCGAGCCCGAGGAGGTCGACGACGTTATCATCGTGACCTCGCCCGGCAAGCCCGAGCTGCTGAGCTATTTCCAGCCCGATCGCTCCCTTGAGGGGTTGCTGCGCGAGCGCGGCAAGGCCGCCTACGCCGATGCCGTCGCCAACGCCGGCTCGCTGCCGGTCGATTTCCGTTATCAGTACGAGCCGAAGGGCCTCGGCCATGCGATCCGTTCGGCGGCAGACGCCGTCGCCGGCGAGAGCTTCCTGGTCCTTCTGGGCGACTACGTCGTGCCCGCCCGCGACATCTGCACGAAGATGATGGCGGTGTCGCGCGCGCATGCCGGCGCTTCCGTCATCGCCGTCGCGCCCTGCTCGCCCGATGAGGTGAGCCGCTACGGTGTCATCGCCGGCGAGCGCGTGGGTACCGTGCCCGAGTCGGGCACGCCGGCAGATGACGAGCCGGGTGCCGTATGGCGCGTTTCCGGCCTCGTGGAGAAGCCTGCGCCCGAGGACGCCCCCTCGAACCTCTACATCGTCGGCCGCTACCTGTTGAGCCCGCTCGTGATGGAGCTTCTGGGCGACCAGCAGCCGGGCAAGGGCGGCGAGATCCAGCTCACCGACGCCATGGCGCGCAGTCTCGAGCGCGAAGCCATGTACGCCGTCGTGATCGACCCGCTGTCCGGCTACGACACCGGCACGCCGTCCGGCTGGATGGCCACGAACGCGCTCATGGCCGCCGAGGACCCGCGGTTCCGCGATGCCTTCTGGGAGGCCATCGACGAGCGCGGCGGCCTTCGTCGCTAGCAGATAGCCATACGTTTTCGAGGGCGGGGTCGCTTCGGCGGCCCCGCCCTTTGCATACGGGGCCCATGCGCGGCGGGGCCGTGCATGAACCAGCCGTTGACCGTGTTGCTCCCCTTTGGGCGCCCTGATGTAATACTGCGCGTTTGAGTCGCGATGGGCGCGGCTCGGGATAGGAGGAACACCTTGGATTCTGTGTCTGTCAAGAAATACGTCGCGGAGGCGTTCGGTACGTTCACGCTCATGTTTTTCGGCTGCGGTAGCGCCGCGGTCGCAGGTGCCGCGCTCGGCAACCTCGGCATCGCGTTCGCGTTCGGCCTGTCGATCGTCGCCATGGCGTTCGCCATCGGCAACGTCTCCGGCTGCCATATCAACCCGGCTGTGACGCTCGGCCAGTTCATCGACGGGCGCCTGTCGGTTGGGGGCCTGATCGGCTACCGGATCGGTCAGTTTGCGGGAGCCATCATCGCCGCGCTCGCGCTCATGCTCGTGATCGAGAACTGCGCCGACCTCGGCGGGGTGGCTGCGACCGGCCTGGGCTGCAACGGGTTCGGCGAGGCCTCCAGCTCGGGCATCAGCATGTTCGGCGCCGTACTCGTCGAGGTGATCCTCACCTGCGTGTTCGTGCTGGCTGTCTTGGGTGTGACCGCTGACGGCAAGACCGGTCACTTCGCCGGTATCGTGATCGGGCTTACCCTGACGTTCGTCCACATCATGGGCATCCCCCTGACGGGCACGTCGGTGAACCCCGCGCGCAGCTTCGGTCCCGCGCTCGTGATGGCCTTCGAGGGCAACACGCTTGCGCTCGACCAGGTCTGGGTCTTCATCTGCGCACCGCTCGTGGGCGCCGCGCTCGCTGCGGTCATCTTCCGCGCGTACAAGAGCTTCTACAGCGCTCAGGCGTAAGCGACGCCTGCGGATGCGCGATCGTCGCGTATGCCGGCCCGTCGCCCCTTCTGGGGTGCGGGCATTTTTGTTCTGGGGTGGATGCCACAGCAGGGCGCTACCTCGATGCGCCGTGCGCGCCGCGCAGCAGGGTGTCGACGAGGTCGTTGTCGCGCGGGTCGGGGGAGCCCAGGGGCAGACCGCAGGCTTCGAAGAAGTGGCTGCCGGCGAACTGACGGGCACGGAAGGAGTCGTGCGCGCCGTCGTCGAGATAGCGCACGCGCGACAGGCAGTCGGTCGTGGCGCAGAACAGCGGCCCGCGTTCGCGGACGTATGAGAGGTAGAGCGGCTCATCGCTCCACAGGATCACGCCGGCGAGGTTCTCGAGCTCGTAGGCGACGGCGTATTGGCGCCAGGTGAGGCCGCGCTCGCGCACGTAGCGGTCGAGTATGGCCGCCATCTGCGTGACGCGGGCAAGCGTGTCGGCGGCGCTCATGATGCGCAGGCCCCCGCGCGAGGTGTCTTCGGTACTATCTGGCCGTGCGGCCGTGAGGCCAAGTCCATCGACGGCGCGCTCGTAGTCGCCCGGTCCTACGAGCACGGCTGGCACGGACAGCTTGATGGACTCGTCGCCGAACAGCTCGATGGCGGAGTGGGGGATGCGGGGGTCGTCGCGCGTTGGCACGCTGAAGATGAGGGAGTCATGCGCATGGTGCGTGCGGCAGGCGAGGCCCTGGCGGCGAAACGCCTCGCCCATGGCCTGCGCGTGCTGCATGACCTCGTCGCGCGAGGGGGCCTCGGTCACGCGGCGGCCCATGCGGAACATGTAGAGGTTGAACAGCGGCGTCTGAGGCGCGGCATAGAAGACCGTGCGCCTGCAGAAATCCGCGACCTCGAGCTTGCGCCGGGTCGCTTTCCCATAGAGCTCGACGAGCGCCGCGCTCGCAGCGGGCCCCGAGGTCGAGCCCTCGCGCACGTCGACGACGCCGTCGGCGATATAGGGCGGGAAGTCGCCTTCGAGAACCTGGATGACGACGACGCCCAGGTCAGGGTTGTCCGGATCCGCGATGAAGCGCGCGTCGAAGCGCGGGGCGGGCGTGATGTGACGACGGCAGAGCTCGCCGATGATCTGGCTGTAGTCGGCCGCCAGGCGCGGGACGGGGCAGAGGGTGTGGTCGTCGTCGGCGATGCCGATGACAAGCCAGCCGCCTGCCGAGTTGGCGAACGACGCGATGATCTTCGGGAGCTTCTTCTGCACGGTGGGGGAGAAGTTGCGCTTGAACTCGAGCGCGTAGCCCTCGTCGAGGTCGCGCAGCTGGGAAAGGTCTGCGAAGGCGATGTCCGCGAGACCCTTCGGGTGTCCCTGGTCGTCGTGTATCGGGCTGAACATGCGCACCGCCTTTCTCGAACCTTGTGCGCAGTATACCCACAGGTGTCCTCCGCAGGGACGGGGCAGTTTGGGGACATCGGGGCGCACTCGCGCCCCGATGTCCCCAAACTGCCCCGTCCCCCCGGAGGCCCCCCGCACCGATTCATTGAAAAATCATGAACGTATGTTCGCTCTATAGCGTTCTACCTGCAGAAACTACCAAAAAGAATTTTGCTACCCCAAAAGAGTCCACGAGTCAAGACTTTTCTTGCCGAACGGAAGGCACCTGTTAAACTTATAGGTTGCGATAACTGGCAAGAGCCTCCGCGCGCTTGCCGACCAACCGTTTTTCCCGCGAAGGAGGAAACACCTGGTGCAGAAGTCTACACAGGCCGTCACGGCAACAGAGCGCACCCGCGTCAACTTCGGGAAGATTCCCGAGGCGATGGAGCTGCCCAACCTCATCTCCGTGCAGAAGCAGAGCTTTGAGCGCTTCATGGACGAGGGCCTGCGCGAGGCCTTCCGCGAGTCCAGCCCCATCCAGAGCCAGAACCATGTTCTGGAGGTGACGTTCGGCGAGCATCAGTTCGGCGATCCGGCGCACAGCGTCGAGGAGTGCCGCGAGAAGGACATGACGTATCAGGCCCCGCTGCTGACCGACGTCCGCCTGGTCAACAAGGAGACCGGCGAGATCAAGGAGCAGCTCGTGTTCATGGGCGACTTCCCCATGATGACCGAGCAGGGCACCTTCATCATCAACGGCACGGAGCGCATCGTCGTCTCCCAGCTCGTCCGCTCGCCCGGTGTGTACTACTCCTCCGAGATGGACGGCGGCAAGCAGGTCTACAAGGCGCAGATCATCCCCGCCCGCGGCGCGTGGCTCGAGTTCGAGGTCGACAAGCGCGACCAGCTCGTCGTGTCCATCGACCGCAAGCGCAAGCAGTCCGCGACGATGTTTTTGCGCGCGCTCGGCATCGCCGTCACCAACGACGACATCTTCAACCTGCTCGGTGACTCCGACGTCGTGAAGCGCACCATCGAGCGCGACACCGCGCTCACGCGCGAGGACGCCCTCATCGAGATCTACCGTCGCCTGCGCCCGGGCGAGCCGCCCACGGTCGACGCCTCCCGCAGCCTGCTCGAGGGCCTGCTGTTCAACCCGCAGCGCTACGACCTGGCGCGCGTGGGCCGCTACAAGGTGAACAAGAAGCTCGGCCTCACCACCGCCGAGGAGGTCAACATCCTCACCGACGAGGACATCGTGGCGACGCTGCGCTATCTGCTGGCGCTGGCCGCCGGTGAGCCCGGCTTCAAGACCGACGACATCGACCACTTCGGCAACCGCCGCATCCGCACCGTCGGCGAGCTCGTCGCCAACCAGTTCCGCATCGGCATGAGCCGTATGGAGCGCGTCGTCCGCGAGCGCATGAGCTCCCAGGACATCGACGAGATCACCCCGCAGTCGCTCATCAACATCCGCCCGATCGTGGCGGCCATCAAGGAGTTCTTCGGCTCCTCGCAGCTTTCCCAGTTCATGGACCAGGCGAACCCGCTGACCGGCCTGACCCACAAGCGCCGCCTGTCCGCGCTCGGCCCCGGCGGCCTTGCCGGCCACAAGTCCGGCTCCAGCCGCCGCACGAACGTGCCGACCGCCGTCCGCGACGTCCACAACTCGCACTACTCCCGTATGTGCCCGATCGAGACCCCCGAAGGCCCGAACATCGGCCTGATCGGCTCGCTGGCGCTCTATGCCCGCGTGAACGAGTACGGCTTCATCGAGGCCCCGTACCGTCGCGTGGTCGACGGCAAAGTGACCGACGAGATCGACTGGATGACCGCCGATGAGGAGGAGAACCACATCATCGCGCCGGCCAACACCCCGATCGACCCCGTCACCCGCGAGTTCGTGACCACCGACGCCGAGGGCAACCTCGTGCGCCCGCACAGCGTCGTCGCCCGTACCCGCGACTTCGACGGCTCCTTCGGCGCGCCCGCTGACGTGCCGGTGGACGACATCGACTACATGGACGTCTCCCCGCGCCAGATGCTCTCCGTCGCGGCCACGCTGATCCCGTTCCTCGAGCACGACGACGCCAAGCGTACCCTCATGGGCGCGAACATGCAGCGTCAGGCCGTGCCGCTGCTGCACCCCATCGCCCCCTACGTCGGTACGGGCATGGAGCGCCGTGCCGCTATCGACTCCGGCGAGGTCACCCTGGCCAAGCACGCTGGCGAGGTCATCTTCGCCGACGCCGCCAAGATCACGGTCAAGAGCGCCGAGGGCCTCGAGGAGTACCATCTGCCCAAGTACCAGCGCTCCAACCAGTCGACCTGCATCAATCACCGTCCGCTCGTGCGCGTGGGCGACGAGGTCGTCGAAGGCCAGCCGCTGGCTGACGGCCCCTCGACCGATCACGGCGAGCTCGCGCTCGGCCAGAACCTGGTCGTAGCCTACATGCCGTGGGAGGGCTTCAACTACGAGGACGGCATCGTCGTCTCCGAGCGCCTGGTGTCCGAGGACCTGCTGACCTCCATCAACATCTCCCGCCACGAGATCGACGCGCGCGACACGAAGCTCGGCCCCGAGGAGATCACCCGCGAGATCCCGAACCTGTCCGAGGACATGCTCGCGAACCTCGACGAGGACGGCATCATCCGCATCGGCGCCGAGGTCGGCCCGGGCGACATCCTGGTCGGCAAGGTGACCCCGAAGGGCGAGAGCGCCCTGACCGCCGAGGAGCGCCTGCTGCGCGCCATCTTCGGTGCGAAGGCTCACGACGTCCGCGACACCTCCCTGAAGATGCCGCACGGCTCCTACGGCCGCGTCATCGACGTCGTGCGCTTCAGCCGCGAGGCCGGCGACGATCTGGCCCCGGGCGTCAACGAGCAGGTGCGCGTCTACGTCGCGCAGCGCCGCAAGATCCAGCAGGGCGACAAGATCGCCGGCCGCCACGGCAACAAGGGCGTCATCTGCGAGGTCCTGCCCGTCGAGGACATGCCCTACATGGCTGACGGCACCCCGGTCGACGTCATCCTGAACCCGCTGGGCGTCCCGTCCCGTATGAACGTCGGCCAGCTGCTCGAGTGCCACCTCGGCTGGGCCGCCGCCTGCGGCTGGGATCCCGAGTCCGCCGACTCCGACACCTACGTGCCCGGTCCGTTCTTCACGGCCACGCCGGTCTTCGACGGCGCGACCGAGGACGAGATCGCCGACGTCATCCGCCGTGCGAACAAGAACATGCTCAACCTCGCGAAGGAGCGCTACGGCGAGCACATGCGCCCCGAGTTCGTGACGCAGCTCGACGAGCGCGGCAAGACGACGCTGTACGACGGCCGCTCCGGCGAGGAGTTCCGCGAGCCGATCACCGTGGGCATCTCCTACATCCTGAAGCTCGGCCACATGGTCGACGACAAGATCCACGCGCGCTCGACGGGCCCCTACAGCCTCGTGACCCAGCAGCCGCTGGGCGGCAAGGCCCAGTTCGGCGGCCAGCGCTTCGGCGAGATGGAGGTCTGGGCGCTCTACGCGTACGGCGCCGCCAACGTCCTGCAGGAGATCCTGACCGTCAAGTCCGACGACACCGTGGGCCGCGTCAAGACCTACGAGTCCATCGTCAAGGGCGAGAACGTCCCGACCCCGGGCATCCCGGAGTCCTTCAAGGTTCTCGTGAAGGAGATCCGCTCGCTCGCACTCGACATCGAGCCGATGCACAACAACGTGTACGAGCCCGAGGCCGCGACCGAGACGACCTCCGAGGAGGATACGGCTCCGGCCGACCTCACCTCGATCGACGAGGCCGACACCTCCGCCGACGCCGTCGACGCCCTGCTCGATGCATTCGCCGCTTCCACGACTGATAAGGAGTAGCTGACTGTGGCAGATTTCGAAACCACTGATTTTGATGCGGTAAAGATCTCGCTCGCTTCCGCCGATCAGATCCGCTCGTGGTCGCACGGCGAGGTCAAGAAGCCCGAGACCATCAACTACCGTACCCTCAAGCCCGAGAAGGACGGCCTGTTCTGCGAGAAGATCTTCGGTCCCGCCAAGGATTGGGAGTGCTCCTGCGGCAAGTACAAGGGCATCCGCTTCAAGGGCATCGTCTGCGAGCGCTGCGGCGTCGAGGTGACCACCTCGAAGGTCCGCCGCGAGCGCATGGGCCATATCGAGCTGGCGGCCCCCGTCAGCCACATCTGGTACTTCAAGAGCCCGACGAGCTTCCCGATGAGCCGTCTTCTGGACATCAAGTCCAAGGACCTCGAGAAGGTGCTCTACTTCGCGAGCTACATCATCACGCACGTCGATTACGAGGCGCGCGAGGCTGACGCCGAGGACCTGCGCGAGGAGCTCGCTGCCGACCTCGAGGAGATCGACGCCGAGTGCGCCCGCCAGATCGAGAGCCTGAAGGCCCAGGGCGACCCGGAGAACTTCGACGAGTTCTCCGACGAGGAGCCGCTGACGCCCGAGGAGATCGCCGCCGGCATCGTTGACATCGAGGAGGAGACGAAGGACGAGAAGCAGCTGCGCTCCGACGCCTTCCAGGCCTTCATGACGCTCACCGAGCGCGACCTCATCTCCGATGAGCCGCTGTTCCGCGAGATGAAGCGCTACTACTCCATGTATTTCGAGGGCGGCATGGGCGCCGAGGCCATCCGCGACCTGCTCGCCGCCATCGACCTGCCGCGCGAGGCCGAGCGCCTGAAGGCGATCATCGCCGACGAGGACGGTCAGAAGCAGAAGCGCGAGAAGGCCGTGAAGCGCCTTGAGGTCGTCGACGCCTTCCTGAAGGGCGGCAACGACCCGGCGAACATGATCCTCGACGTTATCCCGGTCATTCCGCCCGATCTGCGCCCGATGGTCCAGCTCGACGGCGGCCGCTTCGCCGCGTCCGACCTGAACGACCTGTACCGTCGCGTCATCAACCGCAACAACCGCCTGAAGCGCCTGCTCGACCTCGACGCGCCCGCGATCATCGTGAACAACGAGAAGCGCATGCTGCAGGAGGCCGTGGACGCCCTGTTCGACAACGGTCGCCGTGGGCGCCCGGTGTCTGGCCGTGGCGGCCGCCCGCTGAAGTCGCTCGCCGAGGCCCTGAAGGGCAAGCAGGGCCGCTTCCGCCAGAACCTGCTCGGCAAGCGCGTCGACTACTCCGGCCGTTCCGTCATCGTTACCGATCCGAAGCTGAAGCTGCACCAGTGCGGCCTGCCCAAGACCATGGCGCTCGAGCTCTTCAAGCCCTTCGTCATGAAGCGCCTGGTCGAACTCGGCAAGGTCGAGAACATCAAAGGCGCCAAGCGCGCGATCGACCGCTCTGCCAGCTTCGTGTGGGACATCCTCGAGGAGGTCATCGACGGCCGCCTCGTGCTGCTGAACCGCGCCCCGACGCTGCACCGCCTGTCCATCCAGGCCTTCGAGCCCGTGCTCGTGGAGGGCAAGGCCATCCACCTGCACCCGCTGGTCTGCGCGCCCTTCAACGCCGACTTCGACGGCGACCAGATGTCCGTGCACGTCCCGCTGTCGCAGCAGGCGCAGGCCGAGGCCCGCGTCCTCATGCTGTCGGCCAACAACCTGCGCTCCCCGGCGTCCGGCAAGCCCGTGAACGTCCCGTCGCAGGACATGATCATCGGTGTGTACTACCTCACCCAGGTCCGCGAGGGCCTGCCGGGCGAGGGCCACGTCTTCGCGAGCTTCGACGACGCGCTCAACGCCTATGACGCGCGCACCGAGGTCGACCTGCAGGCGAAGATCACCGTGCGCGTGAGCGCTGCGGAGGCCAACGTCATCAACGAGGACGGCACCCGCCTGTTCCGCGTGAAGAACGACCGCAACGAGATCGTGGACTTCGACGTCACCGGCGCGAAGACCGCTCGTTTCGAGACCTCCATCGGCCGCATCATCTTCAACCGCCAGTGCCTGCCGGCCGACTACGAGTTCGTCAACTATAAGATGGTCAAAAGCGACGTGTCCAAGCTCGTGGCTGCCTGCTGCGACCGCTATCCGCAGGCCGAGGTCGGTCCGATCCTGGACGCCATCAAGTACGCCGGCTTCCACTTCGCGACCCGCGCCGGCCTCACCATCTCGCTGTGGGACGCCCTCATCCCCGATGACAAGCCGCAGATCCTGGACGCCGCCCAGAAGCGCGTCGACCAGATCAACGAGTATTTCGAGGAGGGCTTCATCAACGAGCAGGAGCGTCACATCGAGGTCGTCAACGAGTGGACGAAGGCCACCGACGACGTTGCCGCCGAGATGCTCGACATGTTCGATGAGGAGAACCCGATCTTCATGATGGCCGACTCCGGCGCCCGTGGTTCCAAGACCCAGCTGCGTCAGCTCGGCGGCATGCGCGGCCTCATGGCCGACATGTCCGGTGAGACGATCGACCTTCCCATTAAGGCGAACTTCCGCGAGGGCCTGCTGCCGCTCGAGTACTTCATCTCGACCTACGGCGCCCGTAAGGGTCTGGTCGATACCGCCTCGCACACCTCCGACTCCGGTTACCTCACCCGTCGTCTCGTCGACGTGGCGCAGGACGTCATCGTCCGCGAGGAGGACTGCGGCACGACCGAGGGCGTGACCTACAACCTGATCATCCCCGGCACCGACGACATCAACGCCGACCTTGTGGGCCGCTGCTTCATCGAGGACATCGTGGCGCCCGACGGCACCGTGCTGTTCGAGAAGGATGGCTACATCGAGAGCGTCGACGACCTCAAGAAGATGCTCGACGCTGGCCTGAAGAAGGTCAAGCTGCGCGCTCTGCTCACCTGCCGCTCCAAGTACGGCGTGTGCCAGAAGTGCTACGGCTGGGACCTCTCCACCCGTCGCCCGGTCGCCATCGGCACCGCGGTCGGCATCATCGCCGCCCAGTCCATCGGCGAGCCCGGTACGCAGCTGACGATGCGCACCATTCACTCCGGCGGCGTCGCGGGCGTCGACGACATTACGCAGGGTCTGCCGACGGTTGGCCGTATGTTCGATGTCGTCGGCAACGTCAACGAGAAGATCCTCGGCCGCGAGGCCGATCTGGCTCCGTACTCCGGTCACCTGGCCATCAAGCCGGAGAAGTCCGAGTACGTGCTGACGCTCACCGACCTCGACGACCCGACCCGCATTCTCGACGAGCGCCGCGTGCCCGCATCGGTGCGCTTCATGCCCGGCATCGAGGACGGCTGCGAGGTCCGCGCCGGCGATCAGATCACCAAGGGCTTCGTGAACTTCCGCAACCTGCGCAAGCTCACCGACATCGAGTCCACCATGCACACGTTCGTCGAGAGCGTGAAGGACGTCTACACGAGCCAGGGCGTCGACCTGAACGACAAGCACATCGAGGTCATCGCCCGTCAGATGCTGCGCCGCGTTCAGATCACGAACCCCGGTGACTCCAAGTACCTGCTTGGTCAGTATGTCGACCGCTACGAGTTCGCCGACGAGGTCGAGCGCGTCGCCCGCCTGGGCGGCACCGCGCCGACTGCCGAGCCCGTCATCCTCGGTACGCTCAAGGTCGCGTCCTCCATCGACTCCTGGCTGTCCTCCGCGTCGTTCATCCGCACCGCGGGCGTTCTGACCGAGGCCGCCATCGAGGGCAAGGTCGACCACCTGCTCGACCTCAAGTCCAACGTCATCGTGGGCAAGAAGATCCCGGCGGGCACCGGCCTGAAGCCGTACGCCAACGCCACCATGACCTACCGCACCGCGGACGGTTACGTCGACATCGACGGCCCGACCTCCGCTGCGGCCAAGAGCCTGCCCGACTGGGCGCCCGCCGAGCTCAAGGAGCTCGACGAGCAGCTCCCGCAGCAGCTCGACTGGACCGGCTACGACGAATACGGCGCCGGCGACGGCTCGTTCACCCGCAACGGCCGCACCATCTCCGCCGAGGACGCCCGTCTGTACCTGTTCGACGACCTGGGCGTGTCGCAGCGCTGGACGAACAAGTTCAGCGAGGTCGGCATCGAGACCGTCGGTGACCTCGTGGGCAAGTCCGAGGAGGACCTGCTGCGCATCGACGGCATCGGCGCCAAGGCCATCGAGGAGCTCCGCGACGGCCTGGAGGCCCACAACCTTCTCTACATCCTCGACAACAACGACGACGTTGCTGACGAGGAGGACCTTTCCCAGCTGCTGCAGATGGTGTTCAGCCCGGACGGTCCGGACGACATCCTGCTCGGCACGAGCGCCCCGCGCCATCACTTCGACTCCGACGAGGAGATGATTGGCGCGCCGGCCGATACCTCGAAGAAGGACGCTGCATCCAACGGTGTCATCAACGAGGACATGGCGTCTCTCGATGAGCTGCTGAATCAGCTCGTCGACTCCGACGAGCAGCATCCGGAGGAGCAGGAGGACTAAGGTCCGCCCGCCATCGGTTGATGCGATAGCCTCGCGCGCCCGCCTTTCCGCACCTGTCGGGAAGGCGGGCGCGTTGCGTATGGGGGCACGCTTCCAGTGCCCGCGGCCGGATCGGGCTTTGGATGCGTGCGACCGCTAGAGTGCACATGGCTATAATGGAGCGGACCGATATCGCATCCCATGACGCATGGAGGCACATATGAGGATCGCCATTCCCGTCGAGACCGATCAGGGCCTCGAGGCGCCGCGCTCCGGCCACTTCGGCCACTGCGCCTACTTCACCATCGCTACGGTCGAGGACGGCGCAGTCGTCGCCGTCGAGTCCGTGAAGAACGTCGACCACGACGAGTGCGGCTGCGGCGGCGTGATCCAGCACGCGCTCGATCAGAACATCGACGCCATCATCGCGACGGGCATGGGCATGCCGCCCTTCTCGCGCTTCACGGCAGGTGGCGTGGCCGTCTACGCCGAGCGCGAGACGCCGATCGCGGGCGACGTGCTGAAGAAGTTCATCGCCGGCGAGGTCGAGCCCATGGACCCCGCTTCCGCGTGTCGCCACTAGGCTGCACCCGAGCACATCATCTTGCCGGCGTTGCGTACCGACGCGACGCCGGCAGCACGTTCGCCCCCGAGCTGCCACGTGCGATGGCTCGGGGGCGAAGCCATGTCCAGGGCCGCAACCAACTTGCCAAACGTCTCTCTAAGAAGCCCTCTTAGAGAGACGTTTGGCAAGTTGGTTGCGAGCGGGCCGTTCGGTGCGGACGCAGATGCGACAGCATCAGGGCGCATGCTCCTCGCGCACCTGTTGATGCCGTATCGAGTGGGGGAGAGGCGTCCCGTGCGGATGCGCACCTCTGTCAATCGGCGGCAGGTTACTTCAGGCGGGGGTTAGTGTGAAGATTTGGCGGAAAGAGCGCAAAATCAGGATACGCCCGGCGGAGTGGTCTGTTGACAGCGCAGCGTGCGCGCGTACAATTGCGAACTGCGTGTTTCGAAGGTGGATGCTGACGCCTCGATTCAAGCCGTTGCACCAAGTATAAAGCTGGAATCATTTCGAAAAGGAGTACGCTTTGCCTACTATCAACCAGCTAGTCCGCCAGGGCCGCCAGTCCAAGCCGGCCAAGTCCAAGAACGCCGCTCTGCAGCACAACTCTCAGAAGCGTGGCGTGTGCACCCGCGTGTTCACCACGTCCCCCAAGAAGCCGAACTCCGCTCTGCGTAAGGTCGCCCGTGTGCGCCTGGTCAACGGCATCGAGGTCACCGCGTACATCCCCGGTGAGGGCCACAACCTCCAGGAGCACTCCATCGTGCTCGTCCGCGGCGGCCGTGTTCGCGACCTCCCTGGTGTTCGCTACAAGATCATCCGTGGCGCCTACGACTGCGCTCCGGTGAACAACCGCATGAAGGCTCGTTCTCGCTACGGCGCCAAGCGTCCGAAGCAGAAGTAGTCAGATCTGTAACGAACCGTTTCTGCGGCTGCGCACCTAGCTTGCAGGCACCGCGCGCCGCACACCTATATCAGAGGAGAATCGAACTATGCCTCGTCGCAAGACTAAGAATCTGCATCGCGAGATCCAGCCGGATTCCGTGTACAACAACCGTCTGGTGACTCAGCTCATCAACAAGATCCTGCTTGACGGCAAGAAGGCCACCGCCGAGCGCATCGTCTACGGTGCGTTCGACATGGTCGCCGAGAAGTCCGAGCAGGATGCCCTGTCCGTCTTCAAGAAGGCCATGGACAACGTCCGCCCGACCCTCGAGGTCAAGCCCAAGCGCGTCGGCGGCGCTACCTATCAGGTCCCCATGGAGGTCAACTCCCGTCGCGCCACGCAGCTCGCCATCCGCTGGATCGTGAACTTCTCGCGCGCCCGCAAGGAGAAGACCATGGCCGAGCGTCTGGCCAACGAGATCCTCGACGCCTCCAACGGCGTGGGCGCTTCCGTCAAGAAGCGTGAGGATGTCTTCAAGATGGCCGAGGCTAACCGCGCGTTCTCTCATTACCGCTGGTAAACCGAGGAAGGATAGATTCACATGGCCAAGGCTAAGTACAAACTGTCCGATACCCGCAACATCGGCATCATGGCTCATATCGATGCCGGTAAGACCACCACGACCGAGCGCATCCTGTACTACACGGGCAAGACCCACAAGATCGGCGAGGTTCACGACGGCGCCGCTACCATGGACTGGATGGTCCAGGAGCAAGAGCGCGGCGTGACCATCACCTCCGCCGCCACCACCTGCTTCTGGCACAAGGGCGGCGACGTGAACAACGGTCCTGCCTACCGTATTCAGATCATCGACACCCCGGGCCACGTCGACTTCACCTCTGAGGTCGAGCGTTCCCTGCGTGTTCTCGACGGTGCTGTGGCCGTCTTCGACGCCGTCGCCGGTGTCCAGCCGCAGTCCGAGACCGTGTGGCGCCAGGCCCGCAACTACAACGTCCCCCGCATCGCCTTCATCAACAAGTTCGACCGCGTCGGTGCCGACTTCTGGCACGCGATCGACACCATGAAGGAGCGCCTCAACGCCAACGCCGTGGCCATCCAGGTCCCGATGGGCGCCGAGGACAACTTCTGGGGCATCATCGACCTCGTGACCATGGTCGCCTGGGACTTCAAGGCTGACGACAAGGGCATGACCTACCCCGAGCCCATGGACGAGATCCCGGCCGAGTTCGTCGAGATCGCCGAGGAGAAGCGCGTCGAGCTGCTCGACGCCGCCGCCAACTACGACGACGAGCTCATGATGATGGTCCTCGAGGACGAGGAGATCCCCGTGGACATGCTCAAGGCCGCCATCCGCAAGGGTGTCCTCGCCAACGAGCTCAACCCGGTTCTCGTGGGCTCCGCCTACAAGAACAAGGGCGTCCAGGAGCTGCTCGACGCCGTCGTCGACTACCTGCCGAGCCCGCTCGACATCCCGCCCGTGGAGGGCACCAACCCCGACACCGGCGCCGAGGACAGCCGCAAGGCCGACTATAACGAGCCCTTCAGCGCCCTGGCGTTCAAGATCATGACCGACCCCTACGTCGGTAAGCTGACCTTCTTCCGCGTGTACTCCGGTCACGTGGACGCCGGCTCCTACGTGGTGAACGCCACCAACGGCCAGCGCGAGCGCTTCGGCCGCATCCTCGAGATGAACGCCAACGACCGCGTTGACGTCGACGGCGCCTTCGCCGGCGACATCCTCGCTGCCGTGGGCCTGAAGAACACCACCACGGGCGACACCCTGTGCGAGGAGGGTCACGAGATCATCCTCGAGTCCATGGAGTTCCCCGACCCCGTTATCGACGTCGCCGTCGAGCCCAAGACCAAGGCCGAGCAGGACAAGATGTCCATGGCGCTTGCCAAGCTCGCCGAGGAGGACCCGACCTTCCAGGTGCACACCGATCACGAGACCGGCCAGACCATCATCGCCGGCATGGGCGAGCTGCACCTCGAGATCATCGTCGACCGTCTGCTCCGCGAGTTCAAGGTCGAGGCCAACGTCGGTAAGCCCCAGGTTGCCTACCGTGAGGCCCCGGGTCACGACGTCGACCGCGCCGAGGGCAAGTTCGTCCGTCAGTCCGGCGGCCGCGGCCAGTACGGCCACGCGGTCATCAAGCTGGAGAAGATGGAGGAGGGCTTCGGCTACGAGTTCGTCAACGCCATCGTCGGCGGTGTCGTGCCGAAGGACTACATCCCGTCCATCGATAAGGGTATCCAGGAGGCCCTGGAGACCGGTGTTATCGCCGGTTACCCGGTCGTCGATGTCAAGGTGACCCTGTTCGACGGTTCCTACCACGAGGTCGACTCCTCCGAGGCCGCCTTCAAGATCGCCGGTTCCATGGCCATCAAGGACGCCCTGAAGAAGTCCGACCCGATCCTGCTCGAGCCGGTCATGGCCGTCGAGGTCGAGACCCCCGAGCAGTACATGGGCGATGTCATGGGCAACCTGTCCGGCCGTCGCGGCAAGATCGAGGGTATGGACGACCGCTCCGGCAACAAGGTCATCCGCGCCAAGGTGCCGCTGGGCGAGATGTTCGGTTACGCGACCGACCTTCGCTCCCAGACCCAGGGCCGTGCGTCCTACACCATGCAGTTCGATTCCTACGAGCCCGCGCCCAAGTCCATCACGGACGAGGTCGTGGCCAAGGCCGGCGGCAACGCGTAAGGCCCCTCGCACGTAGCTAAGTATCTATCGCGAGGAAGCCCTCGCATCTCTATTGGAGGTAGAAGTTGTCTAGCCAGAAGATCAGGATTCGCCTCAAGGGCTATGATCACGAGGTTGTGGACCAGTCCGCTAAGCTTATCGTCGACACCGCTCAGAAGACCGGTGCCCGCGTGTCCGGCCCCATCCCCCTGCCCACCGAGCGCAACCTCTATACGGTTATCCGCTCCCCGCACAAGGACAAGGACTCCCGTGAGCAGTTCGAGATGCGCACCCACAAGCGCCTCATCGACATCCTCGATCCGACCAGCGGCACCGTCGACTCGCTCATGCGTCTCGACCTCCCCGCGGGTGTTGATATCGAGATCAAGCTCTAGGTTTTCGAACCGGTAGCTGTTTTCGTTGGGCCCCGAAGGGTTCCCGCCAGCCTGTGTGCAAGCGTTCGGGCTGGTGCGGAGACCCTCCGGGGCCTTTTCGCGTGTGGGGCCATCTATTCCGAAGTGCGGTGCACGCGCGCTGCCCATGGGCGTTGCGCTATCATGCGTGGAGTCGTGTTGCATCGGGTTGGAGGGTGAGTCCTTATGGATCGCGTGCTGAATGTCGGCTATATCGGCAACGGGAAGGCGACGAACCGCTATCATATCCCGTTTATGCTCACGCTGCCCGAGAAGTTTCGCGTGAAGACGATCTATGCGCGCCACATTCGGAATGATGCGTGGGATGCGGTCCCCGGGGCAACGTATGTCGATGATCTCGACGCGGTCCTCGGCGATCCCGCTATCGACATCGTGGAGATCTGCACGCCCTCGCGTTGCCACTTCGAGCACGCGAAGGCTGCCCTGCGCGCCGGCAAGCACGTCGTGGTCGATAAGCCGTTTGCGGGAAGCGAGGCTGAGGCGGCCGAGCTGTTCGAGCTTGCGCGCGCCCAAGGCGTGACGGTCCAGTGCTTCCAGAATCGCCGCTTCGATTCCGATTACGTGACGGCGCGCACGGTGTACGACTCCGGTAAGCTTGGACACGTCTTCGAGGTCGTCACGAGCTACGACTATTTCCGTCCCCACATGATGGATGGCGTGGGGCTCGACCCCATCGATAACGCGGCCTATGGGCACGCCACGCACTGCCTCGACCAGCTTATCGCGTGGTTCGGAGTACCCGACCGCTTCCATGCGGAGGTCCGCCAGACGAAGGGCGCGGGGGCTGCGGTCGATTATTTCGACTATGACCTGTATTATGACGAGCTCAACCTGAAGGCGACGGCGCATGCGAACTACGCGTCCGCCTTTCTGCGCCCGAGTTTTGCGGTGTATGGCGACCGCGGCGCCTACCTCAAGATGGAGAAGGACCAGCAGGAGCGCGACCTCAAGCATTTCTATCTGCCGGCGGGCCATCCCGACTTCGGACAGGATAGCCTCGAGCAGTACGGCCTGCTCAGGTACGTCGACGAGACGGGCGCCATGCGCGAGGAGCGCGTGCCGAGCGAGCGAACGAGTTATGCGCAGTTCTACGAGGCGCTCTTCGAGACGGTTGCCCATGGTGCCCCGCAGCTCGTCAAGCCTGAGGAGACGCTCGCGCAGATGCGCATCCTCGAGGCCGGTATGACGCTCGCTCGCTAGACACGCGGGCCGAATCACGAAGCTGTTGGGAGCGAAATGTCCACCTTGTATCTTCTCCGTCACGGTCAGACGGCATTCAATCTTGAAAAGCGCGTGCAGGGGCGCAGCGATTCGCCCCTGACTGAGCTCGGCATGGCCCAGGCGCATGCTGCGGCGTCCTGGTTCGTGCGCGAGGGCGCGCACTTCGATCGCCTCTGCACCTCTCCACTCGGCCGTGCGCGCGCAACGCTCGAGACGGTGCGTGCCGATCTTCTTGATGCCGGCGTCGGTGACCTTCCGGCGATAGAGGACATCGATGGCCTCATGGAGCGCAGCTACGGCATCTTCGAGGCGGGGCCTGCTGCCGATGTTCCGACCGAGCTCTGGGACCCCGGCGAGGCCCTCGTGCCATATGGGGGAGAGGGAAGCCGCGCGCTGCGTCAGCGCATCGTCGCGACGCTGACTGATCTCATGAGCGACACGCACGTCGAGAACCTGCTCGCAGTGAGCCATGGGTCGGCGACCCTGCAGTTCAAGAAGGCGTGGGAGCATCTGGTGGCGTGCCCGCAGGATGTGCCGCTCGGCAACTGCTGCATCCTCGTGTACACGTTCGATGCTGTCGAGCGCACATTCACGAACACTGCGATCGTGAACCAGGAGGTCTGAGGGGAGACGCCGATCGAAGTATCGGCTCCTGAGACGCCAATGTCGGGTGTTTGCGGGTGTGAAGGCCTCGGTTTGGAGCACCCCTGGTGCCGTCGATTGGACAAAACGGCGGCCGTGTGGTGTGAGCTGGGATTTCAATGCGAAGAAAATATGGACACGCCCGTGGCCGTGTATACTAATCGAGCTGTGCCTCGATAGGGGAGGATTCTGCCTGCCGCAGAACCGATGCGCGAATGGGTTGCCGCATCGGATATGCGAGCGGAATGCAAAGCTTCGGAGCACGCACGTCCGATAGTGGTCCTCTAGGGGCGTCCGCAAGGGGCGGGCGCAGTGTCCCAAGACCACCGAGAGTTAGGATCATTGAATGATCAGCATGATTCTCGGCCGCAAGATTGGTATGACCCAGGTGTGGGACGAGAACGACAACGTCGTCCCCGTCACGGTCATCCAGGCTGGCCCCTGCGCGGTCTCGCAGGTTAAAACCAAGACCACCGACGGCTACGATGCCGTCCAGATCGGTTTCGGCGACATCAAGGCCAAGAACGTGAACAAGCCCATGGCTGGTCACTTCGCCAAGGCCGGCGTCGAGCCCGTCCGTTACCTCCGTGAGGTCCGCGTCGAGAACGGCGAGGATCACAAGGTCGGCGAGGTCGTCACCGTCGCTGACTTCGCTGATGTCGCCAAGGTCGACGTCATCGGTACCTCCAAGGGTAAGGGCTTCCAGGGCCGCATCAAGCGCTGGGGTCAGCGCCGTGGTCCTATGACCCATGGTTCGCACTTCAAGCGTCATCCGGGCTCCATCGGCCAGTGCGCCTATCCGGCCCGCGTTCTCAAGGGCGTCAAGATGGCCGGTCACATGGGCGATGAGCGCGTGACCGTGAAGAACCTCACCGTTGTCCGCATCGATGCCGAGCAGAACCTCATGCTCATCAAGGGTGCCGTCCCTGGTGGCAAGAACGCTCTGGTCGCCATCCGTATGGCCTAAAGGGCCTTTAGAACCACTCAGGTCCTAACGTCATACCAAGGAGAACAGAATGTCTAAGTTTGAAGTAAAGAACAGCGAGGGCAAGGCGACCGCCGAGGTCGAGCTCGCTCCCGAGGTGTACGGCATCGAGCCGAACATCCACGTCATGCATCACATCGTCAAGTGCCAGATGGCCTCTTGGCGTCAGGGTACCCAGTCCACCAAGGGCCGTTCCGAGGTCTCCGGTGGCGGCAAGAAGCCGTGGCGTCAGAAGGGCACCGGTCACGCTCGCCAGGGTTCCACCCGCGCCGGTCAGTGGCGTCACGGCGGCGTCATCTTCGGGCCGAAGCCCCGTACGTACGTCAAGCGTATGAACAGCAAGGAGGTCAAGCTCGCCATGCGCTCCGCGCTCTCCGCGAAGGTGCGCGACAACGAGCTCTTCCTCGTTGACGACTATGGCTTCGAGAAGCCGTCCACCAAGGCCGCTGTCGCCCTCATCAAGGCCCTGGGCATCGAGGGCAAGCGCCTGACCATCATCGTCCGCGAGGACGACATCAACGCTTACCTGTCGTTCCGTAACATCCCCAAGACGTTCATCATCACGCCGTCCGAGGCCAACACCTACGACCTCCTGAACAACGGCGCTCTGCTGATGCCCGCGGACGTCGCGACCCACTTCGGGGAGGTGCTCGCCTAAATGACCGCACACGAGATCATCATCCGCCCGATCGTGTCCGAGCGTTCCTACTCCATGATGGAGGAGAACAAGTACACGTTCGAGGTCCACAAGGACGCTAACAAGTACCAGATCAAGGACGCCGTCGAGGAGATCTTCAATGTGAAGGTCGTCCGCGTCAACACCATGAGCGTCAAGCCCAAGACCAAGCGCGTTCGCTACATCGCCGGCAAGACCCGCTCGTGGAAGAAGGCCATCGTGACGGTGGCCGAGGGCCAGTCCATCGAGATCTTCGGCAACCAGGCCTAAGTTCTCGGTCCGCGTGCACTTTCGCTCGCCGAGAGGCGAGCGCGCAAAGAGTACCGGGCTTAAAAGATGGAGCCGCCCGGTACCGTGGTAAATCCGGTGTCATCGCACCCGCATCCCTGCTTGCGATGGCGAGCGGATAGATTCGAAAGGGATAGGTAATGGCTGTAAAGCACCTTAAACCGACCAGCGCCGGTAGGCGTTGGCAGACGATCTCGGACTTCGCCGAGATCACGACCAACAAGCCTGAGAAGTCGCTCCTGGCGCCGCTTCCCAAGAAGGCCGGTCGTAATAACCAGGGCCGCATCACGGTCCGTCATCAGGGCGGCGGCGTGAAGCGTCGCTACCGCATCATCGACTTCAAGCGCAACAAGGACGGCGTGCCCGCCAAGGTCGCTACCATCGAGTATGATCCGAACCGCTCCGCCCGCATCGCCCTGCTCCACTACGTGGACGGCGAGAAGCGCTACATCCTGTGCCCGAAGGGCCTCAAGGTCGGCGATATGGTCGTCTCCGGCGCCGGCGCCGACATCAAGCCGGGCAACGCGATGCCGCTGTCCGAGATCCCCGTCGGTACGCTCATCCACGCGATCGAGTTCATGCCCGGCAAGGGCGCCGCGATCGCCCGTTCTGCCGGCACCGCCTGCCAGCTCATGGGTAAGGAGGGCAAGTACGCCATCGTGCGCATGCCGTCCTCCGAGATGCGCCGCATCCTGCTCACCTGCCGCGCGACCGTCGGTGAGGTCGGCAACGCCGAGCACTCCAACATCGTCATCGGCAAGGCTGGCCGTAAGCGCAAGATGAACGTCCGTCCTACCGTCCGCGGTACGGTCATGAACCCGGTTGACCACCCGCACGGCGGCGGCGAGGGCAAGAACCACACCTCTGGTCGTCCTTCTGTTACTCCGTGGGGCAAGCCGACGAAGGGCTATCGCACCCGCAACAAGAAGAAGGTCTCCAACGCCCTCATCATCCGTCGTCGTCGCAAGTAGTCGATACCGAGTTTTAGGAGTTAGCACTTATGAGCAGAAGTCTCAAAAAGGGCCCGTTCGTGGAAGCTCGCCTTCTCTCGCGTATCGTCGCGATGAACGAGGCCGGCAAGAAGGACGTCGTGAAGACCTGGTCCCGCGCGTCCACCATCTTCCCCGAGATGGTCGGTCACACCATCGCCGTCCACGACGGTCGCAAGCACGTGCCCGTGTACGTCACCGAGTCCATGGTTGGTCACAAGCTCGGCGAGTTCGCGCCGACCCGTACGTTCCGTGGCCACAAGGCCAAATAGGGGGGTTCTTCGTAAATGGCAACTAAGTCTACCGACACCGCGACCGTCGAGGTCCGCGCGACGGCCAAGTACGTTCGCGTTTCCCCCGGCAAGGCTCGCCTCGTCGTCGACCTGATCCGCAACAAGTCCGTTGCCCAGGCGTTCGACATCCTTCATTTCTGCAACCGCGCCGTCGCCGTGGACGTCGAGAAGGTTCTCAAGTCCGCTGTGGCCAACGCCGAGAACAACAACGGCCTGCGCGCTTCCGACCTGGTCGTGAAGGCCACCTACGTCGACGAGGGCCCGTCGCTCAAGCGCATCCGTCCTCGCGCCAAGGGTTCCGCCTCCCGCATCCTCAAGCGCACCAGCCACATCACCGTTGTCGTCGCTCCTCGAAAGGAGGCGTAAGCTAGCATGGGTCAGAAAGTCTACCCCACCGGCTTCCGTCTCGGCATCACCGAGAATTGGCGTTCCCGTTGGTACGCCGACAAGAACTATGCCGAGACCCTCGGCAACGACCTTGAGATCCGCAAGTACCTCAAGAAGCGTCTGTCCCGCGCCGCCGTCTCCCGCGTGGAGATCGAGCGCGCCGGCGACAAGGTGAAGATCATCATCTTCACCGCCCGTCCGGGCATCGTCATCGGCAAGAAGGGCTCCGAGATCGAGACCCTTCGTCACGACCTCGAGAAGGTCGTCGGCGTCGAGAAGGGCCACCTGTCCGTCGACGTCATCGAGATCAAGCGTCCCGAGCTCGACGCCGCGCTGGTCGCCCAGTCCGTGGCCGAGCAGCTCGAGGGCCGCGTGGCCTTCCGTCGCGCCATGCGCAAGGCCGTCCAGACCGCCCGCAAGTCCGGTGCCAAGGGTATCCGTATCCAGTGCTCCGGTCGTCTCGGCGGCGCCGAGATGGGCCGTCGCGAGTGGTACCGTGAGGGTCGCGTGCCCCTGCACACCCTCCGCGCCAAGATCGACTACGGCACGGCCGTCGCTCACACCACCATGGGCGCCTGCGGCGTCAAGGTGTGGATCTACCTGGGCGAGAAGCTCCCGGGTCAGCCGGTTCCCAACCCGGCCCTCGAGGGTCCTTCGCGTCCTCGCCGTCGTAATTCCGAGAGGAGGGGTCAGTAGTGCTCGCCCCTAAGCGTATTCTTCACCGCAAGGTGCAGCGTGGCTCCATGAAGGGTCATGCTAAGGGCCATACCGAGCTCCATTTCGGTACCATCGGCCTGCAGGCTCTCGAGGCCCACTGGATCACCAACCGTCAGATCGAGGCTGCTCGTGTCGCCATGACCCGTTATATGAAGCGTGGCGGACGCGTGTTCATCACGATCTTCCCCGATAAACCCATCACCAAGAAGCCCGCTGAGACCCGCATGGGTTCCGGTAAGGGTAACCCCGAGGAGTGGGTGGCCGTTGTCAAGCCGGGTCGCGTCATGTTCGAGATCTCGGGCGTGAGCGATGAGATCGCCCGCGAGGCGCTCCGTCTGGCTCAGCACAAGCTGCCGATCAAGACCAAGATCATTACCCGCGCTACTCAGGACGGGGAGGATAAGTAAATGAAGCCCGCAGAGATTCGTGAGCTTTCGGACGCTCAGCTTGCTGACAAGCTGAAGGAGATGCGCGCCGAGCTCTTTAACCTTCGCTTCCAGATGGCCACGAGCCAGCTGGATAACACCGCTCGCGTCAAGACCGTGAAGAAGGACATCGCTCGTGTCCTCACGGAGCAGCGCGCCCGTCAGATCGCAGCGGAGAAGACCGCTGCCGCCGAGTAGATTCAGGAGTAAAGCATGTCTGAAACGACTGAGCGTAATTCGCGCAAGGTCCGCACGGGTGTCGTCGTCTCCATCTCTGGCAACAAGACCATCGTTGTCCAGATCACGGAGCGCAAGCGTCACCCCAAGTACGGCAAGATGATGACCAGCACCAAGAAGCTTCACGCGCACGACGAGGAGTGCACGGCAGGCGTGGGCGACACCGTTCGCCTCATGGAGACCCGTCCTCTGTCCAAGATGAAGCGTTGGCGTCTCGTCGAGATCATAGAGCGCGCCAAGTAATCACGACCGTACGCTTCATCCGATGACGTGCGCCGCCACGGCGTACGCACGCCCCTTCGGGCGGCGCACCTCTCATCGTTTTCTCATTCGGAGGAACTACCATGATTCAAATGCAAACCATGCTCACGGTTGCTGACAACTCCGGTGCGCGCAAGGTTCGCTGCATCAAGGTGCTCGGTGGCTCCAAGCGTCGTTATGCCGGCGTCGGTGACGTGATCATCGCTGCCGTCCAGGAGGCCACCCCGGGCGCCAACGTCAAGAAGAAGGACGTCGTCCGTTGCGTCGTCGTCCGCACCGTGAAGGAGATCCGCCGCAAGGACGGCTCCTACATTCGCTTCGATGACAACGCCGCCGTCGTCATCAACAAGGACGGCTCGCCCGTCGGCACCCGTATCTTCGGGCCCGTCGCTCGTGAGCTTCGTGACAAGAAGTACATGAAGATCGTCTCGCTTGCACCCGAGACCCTGTAGTTAGGGGAGACCGTTATGTCTATGTCCATCAAGAAGGGCGATAACGTCAAGGTGCTCTCCGGCAAGGATCGCGGTAAGACGGGTACCGTCCTGCGCGCGCTTCCCGCTGAGGGCAAGGTCGTTGTCGAGGGCGTCGCCATGGTCAAGAAGGCCATGAAGCCCACGCCCCAGAACCAGCAGGGCGGCATCGTGTCCCAGGAGGCCGCTATCGACGCCTCCAACGTGATGCTCATCTGCCCCAAGTGCGGTCAGGCCACCCGTGTCGGCCACAAGAAGGACGGCAAGAACAAGCTGCGCGTCTGCAAGAAGTGCGGCGCTGAGTTCTAAGCCACCCACCTAGGTGATCGCTTGAGCGCTCCCGACAGCTTGTCGGGGGCGCTTTTTTCATAGGTGGATCGCCTGGTGTAGCTGCTTTGATGGGCCCGCCTGCCGTTCAGGTTCGGTATGCGACCGCTTGCGGCCGGTTCCCGCCGCTTCCGGATACGCGGCCTACCGTATGCCGAACGCCATCGTTTGCCGATAGTGCCGGCTGTTCGCTTGCGTAGAGTTGTGCATCACGGCGCTCGTGATGCGAGTCGGCGACAAGAAAGGAGTGGCTCATGGGATACTTCGAGGGCAAGACCGTTATCGTCACCGGTGGCGGCAAGGCGACGCTGAAGGATGGCTCGGCCGGATCTATCGGCTACGGCATCGACGTCGCGTTTGCGAAGGAGGGGGCGAACCTCGTGATCACGGGGCGTAACCCCGCGAAGCTCGATGCCGCCAAGGAGGAGCTTGAGCGCATCTACGGCATCCGCGTGCTGCCCGTCGTGGCGGATGTTGCGGCCGGCCAGGACAACGAGGCCGTCGTGCAGCATGTGGTGGACGAGGCGATCCGTGTGTTCGGCCGCATCGACGCGTTGGTCAACAACGCGCAGGCCTCGGCGTCGGGCGTGACGCTTGCCGACCACACGATGGACCAGTTCAACCTCGCCATCTATTCCGGCCTCTACGCTGCGTTCCTCTACATGCAGAAGTGCTATCCGCACCTCAAGGAGACGAAGGGGTCCGTCGTGAACTTCGCCTCGGGCGCCGGCCTGTTCGGCAACTACGGGCAGTGCGCCTACGCCGCCGCCAAGGAGGGCATCCGCGGCCTCACGCGTGTCGCCGCCACCGTATGGGGCCCCGACGGCATCAACGTCAATATCGTGGCGCCGCTGGCCTGGACAGCGGCGCTCGAGGGCTTCAAGGATGCCTATCCGGAGGCTTACGAGGCGAACGTGCACATGCCCCCTATGGGCCATTACGGCGACGTGGAGCAGGAGATCGGCCGCGTGGTGGTGCAGCTGTGCGGGCCGGACTTCAAATACATGACGGGCGAGACGCTCGCGCTCGAGGGCGGCCTGGGCCAGCGTCCCTCATATCGACGCTCACGGCTCACGTCTGCGGGCCCATGAAGGAAGATCATCCGCCTATGAGATGCGGGGGTGCAGCCGGTGCTGCGCCCCCGCATCGCGTGTGACGTACCGGCGGGTATGCGATGGACTGCCTGTGCCCATCAGCGCGAGTCATCAAGGGCGCGCGGGAAGAGGCGTCGCATGCGCGCGGGCGCCGGTGCGATGATGGAGACGCGTGCGCTGTCGATCGGGTCGATGAAGGAGAGCCGATGCGCGTGGAGCATGAGCCCGTCGGAAGCCGGAGTGCCGTAGAGGTCGTCGCCGTGGATGGGAAGTCCCGCGTGTGAGAGGTGTACGCGAATCTGATGCTTGCGGCCCGTCTCGATGCGCACCTCGAGCAGGGTGAGCGTCTTGCGTCCGATGCGGCGGGTATCGAGGACGCGGGCGTGCGTCATGGCCGCCTTGCCGGTTCGGCTTGCGCGCATGCGGCGCGCATCGTGGCGGTCGCGACCGATTGGGTCGGTGAAGGTGCGCGTGCGCCAGGTGGGGGCACCGTTGACGATGGCGAGATAGCGCTTGTCGATGCCGTGCTCGGCGATGAGGCGATCGTAGGTGGCCTGCGAGGACTTGCGTAGGGAAAACAGCACGATGCCGCTGGTCTCGCGGTCCAGTCGCTGGAGCGCCTGTAGCTCATCCGGGTTCGTCCCCATGTCGGCGCGCGAGCGCAACAGCGCGCGGACCTGATCGGTGAGCGTGGTCGCACCGGTGCCGTCGCCGTGGACGATGATGCCCGCGGGCTTGTCCACGGCGAGGAGGGTGTCGCTCTCGAAGAGGATGGCGGGCAGGATGCCATCCATCAGTCGACACCCACGAACAGGCAGCCGGCAGACGTCTTGGGCAGGCGCCGTGCGGGCTGGCGCCCGGCGCGCGCGGCCTCGAGCGCCCGGCGCGCGCGGGCAACGAGCTCGGAGAGCGCATCGGGGGCAAGCAGCGTGCCGTCGACGGCGAAGCGCGAGACGCCGGCGGCAAGCAGCTTGCCCATCTGAGGCGTAAGGTCGAGCGGATACCCGTCGTATAGGCGGCTGCGCCCGTGGATATCGGTGCGAACGGGCAGGACCTTGCCGTCGATGTTGCGCAGCGAGCACGCGCGCGTGCGCAGGCGGCAGCGTGCACAGTCGTGGATGCAGGCGTTCGCGACCTGCAGGATGCAGTGCTCGCTCGTCATGACGCGGGGCGCGCCGGAGACGATAAGGCCGACGGGGACCGTGGCGTGCGGCGCGATGCGCTCGATCTCTGCAAGCGTGAGCTCAGGGGAGAGCCAGAAGCCCGCGGCGCCGTGCGCCTCGAGCGCTTGCAGGCAGGCGACGTTGTGGACAGGGATGCACGTGCGGATCTCGGGCGCTGCACCGCGCTCACGGGCGAGCGCGAGCTCAGAGATGTTGCCGACGGCGGCGGGCGCCCCGCTGGCGATCCACGGCTCCAGGCGCTCATGGTCCGCGGCGCGGCATACCTCATCGAGAATCGGCGTGATGCCCATCTCGCGGGCACGGGCGGGATCGAGGCCCGCGGCGTCGAGGTCGTCGACCGTGAGATAGATGTGGTCCGCCCCCGCCTCGCGGGCGGCGAGTGCCGCCTCGAAGGAGGTGGCGATAGCGCAGATCTCCGGCTCGAAGGGCTCTACCTGCCCGACGGTCGCGGTCTCGGCGGTCGTCGCGCTCTGTGCGAAGGGGGAGAGCTCTGCGAGCGCGTCGGAGCGCGCGCCGTAGCCGGCGCAGATGGCGCTCTCGAGCGCGGCGCATGCCTGCGCGCGCACCTTGTGTACGGCGGAGAATCCCATCCCGCAGCCCTCGTCGAGATCGATGTCGAACGAGGCGGCCTCGAAGGGGGAGGATCCCATGCGGCCGACATGCTCGATCAGGTCGTCGGCCGTGACAGCCTTCGTGCGTGCCGGCTCGACGGTAAAACCGGTCGCCTGCGCGCAAAACGAGGGATCGTCGACGCAGGAAAGCTCGACGCAGAAGGGCTCACCGAGCCTCGCGCGCACATGGACGTCGACGGCGCGCTTGCGGGCGACATCGCGATGGAGGGCCGCGGCCGCCTCGTCGAGGGCGGCCTGGCTGCGGATGAGGCGCACGAGAGCGCCGGCGGGCATGGCGCGCGCGGCACGGCACTCGATCGTCTCGCCCGCGGCGGCGTCCGCGGCGGCGGTCACGGTCAGGAACTGGTCGAACTCATCGTCGTGGCGCAGCTCGAGCAGGTCCCCTTTGCCGACCGGCTCGTCGAGGCGGATGCGCACGATGGCGGCGCGCACGCGGCGGTCGTCCGGATGGAGGCCGGCGGGGTTGTTCGCGCGGCGGCTTCCCAGGACCTCGCCGACGATCTGGCCACGGTTGTTGGAGCGCTCGTAGCTCATCATCTCGTCGCCCGAGGTGCCGTGCTGGTAGGCGCTCGTGAAGTCGCGGTTGAAGCAGCGCTTGAGGCGGCGTGCGCGGTCGCGTGCGCGGGAGGGATCCATCTCGCGGTGCGCGAGCACGTCATCGACAGCCTCGCGGTAAGCGCGGGTCACCGAGTAGACGTAATCGGGCGCCTTCATGCGGCCCTCGAGCTTGAGGGCGCCTGCGCCCGCGTCGATGAGCTCACCGAGCATGTCGACCGTGCAGTTGTCGCGCGGGCACAGGGCGCGCTCGCGACCCGGGGTGGGGATGACCTCACCGTGCTCGTCGAGCAGCTCGTAGGGCAGTCGGCAGGGCTGCGCGCACATGCCGCGGTTGGCCGAGCGCCCCGAGCAGGCGAAGCTCGACAGCAGGCAGACGCCGGAATACGAGAAGCAGATGGAGCCGTGGGCGAAGACCTCGAGGTCGATGCCCGCCTGCGCGATATCCGCGATCTCTGAGACCGAAAGCTCGCGCGAGAGCGTGACGCGGTCGGCTCCCGCCTCGCGACACCAGATGGTGCCGCGCACATCGTGGATGTTCGCCTGCGTGGACACATGGAGCTCGAGGGCGGGCATGAGGCGCTTGACCTCGAAGAACAGGCCCCAGTCCTGGATGATGAACGCATCGGCGCCGAGTTCGGCGCAGCGGCGGATGAGCTCGAGGGCATCGGCCATCTCGGTGTCCTTGATGACGATGTTCACGGTCACGTAGACGCGCGCGCCCGCGAGATGCGCTGCCCGGCAGGCGTCGGCGAACGCCTCGTCGGTGAAGTTCGTGGCCTTGCGGCGCGCGTTGAACGAGCCCATGCCGCAGTAGATGGCGTCGGCGCCGGCGGCAAGCGCGGCGGCGAAGGGCTCCGGACCTCCGGCAGGGGAGAGGAGCTCGGGGTAGGTGGGTGCGACAAGATGATCAAAGGACCGCGACATGTGCGCCTTTCTGCAGGTATGGAGGGTGATATCGCTCATGAGTATAGCGTGGCCGCCTGCACCCGCCGAAAGAATCCGCAGGGTCAGCGAAAAGCCATGGCGCCGTCGGGCGCGCATATGACGCCGGTGGCAGATAAAAAATTCTCAGATTCGATAAATTACTTGCACGCGGTCACGCAGGGGGATACCATCGAGGAAGCGAGGTGGAGACCCGAGGGCCTCTGCGCGCTCGGGGCCTCTCGTGCCTTATATGGCCCCAGATACGCAACGGATGCCGAGGTCCACAATAGCCTCCGGACACCGGCATCCGTTGTGTTCGACTCATTCATCCCAACAGCAAAGGAGCTCCCATGGACAAGAACGTCATCTCCTCCGAGAAGGCCCCGGCGGCCCTCGGCCCGTATTCCGCCGGCATCAAGACGGGCAACATGCTGTTCCTCTCCGGTCAGCTCGGCATCGACCCCGCCACCGGCAAGATGCCCGAGGGCATCGAGGCCCAGGCCGCCCAGTCCCTCGCCAACATCGAGGCCCTGCTCGCCTCCGAGGGCGCGACGTTCGACAACGTCGTGAAGACCACGGTCCTGCTGGCCGATATCGCCGATTTCGCGAAGGTCAACGAGATCTACGCCTCCAAGTTCACCGAGCCCTATCCGGCCCGCTCCGCCTTCCAGGTGGGCGCGCTGCCTGCGGGCGGTCTCGTGGAGATCGAGGTCATCGC
>NZ_JACJMB010000081.1 GCF_016902615.1 Collinsella tanakaei
TCAACGAGGGCGTGTGGACGATCTCGGAGATGTGCTCCGCCCTCGGGGTCACGAGGCAGGGCCACCGCGCATGGAGGAAGCGGCCGCCGAGCGCGCACGACAGGCGCGACGGGGAGCTCGTCGCCATGATTTCCGAGGTGCGCGCGGCCAGCCGGGGCATCTACGGCGCCCCGAAGGTGTTCCAAGAGCTCAAGAAGGCGGGCGTGCGCACCTCCCGCAAGCGCGTGGCGCGCATCATGCGCGACAACGGCTGGGCCGGCACGACGCGCGGCTGCGCCAAGCGCCCCAAAGGCGAGGTAAAGCAGGCGGCGCCGCAGCCGTGCTCCGCGCCCGACCTGGTGCGCCGCGACTTCGCCGCGGGCGGGCCGAACGAGGTGTGGTTCGCGGACATCACCTACGTGAGGACCCATCAGGGCTGGCCCTGCCTGGCCGTCGTGATGGACGTGTGGTCGAGGATGATCGTCGGCTGGTCGATGTCGGCGAG
>NZ_JACJMB010000082.1 GCF_016902615.1 Collinsella tanakaei
GCGCCGGCGACCCGCGAGCAGGAGCTCGAGCGCCAGGTCAGGCGGCTCGAGGCGCAGGTGGCGTACCTAAAAAAATCGATAGCCCTGAAGGCGGAGAGGCGCTCCCGAGGCGGGACAAGGCCCTAGCGGTCGCCGAGCTTTCAGGGCAGGGGCACGACCTCGCCGACCTGCTGGAGGCGGCCGGGCTCGCGAGGTCCACGTACCACTGCGCGCTCGCGCACCCGAAGGAGCCGACCGGGCCGGAGCTGCGCGCGAGGGTCGCGGAGATATTCGGCAGGCTCCCGAACGGCGTCGGCCACCGGCAGATCGCGATGGAGCTGCGGGCCGTGGACGGCGCCCGCATCGCCGACAAGACCGTCCTCAAGATGATGGGCGAGATGGGGCTGAGGTGCGGCATCAGGAAGGAGACCGACTACCACAGGTACAAC
>NZ_JACJMB010000083.1 GCF_016902615.1 Collinsella tanakaei
GCCTCCTCGACCGAGGTCTCGCGGCGGCGGTAGCGCTCGATGATGGCCGTCGTGAACCTCATGCCCTTGAGCTTGGGCATGCGGATCGTCACCTCGCCGGACGACGTGGTCAGGCTCCGCTCGTAGTGGCCGGCGCGGTAGGCCTCGCGCTCGGCGGTCCGCTCGTAGCGCTCGGCGCCGACGAGGTCGCCGGCCTCCTCCTCGAGCAGGCCGTTCAGGGTGTCCTCGACGGTTCTCCTGACGAGCTCGCGAAGGTCGGACTTCAGGGTCTCCTCGTTGAATGTTACGATTGGCTCGGGCATGGTCTTCCTCCAGTCTGATCGAATCTAGGCAACTCGAATCATACCGGGGCGGGCCGTGCCCTCCTGTCTATCTGGACGCTATGCTGCTGTCAAAGTGCGCAAGAAATTGTACGTTACCG
>NZ_JACJMB010000084.1 GCF_016902615.1 Collinsella tanakaei
TGCAGGCACGACCGCAAGCTCAGGGAGCTCGCCGCCGACATGTTCGCGGAGGGGCGGGGGCGGGGATCCGTCGCCAAGGTCCTCGGGATCCCGGAGGAGGCCGTGAGAAAATGGCAGCAGACGTACCGGTCCGTGGGGAGGGACGGCCTGCTGAACATGGGCAAGACGCACGCTAGATACGACTTCGAGACGAAGGTGGCCGCGGCGAGCGCCGTGGTCGACGGCGGGATGGCCAAGGCCGAGGCGATGGAGCGCTTCGGCATCGCGAGCCTGTCTCCGCTGAAGCAATGGTGCCGCCTGTACCGCGAGGGCGGCGCGGAGGCCCTCAGGCCAAAGCCGAAGGGCAGGCCGAGGGGATCGGGGGCGAAGGCCGCGCCGGCGACCCGCGAGCAG
>NZ_JACJMB010000085.1 GCF_016902615.1 Collinsella tanakaei
CCCGATTTCGTTTACACCCCTACGCCGCCTTCATGCGGCGATCGTCCTCGGGCCGGTTGGCCCGCTCGAACTCCTCGGGGCTGAGGTATCCCAGCGCCGAGTGGGTCCTTACCCTGTTGTAGAAGCACTCGATGTACTCGAGGATCTCGAGCGCCGCCCGCTCTCGGCTCTCGAAGGTGCGCGCGTGCGCGCACTCGGCCTTGATGGGGCCCATGGGCGACTCCATGGCCGCGTTGTCCCAGGGCGACGATATCGAGCCCATCGACGGCTCGATCCCGGCCTCGCGCATGGTCTTCCCGAGCGGCAGCGAGGCGTGCTGCGACCCGTGGTCGCTGTGGCGCGCGCAGCCCTTGCCGGGCCTCCTGCGCGCTATGGCCA
>NZ_JACJMB010000086.1 GCF_016902615.1 Collinsella tanakaei
GCCGCGCGGGTCACACCCGCGGCGGGCACCTTGAGAACCGGATACCGCGGGCGATGCCGGAAGGCATCGCGACGGACAGTACGGAACATTTTACCATCTAACCAAGCGTACTCGAGGATCGAGCGACGGGGCAGAAGCCCCGTGCCCGTCGATCCCGGGCGGAATGAGAACGATGGATCCGATCGGCGTGAAGCCGAGACCGGACTCGGGCTCCCGGACGCGATGAAGGACTATCCCCCCGGCTCACCGGGGGTTTCATTGGACGGAGAGTTCGATCCTGGCTCAGGATGAACGCTGGCGGCGCGCCTAACACATGCAAGTCGAACGGCACCCGCCCTCGGGCGGAAGCGAGTGGCGAACGGCT
>NZ_JACJMB010000087.1 GCF_016902615.1 Collinsella tanakaei
TCGAGTAGGACTCGAACCTACAACAACGCGGTTAACAGCCGCGGGCTCTACCATTGAGCTATCGAGGAATCTCGGTTGCCTGTTCGCAACAAGGAATAGTATAGACAAATCAACGCGGTGCGCAAGATATTTTTTGTCTCCATCGGGGACGGGATAGTTCGGTGCCACCGGGGCGCGAGCATGCCTGATGGCACCGAACTATCCCGTCCCCGATGGAGACAACGAAAAGCCCCGCCGGGTGACCGGTGGGGCTGAAACGTTCTGGCTCCTCGAGTAGGACTCGAACCTACAACAACGCGGTTAACAGCCGCGGGCTCTACCATTGAGCTATCGAGGAATCTCGGTTGCCTGTTCGC
>NZ_JACJMB010000088.1 GCF_016902615.1 Collinsella tanakaei
GCGGGGATCCGTCGCCAAGGTCCTCGGGATCCCGGAGGAGGCCGTGAGAAAATGGCAGCAGACGCACCGGTCCGTGGGGAGGGGCGGCCTGCTGAGCATGGGCAAGACGCACGCGCGATACGACTTCGAGACGAAGGTGGCCGCGGCGAGCGCCGTGGTCGACGGCGGGATGGCCAAGCCCGAGGCGATGGAGCGCTTCGGCATCGCGAGCCTGTCTCCGCTGAGGCAATGGTGCCGCCTGTACCGCGAGGGCGGCGCGGAGGCCCTCAGGCCAAAGCCGAAGGGCAGGCCGAGGGGATCGGGGGCGAAGGCCGCGCCGGCGACCCGCGAGCAG
>NZ_JACJMB010000089.1 GCF_016902615.1 Collinsella tanakaei
CCTCAGGCCAAAGCCGAAGGGCAGGCCGAGGGGATCGGGGGCGAAGGCCGCGCCGGCGACCCGCGAGCAGGAGCTCGAGCGCCAGGTCAGGCGGCTCGAGGCGCAGGTGTTAATGTCAATCTATCTTTCGCCACTTGGGACTGCGGTGGGAATCCTGGACCAAATCCATCCTATGCGACTAGCCCCAAATCCCTTCGGTACTGCATGGGGCTCTTGTAATCCAGGTCGCTCTTGATCCTGATGTC
>NZ_JACJMB010000090.1 GCF_016902615.1 Collinsella tanakaei
ACGCTTGGTTAGATGGTAAAATGTTCCGTACTGTCCGTCGCGATGCCTTCCGGCATCGCCCGCGGTATCCGGTTCTCAAGGTGCCCGCCGCGGGTGTGACCCGCGCGGCTGGGAGATATATTGCCACTCCCGGGCGGCCCCGGGGGCGGGAATACCACATCTTCACATCCTCTACACATCCGATTCGACGGACGGCGACCGCTATTCGGCGGGCGGCCG
>NZ_JACJMB010000010.1 GCF_016902615.1 Collinsella tanakaei
ACCTTGGCCGCCGCGAGGGTGTAGGGCGAGATGGGGCAGGTGCCCGGCGCCGCATCGCGCTGGGGAGGCGTCACCATGATGACGCGCTCCACACCGGCGACCTTCGCGGGGATGGCGTTCATGAGGACCGTCGAGGGGTACTGCGCGCGCCCGCCCGGCACGTAGATGCCGGCCGCAGCGACCGGCGTCACCTTCACGCCGAGCATGGTGCCGTCCGCGCGCGTGGTGAACCACGACTGCTCGACCTCGCGCTCGTGGAAGTCGCGGATCTGCGCCGCGGCCTTCTCGAGTGCCGCCGTGAAGGTGGGGTCGAGCCCCTCGAGCGCCGCGTCGATCTGCTCCTGCGGCAGGCGGAAGCTCGTCAGCTCCACGCCGTCGAACTCTCGGCTGTAGCGACGCAACGCCTCGTCGCCCTCGGCGCGCACGGTATCGATGATCTGCTGCGCGGCGCGCGTGATGTCCGCCGGCAACACGCCCTCGCGGGTGAGCATGGCGGGTTTGAGCTTCTCGCCGGGTGCAAGCTCGATGGTCCTCATATCGCAATCGTCTCCTTCGCTGGACGCGCGTCCTGCTGAGCGCGAACGGGCGCATGGTGATGCCACCATGCGCCCGATTTTTCTCGTAGGGTCAACTTTATCACGATAAAGTTGCACGCGCACGGCGGAGCGCCCGCGTTACCGCGCGGCAACAATGTCCGTTTTCCCGTTTTCGGCGAGACCCGCCGGCACCACGCCCCGTCGTCAGCCGGCCACCGCGGCAAGGCGCTCGGCCAGCCGGCGCACGCGCGCGTCGAGGCGGGCGCGGCCGGGGTTCGCGAAGAAGCGGGCCGTGCACTCCATGACCTCACCGGTGATGACGAGGTCGTTCTCGCGCAGCGTCGTGCCGGTCGCCGTGATGTCCACGATGCGGTCCGACAGCCCCACGATGGGCCCGAGCTCGATGTTTCCGTGCAGCGACACGATGTCCGCGTTCACGCCGCGGCTCTCGTACCAGGCGCTCGCGATGCGCGGGTATTTCGTCGCCACGCGCAGGCTCCCGCGCCGCGCGTAGGCGCGCTCCGCCTCGCCGGCGCGCCAGGCGGGCTCGGCTTCGATGAAGCGGCAGGCACCGAACTGCAGGTCGACCAGCTGCAGCACGTTGAGGTCCGCCTCGATGAGCGAGTCGCGGCCGCAGATGCCGCAGTCCGCGCCGCCGAGTGCCACGAACGCCGGCGCATCGGTCGGCCGCACGATGATGTACTCCACGTCGCCGATCGCGTCTGCCCCCTCATGCGTGTCGCGCGCGCGGAAGATGAGGTGCCGGCCCGGGTCGCGCAAGCAGGCCACATCGAGCCCCGCCGCCTCGAGCACGCGCAGGGCGTCGGCGTTGAGCGAGCCCTTCGGCACCGCGATGCGCAAGGACGCTGCCTCGGGCACCTCATCCGTCGAGCGCGCGGCCTCCAGGCGCTCCAGCGAAAACGCCAGGCCCGCCGCCGGCACGTGCGGAGCCGCCGCGAGCACGCCGTCGAACACGGCGTCGTAGCGGCCGCCCGACCCGACGGCATCCGGGATGCCCGCCGCGTACACCTTGAACACGAGACCCGTGTAGTAGTCGAAGGAATTCATGAGCGAGAAGTCAAACGACAGGCGCTCGCGCGCCTCGGGAGCGCGTTCGGCGAGTGCGCCGTACAGTGCGCGCAGGTCCGCCGTGGCACCCGCGCCCGCGCCGATTCCCTCGAGCAGCTCGTCCACCCGATCGAGCACCTCGACGCCGCCGCTTAAGCGCGGCAGCTCGGTCAACGCGCGGCGGACGGGCGCGTCCTCGGCGCTCGCCGCGACGACATCGTCCAGGTCGACGAAGTCGTTCGCGTGCACGAGCGCGACGACCCGGTCCGCCAGCTCGCGTGAGCTGCAGCGCGCGAGCACCTCCTTGAAGGGACGGACGCTGCCGCACACGATGTGCCAAGCGGGCAGCTCGAGCGCGCGGACGGCCTCGATGGCAAGCGACACGACCTCGGCGTCGCCCGTCGCTCCCCCCTCCCCGATCAGCTCGAAGCCGAGCTGCGTGAACTGGCGCGTAAGCCCGCTGTTGCGCGACGCCGCGCGCACCACCGGCGCCTCGTAGCGCAGGCGCAGGGGCAGATCGTGCGCATCCATGCGGCTCGACACGAGGCGGACAATCGGCAGCGTGTTATCCGGGCGCACCACGAGGAAGCGGCCGTCCTCGTCGAACAGCTTGAACGGCGTGTCCGCCAGATGGCCGCCCGCGTCGAGCGCCGCCTTGTCCTCCAAGATGGGCGTCTCCACCGGCAGGTACCCGTGCCCCTTCAGGCACGCCTTGACCGTCAGCGCGATATCCTCGCGCGCCTGCGCCTCCTCCGGCAGAATGTCCCGAAAACCCCACGGAGTTGCCGTCATCGATGGCACCACCCCTCGATCGCATAACGTATCCAGACAAAACCGCCGGCACGCGGCCGGCGCTCATGAAGTGTTTCCTCGGCTACTTTAGCATACCGAAGTGCCCGTTGCCCCTCTATGCGATCTCATTACCAAACGATGACACCGCCACCGCACAGCAAAGGGCGCCCCGGAGCAGGTCCGGGGCGCCCTTGGTGTACATCGTGTGAGCTGTCGTTACTCGTTGTCGCCGGCGGTCATCTGGGTCGCGGAGAGCTCACCCTCGGTCGCAGCAGCGGCGTCGGGCCAGACCCAGTTGGTGAAGTCGGGGTGATCGAAGCCCTCGTCCACGGCGAAGCGGAACGCCTCCTCGCGGAAGTCCTCCCAAGCCTGGATCTGATCGGCGTACTTGTCGGCGTCGACCAGACGCAGCGCATCGGCACCGAGCGCCCAGCGGTCCATGTTGTTCAGGCGCAGCATGTCGAACGGCGTGGTCGTGGAGCCCTTCTCCTCGTAGCCGTGCACGCGGAAGGACTTGACGCCCGGGCGATCCCACAGGATGCGGTGGATGGTGCCCTCGTAGGCGTGGAAGCAGAAGAGCACCGGCTTGTTCTCGTCGCCGAAGAACTCGACGAAGCGCTCGTCGGAGATGGCCTGGTCGTTGTCGGCGAGGCACTGGATCTTCAGCAGGTCGACGACGTTCACGAACCACACCTTGATGCCGAGCTTCTTCAGCAGGTCGGTGGCGGCGAGCGCCTCCATGGTCGGCACGTCGCCGCAGGAGGCGATCACGAGGTCGGCGTCCTCGAGGCTGTCAGCGGTGCAGGCCCAATCCCACACGGCCAGACCCTCCTCGAGCTCGGCCTTCGCCTCGTCGACGGTCACGAACGTCGGGGCGGGCTGCTTGCCGCAGAAGATGGCGTTCACGCAATTCGTGGACTGGTAGCAGCGCTCGGCCACGGCGAGGGCCATGTTGGCGTCGCACGGATAGTAGGCGTTCACGATGTGCGTGTCGTTGGCCTTGTTGAGCAGAAGGTCGATGAAGCCGGGGTCCTGGTGCGAGAAGCCGTTGTGGTCCTGGCGCCACACGTGGCTCGTAAGCAGGATGTTCAGACCGGAGATGGGCTTGCGCCACGGGATCTCGCGCACCGTGGCCTCGAGCCACTTGCAGTGCTGGTTGACCATGGAGTCGACCACGTGCACGAAGCTCTCGTAGGAGCTCCACACGCCGTGGCGGCCGGTCAGCAGGTAGGCCTCGAGGAAGCCCTCGCACTGGTGCTCGGACAGCTGCTCGATGACCTTGCCGGACGTGGCCAGCAGCTCATCGTTGTCGGCGTCGGCGTGGTAGCCGGCCTCCCACTGCTTCTTGGTCACCTTGTAGGCGTCCTGCAGGCGGTTCGACGCGGTCTCGTCGGGGCCGAAGATGCGGAAGTCGTCGTTCGCGGCGAGCACGTCGGCGGTGTAGGCGCCGAAGACGCGCGCGGCCTCGGTAGAGCCCCAGCCGTGGCCCTTCTCGGCGACCGGCACCTCATGGGCGTGAATGTCGGGCAGCACGAGGTCCTGACGGATGACGCCGCCGTTGGCGTTGGGGTTGGCGCCGATGCGCAGGTCGCCCTTGGGCATGAAGTCGGTCACCTCGGGACGGATCTGGCCCTCCGGGGTGAACAGCTCCTCGGGCATGTAGGAGCGCAGCCAGGCGCGCAGGACGCGGAAGTGCTCGTGGGTGTCGTTGGCGCTCGCCAGCGGCACCTGGTGGGCACGCCAGGAGTCCTCGGTCTTCTTGCCGTCAATGTGCTTGGGGCACGTCCAGCCCTTGGGCGTGCGGAAGATGATCATCGGGTAGATCGGGCGGGTCTCCACGCCAGTCTCGGCGCACGCCTTGATGTCGCAGATCTCGTTGAAGACCTCCTCGAGCAGGTTCGCGAAGCGCGCATGGATGGACATGTGCGGCTCGTTGTCGAAGCCGGCCATGAAGAAGTGCGGCTTGTAGCCCATGCCCTCGAAGAACTTGGTGAGCTCCTCGTCGGAGATGCGGGCGAGGATGGTCGGGTTGGCGATCTTGTAGCCGTTGAGGTGCAGGATCGGCAGCACGATGCCGTCGGTGCGCGGATTCACGAGCTTGTTGGACTGCCAGGAGGTGGCGAGCGCCGCGGTCTCGGCCTCACCGTCGCCCACCACGGCCACGGCCAGAAGGCTCGGGTTGTCCATCACGGCGCCGTAGGCATGAGACAGCGTGTAGCCGAGCTCGCCGCCCTCGTGGATGGAGCCGGGGGTCTCGGGGGCGAAGTGGCTGGGGATGCCGCCGGGGTAGGAGAACTGGCGGAAGAACTTCTGCAGACCGGCCTCGTCATCGGTGATGTCGGGACGGATCTCGCGGTAGGTGCCGTCGAGCAGGGACTGCGCGGTGCCGGCCGGGCCGCCGTGACCGGGGCCCATGAGGAACACGGTGTTCTGCTGGTGATCGGCGATGAGGCGGTTCACATGGCCGAACAGGAAGTTGATGCCCGGCGTGGTGCCCCAGTGACCGACGAGACGGTGCTTGACGTCCTTGCGGCCGAAGTCGCGGACCTCACCCGTCTTCTCGTCAACCCAATCCTTCTTCATGAGGGGATTGGAACGCAGGTAGATCTGACCGACCGAGAGGTAGTTGGCGCAGCGCCAGTACTTCTCGACACCGGAAAGGGACTCAGTGCTCACCGAGCCGTTGAGCTTCTTCCACGGTGTTCCGATCACAGGGTTGGACATGTGCTCCTCCTTTTCCATCACGCCGGACGGGCGCGCCCGGCGGTTACGGTTATGCAACCTGATGAGGACGTGGGCAGGACGGGCGGAATCGGTTGGCGCACGCAGGCAGGGGTTCCGCATGCGCCCGCCTTCAAGCCGCAAGGGGCTCTCGGGCCGGCCGGATTCCGCTCATCCAGCACGTCAAGCACAGTATAAGTGGTAAAACGTTTTATCACCACGAAGTTTTCTCGTTTTATTCCGTAAGGGTTGTATCAGCTGAGCGTAAGACCGCACAGGTCACACCACCTATTCGCTCGCCGTGGCGCCCCGTTCGCCGCCCTCATGCGCCAGAGGTGCAAACGGGGGTGTTTATCAGGTGTTTTGCCAGTCTGCCGTCGTGCATCACGCTTGTCTGTTCCCACTAAAACACAAGGTAGATGCTTTGTTTTGAACCCCATTCTGCACGAGCCACAAGCCGCTCGCGAGCATCGCAATTCCTTCACACTCGCTACCGTTTAGCGACTGTTTACTACCGTTCAGCTTAAATCTGCCAAAACGGACAGACAGCATACAACTGCGCTGCCGGCAGGCGGCATGCCGCAGGCAGCGCCCGTTAACGCGCCGCCACGCTCTCCTTGATGACCAGATGGGGTTTGAGCACGCGCTCGACCGGGTCCGAGGCGGGGTTATCCAGACGGCGCATCATGAGGCCCGCCGCATGGTGCGACAGCTCGCCGACGTTCTGCTCGATGGAGGTCAGCGCGGGCTCGAACAGGGCATCGGCCGCGCTGTTGTCGTAGCTCACGAGCGAATAGTCGCGCGGGATGCGCTTGCCCGCCTCGTGCACGCGCTTGAGCAGGCCGAGCGCGATGTTGTCAGAGGAGGCGAAAATCGCCGTCGCGTCGCTCGCGAGCACGCCGCGCGCCGCCTCGTAGGCGCTCGAGATGTAGTACTCGGTCTCGAACACGAGCGACATGTCCGGCTCGAAGCCGGACTCGCGCAGTGCGCGCAGATAGCCGCTCAGGCGCTTGCGGCCGGTGATGGTCTTCGCCGCGTTCACCATGCAGGCGATCCGGCGGTGCCCCATCTGCAGCAGGTAGCGCGTCGCCATGTAACCGCCCAGCTCGTGATCGAACAGCACCTTGTCGCACGCAAGCTCGTCGACGACACGGTCGACCATGACATAGGGCACGGGCAGGTTCACGAGCTCGTCAAAGAGCGCCTGGTTGTCGGGCACCTCGTCGCCCACCACGAGGAACATCCCGTCCACGCCGCGCGTGACCAGCAGGTTCAACAGGTCGATATCGTTTTGCGGCAGACCGTCGGAGTTCGTGATGAACAGGGCGTAGCCGGCCGCCCGGCAGCGCTGCTCGAGGTTTTTGGCGAGCGACGAGAAGAAGCGGCTCTCGATGTTGGGGACGATGAGGCCGAGCGTCTTGGAGCGCTGCGTCACGAGGCTGCGCGCGATCTGGTTGGGGATGTAGTGCTCGCGGGCGGCGACCTCCTTGATGCGCCGGCGGTTCTCCTCCGAGATGCGGCACGGGCGGTTGTTCAACACAAGGGAAACGGAGGCGGGCGACAGCCCCACCTCGCGTGCGATCTGCTTGAGTGTCACCTTGTTGGCCACGCTGTTGCGCTCCTTCGCATCACCGCGGGTACATCGACCATGCATCCATATTCTTATCGTGGTTCATACGCCGCTGATATATACAGCATTGTGTTCCCTATAATAACCAGCATGATGAATCAGCGCGACAGAAACCTACGAACCCCTATATCGCCCGGACAGCGCGTCGCGCGCTACGGGCTGCTGACCGCGCTCGCGCTCGTCGCCGGCTACCTGGAGATGCTCATCCCGCTTCCCGTCGGCATCCCGGGCGTGAAGCTCGGGCTCGGCAACGCGGTCGTGCTGTTCGCGCTCGCGCGCATGGGCGCGCGGCCCGCGTTCTACCTTATGCTCGCCAAGGTCCTGTGCTCGGCGCTTCTGTTCTCGAACCCCCAGGTGCTCATGTTCAGCCTGGCAGGGGGCCTGCTCTCGTGGCTTGTCATGGCGGCGGCCGTCCGCTTCACCCCGCTTTCCGAGGTCGGTGTGTCGGTTTTGGGCGGCGTGGCCCATAATGCCGGGCAGCTCGCGATCGTGGCGCTCGTGCTCTCGCCCCATACCGCGCTCGCCGCCGCACCCGTGCTCGGTATCTCGGGCGTGGTCTGCGGCGCGCTCATCGGCCTGGTCCTGCGCGGCGTGCTCGCGGCGATCCCCGAAGGAGACCTTCATGAATAGAACCGGCACAGGCCTGCATATGCACGCTCCTGCGACCGTCCTGTCGCGCCGCGGCGCGCTTGCCGCACTTGCCGCGGGCGCCTGCGCCCTTCCGCTTGCGGGCTGCAACGACGCCGGCACGAGCGTTTCGGCATCCTCCAAAGACGCGCCCGCCAACGGCTCGACCTTCGCGTTCGACACCTACTGCAGCTTCACGGTCTATGGCGACGACGCCGCGCTCGCCCGCCTCAGCGAGGCGTGCGCGCACTACGACGCCCTCTTCAACGGCTACGACGGGGAAAGCGACATCGCGCGCATCAATGCCGCCGCCGGCGCCCCGGTTGAGGTCGACCCCGCCTGCGCGGACATCATCGCGCAGGCGCTCGCCTGGTGCGAGCAGGCAGACGGCCTGTTCGACATCACCATCGGCGCCGTGTCCTACCTCTGGGATTTCGAGGACGGCATCAAGCCCTCAGACGATGAGATCGCCGCCGCCCTCACCCATGTGGACTGGCGCGGCGTGCACGTCGACACGAAGGCGAATACCGTCCAGCTCGACGACCCGGCCGCCAGGCTCGACCTCGGCGGCATCGCCAAGGGGTATGTCGCCGACCGTCTGGTGGAACTGCTGCGCGACGAGACGGAGGCGAGCGCCGCCATGATCTCGCTCGGCGGCAACATCGCGCTGTTCGGCGAGAAGCCCGACGGCAGCCCCTGGGCCATCGGCGTGCGCGACCCGAACGACCCCGGCGGCAGCACGACCGTGGGCACCGTGTATCTGGACCGCGAGGCGTCCGTGGTGACGAGCGGCCTGTACGAGCGGACCTTCGAGCTTGACGGCATCACCTACTGGCACATCCTGGACCCGCGCTGTGGCATGCCCGTGGCGACCGACACCGTGAGCGACACGGTGGTGTGCCCCTCCTCCACCACAGCGGACGCGCTGTCGACCACGCTCTTCGTGGCGGGCAGCGCGCGCGGCAGCGAGATCGCCGACGCTCATGACGACACGGCCGCCTATTTCTTGCTGCAAGACGGCAGCGCGGCGGAAAGCACCCGCTGGCAAGACCTCACGGACTTCGACGCGAAGGCGTAGAGCGCCCCTGCACGCCAGGCCGTTGCGCGCGATCATGTCCACGCGGGGTCATAGGATGCTCCTGACACGAACATATGATCGATTGTGCAGGAGGGCATCATGGTTGGATATCCGCGACGCGCATCGCTTGCCGGACGGTGCGGCATCCCGGTCGAGAGCAATCGCATCTACGTGAGGGTGGACATGGCGACCGAATCGCTCTCGCCCACCGAACGGGGCGAGCACCCGGTGCGCTTGTGGTGGCCGGATGGCCGCTCATGGCATATCGAGAGCGTCTACAGCGTGCGGACCTTCGGGCGCGCCATCTTCGGCAACCTATGCGTGAAGTGGACCGTCTGCATTCGCCATGAGCCCAAGGTCATCTGGTGGGAGGGCGGTCGCTGGTTCGTGGCGAAGCGCAGCGGCGTGGCCACCCGGCCATAAGGACGCGAGCCGAGCGGCGCGCCCGCCGCGGCGAGACGCCTCGCGCGCCCACCCCAAAAATTCGACCGCTGGCGCACGCGGCTTGCGCCTGAAAAAGCTCGTTCATGCCACACCGGTTGAGACGTCTCGCGCGCCCCCATACGGTAAAGCAAGCTGTCGGATCGCCGCTCCGATGGGACTCGGGTCGGAGCGGTGCCCCTGAAAAGAAAGGACGCGTGCATATGAATCGCAAGCAACCGCACAGCCCGCTGAAGCTCTCGGCTCGCGCAGCCTCGACGCTCGTGCTCGCCGTCAGCATCCTCCCCTTGGGTGCCGTACCCGCCGTCGCCCAGGAACAGAGCATGGTCGACCAGGTCGCCGAAGCGGCCGCCCAGATCAAGGAACAGGGCTTCTCCACGCTCGGCACCCAGGCGTACAACTGGCGTGAGGGATCGGGCGCCATCGGGCTGCAGGCCTCCTACCCCGCGAAGTACGATCTGCGCGACGAGGGCGTCGTGACCCCGGTCAAGTTCCAGAACCCCTGGGGTACCTGCTGGGGCTTCTCGGCCATCGCGGCCTCGGAGACGAGCATCCTCTCCGAGCTCAAGGCCGCGGGCGCAGACTACAGCGCAAGCTCCCCGTTCTACGACCTCTCCGAGCGCCAGCTCGCCTGGTTCGCCTACTCCCCCATCCCCGAGGGCGATGACAGCGGCCAGGGCGGAGAGGGCATGGTCGCCGTGACCGATGACGAAAACTCCCTGTTCAACAACGGCGGCCTTCCCGTCTTCGCCACGTCCATCTTCTCCTCCGGCATCGGCCCGCTGACCGAGGAGGATGCCCCCCATCGCAACGACGAGGGCATCATCGACTACCAGACCGACGAGGAGGGCAACAAGGTTCTCGACGAGAACGGCGACCCCATCCCGCTGTGGTACGCCATGGAGGGCACATGGAAGCTCGATGAGAGCCTTCGCTTCAAGCAGGCGATCGACCTTGAGCAGACGTTCATCCTGCCCGTCCCGGCCACGTTCAAGGAGGTCTATAACGAGGAGAGCGACGCGTACGATACCGTCTACGAATATAACGGCGAGGCCACCGATGCCATCAAGGACCAGCTGATGCAGGGCCGCGCCGTGTCTATCGCCTTCTGTGCGGACCAGTCCCTGCCCGGGCAGCCCAGCGCCGAGCAGTTCCTCAACCCCGACACCTGGGCTCACTACACCTATTCGCCCATGCAGGCGAACCACGCTGTCACCATCGTCGGCTGGGACGACACCTACTCGAAGGACAACTTCACCGAGGGCCATCAGCCTCCCGCCGACGGCGCGTGGATCGTCAAGAACAGCTGGGGCGCCGCCGACAACGAGTTCCCCAACAAGAACGGCTGGGGCATCGACGGCAACGGCTACTTCTACCTTTCGCACTACGACCAGTCCCTCGTGACCGCCGAGACGTTCGACTACAACACGGCAAGCATCGGCACGCGCGACGCGTACTATGCCAACCAGTACGACTACATGCCCTCCTCTGCCGCGTTCTCCGAGACCTCTGAGGACAAACTGTCTGCGGCAAACATCTTCACAGCCGAAGACGACCAGCTGGTGACGACGCTTACGGCCGAGACGACCGCCCCGAACACCACGGTCACCTACGAGCTATATCTGCTGAACGACGGCTACACCTCCCCCACCGATGGCAAGAAGGTAGCCGAGGTGACCGAGACGTATCAGTACGGCGGCTTCCATCGCGCCGAGCTGTCCGGCAACCAGCAGCTCGCGGTGCCCGCAGGCGCCTCGTTCTCCGTCGTGGTCACGCAACGCGTCGCCGATGAGTACACCTGCTCCATCGAGGTGGGCAACAGCAAGAAGGCGATTGACGAGCACAACGACGCGATGCGTGAGCTGCTCATCATGTTCACCATCGACTCCGTGTTCGAAGAGCACCCCGAATGGGACCCGGAGAACGAGGAGGACTACCAGAAGGCATACGATGAGGCGGCCGAGATCGTCGACGCTATGATCGAGCTGGGCATCATCACGCAGGTCACGACCTACAACAAGGGCGTCGTCAACGAGGGCGAGAGCTTCATGTACACCGACGGCGCCTGGGTCGACGAGACGGACATCATCGATCGGCTCGAGGCTGCCGACGAGGGTCTCTACACCTACGACAACTTCGCCATCAAGGCCTATGCCGAGGAGCTGGAGAGCCCGTTTGAGGACGTTTCCGCCGGCGACTGGTACTACAGCGCCGTCGATTACGCCAACACCAACGGCATCATGACCGGCTACAGCGATGATACGTTCGGCGTGGGCGACCCTCTCACCCGCGAGCAGCTTGCCCGCATCGTGGCGAACGCCGTGGACGGCGTGGCGACCGACCCCGACGCCGCGAAGGATATGCCCGACGCCGACAAGGTCTCCGACTGGGCGGTCGACAACGCCGCTTGGGCTATCGAGAACGGCGTCATCAACGGCGTCGAGACCGAGAACGGCCGCGAGATCAAGCCGCAGGGCGAGGTCACGTGCGCTCAGATGGCCACCGTCATGATGAACGCGATCGAGGGCGGCATCCTGCAGCAGAAGTAAGGGCTGTCGCACACAGCGAGTGCGAGTAAGACGCGCTCATAGGACGCCGGGGCGCGGACAGAGGCGTTCGCGCCCCGGCGCTTTTGGCGGTGTATATAAATCCCAGGAAACGATGACCAAAAGCCTTCGCAGTCAAAACTCCAAGGGATGAAGTGTCTTTGATCAGCATTTCCCTAGAACGACTTTCCGAACCCCTTCCCTAATATGGCATCGACAAGAAAAGCGTTCGAGAACCTCGTGTACATGCAGGACCCCTTCCTAAGCATCTCCGCGTTGAGTCGATAACAGGCGTCGAGAACTTCAGGGTCGGCGATAAGCGATGCAAGGCATCCCAGCGTGTCAAAGTGGGCAGTTACGACATCATCTACAGATCGGTAGCCCCCACTTCCAATCCATGCACCATCATGGCGGCGCGAGTCTCCAGCAAGACCCTTCATGTTGAGAAACCCCCAAAGCTCGGACCCATCCTCAAAGATCGTTAGCGTTTCGACATTTCCAACTGAAAGACAGCACAGAACGGTTTCGCCTCTTCTTTTCGTCATTGCCGTTGCCGTCCAAAGGGAACAGCCAAAACGTCAGGAGCGGGAATGGTCTCGTGCACATAACCGGAGAGAACCCTCAGAAGCTCAGGCCACCATGAGGAGTGGGCAAGCTTTTTGTAACGCCCCAGCATATTCTTGGTGTGATTCTGCGGACCGGCACCACAAGAAACTGATGATGCACGCGGCCGTTTCGAGCGTTCCCAAGGCACCTCGACACCAAATCCGCCCACCACTTCAATGCGCAAATTCCCAGCGCCACCAGGCCTCCCCGTCTTCATGAGATTGCGCAGACTGAGCCCCTTGCGTTCGAAAGCCGCAATTGCCCGCGTCTCAGCTTCATCAAGTTCGTAATCGCTCCCCCGCACCTCCGAGAAAAGCATCCGAACCGGCTCAATGGGCGGATTTGCATGGCGCCACTCATGAAGATGCTGTTGATGACGAGCCCTCACATCCACCGACTTTGCGACATACCACGTTCCGTCAGAGAGTTCGTAGGCGTATATCCCGCGACAGCCATCATCCGGCAAGTCGCATGCGATCGACCTGCCGCCGTCAAGCCGAAGTTCGCGAAACGTCATGCTACTCTCCGGTTTTATCAATGTCGCCTCACCACCCACACAACCATCCCGCTTGTTCATCATCACAGCATCATGTCATCAATACCATTATGAAAGCTCAGATACCGCGCTTTTAGCCAAGTGGCCTTGTTGTCGATCGCTGCAATGCCGAGAAGATTGCTCCGCTTCACTTGTGCCTTGATCGAGCGCTCGCGGACCCGCAGCGCCGCCGAGAACCGTAAGATCGCCCAGCCGGAGGCGAGATAATCACATCACCTTTACCGTGATTCGAGCCAATTCGTGTGTACGCAGGAAGACACAAGGGCGATTAGCAACCGTAGATTCTGAGCCGACCGGAAGCCCCCAATCCACCAATAGTGAGAAGATTCACCCGTCATTTGCATTGATTATCAAGAGGCCATCGTACGGGAGCCGAGCACCCCTCGCCAACGAGAGCGATGATCGCATCGCTATCGGAATATCTCATCGTGGGTACCCGTTCTTTGAAGAAACGCGACGCCCTCCACCTCGCGCCAAACGAGAAGCCAATCGCCTGCATTCGCAACATGGCACTCGCTACTGCCCCGCCAGGCTCCCTTGAGACTATGCATGCGATGGCGACGGCGCAGCTCCTCGCGCGAGCTCGATGTGTTTTCAATAATCAAGTCAATCACGCATGCCAAATCGCGTTCATCAAGCCCCCGTTTTCTAATTCTCTTAAGGTCTCGTGAGAATGACGGCGTAAATGACGCTTTGAGCTTCACGCACACTCACCCGCTGCAGCAAGCAGGGAAGCGGCATCATCATACAGTTCATAGTCCCCAGAGGCTATCGCGTCATCCGTCTCCGCGATCGCACGAAGGCTCTCCTCGTTCGGCTCATACGACTGGAAATTGAGAGGAATGGAATGTTCACGAACCATCTGTGTGTAGAAAGCTCTCGTAACCGAGCCGAGATCGAGGCCGTAATACTCGGCGACCTTAGATGCTTCCGCCTTCAAATCATCGTTCAGCCTAATTGTCAGCGTCGCCATTTCCTCACCCCGTAATACCTGTTCATACACATATCTCTTGTTGAAGTATACCCACTTCAATTGACTTCAATTGAAGTATTTAGGTCGCTCAGCACCCATAGATAATTTGAACCGTTCCTGCCCGTGCTGGCGCCAGCACACATGACGTGTCGACGGAAGACCAAACTTGCCTTTCGCCGTCATCGTAATACCGACTTCATAACATGCCGCAAGCGTCCACAATAGCCGGTAAAAGCAAACAGGCCAGAAGCCAACACGGCATCTGACCTGCTATTTACTACTGGTGCCCCCGGGCAGATTCGAACTGTCGACACCCGCTTTAGGAGAGCGGTGCTCTATCCCCTGAGCTACGGAGGCAAGTAACGAGCATTCTAACAGATTAAAAGCAATTGCACGCGATACATCACCCAGGCATCCGCTTTTTCGCATATACGCGGCCGACCCATCGCCTGAGCAGGTATTATTAGGTCGATTACTCACCCATTCGGCCGTGCGCGTCAACGCGCTCGGCCCCCTCAACTCGCCAGTGAGGAGCATCCACATGTCACCCAATCGCAAGTACCTCAAGATCGTGAGTCTGCTGCAGGTCGTCGTCGCCCTTGCAGCGCTGGTCTTCGGCATCATCGCCTTTACCGGAATGAACTCCGCCGAGGGCGACACCGGCGTTCTCGTCGTCCTTTCGGCAAGCGTCGACGGCGTCCTCTACCTGCTGTGCGCCGCGTTGAGCTTTATCACCGCCTTCATGGGCATCCAGGGCGCCAACCGCCCGAGCGCGCTCGGCAGCCATCGCGTGCTCTCCGTCCTGACCGCCCTCGCCGGCATCGTCACCTGTATTATCGGCGGCCTCAACCAGGAGATCCCCATCCTCGGCGCAATCGTCGTTCTGTTCGGTCTCGCCGCAGCCGTCTTCGACACGCTGGTCCGCAAGGAGCTCGACCGCTAACGGGAAAGACTCGCCCAAGCATTGCATACGGAAAAGCCGGGGTCCCACCCCGGCTTTTTTCATGCGAAGAATTGTCGGGCATCGCCACAGGAGGCTAATCCCACGGATCGCGTTCGAACAGCGGCTCTGGTTCCGGCCGGAGATCCGAATACGGATCGTAGCCGTCATCGTCCTCGTTCTCCGCCCGGATGAACGGATCGCGCGGCGCCCTGTCTTTCTTCCGATCTGCCTGCAAACGCTTATCCTTATCACCCATAACACGCCCCCAGCTCTCATGCCCGATGCGAAAGACCTTTCCGCCCCATTTTCCCATAACGCAAAAGGCGGGCGACTCCGAAATGGAGCCGCACCCGCCTCCTACAGGCATGATGGACCGCCGTGTCGTTTGGGTCCTATTCCATGCCGAGCGTTTCTCGCATCTGCGTGGCGTAGTTCGCCGCCATCTGGCCGTACACGATTTGCACGCCACCGGCCACATGCACGATACCGCGTGCCTCGAGTTTGTCAGTAAACACCTTGTCATCAGCCACCTTGCTGCAATCGTTCAGCTGAAGACGCAGGCGGGTGAAACATGCCTCGGCGCTTTTAATGTTATCGGGGCCACCGACAGCTTCGATGATGAGCGGGATGAGTTTGCTCGCGGGAGCCTTTTCGACCTTTGAGCCCTCGGAGTCCCCTTCGGGGAGTTCGCGACCGGGCGTCTTCAGGTTCATGCGAACAATCAGGGTCTTGAAGACGAGATAATACGTCGCGAACCAAATCGGCCCGAGTACGAGAATCCACATCCACCCAGAACCCTTGCCAGCGCCCAGGATGCCGTTGAAGATCAGCGACAGCAGCGGGCCGCCGAATGTTGCTGACCCCGCAACGTTGAAGTTGAGCAGGAACGTAAAAGCGTACGCCAAACCGGCCATGATGGCATGCACCAGGTACAACACCGGCGCAATGAAAAGGAAGGAGTACTCAAGCGGCTCAGTGATGCCGGAAAGCACACACGGGATGACGAGTGCGATCATGAGCGCAGCGGTCTTCTTTTTGTTCTCCGGCAACGCCGTCTTGTAGAAGGCGAGCGCGGCACCGGGAAGACCGAACATGGCGAAGATGACCTTGCCGTTCATCACGAAACGACTCACATTGATATCGAACGGCGTGGTGGCTGACCCCAGGATAGCGCTGTAGATGTTCACGGCGCCTGAGATGGTCTCACCGTCGATGACCTCGGTTCCACCCAGAGAGGTGAAGAAGAACGGCAGATAGACAAAGTGATGCAGCCCGAACGGCAGAAGCAGGCGCTCGCCGGCGCCGTAGACGAACGAGCCGAATACGCCGGTGGCGCGGATGAAATCGGACAGCGCCCCCAAGGCCGTCTGGATGAACGGGAATACAAAAGAGAGCACCAGCGCCAACGCGCTGCATCCCACGATTGTCACGGCGGGAATGAACTTCACACCATTGAAAATGGAAAGCGCTGCGGGAAGCTCAATCTTGTAGAAGCGGTTGTGCAGATACGCAACGAGGGCTCCGACCAGCAAGCCGCCAATGACGCCCGTATCGAGCGTAACGGTTCCCAAGATGTTGCTCTGACCAGTAGCCAGGTTCTCGGGATCGATAGTCCCTATCGCCGTCAGGAAGGTCCCCATAACGGCGTTGAGCGTCATGTAGCCGATCATTCCGCAGAGAGCCGCAGTCGCCTTCTCGCCGCGCGCAAAACCGTAGGCCAGACACACCGCGAAGATGAGCGGGATGTTGTTCATCACAACGCCCGCCGCGGCCTTCAGGATCGAAAAGAAGATCGCGAGCGCTGGGGTCCCAAGCCATGGTACGTATTCCAGCAGCATGGGACTCGTGAACGCGTTGCCGAAGCCCTGCAGGATGCCCGCGATGGGCAAGATCAGCACGGGCGTCATCAGGACCTTACCCAAGCGCTGGAACTTGGCCAGCAATTCGTCTTTGTTCATGTTTTTTGTCCCCTCTGTAGCCGGGGCGCGAAAACGTCCCTCGCGCCCCTCGGGTTGCTTCAGCGCGCCGCATGCCGGCGCGCCGCAGACTGCTCCCCCTGTCATAAGCGTCCGCAGCGCGTCGGCCACAGGCGATTCGCTAGCGAAGCTCCGGCCAGTAGTCCTTGTTGGCCTCAATCAGGACGTCGAGGATCTTGCGGGCCTTCTTGGCATCTCCCACCAGGCGGTTGAGCGTCAGCGCCTGCAGGGCCTTCTCGTAAGACCCCTCCATCCAGGCCTCGACGGTCAAGCGCTCATAGGCGTACTGGTTCTCCATGAGACCGCGGTAGAACGTACCGATCTTACCCACGGCATAGGGGTCCGGACCGTTCTTGCCCACGCTTGCGGCGACCTCGACCATGGCGTCGTCGGGCATGCCTTCGATGATGCCGTCGTTGCGGACCATGACGATGAAGGTTTTGCGGGTGTTCCGATAGATTGCCGAAGAGACCTCGACGATCATGTCGCCATGGGCATCGTTTTGCACGACGGAGGAGCCCTTTGCGGTACCCACCTCGGCCACGCGGCGGCACTCGGCGAACACGCGCTTCTCGCGGCCGTTAATGACCTCGTCGGAGCGGGTGTAGTTGGGATCAAGGTGCGCGAGCTTGTACTCAGGGTAGAGGTAGTACTGCAGGTAGGTGTTCGGCAGGTAGTCGGGGAAATCTGCCAGCATGTCCTTCACCATGGCATACGTATCGAGCCAGGATTGATCGCGCTGCTCGGCATCGGCGGGAAGGAAACCGTTCTTGGCCGTGTACTCTTTCACCTGCGGCACGAGGTCGTTTCCCTCCTCGTCGTACAGATGCGTGAACCAGCCGAAATGGTTGAGACCAAAATACACGGGTTCCACGTTGGTCATGTCGCGACCGAGCAGACGACCGTAGGAGCGAAGCAGGTTCACCGGCTGGTCGCAGATGTTGAGCACGCGCTTCTCATCCGGGAAGATGCGATCCAAGCCGTACGCCACGATCGCCGCCGGGTTGGTGTAGTTGATAATCCATGCCTCGGGACTGCGCTCGCGAACATCGTTCACGATCTCGACCATATCGCGCATGGAGCGCATGCCGTACGCCATGCCGCCGGGACCGACCGTCTCCTGGCCGATGATGCCCATAGACAGCGGAATCTTCTCATCCTTGCTGCGCATCTCGTAGCCACCGGTACGTATCTGGCACAGGGCAAAATCGATGTCGGTGTAGGCGACGTCCTTATCGGTGGTGTAGATGAATTCGACGTCGGGCGCCTCCTCGGCAAACAGGATCTTGCCGAACTCGCCGATGGGCTCCTGGCGCTCCGCATCGATGTCATAGAGGCAAACGCGGTTCAACGGGAAAATGTCGAGATGCTTGGTAAGCGCCTTGAGAATACCCGGGCACCATGTGGAGCCGCCGCCGATAAGTACGATGTTGAGCTTGTCTTTCATGAGTAATGCTCCCCTCACAAGGGTCGACTGACGCGGTGCGGGGGAATGCGATGCGGCTCCGCGGCTACCGTCCCCGCGTCCCTCCGTTGACCATATTGTGCGGCATGAACTCGAGCATTAATGCCTTGAGCAGGGGAAACGGCTGTGTGACACATCGGTTCGCGCACAACACAAAGTTGTGTCGTGCGACACGCCGAGCAGACGCCGCTGACGAACGAGATCTGACCGTATGCGGACAAACCCCTTCGAGAACGAGCGGAGCCATGGGATATTACAATGCTTGTATGTTTGAGGGGAGGTGTCACCATCGTGCAGGATTCGTTTTACGAACACGTCAAGTCGGGAGAAAAGCACCTCAATGACCTGGAGTCCCAGATCCTTCGTTACATTATCTCGCTGCACAGCGATCTCGAGCAGGCAACATCGAAAGGCATCGCGGCGCACTTCTACGTCGCGCCCAACACAATTGTTCGCCTAGCCCATAAACTGGGGTTCACGGGTTTTACCGACCTGAAGCACTCCTATCTCCTCTCGCTCGAACGCAACCGCTACGCCATCGAGACCATTCCGCTCGACCTGCAGATCATCCAGACGAAAGATCTCGTGCACGACCAAACGATTGAGGCGGTTGCCCGCGCCATCGAGCGCGCTGAGCATATCGTCTTCTTCTGCTCAGGCCTCTCGAAATTCCCCTGCCTGGAAATGGAGGAAAAACTCCGTGTTATGGGCAAGAACACCGACACGCTGTTCGAGCGCCACGTGATGCGTCACTACGCAGAGCAGCTCGGACAAAAAGACCTTGTGTTCAGCGTGTCCATCAGCGGCGAGACCGAAGTGTCCCTTGAGGCAACCTCTATCGCGAAAAGTCGCGGCAGCACGATCGTGACTATGACGGGACTGTCCAAGAACTCGCTATCTAAGCTTGCAGACATTCCCCTGTTCACAGTCGAGAAGCAGATCCGCTATGGCGACATGGACCTCGATAGTCGCCTGATGTTCCACTACGTGTTTGAAATGGTGTTCGAACGCTTCTTCGAGCACGTCCAGCGGGCACACGAATAGCGACGAAGCCGTTAGAATCCCGAGAACCGTAACCCAATAAAAACGGGCGGCGGCCCCGGAAGTGAATCCGGTGCCGCCGCCCATAGGCTAGCAGCTCTCCCCTGCCTGAGGGTTACTCCTCGTCAGGCACCTCATAGCTCGGCGCGGGGCCCGTGGCGTCGGGCACCACGAAGAACTTGCCGTCGGTGTCGACGTCGACCGTGATCTGGTCGCCCTCGCGCACCTGACCGTTGATGATGGCCTCGGCGATAGTGTCCACGACCTCGGTCTGGATGAGTCGCTTCAGAGGACGCGCGCCGAAGACCGGGTCGAGGCCGCCCACCGCGAGCATCTGCTTGGCCGCCGGCGTGATGTCGAGCGTCATGCGCTCCTTCGCCAGGCGCTCGCGGACCTCAGCGAGCTGGATGTCCACGATCTTGTCGATCTGCGCCATGCCGAGCGGATGGAACACGACGATGTCGTCGATACGGTTCAGGAACTCGGGCCTGAACGTCTGGCGCATAGCCTCGTCGACCTGGCGCTTCATCTCCTCGTCGTCCTTACCGGACAGCTCGGCGATCGCGTTGGAGCCCACGTTCGACGTCATGATGATAATCGTGTTCTTGAAGCTCACCACACGACCCTGGCCGTCGGTCAGACGACCGTCGTCGAGCACCTGCAGCAAGATGTTGAAGACATCCGGGTGCGCCTTCTCCATCTCGTCGAGCAGGATGACGCTGTAGGGACGCCTGCGCACCGCCTCGGTCAGCTGGCCGCCCTCGTCATAGCCCACGTATCCCGGGGGCGCACCGATGAGGCGCTGGACCGAGAACTTCTCCATGTACTCGGACATATCGATACGCACGAGCGCGCGCTCGTCGTCGAACAGGCAGGTCGCCAGAGCCTTGGCGAGCTCCGTCTTGCCCACGCCGGTGGGGCCGAGGAAGAAGAAGCTGCCGATGGGCTTGTCCGGGTCGGCAAGGCCGGCACGGCTGCGGCGCACGGCGGCGGCGACGGCGCTCACGGCCTCGTCCTGGCCGATGACCCGCTTGTGCAGCTCGCCTTCCAGGTCGCGCAGCTTCTCGATCTCGCCCTGCATCATCTTCGACACCGGCACGCCGGTCCAGGCGGAGACGACCTCGGCGATCTCGTCCGAGGTGACCTGCTCCTGCAGGCCGCCCTCGGTCTTCTGCGCCTCGATCTCGGCCTCGCCGTCGCGCACCTGCTGCTCCAGGCTCGGAATGATGGAGAACCTCAGCTCGGAGGCGCGGGCAAGGTCGCCGTCGCGCGTGGCGCGGCCCTCCTCGCTCTTCGCCTCGTCGAGCTTGGCCTTCAGCTCCTGGACGCGGTCGATCGCGTTCTTCTGGTTGAGCCAGCCGGCCTTCTGGACGTTCAGCTTCTCCTGGACCTCGGCGATCTCCTGGCGCAGCGCCTCGAGACGCTCCTTGGAGGCCTCGTCGGTCTCCTTCATGAGCGCCTGCTCCTCGATCTGCATCTGGGTGAGCCGGCGCTGCGTCTGGTCGATCTCGACCGGCATGGAGTCGAGCTCCATGCGCAGGCGGCTCGCTGCCTCGTCCACGAGGTCGATGGCCTTGTCGGGCAGGAAGCGGTCGGCGATGTAGCGGTCGGAGAGGTCGGCTGCCGCCACGAGCGCGCCATCGGTGATGTGCACGCCGTGGAAGATCTCGTACTTCTCCTTCAGGCCGCGCAGGATGGAGATGGTGTCCTCCACGCTGGGCTCGCCCACCATGACGGTCTGGAAACGACGCGCCAGGGCGGCATCCTTCTCGATGTACTTACGGTACTCGTCGAGCGTGGTGGCGCCGATGGCATGCAGGTCGCCACGGGCGAGCGCCGGCTTCAAGATGTTGCCGGCGTCCATGGAGCCCTCCGTCGCGCCCGCGCCCACGATGGTGTGCAGCTCATCGATGAACAGGATGACGCGGCCCTCGGACTTCTCGACCTCCTTCAGCACGGCCTTCAGACGATCCTCGAACTCACCGCGGTACTTCGCGCCGGCCACAAGGGCGCTCATGTCGAGCTCGATCAGGTCGCGGTCGCGCAGCGTGCTGGGCACGTCGCCCGCAACGATGCGCTGGGCGATGCCCTCCACGATGGCGGTCTTGCCCACGCCGGGCTCGCCGATGAGCACGGGGTTGTTCTTCGTGCGGCGCGACAGCACCTGGATGGTGCGGCGGATCTCGTCGGTACGGCCGATGACCGGGTCGAGCTTGCCGGCGCGCGCCAGGTCGCAGATGTTGCGGCCGTACTGCTCCAGCGCCTCGAACTGCGTCTTGTCCTCGGCGGTCTTCACGCGATCGTCACCGCGGAGCTCCTGGTAGACCTCCTCGATGCGCTCGGTCGTCACGCCGGCGTCCTTCAGCACACGGCCCGCGTCACCCTTGTCCTCGGCGAGCGCCATCAGCAGGTGCTCGGTCACCACGAAGCTGTCCTGCATCTTGGTGGCGCGCTTCTCGGCGCGCTCGAGCGTGCGCACGAGGTCGCGCGACAGGCCCATCTCGGCCCCGTCACCGGAGACCTTCGGCTGTCTATCGATTACCTCCTGCGTGGCGCGAGCGAGCTGCGCCGGGTCGGCGCCGATGCGCTCGATGATGACGGAGATGTTGCGCTCGCCGCCTGCGAGCAGCGCGGCCAGCAGGTGAATGGGCTCCACCGCGCCCGCCTGCGCGTCGCTGGCGATACCCATAGCAGTCTGCAGGGCCTCGCGCGACGTCACCGCCAGTTTATCAATTCTCATATATCTCACCTCTCTTGGGGAGCACCGGACGCGTACGCAAGGCGCACCCGGCCCGCCGCCCTACGGGGCAGCAGTCATCTATTCGAGAGGTATTGTTTCCAGCTTTGTCCCATACTATACCGAAAATCTAAGTCTCTATCAAATAGATTTTCTAAGTCTAATTGTTGATAGGTATACAACGGTATGACGAGTTGCTTGCAGGCTGTCCTCATCAGGGGCGGGTGTCTTCATCCGGGACGGGGTTGTTTGGTGCCACCTGGGCGCGATCGCGCCCAGGTGGCACCAAACAACCCCGTCCCGGATGAAGACACCCGCCGACCTGCGGCTACATGCCGAAGTAAGCCGCAATCTCGCGCATGCGCGCGGGCTGCTCAACGCCGAACGGGCAGCGGCGGTCGCAATGACCGCAACCCACGCACTCGCCCGCATGGCGAGCGAGATTGCGGTAGTGCTCCGCCGCCAGCTCGTCACCCACGCGCGCCAGGTCGTAGTACTTGTTGATCAGGCCGATCTGCAGCCCTGCCGGGCAGGGCTGGCAATGATTGCAGTACACGCAACGCGCCTCGCGCGATTGCGGCGCGCACGTGGCGAGCACCGAGTAATCGCGCTCCTCAGGGGTCGCATCGAAATAGGCGAGCAGATCGTGCAAGTCGGCCGTGCCGTGGACGCCCGGCAGCACCGTCACCACGCCCGGCTTATCGAGCGCGTACTGAATGCACTGCGTGCGCGTGAGCGCGCGCCCGAACGGAGACTGCGCGGCGTCGAGCAACTGGCCGCCTGCAAACGGCTTCATCACGCTCACGCCCACACCCGCCCGCTCGAACTCGCGCAGCAGCGCCATGCGGTCGGCCACCTCGCCCTGTCCGTACTCGGACTCGTCCGTGTAGTCGTACATGGGGTTCAGGCTGAACATGGCCAGGTCGAACACATCGGTTGCGAGCAGCCGCCGTGCGATGTGGGGACTGTGCGTGGAAAACGCCAGATGGCGGATCGTTCCGTCCGCTCTGCGCGCCTGCGCGTAATCCCAGATGCCGCCGTTCATCACGCGGTCCAGGTCGGCATCCTCGTCGATGCAGTGGATGAAGCCGAAGTCCGCATAGTCGGTACCGATCGCAGCCAGGCGCTGCTCGAACTCGGCGATAGCGGGCTTGGCGTCCGTCGTCCACGCGTAGGCGCCGCCACCGTACAGCGCGCCGATATGCACCTGGATGTGGACATCGGCTCGATGGCGATGCAGAGCGCGCCCCATGGCTGCCAGCGGCTTCGCCTCGCTGGGAATGAAGTCGAAGTGGTTGACACCCGCGTCCACGGCCTCGTCGATCGTCCGTTCGACCTCGGCATCCGTGGCGCTATGCAGGCCCGCCGACCCAAGGCCGATCACGCTGATCTTGTCACCGCCATGCGGCAGAACACGGTACTCCATATGCGATTCCCCTCCTCAGTCCCCACCGGGACCCATAGGTATCCAGGCACGCTGCCATTGTCGTACTTGGAGCACGCTCGAAGGCAAGGGTGCCCGCTTGTATTGCAAGCGAGGGTGCTACCGAGCGGACGCACCCGCAGGATCCGCCTCGGGCACCGCGGCCGTACGCCCGTCGAGGTCCCCGCGCCGCTGCTCCCGCAGGCGCCAGGCAACGAAGATGAGACCGAGCGCCGCACACGGCAACGCGCCCAATACGGACGCCGGGGCGCCGCCCGCCGCGATGAAGCCACCGCACAGGGTCGTGCCGACCGTCGTCCCCAGGTTCGTGGCCGTCAGGAACATGCCGTTGGCGAAGTCAGGAGCCTCGGGCGCGCTGCGGCCCACCATATATTGGTCGGTCGTGTTGGCAACACCCACCGCCACGCCAAGCACGATGAGCAGCGCCGCGCAGGCAAGCTGCCAGGCGCCCAGGGCAAACAGCAAGACGTAGAGCGCAAGCAGGACGATCGGGGCGACCACCATGGTCCGCGCGGGCACGGCGCCCAGCGCGCGCCCCGCGACCGCGTTGCCCGAGATATTAGCCACGCCATAGGCGAACAGCAGGGCGCTTACCGCCGCCGCGGCGAAACCCGCCGAGCCCAGATAGTCCGAAAGGAAGCTATAGAACCCGAACATGCCGGCATTGATGGCCGCAGCAGCCAACAGCGATGCGATAAACAGCGGCTTTTTGAACACGGCGAGCTGACGGCCGTAGGACAGCGCGTGCTCGACCGGCATGGACGGCACGAAGGCGATCGTCAGGGCAAGCGCGACGATGGTCACGATAGCGAAAGGCGCCATGGCGACGGGAAACGCAACCGAACTCGCCAGCATGCCCGCGATGGGAGCGCCGACGACCATGCCGGCAGACACGCCCACGAACACCCGGGCTGAATTCCGCGCGCGCTCGGCCGCCGTGTCGCCGGTCTGCTGCGCGACCGCCATAGCCATGGACACGTAGAGCGGATGGAACGCCGCCGGTATCACGCGGGCGGCGAGCAGCAGCTCGAAGGAGGGGGCGACCGTCGCGAACAGGTTGCAGGCAGAGAAGACCCCCAGCGCCAGCAGCATGACGGCCTTGCGGTTCACGCACGAGAACAAAAGCGGCATGGTAGGTCCGGCCACCGCCACCACGAGCGCGAAGCCGCTCACGAGCAGGCCCGCATCGGGCACGCTCACGCCATAGCGTGCGGCGACATAGGGGATGAGCCCCACGACGCCCATTTCGGTATTGAGGATGCCGAACACTCCGATCGTCAGAATGAACACGAGCAGTCGGCTGTCAATCTGCTTCATGCATTACGCCCTTTCGTCACAGCGGCGCCCACCGGGGCGCCCTCAGGCGCCCGGACACCGTATCCGTCATAACGTTTTAGTTGGTTGCATCACCTGCGAAGACGCTCTTGGCGCCCCCGCGCAGAAGGCTCTCGGAGAGACCCCTTCGCCCTAGCGAGCCTCGAGCGCAAACGTCACGCGCGCGGAGCCTGCGCCCGCCGCATCCGCCAGACCGGACGCGTCGTCGATGCGCCCGATGCGCGTATAGCGGTAACTCGTGGGGAAGCTTTCGTAGAACAGCACGAGGCAGTCGCTGCCGTACAGCATGAGGTCTCCCGCATGAATCTCGCCCGGACGCTCGGCATCGGTCGGCAGGCCCTCGTCCATATAGAAATACTTCTCGTTGCCATTGAGCTCGGTCATCTCGAGCGTAAGCGACATGCGGGCCGCAAGCTCGCGCGCCGTCGCGTTGTCCTCGAGCGTCGCCGTGAACGTCGTCCCGTTGATATCCAGGGTGACCGTCGTCATGTCAGCATCCTCTCCCCTCTCCTGTGCGCCCGCAGGCTCCGACTCGCTCAGCGCGTCCTCGGCAGCGGCTCCGGCATCGATCGCCCCGCTGCCAGCGTGCTCGGCCGCATCTGCTGCCGGCGCTGATGGATCGTCGGCCTCATCCGGCGCGCCCGCGCATCCCGCCGCGCCCATGGCAAGCATAGCCGCCAAACAGAGCGGGAGCACCCGGCGCGCCACCAGGTTCCGCACCATCGCGCTACCCCAAATACGTCTCAAAGAACGTCTGGATCTTATCCCAGGGGATGGCGTCTTTGCCGCCGCCGTCATACAGGTCGGTATGCACCGCGCCGGGCACAAGAACGAGCTCCTTGTTCTCGCCCGTGAGGCGTGCGAACGCGTCTTTGCCCATGTAGCACGAATGGGCGGCGTCGCCGTGAAGCACCATGACAGCATTCTCGATCTCGTCCGCATAGGCCAGGATCGGCTGGTTGAGGAAGCTCTGCGTGCCGATCGCGTTCCAGCCCTCGTTCGAGTTGAGCGAACGGGGGTGGTAGCCGCGCGGCGTCTTGTAGTAGTCGTGGTAATCCTTGACGAACCAGGGCGCGTCCTCGGGAAGCGGGTCCACGACGCCACCCGCGCGCTCGTAGGAGCCCGCCGCGTAGTCCTTCGTGCGCTGCTCTGCCAGCGCCCGGCGCTGGGCCATGCGCTCCTCGACGCTGTCGTTCGCGTCGAAATAGCCCTTCGCGGTGACGCGCGACATGTCGTACATGGTGGACGCCACCGTCGCCTTGATGCGCGGGTCGAGTGCCGCGGCGTTCAGGGCCAGGTCGCCCCAACCGCAGATGCCGATGATGCCCACGCGCTCGGCGTCCACGTCCTCGCGGCAGGAAAGGTAGTCGACGGCGGCGAGAAAATCCTCGGTGTTGATGTCGGGCGACGCCATGTAGCGGGGCTCGCCTGCAGACTCACCGGTAAACGACGGATCGAAGGCAATAGTCAAAAAGCCGCGCTCCGCCATGGTCTGGGCATACAGGCCGGAGCACTGCTCCTTCACGGCACCGAAGGGGCCGCAAACGGCGATCGCGGCAAGTGCGCCCGCCGGTGCATCCTTCGGCTTGTACAGGTCGGCTGCCAGTGTGATGCCATAGCGGTTGCGGAAGGTCACCTTGCTGTGGTCGACGCGCGAAGACTGCGGAAACGTCTTGTCCCATTCCTGCGTCAACGTCAGTTCCTCGGTGTGCATGCGTTCCCCTTTCTGCTGACGTTTTGTCTCACCGATATTGTCAGCACAGAGGCAAGGCATTTCAAATACCTATGTTTCATGCTCTTTCATGCAGTTTACGTATAGTTTGAATAGCACGACGTTTGCCAGGTCAACAGAGGGCCGTCGCCTATACCGACCTGCTCAAACGGGCCGCTCGATCACGCCTGGACGAGATTTTTCCGCCTCGGGACAAATCTGTTGCAAGGATTCCGCACCCTCAATCGTTTCTGTTATGAGGAGCCTCCCCACGGACACAACGGCAGAAGGGATACGACCATGAAGACGAATACGAAGCTCACGGTATTGGCAACGCTGGGAACCGTCGCGCTGGGCGCAACACTGATCGGTGCCGTTCCCGCGATGGCGGGCGGCCTCGGCGCAGGGACGGGGCAGGGTAGCCTGCAGGGTGCCCTCAGCCAGACGACGGGAGGCACCCCCTCTGCGCGCTACGCAGCAGACGGATGGAGCACCTGCACGGGATACCTCGATGCCGACGGCGACGGGGTGTGCGACACATGCGGCAATGTGGCCTCGCGTGCCCACCATGGCTGCGCGCGCTATAGCGACGAGAACGGCGACGGCATCTGCGATGCCTGCGCGAACGGCGCCTGCCAAGCGGGCGGGTCAGATGACGGCTTCATCGATGGCGACGGCGATGGCATCTGCGACCACCGCGACGCAGGGTCTGCCGCCTCAGGCTGCGCACGTGGAAGCCATCACGGCTACGGCGCAGGCGCGCATCACGCGCACGGCCACGGGCACTGCTAAACAGGCAATCGGGGCGATGGACAGCTCTCGCCCATGGTGCCGAACGGCACGCGGAACGGACTGCTCGGCACCCGGATGTACCATGGTGGATACGGGTGCAGGCGAGACCGGCGTCGGTCCCTGCGAGCATCGCCCCGCATAGCAGCCGTATCGGGGAGGAGAAAGGAGGCGGCATGCGCGCCAGCAGCGATATCGAGCGGGCCATCGCCACGTTCGGCGATGCCGTCTGGCGCGCGTGTCTGGTCTATCTTTCCCCGGCAGACGCCGAGGACGTCTTTCAAGATGTCTTCCTCAAGTTCTCGCTGCACGACGCCGCGTTCGCAGATGGCGCGCACGAGAAGGCATGGCTGCTGCGCGTCGCCATCAACGCCTGCAAGGATGTCCTCAAAAGCGCGCGCCGCAGCAACGCGTCGGTCGAAGAGCTCGCCGACAAGGGGCGCGAGGGGGAACTCGGCTGCGAGGACGACGAGGCGGCCCTCGGCCTGCGCACGATCTTGGACGCCATGGACGCGCTGGGCGACCCGCCGAAAACGCAGCTCTACCTCGCCCTGTACGAGGGCTATTCCGCACGGGAGATCTCACAGATGACCGGTATGCCGGTGGGCACCGTGTACTCGTGGATCTCGCGCGGCAAGAAGCGACTGAGGGAGGCCCTGTCATGACCGACAAGCTTGAGCAGCAGATGCACGAGGCCTTCGATCGGACGCACATGCCCGCAGGGCTGGCCGAGCGCACGCTCGCGCACATCGAAACGCAGCGGCAGGCTGGGGCCGCCGTCGAGCGGGCGGATGAGATGGAGGCGCACGCCCCACAGACTGCCAACGAGCCCGCACGTCTCTCGGTCGTCAACGGCGCCGCCGAACAGCCGCGCACACGCGCCCGGCGCCGCTTCCCGCTTGTCGCCGCCCTCGCGGCGTGCCTCGTCCTCGTGGCGGTGGGCGTCGTCGGCGTCGCCTGGGCATGGCAGCCGTACGCCTACGTGGCCATCGACGTGAACCCCTCCATCGAGCTCGGCATCAACCGCCTCGACCGCGTGGCGAGCACGAAGGCCTACAACGAGGACGGGGCCGAAGTGCTTGCCATAGCAAACGTCGAGGGCGACACCTACGAGGAGGCGATGACGGCCATCGAGGGCGCGCTTGCGACCTATCTCGACAGCTCATCGGCCATCGAACTCACCATCGTGTGCGACGACCGAAACGTCGCCACCCAGCTCGAGAGCGTGGGCACGCACTGCCTAGAACAAGACGGCACGGGCCAGGTCCACTGCTCGCACGCAAGCGAAGAGGACCACGAGCAGGCGGCAGATGCCGGCCTTGGCGTGGGCAAGTACCGCGTGTATCGTGCGCTCGCCGATGCGGGCGTGGACATCACGGCCGACGAAGCCGGAAGCATGACCATGCGCGAGCTGCTCGACCTGGCCGCTGCCAACGGCGTCGAGCTCTCCTGGCACGATATCCACGAGGCCGAAGGGCATACGGACAGCGGCGAGCACGAGGGCTCATCGGCATCTGCCGCCGGGCAGGGCCAGGGATCGGGTGCTGGCAACGGAAACGGAAACAACTCAGGACAGGCCTCCGGCCATCACGGTGAGCATGCGGGATGGAAAGACGGCCATCACGACGAATAGCGGCGGCCGGGTGCGCCCACCCCGCAGAACCCATCGAGCGCAAATAGGGGCCGCGGGCAAATACGCCCGTGGCCCCGCCGCATGTCGCAAACCGAACGGTCGACTGTTATGCCTCGGTGATGTCGATGCCGAAGAACTCCTGTGAGAGCTCGGCCAGCGTGCCGTCCTCGCGCAGCTCGGCGATCGCCTCGTTCATGGCCGCTAGCAGGCTCTCGGTTGCCGCCTCGCGGCGCAGCGGGAACGCCACGTGCGTGGGCTCGTCGTTTTCCGCAGCGATCTTCAGGGCCGCATCGGGGTGCTGGTTCATGTAGTCGTAGAACACGACCTCGTCGTTCAGGGTCGCGTCGATGCGACCGCTCTCGAGCAGCTGGATGGTCTGGTTGAAGTCGTCCACGCCCGTATTCGTGGCGCCGAAGCTCTCGGCGAGCGTCGCGTAGCTGGATCCCAACGTGTTGGCCGTCGTCTTGCCCTCGAGGTCTTCCATGGAGGCGATGTCGGAATCCGCGGTTGTGATGACCACGATGCGGTTGTAGGCATACGGCTCGGTGAAGTCGTACTTCTCCTCGCGCTCGGGGGTGACCGAGACGCCGTTGGCCATCGTATCGTAGCGGCCCGAATCAAGGCCCGCGAGCAGGCCGTCCCACTCGCCTTCGGCGAAGGTCGCCCCGACGCCGAGCTTGTCGGCAATGGCGCGTGCGACCTCGATGTCGAAACCCGTCAGCTCGCCTGCCTCGTTGTGGAACGTCCAGGGGCTCCAGGTGCCCTCGGTGGCGAACACCATCTCGCCGCGATCGGAGATCTGGGCGAGGAGGTCGCCGTCGACAGATGCGGACGCCGAGCCGGCATCCGCGCTGGTGCCGCCGCAGCCGGCAAGGCCGAGCGCCGACACGGCGGCCACGGCGGCCAAAAAGTCGCGGCGGGAAATCTTCTGGTTCAGCATTCCTATCGAATCCTTTCTTGCTGTTTCTTCTGAGGCTGTCCTACTCGTCGGCACCGGAGACGGTGCGCAGGAACGTGCGCACGCGCTCGTTCGCCGGGTACTCGAAGAACTCGCGCGCAGGAGCCTCGGCCACCACAGCGCCGCCCTCCATGAAGACCACGCGGTCGGCGACGTTGCGCGCGAAACCCATCTCGTGCGTCACCACGAGCATGGTCATGCCCTCTTCGGCGAGCCGGCGCATGGACCCCAACACCTCGACGGTGAGCTCGGGGTCAAGCGCACTCGTGGGCTCGTCGAAGTAGATGATCTCCGGGTCGGTCGCCATGGCGCGCGCGATGGCGACGCGCTGCTGCTGGCCGCCGGAAAGCTCCGCCGGGTAGGCGTCGGCGCGTGCCGCCATGCCCACGCGCTCCAGGCAGCCGCGGGCGATCCGCTCCGCTCGCGCCCGCGGCATCTTGCGGGCAACGATCAGCCCCTCGGTCACGTTGCCGAGCACGGTCCGGTTCCGGAACAGGTTGTAGTTCTGGAACACGAACGCCGTCTTGCGGCGCACCTCCGAGATCTCGCGTCTGCTCGCGCTCGCCAGGTCGTAGCGCCCGCCGCCGAGCTCGAGCGTGCCGGCATCGGCGCGCTCTAAAAAGTTCGCGCAGCGCAGCAGGGTCGTTTTGCCCGATCCAGACGGGCCCAAAATGGCCACGACCTCGCCGCGGCGCACGGTGAGGTCGATGCCGTGCAGCACCTCGACGCCACCGAACGACTTGCGCACGCCCGAAAGCCTCAGCATCTCATCTGCCATGTGCTATCCCCTCTCCATGCCAAACGACGCGAGCTTCTTCTCACCGATGCCCTGCAGCCACGTGAGCACCGTGGAGAACAGCAGGTAGATGGCTGCAACCTCCAGGTACAGCGGCAGCGCCTCGTAGGTGCGCGACACGATCTGCTGGGTGGCCATGAGCATCTCGAGCACGGTGATGTTCGCCGCGAGCGACGTGTCCTTCACGAGGGCGATGAGCTCGTTGGAAAGTGGCGGGAACGCGGCGCGCAGGGCTTGCGGCAGCAGAATGCGGCGCATGATTTGCATGTAGCTCATGCCCACGCAATAGCCCGCTTCGAGCTGGCCCGCCGGCACCGATTCCAGCGCGCCGCGGATGGTTTCGGCAGAATAGGCGCCCGTGTTGATGGAGAACACGATGATGGCCGTCGGGAACGGGTCGAGCACGATGCCAAAGTCCGGCAGACCGTAAAACACCACGTAGAGCTGCACGAGCAGCGGCGTGCCGCGGATGATCCAGATGTAGAAGCGCGCGAGCTGCGTGAGCACGGGCACGCGCGCATACTGCACGAGCGCCACGGCGATAGCGATCACGAGCGCGATGGCGAACGAAATGAGCGCCAGCGGGATGGTGGCGGTCAGGCCCGGGATGAGAATCTTGGTGAACGAATCGGCCAGGATTGCCGCAACGCGGTCACTCATGGGAGGCCCCCTCCCCGCTGTTGGCAGACGCCCTGCGCGGCACGCACTCGCAGCTCACGCGGTGCAGCATGTGATCGATGGCATCGATGCCCCGCTGGTTGGCGTGCAGCTCGTCGAGCAGGCGCTGGCGCTCGCTTAGCAGTACGCGCTTGGCTTCGCGGACACGGCCCTCTTCGCACGAGCAGCGGGCTTTCGCGGCGCGCGCCTCGTCGCACGCGCAGTCGCACAGGCAGCGCTCGAGGTCTTCGCTCAAATCACCCATAGCAATCTCCTTTCGGAGCCTATGGTAGGACGCGGCTCGCACCATGTAAAAGACCTATATCCTATGGCTAGGTATATGTTGTGAGCATGGTTTGGGTGCCATGGAATGGGCGCAAAAATGAGGGCGGATACAGGTCCGCCCCCATGTTGATGAAGCCTTTCGTGTGGTTGCGCGCTAGCGCTCCGATCTCCGGGTCCGATGGATGGCGAACAGGCCGCATGCGATTAGTGCGATGCCAGCACCGCCTACAAGGAGCACCGCTGCCAGCGAGTTGTCGCCGGTCTGCGGCAGAATCTCGCGTACGTTCTTGCCGGTGAGCTCGGCGTTATCGGATGGCTTGGCGGGATCGTCCTTGTTGGCATCCTTCGTGTCTTTCAGTAGGTCAGCACGGGCAATGATCTCGAAGTACCCGCCAGCAGGCGTCGTGAGGTACACCTCGCCACCGCCGACGACGGTTTCGTACGTGTAGGTGTAACCATCGTCGCCGTACAGGACGACCTCGACCGTCTGGTCATCGTAGTCGTGCGTGCGGATGCCGATGCGCGCGTGCATGCCGTCGAAGGTCATGCCCATGACCGTGTCGTCAAGCGGCGTCACGAGCGCGATGGCGACACCGAGGACCGCGCGGTCGCCTTTGCCCAGGCTCGTAACGGGATTCTCACGTGCGCCGGTAAGCACCAGGCACTCCACGGTGACGCCCGAGGGGACGCCTTCCACCGTGATGCCGGCGCTCGCGTTCCGGTAATCCCAGGTCGCTCCGGTACCGAACACCGCGATGCGGCGCGTTGCCGTCACGCTTTCCGCTACGTCCGGGAACGCGCGCGTGGTGGCCGTGATGGTCACGACGCCGTCGGAAACTGCGGTCATCGTGCCGTTGGCGTCGACGCGTGCGACCTTGGAATTCGACGAGCTCCACGTCACCGCAACTGCGGAGGCGGCGGGATCGAACACGGGCTTTAGATTCAGCGGGTTGCCCGGAGACGCGTAGGCAACGTCATCGCCAAAGGGATCATCGGGAAGCGCGATCGTGAAGTGCTCGATCTTGGGCTTGGTAGCGATGGCCTGGGAGAACGTCTCCGTCGCCTTGGCGAGGGAGTCCGTCGCGGCATCGACGTCGTTTTGCGTGAGCGATGTCAGCTCTGCGGTTGCGACGGTTTTGGCCGCAGCGCGAGCGGCGTTGAACGCGTCGCCCTGCTCCGTTGTTGCCCACCGGGCGCCGGGAGCGACGTCGAAGATGTCCTCGGCGATGGTCACGCCGTTGTCCGCATCAGCAGCTGCGGCGCGCGCCTTCTCAAGATCAGCGCGGGAAACCTGGGCGACTTTCACGGTGTCCTCGAACGCAGTGCGGGCTATGGCAAGCGCATCCGCCGTGGTGTCGACGGCGTTCTGGCTGGCGTCCTTTGCGTCGAGCATTGTCTTCGCCTCGGCGAGGGCTGCCTTGAGCGCATCGTGATGTTCGGGGGCTGTCCAGGCGGAGCCGTGCTTTACATCACGGCCGTCCTTCGAGGCGGCGGTTTCTGCGAGGGCTTTGTCCGCCGCCGCCGCAGCGTCACTCAGGGCCGTGCGGTCGACATGCACCATCTTGATGGCAGCGGCGAGCTTCTTATGTAGGTCTTTGACCTCGCCGCGTGCGGCAGAAATGCCGTCGAGCGTGAGGTCTTCGGCCTCGAGCCTTGCCGCGAGCGCATCCAGCTCGGACGCGAGCGTCGCAGCGTCATCCGCCGGCAGGTAGGCCGTCGCATCAGGCGCGTCTGCCAGCTCATCCTCGTCGAGAACGGTCGCCTCGTCCAGCTTCGCGCGCAGCTCTTCCAGCTCAGCCGTTGCCGCGGCGAGCTCCTCCTCGAGCTTGGCGTCGAGATCCGCACCGGGCCCCTCTTCAGGCTGCTCCTCTTCGAACTGCTCCTCGGGATTCTCTTCGGGGGTCTTCCCCGGCTCGGCCTCGTCACCCTCGCGGGGCTCCGGACCAGGCTCTTCCTCAAGCTCCTGTTCCGCCGGCTCCGCGGGTTCGGAGGCAACCGCACCGATGACCTCGTAGCGCCCGTTGGCCGTTCCCGTCGGCACGCCGTTCAGCGTGAGGCGCGCGCCGTCCCAGCGCACTTCCACCAGAGCACCCGCCGGGGATCCGTCCGCGCCGGCGACTACGGTGGCGCTCAGCGTCACCGGCTCATCGCCTTCCGCGTAGAACACGATGGTCACGGTGTCGCCAACGGCGACACCGCCTGCGGGGAACAACAGGTTGGCACTGACGGGATCGGTCGAATCGTCGCCTTCCGCAACCGGATAGGCGAGCTGGCCCACAAAGGTCACGGCCTGGCCTTCCGCGAGCTCCGTCGTCCGGGCCTCCTCAACCGGCAGCACACTTGCCTGGGGTACGAGGTCGCCCAACGGCCCGACGATCCAGCCGGACCCGTCGACATCCACAGCGCTCACGGCATCGGTCGTATCGTCGGCGGGCGCGGTCTCATCTTCCGCATCCGGCGGCAGGGTTTCTTCGGTAGCAGCCGCCTCCTCATCCGCCGCAGCGGACTCAAGCTCGACGACCGCCACTTCGGGCGCGTCGTCGGCATATGCAAGGGAGGGAATCGGACTCACCGCAATCAGCGCAATAGTCAGCAGCATGGCGGGGAAGTTCGCAACGGGCATCCTCTTCATGGCTCAACCCTCCTCCCGTGCGTTTGTGGCGTCGATTCATCGGTCGGCAGGCTATTGCTCTTATTGCCGCGCCATTGCGCAAAAAGCCCTGCGTCCAGCACGATTCGCTGAACGCAGGGCTTCTGTCGGCAGCCGGCATGCCAATCGCTGTATTTGATGGCAGCGCGCCCCAAACCACGCGTCGGGAACGCAGCGGCGCCGCGTTCCCGACGAGCTATACCGCCCGTTTGCGATTTTTGAACACGCCGAAGATGATGGCCGTGCACACGGCCTCGGCTGCCGCAAAGGCAACGACCAGCAGAAACGCTTGCTGGGTTCCCGTCGCCGTGGCTGCCGCCATGTGCGAGGGGTCGGCAGCCTGGGCGCTCGCCACGACAGTCGACACGAACACCGTGCCGATTGCGCCCGCCAGCTGCTGCATCGTGTTGATGATGGCGTTGCCGTCGGCGTTTTGGCCGGAAGCCAGATGCGCGAGACCGTTCGTCATGTTGCTGGGCAAATTTGCGCCTTTGCCCAGCGAGTACAGCACGAAGAGGCAGATGATGAGCGGCTCGGTGAGCGTTGGCGCAAGCCAGAAAAACAGCAACGTAGATGCGAGCGTGACCACGCAGCCCGTGATGATCGAGACCCCTGCGCCGAGCCGATCGTAGATGATGCCCGACAGCGGCGCCTGCACGGCACCCGCGAGCGCCCCCGGCACAAGCAGGCACCCCGCGGTAAACGCACCGATTCCAAGCGAGAGCTGGGCGAAGTTGGGAATGAGAAACGCCAGTCCGAGCGTGCAGAACTGCACGAGCAGAATCCCGAGCGCCGAGAGGGCGAACACCGGGTCGCGCAGCACGCGCACGTTCAACAGGGCATCGGGCTGGGAAAGCGACCGTTTGCAGAACAGCGCGATCGCAACGGCGGCCACGGCGAACAGCCCGAGCACGAGAGGACTCGTCCATCCGGCCGAGGAAGCGCTATTGGCCGCGAAGATAAAGCAGGCAAAGCCGATGGCAAGCACGATAAGGCCGCAGATGTCGAGCGACGAGGGCTCGGGCCTCGCCTCCTGCCGAATGCACGCGGCCCCCATAACGAACGACACGAGAACGAGCGGCACGAGCGCCCAGAACACCGCGCGCCATCCCGCCGCACCCACGAGGAAACCGCCGAGCGACGGCCCGATGGCAGGCGCCGTCGAGGTGATGAAGTTGGCGATGCCGATCATGAGGCCCATGCTTTTGCGGGGCACCTGCTCCAAAATGATATTGAACATGAGGGGCAGCGCCACGCCCGTGCCCACGCCCTGCACCAGGCGACCGGCAAGAAGCACCGGGAAGGCCGGGGCGAGCGCCGCCGCCAGCGTGCCTGCCAAGAAGCACGAGGCGCCCACGATGAACAGCGTGCGCATGGTGAAACGGCGCCGCAGGTACGATGACGTCGGGATGATGATGGACAGCACGAGCAGGTAGCCCGTGGTGATCCACTGCACCACCGCCGTGCTGATGCCGAACTCGCCCATGAGCGTGGGGAACGTCACGTTCATGGAGCTTTCCACCACCACGCCGGAAAATGACATGATGCCCGCCGCAATCACCGATGCAACGACGCGCGGCGTTAGCTTTTGTTTGCTCTCCACGCTCTACTCACCCGCGATTCCGGCTTCCGCCGCGCGCCGGGCGAGGCGTTCGTTCTGCCAGTTCGTAAGGTCCGCCGCCGCCGTCACCTCGAGCAAGCGCATGACCGTGCGCACCGTCACCTCGATATCGCCTTCCGTCACGCCCGCGTCGCCCAGCAGCTGCGCGGTGTGCTCGTAGACCTCTTCGTACCAGATGCGGTGCGTGGCAAGACCGTGCTCGGTGAGCTCGACCAGCACCTCGCGTCCGTCCGTAGGGCTGGGAATTTTGCGCAGATACCCGTTTCGCTCAAGGTCGCACACCGCGCGCGTGATGCTCGGACGCGTGGTGCCCATGTCCTCGGCGATGTCGCTCACGCGGACCGCACGGCGGCAGGCGGGGTCTTCCTCGGCGCATCCTCCCAGCTCATAAAGGGTGTCGAGCACGCGGGTCCTGCCGTTGGTGAGATCGGGCGGCAAGTCTGGCATCAAGCCGTCGATGCGGCGCGCGCGGCGCAGCGTATCCATAAGGACCTTGAATGAACGCTCTTTCATGGCGATGCCCCCTGCGATCTGCTCTGTGCTCGATTTTAGTTGCCATTGATAATTACCTTGAGTAATTATAGGCACGTGCTTTCGTATTTCAAGGGACATCTTGAGGATATGAGGCGGGTCAATCGCCTGTGCTACGGGCGGCGATATCCTTCACGCGCTCGAACTGGCGCATGATGTAATCGTAGTTCTCCCGGCGATGCGGCACGGTGCAGGCGGAGCAATCCTTGATGTCGCCCGCCTCGCCCACGTAGCGGAAGTTGCCGCCGCAATCGGGGCCCAGGCAGTACAGCGGGCAATAGCAGAACAGGCAGTTGAGGTCTTCTGCCGGCATATCGTGGCAGGGGTAGAACTCGCATGCCGTGTGGTTGAAGAACTTGTAGTGCTCGCCGCCCTGACGCCCCATACGTACCTCGCAGGTTCGAATGATCCACCATTGCCGACATCGTACCAAAGCAGATAGCCCGGCAAGATGCGATGTGAGCACTCAAACGTTTTTGTCCACGCGCGATGATAGGCTTCTATTCAACGGAAGACCTGCAGGCAACAGCGGTAGGAGGCTGCAATGGTACGTGACGGTATGAACTATCGAGAAGCAGTCGAGGCCATCAAGGGCGCAATTCTCCAAGCGCAATATGCTGCAGCCAAGAGCGTCAATGCTCAGCAGCTACAGCTCTACTTTGCCGTCGGGGGCTACCTGTCTCATCAAAGCGAAATACAAGCGTGGGGCAGTGGTGCCATTGACACCATCAGCGAAATGCTCCAGAAAGATCTACCCGGTCTCCGCGGTTTTTCTGGAAGAAATCTAAGGCTTATGCGAACCTTCTACCGAGAATGGAGCCCCTACCTCATCCCCACTCCCAATTTGGAACTTGCGAATTCCGAATTACCAAACGAGCGGACTCCCATAATCTGGAATTTGCAACTTCCGAATTCAAGCGGATGCTCTTTCGATGACTTCTTTTCAATCGGGTTTACCCACCACCGTTGGATCATCACGCACGCAAAGACCCTTGAAGAGCGCTTGTTTTACGTTCACAAATGCGCTGCCGAACACCTAAGCGTGACCGCCCTCAAGCGCTCTATCAGAGCGGATGATTTCCACCGCCAAGGCGCGGCGCCCAACAACTTTCTTTCAGCCCTGTCCAAAAGCCAACAGGCGCTCCGCGCCATCGCCACCTTCAAAGACGAATATCTGCTTGACTTCATCAACGTTGAGGAACTGGGCGTACGCGACACCGAGGATGTCGACGAGCGCGTATTGGAGCAGGGCATCGTTCAAAACATCAAGCAATTCATCATGACGTTCGGCAAGGGCTTCTCGTTCGTGGGCAACCAATTCCACCTCGACGCGTTTGGCGTTGACCAATACGTCGACTTGCTGTTTTTCAATCGCGACCTCAATTGTCTCGTAGCGGTCGAGCTCAAAAACGGCCCGTTCAAAACAGCCTACCTCGGGCAACTTTCCGGATACCTGAGGGTACTTGACGACTTTGAACGTCGCGAGCACGAAAACCCTTCAATCGGCCTCGTGCTCTGCAGAGATATGAATACTGCGTTCGTCGACTATATGATCCGGGACTACACCATGCCGATGGGCGTCGCCACATACAAAACCTCCAAGGACATGTCGCACGAGCTTCTGGATGCCCTGCCCCCAATCGATGCCCTCAAAGCGTTGCTGGAAGGAGACACCTAAGCAAGGCGCAAAAGCCGCCGAGCCTCAGCCTCTGCGAGAAGAAGCTCGGCGCCCCAACAGCACGTTGGCGAAAACCCAGTTCGGGCTCAAGCGCGCCGCGCCGCTACGCTTGCGGGTACTGACTGTCGTCGACCGGCTCGAGCCACTCGTTGGAGGTGTCCTCGCCGGGAGCCTCGAAGGCGATGTGGCTGAACCACGAATCGCGCGCGGCACCGTGCCAATGCTTGACGCCGGCGGGAATCACCACGACGGTGCCGGGCGTGAGCTCCTGCGGGTCCTTCCCCCACTCCTGGTACCAGCCGCGGCCGTCGGTGCAGATGAGGATCTGCCCACCGCCCTTGCTGGCGTGGTGGATATGCCAGTTGTTGCGGCAGCCGGGCTCGAAGGTGACGTTGGACATGCCGATGCCCGCCTCCGCCGGATTGGTCAGCGGGTTGAGGTACGAATTGCCGATGAAGTGCTGAGCATAGGCGTCGTTGGAGTTGCCCATGCCGAACATAGGGGTGAAGTCGGGTGTTGTCATAGTTTCCTCCTTAGAATCGGCACGGGACGGAACAGACAGGCCGCCCCGTCCCGCATGAGTGAATTCGCGCTACGCCATCGTCATGACCAGCATGAGGATGGGCACGATGACAAACGAGGCGAGCGTCGACACGATGGTGCCGCGCGCCGGGATGTCGCCGTCTTGCCCATAGGTTGCCGCGATGGGGCCGGCCATCGAGCCGGTCGGCATGGCGAGCAGCACGATGAAGACGCCAAGGGCAAGCTCGCTCGGAACGATGGGCGCGAGCGCAAGATAGGCGACGAGCGGCGTGATGAGAAAGCGGATGAGCGTGAAGCCCCACAGGCGCCACTCGGCAAGCACGCTCTTGAGGTCGGCATCGGCGATGGAAAGGCCCACGAGCATCATCGCGAGCGGCGCGGTGATACCGCCGGTCATGTCCGCCGCCTGCATGATGGGCGCCGGCACGGGGATGTTCGCGAAGAACACGACCATAGCGATGAGGCTCACGACAAGTGGCACGTTGAGCATGTTCCTGAGGACGGTGTGCGCGGTTTCCGCGAGCGATGCGCGATGGGCCTCGGCGCCACTCGCCCCACCGCTCGTCAGCGCGGCAATGCCGAGACTGTACAGGAACACGTTCGAGATCGCGATGAAGATCGAGCCCAGGAACACCGACGCACCGCCGAACACGGAATCGAGCACCGCGAAGCCGATGAAACCCGTGTTGGTGAGCACGCCCTGGAACAGGTAGAGGCCGCGCTGCTCCACCGGCACACGCAGAACCGCCACGGCGACGGCGGCGGCGACGAGCATCACGAAGAAGATCGCCGCGCCGAGGACGATCGACCAGGTGATGGCATCGCCACCGGTTGACGGGTCGACCTCCCCCACCGACGCGAGCACGGTACACGGCAGGGTGATGTTGAAGATGAGGTTCGAGATCTTGGGGCGGATGTCGGCGGTGAGGTATCCCACCCGCGCGGCGATGAAGCCCAGAATCGTGACGATGATGAGCGAGAACATGCTCCCCAGCACGCCGGCGATGTCGACCAACGCGGTTCCCTCCCCTGCCTACGCGCGCGCAGCGACGGCGTTGTCGATGCAGGCCAGGGCATTCAGGCTGCGGGGATAGCCGATGTAGGGCAGCATCTGCGAGACCACGCGGTACAGGAAATCGCGGTCGCGGCCCAGGTTGAGGTTCGCGCCGGCATGCGCCGTGGCCTGCGGCTCGCAGCCGCCCTGGGCCGCGATGTAGCAGAACGTGATCATCTCGCGATCGAGGTCCGACAGGCCGCTGCGGGTGTAGTAGTCGCCGAAGCAGTTGGCAGCGAGCCAGCGGTTGATATGCTCGCGCTCCGCCGGACCGTTTGCCCAGCTCTCGCGCATGCCCTCGCCGAAGTACTCAATCTGCTTCTGATTGCCTGCGGCCTGGCGCGTGTCGAGCGTCGTGGTCTGCTGGCCGGGAAGCGGCAGCTCGACGCCGCGCGCGGTGAGGACCTCGTTGGCCGCAGTGATAAACGGGCGCACGCGACCGATGCCCAGGTACGCTGTTGCCTGGTAGACAACCTCTTTGAGCTCGACGGGCGTCACGCCGGCGCCGAGCGCCTCGGACGCCATCACGCGGAACTCGTCGATGCCCTGGCAGCCCAGCAAGGCCGCAAGAATCGCCAGGTAGCGCTCGCGGGTCGGCAGCTCAGCCGCGGGATCGGTCGGCACCTGTTCGCCCGCGAAGTACGCGAAGCGCTCGGCGAACTCCGGATCGGTCTTCTCAAACTCTTTCATGCTCATATCCTCCTCCTGGGAAAACAGGGACAGTCCCTAATTTCCCGACTTGGTGTTGGGGTTCGTGGTGCCGGCGAGGGGCTTTTCGCCCGGACGGGCGAGGGGGCCTACGAGCTCGTGAGCCGTGTAGGGATCCTCCAGGTAGGCGACCTCGTCGGCCGTCAGTTCCACGTCGAGCGCTGCCGCAGCGTCGTCCACGCGCTCGGGGCGCGAGCAGCCCACGATGGGCGACTCCACGCCACGCGCCCAGTGCCAGGCAAGCGCAATCTGTGCCATGGGCACGCCGTGGCGCTCGGCAACTTCGGTCACGCGGCCCACGATCTGCATGTCGTTGTCGCGCGCCGCGTCGTACTTGTTGCGCATCGTGGCATCGGTCGTGGAGCGGCAGGAATCGGAATCCCAGGTGGGGCGGCACAGGTGGCCGGATGCCATGGGCGAATACGGCGTGAGCGCCATGTCGAACTGGCGGCACACGGGAATCATTTCGCGCTCGTCCTCGCGGTAGAGCAGGTTGTAGTGGCACTGCATGCTCGTGAACGGCGTCCAACCGTTCTTCTGCGCCACGACCTGCATGTTGTGCAGCTGATAGGCGTACATCTCGCTCGCGCCGAGCGCGCGGACCTTGCCGGCGCGCACGAGGCCGTCGAGCGCCTCCATCGTCTCCTCGATGGGCGTGTCGTAATCGAAGCGATGGATGATGTAAAGGTCGAGGTAGTCGGTCCCCAAGCGCTTGAGCGTGCCGTCGATCTCGCGGTTGATGGCCTCGCGCGAGAGCTTGCCCTCGTTGAAGTAGACCTTGCTGGCGAGCACCACCTGGTCGCGCGCGATGCCGAGGTCGCGCAGGGCGGCGCCGATGTACTCCTCGCTCGTGCCGAAAGAGTAGGTGTTCGCCGTGTCGATGAAGTTGATACCCAGGTCGAGCGCGCGCTTGATGACCGCGCGTGCGTCGTCGGGCCCGATGGTCCATTGGTGGAAATCGGGCGACGGCTTGCCGAAGCTCATGCCGCCCAGGCTGAGCTTCGAGATCTTGATGCCGGAATGGCCAAGCGTTGTGTACTGCATGCTGCCTCCTCCTTTGGCGTGAAATACCCTCTAGCGTTTTTCACCTATAAACGCCGTGCTTCGATGGTTACGTCATACGATCCGGTGAGACGACGGAGTTCCTCGATGCTGCCCTCGATGTGACCGATGGTGAATTGGTCGCCGTAGCGCTGCGAGTTTTCCTCGTCGTCGAAAAACACCGCGAGCCAGCCGCCGCCAGGGTTGTAGTTGATATCGCCGTTTGTCCATCCACGATGGATGCGGGCGGAATCGACAGGAAGCTCGAACGGAGCCGCCCCGCAGATACCCACGGACGAGGCGCTCATGGGGATGACCACGGGCAGCTGCGTGCAGAGCGCATGGGCGGCCGCGGTATCGTTGAGCTGGGCGGAGATTGTCGCATCTCCAATATGCATCACGATGGGCTGCATGCGCCGCTCCTCCTTCCCCGGTATTGCCTAGCTTTAGTTTCAGTCCGCGGGAAGAAGAATACAATTGCTTATACTGTATATCGTGATATAAGGGTTTGTAATGGGTTGGAGGAAGCTGTGGAATTCCGTGCCTTGCGTTACTACCTCGCTGTTTGCGAATACGGAACCATGTCGCGCGCTGCTGAGGCGCTACATGTGACCCAGCCCGCGCTGTCGCGACAGATCGCTCAGCTCGAGCGCGAACTGGGCTGTGAGCTGTTCGAGCGCCACAGCCGCAGCGTTACGCCCACCGAACAAGGCCTGTACCTGCGGCGGCGCGCTCAGGAGATTGTCGGGCTCGCCGACCAGACTGCCGCGGACTTCTCGCACGACGAAGGGATCGTTGCGGGCGACATCCACATCGGCGCCGGCGAGAGCGTCGCCATGCGGCAGATTGCACGGCAGGTCGCCGAGTTCCGCAGGCGCTATCCCCAGGTGCGCTTCCACCTGCACAGCGCCATCGCGACCGACCTGATCGAGCGGCTCGAACACGGGCTCGACGACCTTGTGGTCCTTATGTCCCACCCCGATAACGACCGGTACGAGCACCTGCGCCTGCAGCCCACCGATGCCTGGGGCGTCGTCATGCAAAAGGGCGACCCGCTGGCGGCACAGGAGATCATCGGCCCCGCCGACCTTGCGGGCACGCCGCTCATCATGCCCGAGCGCTCGTGGAGCGATGAGGGGCCGATTGGCCCCTTGGGCATGTGGTTCGGTGAGCACGGACGCGAGCTCGATGTCGTCGCGACATATAACCTGTCCTTCAACGCAGCGATGCTCGTGCAGGAGGGCGCCGGCCGCATGATATCGCTCGAAGGCCTCACCGCGACGGGCGGCGACACGGGTCTGGAGTTCCGCCTGCTCTACCCGCCCGCGGTCTCGATCATCGACGTCGTCTGGAAGCGCAACGCCCCGCGCTCGCGCGCCGTCCAGCTATTCCTGGAAGAGCTCAGAGCCTAACTGATCCGACAAGACCAAACCCGGCCCCAACTTGTCGCATCAGAGCTTTGTAAGCCTTTCCGCGCATCGATGGCTCCGCCGGTACACTAAGCGCTGGAAAGGAGACCCATGAGTGCTGTCGTCGTCTTTCGCTCACAGACCGGTTCGGCCAGAATGTATGCACAATGGCTGGCTGAATCACTCACGTGCGCGGTCGCTCCGGTGGAAAAGATCGACGAGGCCGCCCGCGAGGCCGACCTCGTCATCCTCAGCGGCTGGTTCCACGCTGCCTCCCTCAAGGGCTCCAAGGAGCTCAAGGCGTACATGGCGAAACACCCCGAAAAGCACTATGCGGTCGTAGCTGTCGGTGCAACGCCCATGCCTAGCAAGGACTGGCCCGCAGCTGAGCATGAAGAGGCATTTCTCCGCTCGTTTCCCGCCGAGCAATACCCCGATCTTCCATGGTGCTACTGCCGCGGCAGGTTCTTCTTCGACCAGCTGAATGCACTCGACAAGATTGCCATGCGCGTGTACTTTCGCATGCTCGAAAGCGCTGCTCGCAAGGGTTCGAGGCGCGATTCCGCAGCACTTGAAGGAATGCGCCGCGGCTTTGACGCCTGCGACCGCAGCTACCTGGAGCCGTTACTTGATGAACTGCGCGCACGCAGATGGATCGACTAGGGAGGACCGCTTTAACGTCGAACGACAAGATTGAACCCGGCCCCTTTGTTACTGGCGGATGAAGGCTTGGTCGTGATCGGGTAGACCGGCTTCGTCGGTGATGTAGCGCTCTGCCTTCATGTGCAGGTCGTACTTGTCGCGTAACTCGGCGATCTTCGCCATCATGGGCGAAGCATGATGCACGTCAAGCGCTTCCTGGTCGCGCCACGCATCGATGAGCAGGATGGTCTCCGGATCGTCGAGCGGCTGGAAATAGCGGTAGCGGATGTTGCCCCCCTCAGCGCGGATGGCGTCTGCCGTGCCGGACGCCTCCATCTCCTCGGCGAACTTGCGCGCCGCGCCATTTGTTCCCGTGTAGTACAGATTCGCCGTAATCGCCATGGTCCCTCCTAACCAAAAGCAACCTAGTCTCTTTTGGTTAATTTACGCTACGGTTCGTTACTTGTAAATAGATTTGCTGAATTTTGTTTTCCTATTTGCCAAATACGAAAAGCCTGCTACAGTTTTGGAAACAGGCTCAGGCAGGGACGGCAGGCAGCTATGGCAGATTTCATCAGGGCGCGCAGCGACGAACAGAAAGAACAGCGGATGGCCGAAATCAAACGGGTCACCAACGAGCTGTTCGCCGAGCATCCCTACCACGAAATCACGCTCGCGGCCATCGCCGAGCAACTCGGCTGGTCGCGCGCCGCCCTGTATAAATACGTCACGACAAAAGAGGACATCTTCCTCGAGATTTGCTCCGACAAGCAGGACGAATACTACGGCGCGCTGCTAACGGCCTATCCGGCGGGCAGCACGTACTCCCCCGCCGTGCTCACCGAGGTGTGGGTCGAGCAGCTTGCAAGCCACCGCGACTATCTGAACTATTGCGACCTGCTGTTCACCATCATCGAGACCAACTCCGCTGTCGAGCGCCTCGCCGCGTTCAAGCGGCACTACTACGAAGGCCAAGACCAGCTGATCGCGCGCTTCGCGGGCAACCTCGGCTGTGACGCCGCGCATGCATCCAAGCTTCTCAACGCCGTCTATTACCACGCCGTGGGCATCAACGGCTGGTGCCAGGAGAATCCGCTGGTAGACGAGGCAGTGAAACTCGCAGGCATCACGCGGCGCACGGTCGACTTCCGCGAGGAGATGCGTGACTTCATCGGGATGTGCCTAGCGCATTACGCCGTAGGAGCGTAGGTCCTCAGCATAACCGGTCCGCTTGCCCGAACTTGCCGGGTGCACAGCAAGCGAACAGGCCACAGATACAACTCAAACTGCAAACGCCCCTCACGGGGTGCAGGGATATCTGTCGAATTTGGACGCATCGCGCCCACAGCTTGAAAGGTGAACAACATGGACATCGCAACCGTACGCACAAACGACAAAGGGCAGGCAGTACCCACCGGAACCGTCGCGCTTACCGCCAACGCCTTTGGCCCACAGGACTTCACGACGATCTCGTGGCTGGGCGGCGCGGGCTTTTTGCTGAACGCTCGCGGCACTTGCATCATGGTCGACCCCGTGCTCGAGGGCTTCGACATGCCCGTGGTGTTCGACGCGCCCATCGCACCTGCGGACGTGCCAGAGCTCGACGCCATCCTCATCACGCACATCGATAACGACCATTTCAGCCGTCCCACCTGCCATGATGTTGCTAGCGTATGCCCGGCATACCATGCTCCTCAGTACGTTGCGAGCGTTGCGCGCGAGGAGGGTCTGCCGGGCATCGGCCACGATATCGACGAGAGCTTCACGGTCGGGAACGTGACCGCACGCCTCACGCCAGCGTGGCACAACTGGCAAAACGATTCCAAGAAATGGGGGTACCGCACCTGGGAGCGTGAGGACTACTGCGGCTACTGGTTCGACACGCCCGACGGCAGCATTTGGCTGCCCGGCGACTCCAAGTTGCTGCCGGAGCACCTTGAGATGCCCGAACCCGGCCTCATCATGCTCGATTTTTCCGACAACGAGTGGCACATCACGTTTGACGGAGCGGTCAAGCTCGCGAATGCCTACCCGAACGCGCGGCTGCTGTGCATTCACTGGGGCACCGTTGACGCACCGGATTGGTCAACGTTCAACGGCGATCCGCGCGTGCTTGCCGACCATGTGACGAACCCCGAGCGCGTGCTCGCGCCGCTGCCCGGCGAGATCGTGGTGCTGTAAATAAGGCAACAGCGGGGAAAGTGGATGAAAATGTCGATTATGATTTTTTAGAACCCACCCTGGCGCGTGCTTGAGGCTTTAAATCGTTGTGGACGCCTCCAAATCGCCGGGTTTGGAGCCGAATCGGGCATTCGACGGAGCCTAATCGGGCTCATCGAACGCCCGAGCCCCGCCGCGAGAGCCGTCTGAAAATGCATAATCGACATTTTTATCCACTTTGGCTCAAAGCACGTGCCATCGCACGCCAAACACCGCCCCCGCCACGCAAGAAAGGACCCCTCGACGATGAAAACGCTGTACCTCATGCGCCATGGCGAGACCATGTTCAACGCGCAGCACCGCATCCAGGGCTGGTGCGACTCGCCGCTCACCGTGCGCGGCATCGAACAGGCGCGCACCATGGGTGCCAAGCTGCGCGAACGCGGCGTGCGCCTTGATCGCGCCGTCTGCTCGACCGCCGAGCACGCAGCAGATACGCTGGAACTTGTCCTGGCCGAACTCGGTCAGCCCGATCTTCCCTGCGCACGCGTCAAAGGCCTGCGCGAGATGTTCTACGACGACCCAGAGGCCCAGCAGGACTTCCTTGCCGAAAACGATCCCGAGGCCTGCCGGACCTACTATCTGCAATTTGGCGGCGAGTCATCCGATACGGTCCGCGACCGCATGGTCGCCACCTTGACCGACATCATGCTCAAGCCTGGCAGCGAAACCGTGCTGGCCGTAGGCCACGGCGGCGCCAACTTCAACTTCCTGCGCGCCATCCAGAATCCCATGCCCGTTCTCAACGCCGGCTGGGGCAACTGCACGACCTGCGTTTACGCATTCGATGAGGCCCACGCAGACGAAGTGCCTGATGGCCACGGCGCTGGCCCGTGGAGGCTGCTGGACGTCGTCAGGCTGTAGCACCCAAGCACAACGGAACCGCCAACGGGAAGCGCCCGCACACCCGAATTTCAACTCGGGTGTGCGGGCGCTTTTCCTATCGGCGCCGCGCGCATCGCGGTAACTATGAGTCCGACAACGCCGGCCTCTGAAGCCCGCGACACCCCGACGCCAGCCAAACCGCTGGCCGCAAGGGCCCCCTGCAGCTACGCTGCCCTAAGCGGTCTCGGGCTTGTACAGAATGAAAGTCGCGACAAACGTCACCACGATACCGACCGCCGCACCGGCGACCATCCAAACGAGGTTCATGATGTCGCCACCCAGGAACACCGGCAGGCCACCCAGCAGGCCCGGGGCGGCAGACATCGTATGTGCGGCGACTCCGCCCAGGCCAGCGACGATACCGCCGCAGAAGCTGCCGATCATAGCTCCGTACATGGGCGTCTTAAAACGAAGGTTCACGCCGAACATACCGGGTTCGGTCACGCCGCCCACCAACGTCAGACGAAAGGAGCGCTTATGTTCTACCGGCATCCCAAGCCGTTCCCCGACGGGTTTCTTTGGGGCGCCTCCACCTCGTCGTATCAAGTTGAAGGCGCCTGGAACGAAGACGGCAAGGGCATGTCTGTCCAGGACCTGCACACGCCGCCCGCGGGCATTACCGACTTCAAGGTCGCAAGCGACCACTACCACCATATGGAGGAGGACGTTGCCCTCATGGCCGAGCTCGGCCTGAAGGCATACCGCTTCTCCATCAGCTGGTCGCGCGTCATGCCTGAGGGCGACGGCGCGGTGAACGAGGCGGGCCTCGCCTTCTACGACCGCCTGGTCGACGCGCTGGTCGCACACGACATCACGCCTGTGGCCACGATGTTTCATTTCGACCTTCCGCTCGCCCTGCATGAGCGTGGCGGCTGGGCCAATCGCGCCACCGTCGACGCCTTCGAGCGCTACGCCCTTGTGCTGTTCGAGCGCTTGGGCGACCGCATCAAGATGTGGCTCACCATCAACGAGCAGAACGTGATGGTCATCCACCCCAACGCCATGAACCCCGGACGGCTTCCCGAGGCGCCCGAGCTCTACCAGCAAAGCCACAACATGTTCGTGGCGAGCGCCAAGGCGACGCTCATGTTGCACGAGATGTGGCCGGATGCCAAGATCGGTCCGGCGCCCAACATCACGGCCATCTATCCGCAAAGCTGCGACCCGGCAGACGTGGTTGCCGCCGATAACTGGGAATCCATCCGCTGCTGGAACTACCTCGACGTGGCATGCTTTGGCCGCTACAACCCCATCGCCTGGGCGTATATGGAGGAGAAGGGCTGCACGCCGGTGTTCGAGGAGGGCGACGCCGAGCTGCTCGCCGCTGCCAAGCCCGACTACCTGGGCGTGAACTACTACGCCACCGCCACCGTCGCCGCGCCGAAAAACGACGGCACCGACCGCGCCGCGCGTGCCGGCGACCAACAGGTCATGCTCGGCGAGGAGGGCGTGTACCGCTCTGGCGCGAACGACCACCTTACGGCAACCGAGTACGGCTGGATCATCGATCCCATCGGCATGCGCACGACGCTGCGCCGCGTGGCGAGCCGCTACGGTCTGCCCATCCTCATCACCGAAAACGGCCTTGGGGCACGCGACACGCTCGAGGCGGACGGCCGCGTGCACGACCCGTACCGCATCGACTACCTGCGGCGGCACTTCGAGCAGGCCCAGCTGGCGATTTCCGACGGCGTTAACCTTATCGGCTACTGCCCCTGGAGCTTCATGGACCTCGTGAGCACGCACCAGGGCTACGGCAAGCGCTATGGCTTTGTGTACATCGACCGCGATGAGGAAGACATCCGCTCGATGGCGCGCATTCGCAAGGACAGCTTTGCCTGGTATAAGCACGTGATCGAGACGAACGGGGCCGAGCTGTAGGCACAGACTGTCGTATAACGGAGAGTCACAGCGAGCGCCCGCCACCCACAGAAAGGGTGGCGGGCGCTTCTCCTACTATTCTTGCTATTTCATCGCGACAAGCGAAAGAGATCCTTCATCTCGATCCCCAACTTTGTCGAACAGGTACATCGTATGGCCCCAGGGAATTTGTGCAGCAAGCTGCTGCACAAATTCGAAGTCGTACTCGCGCGCAAGCCTAAGCATGTACTTCAAGCTGCGGACCGAAAAGCCTTTGATGCCCGGGTACACCACTCGGATATCCCCGAAGAGGGGCTCCACGAAGCGGTTCCCCCACTCTGAGCGCTCATCGATGAGCTTGCCGATCGATCCTCTTTTGCGCGACGAGCCCCACCCTTCCATCAAGAGCTCCCGTAGGAGTGGCATGTCGAACCTCACGAGCCCACTGCCCGCCGGTGCTGCCATAAATAGTGCAACGCGCCGGGTCTCACGAACGAAGCGCCGATATGTCGCAGCACAATCATGATATTCCGACAATGTCTTTAGCGTTCTACCAGATAAATAACTTTACCACCTACGGAATATCATGATTTCCCGTGCGAGGACAGGCTACCGACAGGGCTGCAGCGCGGACCCCGAAGCGCCGCGGCCTCATGACCATGCAACTGTCTCGATAAGAGTCAGAACAAGCGCTCGCCTCTCGCGGGCACGCGACACGCGTATACTTATTCGCAATCCATACCTTTAACGCATGGAAAGGCCGCGCTATGGAGCTTCGCCATTTGCAGTACTTCCTGATGGTCGCCCGCGAGGGGACCATCTCGGGCGCGGCGAACGTGCTACACATCTCGCAGCCCTCGCTTTCGCGCCAGATGCAGGACCTGGAGCATGAGCTGGGCTGCAAGCTCTTTGAGCGCGGGAGCCGGCGCATCGAGCTCACCGAGGCAGGCATGCGTTTGCGCCGTCGCGCCGAGGAGATCGTCGACCTGGTGGGCCGCACGGAGTCGGAGTTTTTGGTGTCGGCCGACACGCTTGCCGGCGAGGTGCGCATCGGCGGCGGCGAGACGCAGGCCATGGCGCTCATCGCCGATGCGATCGCCGAGCTGCAGGAGGCCTATCCCTTGCTGAGGTTTTCGCTGTTCAGCGGTAACGCCGAGGACGTGGGCGAGCGCTTGGATACCGGACGCATCGATTTCGGCGTGTTCATTGGGCAAACCGATCTTTCTCGCTACGAGACCATCGAGCTGCCCGCACGCGACACCTGGGGCGTCTTCATGCGCGAGGACGACCCGCTGGCCAAGCTCGACGTCATCCGCGCCGAAGACTTGCTGGACCGGCCGCTCATCTTCTCGCGCCAGGCCAGCCAGGAGATGCGCAGATGGTTCAAGCACGACTTCGCCGAGCTGGACATCGTCGCCACGTACAATCTGCTGTTCAACGCCGCGCTGCTCGCCCGGCGTGGCGTGGGTTACGTGGTGAGTCTCGAGGACATCGTGGATACTTCAGCGGGCAGCGGGCTGGCGTTTCGGCCGCTCGATCCGCCCATGCATGCCAACATTACGATTGCGTGGAAGCGCTACCAGGAGTTTTCGCCCGCAGCGAGCGTCTTTTTGGATAAGATCCGCAGCCTGTGGGGCGCTTAGCGTGCTGCCCGCAATAAGCACCTTGGGATAATCTTGTGGGCCGCTACGCCTACCGCCCGATTGTTCTGCAGACAAGGCATGCGAGTGCGCCGAACACCCAGCTGAGCCAGAAAAACGGCCAGTCGAGCAGAAACAAACCCACGAGGGCGACGGCGGTCGCAAACGCCATAACCAGCGAGAACATGCGGAGCCGCACCGCACCTGGCTCGCACGACACAAGCTCGTTGCGAGCGTTGTAGCCCGCAACGTCCATGCGTGCAGCCATGAACGACGCATAAACCGCTGAAGAAGAAGCAGCGGCGACCCCCATCAGCAAACAAACAAGACCTGTCGTCGTATCGAACGAACAGGCAAACAGCACAAATGCGACCATACCCGCGCAGAACAGCGCCGCACATACAAGGCCGATCTTAAACAAGCGATCGTGTGCCGCCGTACGTTCACGCTCCGTGTACTCGCCCTCGATTCGCCGATAACGCTGCCTGAACGCCATGTGCTCACGCACGGCTGGCATAATGAGCGCCGTCACGGCCGCAAGGGTAACAACCAGGACAATACGGCTGCTGACCGGCAGCAGGCCTCCCCACAAAAACGCTAGGCCCGACGATCCGCCCAGGCGCACCATCGCGGCCGGGCCCAAAAAGCCCAGGCCAACCGCCACTGAAACGAGGCGTGCCCTTCGGCGCATATGCGCATCATACGCGGCAAACGATGAGCTCTCCTGCGCGCATGCCGCCGCTTCCCCCTCGTTCTCCAGCTGTCTCTCTAATTCGGAAGAGGCCTTGGCCACGACATCGCCCCGCACAAGCTCGTCGAGTGTGCAGCCAAACAGGTCACACACACGCAGCAGCTTATCCATCTCGGGATACGCCCGCTCCGCCTCCCACTTGCTTACCGCCTGGCGCGACACGCCGAGCATCAGGGCAAACTGCTCCTGCGTTAGGCCATCACGCGCGCGAAGGCGCTGCAAGTTGTCGCGAAAGCTCATGACACGCTCCCTCCGCACCCCATTATAGATAGAGGCATGATGCATCTGCCAAGGCGGAGCCCACCTCTTCTGCAGCGTCAGCCGGAAGCGCCCGCGCCCGCACGCGCTCCAACAGATCATCGCGCATACGGAGCCACTCCGCACGCGACGCCCCATCCGCGACGTAGGCAGTATGGTACGATGCCTCCTCAAATGTGGTAAAAGGAGTGTCTAGCAGGAAATCCAATGACGCAATCGGCACATCGTCTTCGTTCGAACCAACTGCAAGCTTGGCGTGCGGATGCTCCATGAGTGCGTAGCGGGGCTGCGCCAAGTCGCCATCGGGCGTCGTCACGGGTTGAAGGAAGAGGATGTACCTCCCGTTTTGATGCATGGGAGTGCCTCCAAAGGACGAATACCGTCCCCTCGCGCACACCTGGTAGCGGTTGGCAAGCGTCTGGAAATCCGTATCCCAGTCCACCCGGACCTGCGAAGTCCGCACTTCGGTGTCGCCCTCGCTCAATAGCTTGCTGAGCGCGGAAAATGGCGAGCTGCGCTTGGCGATGTTGTCGATGGCGATAGGCTCGTACACCGAGATGCGTTCACCCACGGCGATCCCCGGCAGCCCCTCGCCACGGTAAACGCGGTCAATGGTGACATCGGTCAGCAAAGCATTGTAGCGATGCGTGCGCTGCCCCGTGCAGGTAGCTTCCACGATGATAGGCGCCACCTCGACCAGCGCGCCCGCATCAAGGAAATCGAACGAGAACCATGCGCCTTCATCGCGCACTTGTCCCACGTCGTAGGTCGTCAGGGCATACGGGAGCCGATCGAGCGCAAGCGGCCGGCTCGCGCAAAAATCCGTGTAGCTGCCGCGCGTTGCCAGCGCAAACGTCGCGCATGCAGCAAGCAGCATTCCCCAGATAACACCCCATGCAATCCGAGTACGGCGATGATCGGTCAAGGCTTCGCGCTTCAGTTGTTCTTGCCGCGCATCCTTCATGTCCCTCACCCCTCGCGCACCGTTCCGTTGTCGAATGCGAACTGTCGGTCGCACAGCGCCTCCAACTCCTTACGATCATGCGAGGCGAAGACGACCGTCGCCCCGCGCTCGCGCTCTTCGCGCAGCACACCGTGAATGAGCGCCCGGCCGGCGGGATCGAGCGCGCTGGTCGGCTCGTCAAGCAGCAGCAGACTTGGGCGCTCCATAATGGCCTGCGCCAGGTGCAACCTTTGGCGCATACCCAGGCTATAGCGCCGATACGCCCGCTGGTCGCGCGGGTCGAGTCCGACGCGTTCCAACGCGCGTTCGAGGTCGCATTCCCGCATGCCGCGCCGAAGCGACGCCAGCAACCGCAGGGTTTCCATGCCGGTGCAGTCGACCCAGAGCGCCATGGGCTCGATGACGATTCCCGCAGATGACGGGGAATGACCAGGACGTAGGCGCTCTCCCAAGATATCGATGCTCCCCGCGTCGATGGAAACGAGCCCAGCCAGTGCGCGGAGCAGCATGGTTTTTCCTGAGCCATTGGGACCATACAGGCCATAGATGCCGCCTGGCGCCATGTGCAGCGTGACATCGCGCAACACGGTGCGGCCGCGCAGGGTTTTCGTCACGCCGGAAAGCGTGATTCCCGCGTTGGGCTGATGCGCCTCGAAGGCCCACTTTGCCGCAAGGCCCTTCTTCTTGCTCTGCTGAACCATGCTAGACCTCCCGATTCGTCAGAATATCGCGGCGCCGCACGCAGGCGAACGCTACCGCAGCGAGCGCGCCCGCAAGCAGGACGAGCCACAGGGCGTCGTGCGCGGTCGCGGCAAGATTAGGCGGCACATCGACTCCGGCTATTACCCATCCCACCAGCGGCACGCCGCCGCCCGGCACGTTCAGGGTCATGAAGTCCCACACGCCATAGATGAGCGCCGCGATGACCCCCGCCGGCAGCACGCCGGTCGCCCACAACAAGGCGTTGAGCAGCAGCCCGACAACCGTGAAAAACAGCGTCTGCATCGCCCAGGAACACAACAGGTATGTTGGCGTGAATGCCGGCGCGGGAAAGCGCGCGAGCAATGCGGGCAGCGGGGCCACGGTGAGCGCAGCAGAGATGATCGCCGCGGCTTGGAGCACCGATGCCGCGCAGCGCAGCATCAAGCGGAAGCGCGTTTTACACGCGACGATTGGCACGGTGCGGGAAAACAGACGCACAGGCTGCACAAAGCACGCCAGAGAAGTCGGCACATACACAAGACCCGCCATGGCCGGAGCGTTGAGGCGCGCATACGCCCAGCAGATGTGCTGATCGGGCAGGCCCTGGGGACTGAGCATGAGCGTCTGACCAGCGCGTACGAGTACCAGCGCGACAAGGGATGCCGTGACTGAAGGTGTGCGCAACCAGCGGGCGAACATCGCGGCACTCATAGCAGCACATCCCGTCGCATGCGTATGGCCGCCGCGATGATGAGGAGCGATAAGCCAAAGACGACAGTCGGCGCGATGACAGCAAAAGCGACGCTCAGGTTGGCGCTTGGGTTGGGGAAGAGGTAGCTGGGGATGAACGTGTTGAATCCGATTGCACCGGAACTGGATAGCAGCCCGTGCACCGCGCTGCTGAGCACCCCAAAGCCGACGGGCACGCCCCAGGCGACCCAGCGGTTGGTACGCGCAAGCAGCGAAACGGCAAAGCTCAGGAGGGCAACGATTCCTGCCCACGCGGAGGCGTACAAGGCGTAGGCGGTGTTTGCGAGATACGGGCGGGCGGACGAAAGCCCAGCAAAAAGACCATCCGCGGGGGTCTCGAGATAGACCGGCGTGTTCATGCTGCCCGCGAACGAGCCCTCGATTGGGAACGTGACGAGTGCCAGCACCTGGAGCAGAGCGGCCATGGCGAGCGTGATAAGAAAGCCGCCCACGAATGCGACAGTGGCATTCGCCCAGATATATGTAGGGGTTGATGTGCGGCTTACTATGGCAGCCGCCGTTCCTTCGCGCACCTCCTGCGCAAGATTGCCGGCGGCGACAAGCGAGGCAACCGGAAAGAGAAGCAACGCGATATAGATCATGAGGGCGTGCGCCTGCATGCGCAGATTGTTCCAAGCCCAGCCGTAAGCAGCGCCCGGGACCGATCCCGCTTCTTCTCCAAAGAACATCCAACACGTTTGCGCAAACCCGATGAGGGCAAACAGCAACATGATCGTGACGGCGGCTTTGCACTCGCGTCGCGCGCAGGCACGACGTGCTTCCAAGATGAGCAAGCGGGCGAACATGGCGGACCTCCCCTGCGTCTTTGCGGCTGACTTTGCCTCATTGTACCGGTGCGGAGTGAGATAGCACCACCATGTTCGAGTTTCTTTTGAGCGAAAACGCCCGCTACCTGTGGTTGACGCCGCAGGTAGCGGGCGCTGTGCGAGCGAAAGGCTCGAATTGCGCCGTGTGGCCTACAAGTCGCCGCCACCCAGCAGGCCGCGCAGAACCTGATGCGGGTCGGCGGAGCCGTCGCGCGGGGCGAGCGCGGTGATCTTCTTCTGCATCTTGAACTCGTGGACCTCGTCCTCGAGCTCGCGCACGCGGGCGCGGAGCTTTTCCATCTCGCGCTCGCGCTCTTCGGCACGCTCCTTCATGTCGAGGATGCGCACCACGCCGGCAAGGTTGATGCCCTCATCGGTCAGCTGGTTGATGAGTTCCAGCCGCTCGATGTCGGCGCGTGAGTACAGACGCGTGTTGCCGCCCGAGCGCTGCGGGTTCACCAGGCCCTTCGATTCGTACACGCGCAGGGTCTGGGGGTGCATGCCCGTCAGCTCCGCCGCAACGGAAATCATATAAAGCGGCTTGTTGCGCGCATCATCAGCCATATCAATCCCCAAACTTTCCGGTGTGACAAGCGTGGCGGGCGGGGCACGCCTCCGCATCACGCGTTCATTTTATAGTGCTTCTTGCCGTGCAGGCGCGCCGATCATGACGCGGGAAGGCGCCCGGCATGCCATAATCGGCGGCTGCACATCGTGCTAGATCTTGGCGCGGAAGCGGTTGACGTCCGCACGGTAATCGCGACGATCGGCAGCGCGCAGCTTCTCGAGCGCCGTCTTCTCGTCGGATGTCAGGTTCGTCGGCACCTGCACGGCGACTTTCACCAGCAGCGCGCCGGTGCGGCCGCGGTGCTTCACGTCAGGCGCGCCCATCTCCTTGAAACGGAACGTCTTGCCGCTCTGCGTGCCCGCAGGCACCTTCAGGCGCACGGTCGCGCCACCGGGCGTGGGTACCTCGACCGAGCAGCCGAGAGCCGCCTCGTATATGGAGATCGGCAGCTCCATCGTCACGTCGGCGCCCTTGCGCTTGAACAGCGGATGCTCCGCCACGTTCGTGGTCACCACGAGGTCGCCGCGTTCGCCGCCGTTCACGCCGTACTCGCCGCGGCGCTTGTAGCGCAGCTTGCCGCCGTCGACGGCGCCCGCGGGCACCGAGACCGTGATGGTCTGCTGCTCACCGGTGGACGGAATGCGATAGGTCACCTTGTGCGTCACGCCGCGAAATGCGTCCTCGGCGGACACGTCGACGGACAGCGACAGGTCGCTGCCCTTGCGGGGCCTGTTGCTGGCCGAGCGGCCACCGCCGCCCATGCCCCCGAAATTCGTCGCCCAATCAGATCCGAATGCGCCATCGCCGTTGAAGATGCTGCTGAAGATGTCGCTCCAGCCGCTGGCACCGGCGCCGCCCGTATAGGTGTAGCTGCCGCCGCCCGCTCCCGGGATGCCACCGAACATCAGCATCTGGTCGTACTCTTTGCGCTTCTTGGGATCCGAAAGCGTCTCGTACGCCTCCGAGATCTCCTTGAACTTCGCCTCGTCGCCGCCCGCATCCGGGTGGTACTTCTGCGCGAGCTTGCGAAACGCCTTCTTGATCTCTTGGTCGGAGGCGTTCTTCTGGACCCCCAGCACATCGTAGAAATTCTTGCCCTGCGGCATGATACGCCCCCTCCTTTCCCCAAACACCCCGCACTGGCACCCGGGCGGGGACCCGGTGCCGATATCTGCGGGGCAATCATCTCAAATTGCTCTTACTCTATCTGAACATGACGGCAGGCGGGTCGCCCCCTGCCATCATGTTGAAAAGGGCTCCGGAGCGCGCATGCCCCGGAGCCCTTCTGACGTTACTCCTCGGCCCCCTCGGCGGCATCGCCCACTGGCTGTTCCTCAGGTTCCGGCGCCGGGCGCTTGGCGCCTCCATAGGTCACCGTGACCATGGCCGAGCGCAAGATGCGGTCGCCCATGCGGTAGCCCTTCTGGTACACGTCGCGCACCGTCTCGTCGTACGCCTCGGTGTCCTCGACGCGTCCGACCGCTTGGTGCTCAAGCGGGTTGAACGGCTCGCCCTTAGGGTCGATGACCTCGACGCCCTCGTGCTCGAACACGCTCAGAAGCTTCGAGTGCACCGCATCGACACCGTCGACGAACTGCTTGAAGTCGTCGGACAGCTCAAGGGAACGCGCGTGGTCGACCGCGCGCTCGACGTCGTCGACGACAGGCAGCAGCGCGCTCACGAGCTTCTCGGTGGCGCGGGACTGCTCGGCCAGGCGCTCCGCCGCCGTGCGGCGACGGTAGTTCTCCCAGTCGGCCTGCAGGCGGGTCGCGCGGTCGGCGGCCTCGGTCGCCTTCGTCTCGGCGGCCTTCTGCGCCTCGGCGGCGGACTCAAGCTCGGCACGAACCTCGGCGAGCTCGTTTTGCACCTGCTCGTACTTCACCTTGAAGTCGTCGTTCGCGGCCTCCTCGCCGGCGCGGATGGCGGCCTCGACCATTTCCTCCTCGGTCATGGCGGACACCTCCTTCTCAGCGGTCTCAGCGTCGTTCTCGACGGTTTCGGTCTCGGCAGCCTCGCATGCCTCGTCAGCTGCCTCTACGGGAATCTTCACGTCCTTCTCCTCAGCATCCGCGGAGGCGGCAGCGGCGGCCGCCTCCGTGTGGTCATTGCGGGCGGACATGATTACTTGTCCTCGTCGACAACCTCGTAGTCGGCATCGACGACATCGTCGTCGGAGCCGGCCGCAGCGCCGGTGGCGCCGCCCTCGGTGGCCTGCTGGGCATCCGCGTAGACGATCTGGGCGAGCTCGTAGGCCACGGACTGCAGGTTGTCGCCAGCGGTCTTGATGGCCTCGACGTCAGAGCCCTCGAGCGCCTTCTTGGCCTCGGCGATGGCGCTCTCAGCCTTGGACTTGAGGTCGGCGTTGACCTTGTCGCCCAGGTCGGCGAGCGTCTGCTCGGTGGAGTAGGCGAGGCTGTCGGTCTGGTTGCGGACCTCGACCTCCTCCTTCTGCTTCTTGTCCTCCTCGGCGTGGGCCTCGGCGTCCTTGACCATGCGGTCGACTTCCTCGTCGGACAGCGCCGTGGAGCCGGAGATGGTGATCTGCTGCTCCTTGCCGGTGCCCTTGTCCTTCGCGGAGACCTTCACGATGCCGTTAGCGTCGATGTCGAAGGTGACCTCGATCTGCGGCACGCCGCGGCGGGCGGCCGGGATGCCGGTGAGCTGGAACTTGCCCAAGCTCTTGTTGTCGCGAGCCAGCTCGCGCTCGCCCTGCAGGACGTTGATCTCGACGCTTGTCTGGTTGTCGGCGGCCGTGGAGTAGATCTCGGTCTTGGAGGTCGGGATCGTGGTGTTGCGGTCGATCATCTTGGTCATGATGCCGCCCATGGTCTCGACGCCCAGCGACAGCGGGGTGACGTCGAGCAGCAGGATGTCCGACGGGCCGTCACCGGAGAGGATAGCGCCCTGGACGGCCGCGCCGGAGGCGACGACCTCATCCGGGTTCACGGACATGTTCGGCTGCTTGCCGGTCATGTTCTTGACGAGATCCTGGACGGCGGGCATACGGGTGGAGCCGCCGACGAGGATGACCTCGGTCAGGTCGGAGAGCTTGAGGTTGGCGTCGCGCAGGGCGTTGGTGACCGGCTGCTTGCAGCGCTCGAGCAGATCATGGGTGATGCGCTCGAACTCGGCACGGGTCAGCGTGTAGTCGAGGTGCTTCGGGCCGGTGGCGTCAGCGGTGATGAAGGGCAGGTTGATGGTGGCCTGCTGGGCAGCGGAGAGCTCCTTCTTGGCGTTCTCGGCGGCCTCCTTCAGGCGCTGCAGGGCCATGGGGTCCTGACGCAGGTCGATGCCGTTGTCGGCCTGGAACTTGTCGGCCAGCCAGTCGATGACGCGCTGATCCCAATCGTCGCCGCCCAGGTGGTTGTCACCGGAGGTGGACAGGACCTCGAACACGCCGTCAGCCAGATCGAGGATGGAGACGTCGAACGTGCCGCCACCCAGGTCGAACACGAGGATGCGCTGGTCGGTACCCTGCTTGTCGAGACCGTAGGCGAGCGCGGCGGCGGTCGGCTCGTTCACGATACGCTTGACGTTCAGGCCGGCGATCCTGCCGGCGTCCTTGGTGGCCTGACGCTGGGAGTCGTTGAAGTAGGCGGGGACGGTGATGACGGCGTCGGTGACGGTCTCGCCCAGATACTTCTCGGCGTCGGTCTTCATCTTCTGCAGGATCATGGCGCTGACCTGCTCGGGGGTGTAGTCCTCGCCCTCGATGTGGACGACGGCGCGGCCACCCTGGCCTTCCCTGACCTCATACGGGACGGTCTTGATCTCAGAGGCGACCTCGGAGTACTTGCGGCCCATGAAGCGCTTGATGGAGAACACGGTGTTCTTCGGGTTGGTGACCGCCTGGTTCTTGGCGGCCTTGCCCACGACGCGGTCGCCGTCGGCGCGGAAGCCGACAACGGACGGGGTGGTGCGATCGCCCTCGGCGTTCACGATGATGGTGGGGTCGCCGCCCTCGTACACCGCCATGGCGGAGTTGGTTGTACCAAGGTCGATACCAAGAATCTTGCTCATGATATATCCCTCTTCTTTCTTGTTGCTTTTCGGGTGGCTCCGAGAGGGCCCGGCGCCACGCGTTTTTTCTCGTTCGACCTTTACTATATCCCCTTATAGGCTCGGCTATACAAAATCTAAGTCATTCCATATAAGATTTTCTAAAAAAGTTTAGACAGCCCCCGAACGGGAGCCGACGGCGAACGCCTCGGGCGCATCGCCGGCATATCCGGACTCCAAGGGCCGCGTTTCCTGCGCAAACGGCCGCAACCCCTTGTCTTCGCAGCTAGTAAGCCTAAGCTGACTTGACGAAAGGAAGAAAAAAGCAGACGCCGAGGCTTGCAATGGCGTTCCCTCGTGGTATGTTAGGCCCAGAACAGCTCGGCCCGCGCTCGCCTGCGCTGCCGAGTGCAATGTGTACCGCACAGAGAGAGGATAACTACTATGGCCAAGCCTATCATTGATGCTGATGAGTGCATCGCCTGCGGCGTCTGCGTCGACACCTGCCCCCAGGGCGTTCTCGAGCTCAACGACGTTGCCACGGTGACCGACGAGGACTCCTGCATCGCCTGCGGCGCTTGCCAGGAGGCCTGCCCGGCCGGCGCCATCACCGAGATCGAGGAGTAAACTCCCCGCCTATCGGCTGCGCTCACGTGCACGCACGCACAAGCCCGGATCCTCAGGGGTCCGGGCTTTCTTGTTATTACATATATAGTAGATGGCTGCGGATGAGCCGTCCGCGCGCTCGCACGCTAATAGGGGGCGCCCGCGGGCGGGATCTGCTTGAGATAGGCCCACATGCGCTGCTTCTCGCGCGGGTCTGACAGCGCGGCCTCAAAGCCGTCGAGCGGCAGCACCCGGCGCCCGAGCACGTGCGCCACGAGCCCCGGCGACAGCATCGCCACATCGAAATCCTCTATCACCACAAGCGCATCGGCGTAGGCGTCGCGCATGACGTCCGTCGCCGTGGTATCGAGCAGCACGACCGCCTCGGGATCAAGCGTCTCCATCGCCTCGTGGAAAACATCAGGGCCGATGAGCTCGCCTGCGGGCGCTGCGGCATCGGCGTCTGCCGCAGCATCTCCCGCGCGCACCGCGATACCGCAGAAATCCTCGGGGGCGTAGCCGATCGCCGTCAGGGCGGCGCGCAGGGCGACGCCATCCGGCCCCGCGAGCAGCTCCCCGCCCGCCAGCTCGGCATCGTCCAGATCCCCTTTGACCAGCACGATCGGCGAGAGGGCGTTGCCCACCATGCGGACGCCGCGCGCCGCCAGGCTATCGAGCTGGTCGTCCAGCGCAGCCGCGAACGCCTCTTTGCGCTCAGCCGTAGAAATGTGCATGGGGCCCTCCTATCCGTCAGGCAGCATCATAGCGCTCCCGGACACGCCGCGCCCCGGAGGCGGGGCGATTCGTCCGAGTGCATGTGCGGCAGAAAAATGACACCGAGGCATCGTGCATCGACATCCCGCAAGTGGGTATAACCCCCAACGTACCAGACGACCCGCGCCTCCGCGCAGTCAATAGGAGGAACGCCATGGCTACCATCATCGAGGCCACCCCCCAGAACTTCAACCAACTGCTCACGTCCGACCTGCCCGTCCTCATCGACTTCTGGGCCCCGTGGTGCGGCCCGTGCCGCACGCTTTCCCCCATCGTCGACGAGCTCGCCGATGAGCTCGAAGGCAAGCTCGTCGTCGCCAAGTGCAACGTCGACGAGAACCAGGACCTCGCCATGAAGTACGGCGTCATGTCCATCCCCACTCTCGTGATGCTCAAGGCTGGCCAGGAGGCCATGCGCACCGTTGGCGCCATGCCGAAGGCACGCCTTGCTGCTGAAATCGAGAAGGCGCTCTAGAGATCCCCTTCCCTTCCTTCCCTTCTCGCGATAACGAGACGCCTTCCCGTACGGGGCGGGCCGCAGACTGTCTGCGGCCCGCCCCGTCGCATATCTGGCGGCAGTCGCCATGATTGGCTCGTAGTACACTGGTGCGAACACGAGAACACCCGTCCGAGGAGACGACTATGCACGATACCGGCATGAACATGAGCCAGCTCGCCATGAGCGTGAAGCAGATCGACGACACGATCGCGCTCGCCCGCTCGTGGAGCCACGACCTGATGCACGCGACCGAGGCCTACGACATGGAGCGCATCGGCACCAAGCTGCGCGGTGCCATGGATGCGCTCGCCGAGGCGAGAAGCGCCCTCGAGGGATATGAGGATGCGATCGAGGCGGACCACAACGCCGTCGGCACCGTCAGGCTGGTGTAACCGTGGGCGCTCCCGAGTCGAATGGCGAGCTCGTCCGGTTCTCCGTCGCCGTGCCCGATGACATGCTGAACGACTTCGACGCGCTCATCACCCGGCGGGGCGAGGCGCGCAACCGCTCCGAGGCCATCCGCGACCTCATGCGCGCCGCCCTCGTGCGCGATCGCGCCCGCACGCCCACAGCCCAGGTCATCGGCTCGCTCACGATGATCTACGACCACCATGTCGCCGACCTCGCGCGGCGCCTGGGCGATATCCAGCATGAGTACACCGACGAGATCGTCTCGACCATGCACGTGCACCTCGATCACCACAACTGCCTGGAGATCCTTGCCGTCAAGGGTACGGGTGCGCGCGTCTACGAGCTTGCCGACAAGCTGCTCGGCATGCGCGGCGTCCACCACGGCGAGCTCACCTGCGCCGCAACCGACGCGAGCCTGGACATGCACGCATGAGCGGATCTCGTCACGTCCACATCCACGTCACGGGCATCGTGCAGGGCGTCGGCATGCGCCCCTTCGTCTACCGCGAGGCGACAGCCCACGGCATCTTCGGCTCGGTGCTGAACGCAGGCGACGGGGTCCACATCGACGCCGAGGCGGCCCCGGATGATATCGATGCCTTCGTCCGCGACCTCGCCGCACACGCCCCCGCAGCCGCCCGCATCGAGCATATCGAGGTGCGCGACGCCGACCCCGATACCGACGCCTCGCCCGGCTTCCGCATCATCGCCTCAGATGGCACCGGGCGCCGCACGACGCTCGTGTCCCCCGATATCGCAACCTGCGACGACTGCCTCCGCGAGCTCTTCGACCCCGCGGACCGGCGCTTCCACTACCCCTTTATCAACTGCACGAACTGCGGCCCGCGCTTCACCATCATCAAGTCGCTGCCCTATGACCGGCCGGCGACCTCGATGAGTGATTTCCCCATGTGCCCCGCCTGCGCGCACGAGTACGCCGATCCCGGCGACCGCCGTTTCCACGCGCAACCCGACGCCTGCTTCGCATGCGGGCCGCACATCACCTGGCGCGAACACGACGCCGAGGGCATCCTGCATGGGCGCGACCTTCGGCTAAGCGACGCGATCATCGTGCGCTGCTGCGAGCTCATCGCCGCAGGCGGCATCGTGGCCATCAAGGGCCTCGGCGGCTTTCACCTGTGCTGCAACGCAGCGGATGAGCAGGCGGTCACCGAGCTGCGCCGCCGCAAGCGACGCGGCAACAAGCCCCTCGCCATCATGGTCGCAACGCTTGAGGAGGCGCGCGGTCTGTGCGAGATCGACGATGCGGAAGCGCAGATCCTCACGGGCACGGTGCGCCCCATCGTCCTTCTGCGCCGGCGTGCAAGCTGCCCGCCGGATGCGCTCGCACCCTCAGTCGCCCACGGGCTTCCCGAGCTCGGCGTCATGCTGCCCTACACCCCGCTGCAGCATCTGCTGCTCGCCGCGGCGGCGCACATGGGTATCCGATCCCTCGTCATGACCAGCGGCAACATCAGCGCGGAGCCCATCGAGACCGACGATGAGACGGCCTGGGAGCGCTTGGGCGACATCGCCGACGCCCTGCTCGGCAACGACCGCGCCATCCTGTCGCGCTACGACGACTCGGTCGTGCGCGTCTGGCGCGGCCGCATCCTGCCCGTCCGCCGCGCCCGCGGCTTCGCCCCCAACCCCCTACCGCTTCCCGACAAGGACGCCCTCTCGGTGCTCGCATGCGGATCTGAGCAGAAGGCGACGCTCGCCATCACGCGCGCGGCAGACGGAAACGTCCAGTGCTTCGTCTCGCAGCACATCGGTGACGTGGAGAACGCTTCGACGCTTTCCGCCTGGCACGACGCCCGCCATCGCTTCGAGCGGCTGTTCGACCTCAGCCCCCAAGCGCTCGCCTGCGACGCGCACCCCACCTACCTCACGAGCCAGTGGGCGCGCGGCGAGCGCGAGCGCACGAAGGCCCCCCTCATCGAGGTCCAGCACCACCATGCCCACATCGCCTCGGTTATCGCCGAGGCCGTCTGCACGGGTGCGCACGATGCCGCCGAGCCGGTTATCGGCGTCGCCTTCGACGGCACCGGCGCCGGCGACGACGGAGCCGTCTGGGGTGGCGAGTTCCTCGTCGCGACGCTTACCGGATACACCCGCGCCGCGCATATCTCCTACTGGCGCCTGCCGGGCGCGGCGGCGAGCATCCGCGACGCGCGCCGCTGCGCGCTCGGCCTGCTCACCGCGACCGGCATGCTCGCGCACCCCGGCGCCGCGCCCTTGCTCGCACGCCTCTCGGAGCGCGAGCGCTCCGTCACGGACACGATGATCGCGCGCGCCATCAACAGCCCGCTCACCTCGAGCGCCGGACGCCTGCTCGACGCCTGCGCCGCGCTCCTTTGCATCTGCGACACTGCGACCTACGACGGAGAGCCCGCCATCATGCTGGAGGCGGCGGCGCATGCGGCGGCGGCATGCGGCGACGTCCCGGTCCGGCTCGCGCTGCGGCGCCCGGATGACGCCGCGGCTCCGCTCGCGCTCGACCCCACCCCGCTCGTCGAGCGCCTGCTCGACGGCATCGCGCGCAAAGAGACCGCCGGCGCGCTCGCTCGTCTCGTACACGAGTCGCTTGCGCAGGCGATCTGCGACACCGTGCACGAGATCTCCCGCGCAACCGGCATCCGCACCGCGGCGCTTTCCGGCGGCGTCTTCATGAACCGGCTTGTGCTCGAGCGCACCGCCCAGCTGCTCGAGCGCGCGGGCATGACCGTGCTCGTACCGCACACCGTGCCCATGAACGACGGCTGCATCGCCTATGGCCAAGCCGCCGTCGCCTCCGCCCGTCTCGCCGCACCCCGGGCACGCGCTGTATAGCATGCGCGTCGATGCGGCCGTCCTGGACCTGCCGGCGCGTCGACGCGCGTTGCCCCAATGTTCCGGGCGCGGTACCATTTTCCCGATTGAACGTCATGCGACGAGGGGTACTCCCCCTGCGCCATGTAGAAAGGAAGGCGCATATGTGCCTTGCTGTTCCCGGTAAGCTGCTCTCCATCGAGGCGGACGGCAGCGCCGTCGTCGACATGCTCGGGGCGCGCCGCGAGGTGTCGCTCCGCCTGGTCCCCGACGCCCAGATCGGCGACTACGTCCTCGTGCACGCGGGCTTCGGCATCCAGGTCATCGACCCCGCCGAGGCCGAGGAGACGATTCGCATCGTGCGCGAGCTCGACGATCTGGTCGCCGAAGAGCTCCCGCTCGTCGAGGGCGAGCCCGCATGAGCGCGCCAGGCATCAACTTCGCCGCCTTCCGCGACCCCGTGCTCGCACGCGGCCTGATCGACCGCATCCGCACCACCGTCGGCGACCGCGAGCTCAACCTCATGGAGGTCTGCGGCACGCACACGGTAAGCATCGGACGCTACGGCTTTCGCTCCGTCATGCCCGCGGGCCTTCATCTGCTCTCGGGGCCGGGTTGCCCCGTATGCGTCACGGCCAACCGGGATATCGACCATGCGATCGCGCTTTCGCGCATAGACGGCATCACGATCGCCACGTTCGGCGACATGATGCGCGTGCCCGGCTCCACCTCCTCGTTTGCCGCCGAGAAGGCCGCTGGGGCAGATATCCGCATCGTCTACTCCCCGCTCGACGCGCTCGCACTCGCCAAGGCGAACCCGGAGCGCCAGGTCATCTTCATGAGCGTGGGATTTGAGACGACGACGCCCACCATCGCCGCGAGCATCCTCGAAGCCGAGGCGGCGGGCATCGACAACCTCACGGTGTTCTGCGTGAACAAGACGACCCCCGCGGCGCTGCGCGCCATCGCCGACGACCCCGAGACGCGCATCGACGGCTTCATCCTGCCCGGGCACGTCTCCACCATCACCGGCGTCGCGCCCTATCGCTTCCTGGTCGACGAGTTCGGCATCGGCGGTGTCGTCTGCGGCTTCGAGCCCGTCGACATCCTCGAGGGCATCGAGTTGCTCGCGCGCATGATCGCCACCGGGACGCCGTCGATAGAGAACGCCTATCTGCGCGGCGTCGCCACAGACGGCAACCACGTGGCGCGCTCCCTGTGCGACCAGGTGTTCGAGACCTGCGACGCCACGTGGCGCGGGCTCGGCACCCTGCCGGCATCCGGTCTGCGCCTGCGCGACGCCTACGCGCGGTTCGACGCCTGCCGCCGCTTCCCGGTCGATGTCGAGCCCACGCGGGAGCCTGCCGGCTGCCGATGCGGCGACGTGCTGCGCGGGCGCATCGCGCCGCCCGCGTGCCCGCTGTTCGGCCGGGCCTGCTCCCCGGAGCATCCCGTGGGTCCCTGCATGGTCTCCAGCGAGGGGAGCTGCGCGGCCTATTTCCGCTACCGTGAGGAATGAAAATCCCAGTCAGCGCCTGCACGCAGGTTCGATGAGGAGTGACGACATGGCATACGATACCATTCTGCTCGGGCACGGGTCCGGCGGGCAGATGATGAAGCGGCTCATCGACGAGCTGTTCTTCGAGTGCTTCGGCTCACCGGAGCTTGTGGCCGGCAACGACGCCGGCGTAGCCGAGCTTCCCCCGACGGGGCGCATCGCCCTGTCCACCGACAGCTTCGTGGTCACGCCGCAGTTCTTCCCCGGCGGCAACATCGGCAGGCTCGCGGTGTGCGGCACGGTCAACGACGTGGCCACCTCCGGGGCGCAGGTCCGCTACCTGTCCTGCGGGTTCATCCTCGAGGAGGGCTACCCCATGGACGACCTGCGCACCATCGTGCAGACCATGGCGGAGACGGCCGCCGAGGCGGGCGTGCGCATCATCACCGGCGATACGAAAGTCGTCGAGCGCGGCGGTGCCGATGGCGTCTACATCAACACCGCCGGCGTGGGCGAGGTGCCCGCGGGCGTCGCGCTCTCGGGCGCAGCGTGCCGACCGGGTGACGTCGTGCTGCTCTCGGGCACGCTGGGCGACCACGGCATCGCCGTCATGAGCCAGCGGGAGGGGTTGTCCTTCGGCACCGACATCGTGAGCGATGCCGCACCCTTGAACGGGCTCATCGCCGCCGTCATGGAGGCCGCACCCCACGTGCGCTGCTTCCGCGACCCCACCCGTGGGGGTCTTGCCAGCACGCTGAACGAGTTCGCAAGCGCGAGCAACGTCGCCATCGAGATCGAAGAGGAGGCCATCCCGGTGCGCGACGCGGTGCGTGGCGCCTGCGAGATGCTCGGCTACGACGTCCTCCAGGTCGCCAACGAGGGAAAGATGGTCGCCGTCGTACCCGCAGCGGAGGCAGACGACGCGCTTCGCGCCATGCGCGCCTCCCGCTACGGCGAGAATGCCGCGATAATCGGTCGCGTCGAGGAGCTCGCTTCGGGCGCCGCGCCGATCGTCCGTGTGCGGACCGGCTGGGGCTCGACGCGCGTGCTCGATATGCTCGTCGGCGAGCAGCTCCCCCGCATCTGCTAGGCAAAAGGAGAACCCATGTCAGCGCCTCTCACCCACATCGTCTTCGATCTTGACGGCACGCTCCTCAACACGCTCGACGACCTCGCAGACGCCGGCAATCACGTCTGCTCCCTCATGGGATGGCCGACGTTTTCGCATGATGCCTACCGCTTCAAGGTGGGCAACGGCATCCACAAGCTGATCGAACGCATCGTGCCCGCCGAGTTCGCCGGTGACGCCCCCATCATGCAGCGAGCACTCGACGAGTTCCGCAGCTATTACGCCGCGCACAAGGAAGACCACACGGCGCCCTATCCGGGCATCGCCGAGATGCTCGACGAGATGCGCGCACGCGGCCTCACGCTCGCCGTCCTCACCAACAAGGACCATGCGGCCGCCGCCCCGCTCGTGGAGCGCTACCTCGGCTCCGGGCGCTTCGCGCTCGTCCAGGGACACGTCGATCCCTATCCTCCCAAACCCGACGCGGGCATCACGCGCCATCTGCTCGAGCAGCTCGGTGCCGATGCCGCCACCACGCTCTACGTGGGCGATTCCAGCGTCGATGTCGCCTGCGGGCACAACGTGGGCATGCGGGTTGCAGGCGTCGCCTGGGGCTTCCGCGGCCGCAACGAGCTCGCATGCGCGGGCGCCGACTTCATTGTCGATACGCCCGCCGAGCTGTGCGCCATCGCACGCGTCCGCTAGCCGCTGGCGTGTCCTCATCGGGGACGGGGTTGTTTGGTGCCACGCGGCGCCCGGTCGGGCGCCGCGTGGCACCAAACAACCCCGTCCCCGATGAGGACACGCCCCTTCCCTACAGCGTCATATTCGGATCGGCATCGATGTCGAAGCCGGAGAACTCCCCACGCAGGTACTTTTCGCGCGCAACGACCGCGATCATCGCGGCGTTGTCGGTACAGGCCCCCTGCGGCGGCACCGTGACGCGGATGCCCTGGCGCGAGAGCTTGCGGATCATCATCTCGCGCAGATGCGGGTTCGCCGCGACGCCTCCGCCGATGCAGTATTCCTTCGCGCCCGTGGCGTGCAGCGCGGCCTTCGCCTTCTTGTACTGCACGTCGAACACGGCGGCCTCGAACGACGCCGCCAGATCGGGCAGATGCAGCGGACGGCCCGCCTTGTTCTCCTGCTCGATATAGAGCATGACCGCCGTCTTCAGGCCGGACAGTGAGAAGCGGTAGTCGCCCTTGCGGTTGAGCGCACGGGGGAACTCGATCGCGTGGGGGTTTCCCGTCTCCGCCAGGCGCGAGATGATCGGGCCGCCCGGATATCCCAGGCCGAGTGCCTTCGCGACCTTGTCGAACGCCTCGCCCACCGCGTCGTCGAGCGTCTCGCCGAGCACCTCGTAGTCGCCCCAGGCGCGCACGTGCACGAGCATCGTGTGGCCGCCCGACACGAGCGTGAAGATGAACGGGGGCTTCAGGTCCGGCGTGGTGAGCAGGTTCGCATACAGATGGCCCTCGAGATGGTTCACGCAGATAAGCGGGGCGCCAGCGGCAAAGGCGAAACCCTTGGCGAACGCCACGCCGACGACGAGCGCACCCACGAGGCCCGGTCCCTGCGTCACGCCGACAGCGGCGAGCTCACGGGGCATCAGCGGGCCCGATGCGAGCTCAAGCGAGCCGGCTGCCTCCTCGAGCGCCGCATCGACGACGCCGACGATAACCTCCACGTGCTTACGCGACGCAATCTCGGGAACGACGCCGCCGAACCGTGCGTGGAAATCGATCTGGGTCGACACCTGGTTGGCGAGCATCGTGCCGTCGGCTGCGATGATGGCGACAGCCGTCTCGTCACACGAGCTCTCGATAGCGAGCACGGGCTGCGCCCGGGCGATAGCTGCCCGCTCGGCCTCGGTGCGCTCGGGCACCGGCGCGGGCCACACGCGCTTTGCAGCCGCCGTCGGCTCCGGAGACGCCACATCGACGGGCAGCACGAGCGGCAGGGTCGCGCTCATCACGATCGCATCGCGCCCGGCTCCGTAATAGCCGCGGCGCACGCCCGCCTCTGCAAAGCCCAGCGCCTCGTACAGGGCGCGCGCTGCGGCGTTATCGGCCTCGACCTCGAGCGAGGCGGTCTTACAGCCGAGCATCTGGGCATCGTAGCTCACGTGGGCGAGCAGCCTGCGCGCGATACCCTGACGGCGATAGGACGCGTCGACCGCGACATCGAGGATCTGAACGTCGCAGTCGACCACCATACCGCCCGCGATGCCGATAAGCTCGCCGTCGTCGTGTGCCACCCACCAGGAACGCGGCGCCGCAACGCCCTCCGCCAGCTCCTCGAGAAACATCGTGGGCGTCCACGGCGTGTGCCCCGCGCCCGCAAAGCAGCGCACCTCCAGGTCCGAGGCCGCCTCCGCATCCGCCGCCCCCATGGGGCGCAGCTGCAGATGCCTGCCGGCAAGCTCATCTGCCACGCCGGTCGTATCGACATGCGCGCTCTCGGCCAGCCCCAGTCGACGCCGCTCGTTTTCCTCCGCATCGGACAGACGCGTGTAGATGGGGAGCACGAGCGCCGGATCGCCATCGCGATCGAGCGGCACCGACCCCATCGTCGCGGCGGCCGCCAACAGCAGCCCCTCACCCGTCGGCCACCATTGCTCGCGGCTCACCGCATGCGCCGTAAGGCCGGCAGCCTCGAAACGCGCCCCGTAGCGCACCAAGCCGTCACCTGTGAGCTGAAGCTCGCCCGCCTGCGGCAGCGCCGACCACTCCTCCACGGCAACCTGCGCCTTCACGACGCGCTCGCGCTCGAACTGGCGGTGCGCCCCCTCATCGTCGAGCCGATAGAGCGCCGGATAGACCTCGCCGCGCATCGCGTCGGCGGCGACGCCCACCGAGCCGCGCACACCGGCCGCCCACGCGCGCCACGCCGTCGCATCGAGAGTAGAGACGCCGTGCAGGGGGATATTCGCGCCGCGCGCCAGGCCCTTCGCCGTCGAGATGCCGATGCGCACCCCGGTAAACGAGCCGGGGCCGCGCCCGACGAGCACCGCGTCGACGTCATCCATCGTCTTGCCGACATCCTCGAGCACCGTCTTGACGGTATTCACCAGCTCAACGTTCGCGTGGCGGCGGCAGAGGTGATCCGCCGACGCCAGAACCTCGATGCGCGCATGCTCATGGGCGCCTGCTGCGGGCGTCCACCACGCCACCGCGCAGGCAAGCATGTCCGTCGAGGTATCGCAGGCTACCACCAGGTAGCGGTCACAGTTGAGCTCCATCGTATCCATCTCGTTCCAGCCGCCCGCGGCGACATCTCCCGTAGAACAAATTGCGCGGCTCACGCCTCGACGCGAGCGCACACCGCCCGATCGATTGCGTCCACCAGCTCCTCGGCGCGCGCCCCATGGGGCTCCAGCACGATATCGCGCGCCTCCGGATCGTCCTCGATCCGCACGAGCGTGACCGAGAGGAACCCATCGGTCAGTTCGTCTTGAAACTGCTCGCCCCATTCGAGCACACAGACCCCTTCGTAGCCGAGCACGTCGTAGATGCCCGTATCCTCAAGCTCGTAGGCGTGCTCGAGGCGGTAGAGGTCGAAGTGGAACAGCGGGATGCGCCCGCCATCGTGCACCGCCATCAGGGAAAAGGTTGGGCTGGTCACCGGATGCCCATCGCCCAGACCGGCCGAGATGCCCTTGGTGAGGTGCGTCTTGCCCACGCCCAGGCCGCCCGTCAGGACAAGCACGTCGCCCTCGACAAGCTCATCGGCGACAAGAGCGCCGAGGTCGATGGTATCCTCCTGCGACGCGCTCCGATAGCGGCCCGGCGCTATGCGAATCAGGCTCATGGCTACTCCTCAGCGCGCGGCAGGGCTTCAGAATGCTCCGTCGCCGGTAGGACCGTGCCGTCGGCGGGATGCCGCGCAAGATAGTCTCCCAGCATGCGGAAGTCCTCTTCCAGCAGCTCCTGCCACGCCGGATTGCGCAGCGCCGCCGCAGGATGGAACGTCGGCATGACCACGAAGTGGCCCATCTGATGGAACCTGCCGCGCAGGCGCGTGATACCCGCCTCGGTCTTCAAGACGAAATGCGTCGCGGGATTGCCGAGCGTCACGATGATATCGGGCCAGATGCTGCGAATCTGCTCGCGCAGAAACGGCGAGCACGCCAAGACCTCATCGGCCTTGGGGTTGCGGTTTCCCGGCGGACGGCACTTCAGCACGTTGGCGATGTAGATGTCCTCCCGCCTGAGGCCCGCCAGCGACAGGATGCCGTTGAGATTCTCGCCAGCGCGGCCCACGAACGGCTCGCCCTGCAGGTCCTCGTTGCGCCCCGGCGCCTCACCGACAAACATCACCCGCGCGTGAGGGTTGCCGACGCCGAACACGATCTTGGTACGCGTCTCGGCAAGCTGACACAGTCGGCAGTCGCCCAGAACCGCGCGGATCTCCTCGAGCGTAACCTCGCGCGGCTTCTGCCGGTCATGTCCCGGAATGTGCATGACACCCATGGCGCCCCCTTACGTGTAGATCTTCTCGAGCCGCATGCCGAACCCGCACGCAACCTCATAGCTGATGGTCCCGCGCAGGCGCGCCATCTCGTCCATAGTGATCTCGTTGTCGCCGTCGCGGCCGATGATGGTCATGATGTCGCCCATCTCCGCCTCCGGCACCTGCTCACGCGACGTCTGCGTGATCGCCACCATGAACTGATCCATGCAGATATTGCCGACCTGCGGCACGCGCGCACCGCGGAACAACACGTCCATGCGGTTCGACAGCGTCCGCGCCAGACCGTCGGCATAGCCGATGGGCAGTGTGCAGATCTGCACCCGCGCACGGGGGACTCGATAGGTGAACCCGTAACCGACGCCCTCCCCCATGGCAGGATGGGCGGTTCTCGTCACGCGCGCCCGTACGCTCATGACCGGCTCCAAGGGGAAGATGGGGCGCGTCGCCTCGCAGGGCTGCAGACCATACAGGCCGATGCCGGCGCGAATCATATCGTAGTGCGTGCTGCGGTCGAGAATGGCGGCTGCCGTGTTGTCGCAATGCACGACGCCGCACGCGAACCCCGCGTCGCGCATGGCGGCGACCGCCTCGTCAAAGCGCTTGCACTGCAGCTTGTAATCCCATCCGTTGGACTCATCTGCCGTCGCGAAGTGCGTGAAGACGCCGTCGCACTCGATGCCGCGGTGAAAGTCGATCTCGCGGCGGAAATCGAGCACGTCCGCGTAGTGCACGCCGATGCGATTCATGCCCGTCTCGATCGCCATGTGATACTTGCCGACCACGCCGAGACTTACCGCGCGCTCACCGTAGGCAAGCGCGAACTCCGACGTGTAGATCGATGGCATGAGTCGATGCTCGAGCAGCGTATCGATCGCGCTCAACGGAGGCTCGCTCAGAACGAGAATGGGTTCGGTGATGCCCCCCTCGCGCAGCGTCACGCCCTCGTTCACCGTCGCCACGGCGAACATATCGGTGCCCGTCGCATGCATGATCTTCGCACACGGAACGGCGCCGTGACCGTACGCATCGGCCTTCACCACGCAGCACAGACGCTGACGCGGCCCGAGCAGGTTCTTGAACGCCCGCACGTTGCGACGCAGGGCGCCTTGGTCGATCTCGACCCACGCCCAACGCGTCGCAGGCTCCTTACGCAACGGCATGGCTACTCAGCCTCCCCGTCACCCTCAGCGCCGAGGCCCTTGAGCGCCTCGTTTTCCACCAGCTGCATCGCCTCGCCGATGAGGTCGATCAGATCGGTCGCGATCACGCTCCGGTCACCATACTCGGCAGCGGCTGCAAAGCCGGTAAACGAGTGGACGGTGACGGCATAGGCCGCCAGCAGCTCCCAGCAGTCGACCTCGCCGTGGCTCATCGCGACCGTGCCGGCGAGAATGCCGGCGAGCACATCGCCCGAGCCCGCGGTCGCCAAGCTTGCGGGACCTGCCGTCGGAATAAGCACCTTCTCGACACCGACGACCGCGGTCGTCGCGCCCTTTGCGACGACGACGAGGTTATCGGATCCCACCGCCCATTCAATCTGCTGGGCGGCATCGATAGCGGAACTCAGGTCGTCGACCGGCACGTCGCCCACCAGGCGGGAAAGCTCACGATGATGGGGCGTGAAGATGAGCGGCGCCTCACGGCGATACAGCTCGGGCGTCTTATCGATTCCACCGATCGCAAGGCGAGACAGGCAGTTCAGCGCATCGGCATCAAGGACCAGCGGCACATCGAGCTCAAGCAGGCCCGAGGTGACCTGCATGCAACCGGCAGCCGTCGTCATGCCGGGGCCGCACAGAACGCAATCATACTTTGCGGCCACATCGCACACCACGGAGCGCGCCGCAGCGCCAAACGAGCCGCGGGAATCGGAGGGAACCGAAATAACGGGAACAGACGGCAGAGCCATGCGAATAAGGTTCGCGCATGCATCCGGGGCGGCAACGCTCACATAGCCGGCCCCGGCGCGCGCAGCCGCCTTGGCCGCCATAATCGCCGCACCAGGATAGCGCGCCGAGCCGCCCACGACGAGTACGGACCCGCGGGAATACTTGTTGACATTAGCGGGCAGAGGGTCCATGAAGTCGATCAGGTCAGCAGCTTCGACGATCTCGGCGGCATGGTCGACATCGCCAATAACCTCATCAAGCCGATCGTAGAGCTCCCCGCACACCAGCTCGCCAACATACTGGGGACCATCGGCGCTATAGAGTCCGATCTTCGGGGCAATCATGGTCGCCGTCTTGTCAGCGCGAACGCAGCAGTCCTCCACGACACCCGTGACGGCATTCAGGCCGGACGGGATATCCACGGAGATGACGCGGACCTGGGCCTCGTTCAGCGTGGGAATCCAAATGGAGAACGGGGCGCGCACCGAACCATGGAACCCCGTGCCGAAGATGGCATCGATGGCAAGATCGGCCTTCACCAGCAGAGCCGCCAGCTCGTCACGCGAGGGCCCGACAACCACGGTGACGTCACGCCCAGCCGTCCGACGCGCAACATGGCGCGCAAGTGCACTTTGAATCTCATTGGGCTCGACCGGAGTCACCACCACGACATGTGCGCCGCGCTGCTGCAAAATATCCGCCGCGACCCAACCATCACCGCCGTTGTTGCCGAAACCGACGAGAACGACGACCTCATGCGGATGGTAGGTCTGAGCAAGCTGGGCGACAAACTCTCCCGCATGCTCCATAAGCTCAGCTTTCGACGTGCCCTCGCGCTCGATGATGTTCTCAAGCGTGGTGACCTCTTCAGTGCTCAGAATTGGCTTCATCGATATGCTCCTGTCCGTAAGACACGGTGTCCGCGTCAAGGGCTTCTAATTCATCGATCTGGATGCTCTCGAGTTCATCAAGCACCGAGCGGGCATCTCGAAACGATTGGGCAATACGGGCTTTATCATCCTGCTTGGAAGGTTTTGGCTTCGGACGCGCATCGGACGTAATCGCCATGGCGTTTGCGATCGCAAGATCGCTCGTGAAGGAAAGCGAAAGGGCGACCTCGACGATACCCTTTTCTTCAGCAATCTCAAGAGCGCGACCGGTGAGAATCGCACAGGGCTTGCCGTATTTATCCCGGGAAACCGTTACATCCTGACGGCCGACACCCTGCCCAAACCCTGTTCCCAAGGCCTTAAGCACGGCCTCGCGTGCAGCAAAACGACAGGCATAATGAGCCGCTGGGCGAGACGATCCATCGCAGTAGGCGCGCTCTTCCTCAGTAAACAACCGAGCGGCAAAACGAGGAGTGCGCTCAAGGATGCGTTCCATGCGAGGAATTTCGACGATATCGACACCGATGCCGGCTTCCGCCATGCTACAACCTTTCAAGCGTATACAAACATACAGATACTTATTGTAGCCATAACGGATTAAAGTACAGAGCCATCTAGTTCAAGTTCCGGGAAGTCCCACGTCCCGTTAACGAGAAAGGGGGCGGGGCCCCGGGGGAGATGCTCCCCCGGGGCCCCGCCCCCGCGTGGAAACGCCGTCCACCGGTCAGCGGCGCCCTGCTCTCCCACGGGCTTCCCCCGCAGTACCA
>NZ_JACJMB010000091.1 GCF_016902615.1 Collinsella tanakaei
GTACAACAACTTCAGGATCCACTCGACGCTCGGCTACATGAGCCCCGTCGAGTTCAGGAAGGCGGGGCTGATCCTGTCGAAACCGTCCAAATAAGTGTTGCCAATCCACCTGCCTATCATGCGCCGGGGCACCGAGAACTCGCGGCCGGCGCACCTCACGAGCATCGTCGCGGGGACGGTCTGGTAGGAGACCTCGCCGAGCATCGACTCGAGCAGG
>NZ_JACJMB010000092.1 GCF_016902615.1 Collinsella tanakaei
AATATTTGGGCGACGGATGTCCCATCCTATGCCCCCTTTCCCCGTTTACGACATCATGCCGAAACGGAACTCCGTGTGTCAACGGGAATGGGGCAGATTCAGATTCACGCTGATGGAGATGACCGACGCCCAGGTGGCGGCCGTGAGGGCGCGCGACCTGGACCGCCGGGTCGAGAAGGCGAACTTCCCCTTCGTGAAGACGCTCGCCGACTTCGA
>NZ_JACJMB010000093.1 GCF_016902615.1 Collinsella tanakaei
GGGGCGGGGCCCCGGGGGAGATGCTCCCCCGGGGCCCCGCCCCCGCGTGGAAACGCCGTCCACCGGTCAGCGGCGCCCTGCTCTCCCACGGGCTTCCCCCGCAGTACCATCGGCGCTGGCCGGCTTAGCTTCCGGGTTCGGAATGGGACCGGGCGTGCCCCGGCCGCCAGAGCCGCTGACCGGTGGGCGGCGTTCCCGCAGCCC